>JAHDKO010000059.1 GCA_018436855.1 Deltaproteobacteria bacterium | reverse complement strand
AACAACGAAGAATTCTGGATGAGCGGAGTCACCGAGGGCGGTTACATCGGGTTCAACAACTTCAGCATCTCTGCAGATCCTGCCGACGTGACCCTGGGCGCCATCTCCATGAAGGGCGCTGTGGCCATCGACGTGGTGACCGCTGCTCACGGTGTCTATCCCGACCTCGAGTACCTCACCAATGTACTGGTAGCAGGCGGCGCGCCGACCACCAGTCAGGCCAGCATGATTGCCTACTTCGACAGCCATGGTATCGTTCCCGGTATGACCATGGAGCAGCTCATTCTTGCAAATGGTCTGAGCTACGACGACGTTCCTGCCATCTCCGCGGTTCACATCTCCTTCCCCGGCGCCTTCAATCTGCATGTCGGGACGATCAGGGGCGACGTGGCACTCGGCAGCGATGCATGGTTCGGAGCTGGCACGTTCGGAACCCTGGGCGACATCTATGTGCAGGGTATGGATGTGACGGTCGCCGGCGGCAGCTGGGTTGATATCTGGGCCCACTAATCGCTTGACGGTCATTCGGGGTGAGATCGCATGATGATGTCTGTTATGGAGAAGACCCCGAAGCAGTAAAGAAATGATATGTGCACGGGCTTCAACGCCCGTGCACATGTTTTTCACAATGCCTGGAAAAGGAGGAGAAGATGCTATCGATAAAAACAGGAAATTTTTTCCCGTTATTCATCGCAATCATTATCATTGTCTGCCTCCCCCTTTCCTCGCATGCGCTGATGAACGAGATCCCGGAGCAGGAGCTCTCGCAGATAAGCGCCCAGGCCGGCATAAGGTATATCATCGGAAACTCGGGCATCCGCATCAGCACGGACTCGTTCTGGATATCCGATACCGAGCCTGAACAGCACTGGATCAAGTTCGACAACATAACCGTGGACGACGGCGAAGGCGGGTATTTTTCCATGGATACGCCGCTGAAGACCGGTTATGAATATGCCATAGACCCGTTCCACCCTGACTTCAATACCATTGACATTGCTACCGACGGCCTCGGCAGGACCCGTATCATTCTCAACCAGTCGACTGCCGTTCATCCCCGGACCTATACGGTGGGCAACTTTCTCTTCTGCGAGCAGGACCTCGGAAGCATCAGGCTTGCCGACGTGACCAGGGGCCTGTCGGATTCCCTGGTTATCGGATCGAGGGCGAACGGAGAGGTGGGGATAGACATGCAGTACTGGACCGAGCTGAACATGGCATCGCTGGATTATACCTACAACACCGACAACGGTTCGCTCAACCTGCAGGGGGTCCATCTCTCGCAGTATGCGTCAGGCTCTCCGGAAGACCCCACTGCGTGGTCGTTTTCCGGAAAGTTCAAGTTCGGAGACATGGCGAACGATTCTCCCGTGACCATGGATGTCGCCACCTGGAACGATGGAATAAGCACCGGCACCTCGATGTTCATGGACGTGCCCATGTCGGGTACCATGCGGGTGGAGAACGTGCAGTTCGGAGGCAACCATTTCGGCCCTATCGCAATAGACGGGATCACCGTGCACCACATGAATATCATGATGCCCGGCAATTGACAACGACCACCAAATCTGGGAGAATTCGAACATGGAGGTACTTGCCGGCTTTCTCATCATCCTTGCCTTTCTCGCCACACTCCATCCCCTGCAGAATATTCCCGAAAACGAGATGGTTCTGTTCCCGGATACGCCGGGGATCGCGACGGCATTGCGCTATCAGGTCAAGCCATTCTCCTCGTTCAAGGATGAGAACATCATCAAGCAGCAGTTCGATTACAGCTGCGGGTCAGCGGCCCTCGCAACACTTCTGAACTCCTATCTGGGCGAGAACTTCACCGAGCAGCAGGTGATCCAGGGGCTGATGACCTATGGCGATGTCAAGGCGATCGAGCAGAGGAGGGCATTTTCCCTGCTGGACATGAAGAATTTCGTCACGGTGTTGGGCTACAACGGGGCCGGCTATACCGCGGAGATCGAGGATCTCATGGACCTCGATATGCCCTGTATCGTACCCATAGAGCTGTATGATTACATACATTTTGTCGTATATCGGGGGGTGTACGGCAACCATCTTTTCTTCGCAGACCCGTATCTGGGCAATATAAGCTTCACCATCCAGGAATTTCAGGAAATGTGGCACAAGGACATTCTCTTCCTCGTCACCACGGAGCAGCGCACTCTTGACGCCCTGCTCCTGAGAGAAGAAGACCTGCGGCTTGTGGACTTTGCGATGACGAGCAACGTCCTGACGGAACATGCCCGCTCAACCATCCTTGACAACGAACACAGGTTCAAGGAATCATTTGGAGATTACAAGTACAGAAAGCTTGGCATCCATTAATGACAGGTCAAAAAAAGCCTGTGCGCTGATTGTTGGCATCTTGTTGCAAGAGGAGACTGTGCGTGAAGAAACGAGTTTCAGTAATCGTGGTTCTGTTGTGCTGTTTTATTACTTTCGGAATTTCACATGCCCAGGAGCAGGCTCCGGAAAACCTGGAGCCGGGAACCTCGGGCTCGGGTCAAGGCTTCGGGAACCAGGAATTGCTGAACAGGATCGAAGATCTCGAGAAGCGGATCAACGAGATGACCGAAGAGAGCCGGGCCAGAAGAAAGCTCGAGATCACCGAGCAGGAGAGAGAGGAAAAGGAAAAAGAGGTGCTCGAGGCCGTGAGCAGAGACTATTCGATGAACCCAAAGCATACCCTTGGACTCGATTATTCCCTGCTCTATCAGTATTCACCCTCTGAGAAGTATCTGGGCCAGCCCCTCATCATCCAGCGCGAGATAGATCACACCATAAAACACATCATCAGCACCTCGTACAGTGTCCTGGATAACCTGGCCGTCAGCACATCCATCCCTTTTGTATACCGGTACAACGAGCTGGGGACCGATACCGAGCTGGATGAAACCGATATCGGGGACATTTCCGCCGGGTTCACGGTTCAGCCGTTCAAGTCGGGCGAGGGAGGCATCCGTACGACCGTGAGCGTATCCGCGGCCTTCCCCACGGGCAGAAGCACATTCAAAATAAACCCGGCGACCGAGCTCTCTACGGGTGACGGCATATACGCCTTTTCCGTCACCGGGAATTTCAGCAAGCAGATCGACCCGGTGGTGGCATTCTGGAATGCAGGCTTCACCTATAAGATGGACGCCACAGGGCTGGACTATAAGCTGACGGATACCATCATTCTCGAAAAGGTGGAAACGGGCAATGCGTTCTTTTTCGGGGCGGGGCTCGGATATGCGCTTTCCTACAAGGTGTCGGTGAATTCTTCTTTTTCATACACGTACAATTTCAGCACGAAGTATCATTATAACCAACTCGCTCCGGCCGAGTCCGGCGACGACGTATCGGCCACCATCTCATTCGGGCTCGGCTGGAAGGTCTCCAACAGAACGTCGCTGTCTTTCGGTCTCGGATACGAGCTTACGGGGTCAGGCTTCTCATTGACGTTCAGGGCCCCATTTACCTTTGTCTTATAAGGTGTGGTGAGATATGAAATCATGGAGGTTAGGATTTATTTGCCTGGTGCCGGCCTTGTGGATCCTCGTTCCTGCTGCCGGCCACGCCGGGCTGTTCGAGCAGCTTGCGGTCTGTCCCGCTGCCTCGTCACTGGGGAATGCCGTAACCGCGTATCCCGAGGCGTGCGGAGCCCTTACCGTCCACTATAACCCCGCAGGGCTCACCGCCTTTGAGAGCCCGAGGTTCGACAATGCGCTGGTCTTTACGGTTTCGCAGCGAGAGACGCGGTACAATCTGGGAATCGATCCGGATACCGGGGAGGAATGGCGGCCCTTTGGCGCATTCTTCGAAAAAGATCCGCTTGATGACGTCAGGGGTGAGCAGCAGAGCGGATACATGGTGATCCCGATCATTGATTACGAGATCCCGTATCTTGCGGGTGCAGCAATGGGCATTGCCTACAGACCGCCCGACCCGGACTCCCGTCTGACTTTTGGCTTCGGGCAGTATGCGCCTTTTGCAGCAGGCCTTAAACACCATAGCGGCGACCCGAACAGCTTCCTCGGCAGGAAGGCGTTTTTCCTGCGCATGGTCCTGGCGGCTCCCGCGGTGGCATACAGGCTCACCGATACAGTCTCCATAGGCGCATCGATAGGCCTCGGCGTGACGTTGTTCAGCTTTCAGACGAACATGCGTTCTCCCAACACCATGGTGGCCATGACCGGGGCGCTGGGGGAATCGACCGAGGGCCTCGAAATACCGGTCATTTCCGAGCTGACGCTGCCTCCCCCGTGGTTCAACGGCGGGATGACCCCCTATGGGAAGGTGGCAGAGCTGGAGATGCTCGTTGAGGATTATTTCACCACCTCGTACAATTTCGGGATGCTGTGGGAGCCCTTCGACTGGTTCGCCTTCGGCGCCTGCTATCAGAGCGAGTCCGAGACCACCATGGAAGGCGACTACAAGTTCACCTACGGCAACGAGTTCAGGAGGACGGTCGACTGGCTCGGCAGATCGCCCCTCACCCTGATCATCGCCGGCATGTTCGATCTCCCGTACTCGTCTGTTCCGCACCAGAAAGGAACAGCTACCGTGAGCATGACCTGGCCCGCCCGCCTTCAGCTCGGGGTGAAGCTCAGGCCGATCAAGCAGATCACCTTTACCTGTGATGCCAACTGGACCGACTGGGAAGCCTGGCCAGAGCTCAAGGTCGATTTCGACCAGAAGATACAGTTGTTACGTTTTACCCGCATGCTCGGGTATACCGGCGGACCGAATGCCCTGGTGGTGCCCTGGGGCTTCGAGAACACCTGGCACTTCAGCTACGGCCTGGAGATACGGCCGATAAAAAAGCTGGCCATCCGCCTGGGCTACGACCCGCGGCCCTCTTCGGTGCCCGATGAACAGTTCGGACCCCTGCCCATGTCCGACATGGAGATCCTTTCCGTGGGCATCGGGCTGACCATAGAAGATTCTCCCAAGCCCAAGCCCCATAACCTCCATGACCTGCTCAAGCAGATTCAGCATCCCACTGCCATAGACCTGAACGTGACCCGTATCGAGTTCAAGGATAAATTTATCGGTTACAACGGGAGCACGAATCTGAACTCGACAAGATTTACCGATATCGTCTACAATCCCTATGCCGGGTTGGAGTGGGAGCAGGAATGGACGATGTGGATCATTTCCTTGAATCAGGTGTTCCGCTGGTGATGGATCAGGATATCGCGAACATGGCTGCAAGCCTCTCAAGGCCGGTTGCGACAGAAGAAAGGACCTGAGTGTTCCCTGGGCTCAGACCGTGATACAGAACATGCCTCGCACACGAGTGCTCGAGAACTCGATGAAAACCGGTTTCCCTGAACCGGAAAACAGCAGCAGTGTCGACCGTGCTTTTCCGGTGCCTGTCAGTTTGTCTCGCTCGTCAGGAGATCATGAGCCGCCCTTGCATCTTGCAGACCGAAGCGGTATAGTGGAACCACTGGCGATCTTTCAATGAATTCTGAAACAGAATATATAAAGGAGCGAATCTGCTATGAAAAAGAATTTGTGTCCCCTTGCCGTGTTTTTGGCCGCCATGGTTTTTCTCCCTGCGGCAGCTCCGGCAGCGGCGGACAAGACCATGAGGGAAGAAACCAGCATCCTGCTCGGGCCGATCAAGGGATATGAGATCCTTCTGGAATCCCTGACACCAAGCCCGGATTCGCTGCATGTGGCAGGGGTGGCGAAAAAGGGCAAGAGATTCTGCGTCGTCCATGACGGCGAACCCCTCAAGGAATACAACTCCATTGCAAAGGGCACGCCGGTGTTCAGCCCTGATTCCAAGCATCTCGCATATAGTGCACTCAAAGGCACCAGATGGCTGATCGTGAGGGACGGCGTTGAAGGGAAAGGTTATGACAGCGTCAGCGTGCCCGTGTTCAGTGATGATTCGAACCGCCTTTTCTACACTGCGGAAAAAGGCGGCAAGCAGTTCGTCGTGCTCGATGGGAAAGAGGGGGCGAAGTATGACGGCATCCCGCAGGAGCAGAACATACGATTCAGCCCGGACTCGAAGAAGCTGGCCTACATGGCTATCAAGGAAGGCAGGATGCTCGTGGTAGTCAACGGCCGGGAGGGGAAGGTCTACAATAGGGTATCCGCGCCGGTGTTCAGCCCTGATTCCAAGCATGTCGTGTATCCGGCTGAGATCGGGGGCAAGTGGGTTATGGTGATAGACGGCGAAGAAGGCCCGGAATACGACTACACCGGGGTGTTCAGGTTCAGCCCCGATGGTTCGCGGTTTGCCTACACCGCGCAGAAAGGCGACAAGGGGCTTATGGTGACGGACGGCGAAGAAGGCCCTCTCTTCACCAGTCCGGCGGCCCCGATGTTCAGCCCTGACTCGAGGCACATGGCCTATCTGGCCGTGGACGGTTCCAAATGCCTCATGGTCGTCGACGGGGTCCAAGGCAAGAAATATGACGAGATCAAAGACATGGCCTATAGCCCGGACTCTTCGCGCTATATCCTGACCGTAAGGAACGGGAAAGACTGGTGGACCATTATCAACGGGAAGGAGGGGCGGAAATACAGCGATCTGTTCATGCCGGTGTTCAGCCCGGATTCACAGCATTATCTCATCACGGCCAAAAAAGGCGATAAATGGCTGGTCGTTCACGACGGCAAGGACGGGGCCTTGTACGACCTCATTGCCCCGCCTCAGTTCAGCCCGGATTCGCAGCATTTCGCCTATATGGCGATGAAGGGCGAGAAGTGGGTAGTGGTGAGGGACGGCAAGGAGTCGAACGAGTACGATGGCGTGGCGATTCCAAAGTTTTCACCCGACTCCAGGCACCTTGCATTCACGGCTCAGAAGGGAGGCTCGTGGGTCGTGGTGATAGACGGCATGGAGAGTGAGCAGAAATTCGCCGGGTTTTTAAAGGGAGCGTCTCTGGAGTTCGACTCTGAGACGAGCCTGCATACCCTCGGCATCACCTTCGAGATGATAAGCGAGAAAAAAGGCGAGATGAAAGTGATCGTTTTTAAGGGCAACATTGAATGAATGACCTGCATATTCCTGAATCCGGATAGGGGAGTGCTTTTATGGATAAGAAGATTACGGCCGTGCTGTCTGTCTGGGGATATATACTGGTTTTCTGCGTGTGCGCGGTTGCCCAGAACCCGGCAGTGCCTGCATTGAAAGAAAAGGTCATACCTCTGGACCTGGAGTCCCAGAGGGGCGTGATTGTCCCCTCGCTGAAAATGAGCCCGGACTCAAAGCACGTTGCCTTTATTGCACTGAATGACGGCAAGTATCGCGTTGTACTCGACGGCAAGCCCGGAAAGGACTATGACACCATCAGCAAGGACTCTCCGATCTTCAGCCCCGATTCCAGACACCTCGCATACAAGGCAAAAATCGGTGCCAGATGGTTTGTCGTACTGGACTCGGTAGAGCAAGCAGGGTTCATCGATGTAAGCACGCCGCAATTCAGCCCTGATTCCCGGCATCTTGCCTATGTGGCCGAAAGAGACCTCGACATGGCGGTCGTCCTGGACGGAAAGATAATCGGAGAATACACCGCGGTTCCTCTGAACGGAAACCTTGTTTTCAGCCCTGATTCCAGCCGGTTTGCCTATTATGCCTTCAAGGGAAAGAAGATGGTGGTCGTGGTGGATGGAGAGGAAGGGAAGGAATACGACTTGGTATCCGGCCCTGCGTTCAGCCCCGACTCCGGGCACATCGCGTATCCGGCGATCGAGAAGGCCGGGGAGAAGACAGAGGGGTTCATGGTTGTCGATGGAAAAGAAGGTTCCCGCTATGACAGAACCCTGTATTTCTCTTTCAGCCCGGATTCGTCGCGTTTTGCGTATTCCGCCCTGGTAAAGGACAAACAGGTTATGGTCGTTGACGGAAAGCCGGGAAAGAAGTTCAAAAATATCAGCGCACCAATATTCAGCGGGGATTCACAATCCCTTGCGTACATCGTGAAGGAGGAGAAAGAAAATTTCCTTATCATCAACGGCAAGAAGGAATACGCCTATGATTTGATAGGCAATGTTCAATACAGCCCTGACTCGTCGAGATTGTATTTTACCGCGGTAACCGGCAAAGATTCATATTCATATGTAGACGGCAAGAAGTATGGGCCGTATCAGCTTGTTTTGTTTCCCCTTTTCAGCCCTGATTCCAGTCACCTGGCCTATATGGCCAGGAAGGATGAGAAGTGGTGCATGGTGTATGACGGAGAAGAAGGACCGGTGTACGATTCAGTCACGATGCCCGAGTTCAGCCCGGATTCGAACCACCTCATGTACATGGCCAATAAGGGCGATAAATGGTGCGTTGTCGTGGATGGTCGCGAATCAAAGCTGTATGGCGGCGTGGCGCTCGCAAAGTTTGTTCACGGCTCAAATCGTTTCGTGTTTGCAGCAAACGAAAAAGACGAGTGGTTTGCCGTTGTCGATGGGGTCGAGGGAAGGGAACGGTTCAACGGGTTTCTGAAGAATGCGACATTCGTATGGGATGACAACGATTCCGGCTTGAGCATATTGGGGTTTCAGCAGCTCAAGGGGGAGAAATCGACCCTGGGCATTGTGAAGCTGGGCATCGGACTCGGCCCCAAGTAGAAAAGGATCTCTATGATTCTGTGAATCAGTGTGCCCAGATGTCAACCCAGCTGTTCTGCCATACGGTGAGGTCTGCCTTCTGGATGAAAATGTCGCCCAGGGTGCCGGTGTAGGAACCCGCGAAGTATGCATCGTTGCCGATGGAAACGTCACCCCTGATCATCCCCACATGTATGTTGAAATCCGACGGGAAGGAGATGTGGACAACGGTCAGGGGGAGTGCGGTGTAACTCAGGGCGAGCTGTGGGCCTGACTGAACATAGCGGACGTATGTGCGGGCGGCCAGAGCGACGTCCTGCCCGTTATTCAGGATTGACGGGTCGCCGAGGTTGAAATCGTTGACCAGCCAATCATAAAAGGCGATCATCTCCGCTTCGCTGGAGAAATTGATATAGGGGTATGCCGGCTTGAGGGCCTCATAGAGCGAGTGAAGATAGCTATACAGGCCGCTCGATGCGGTCGGGCCGCCATTGCTGGTCACCACGTCGATGGCCACAGCGCCCTTCATGGAGATGGCGCCCAGGGTCACGTCGGCAGGATCTGCAGAGATGCTGAAGTTGTTGAACCCGATGTAACCGCCCTCGGTGACTCCGCTCATCCAGAATTCTTCGTTGTT
>JAHDKO010000140.1 GCA_018436855.1 Deltaproteobacteria bacterium | reverse complement strand
AGGCCGCGTTCGGTGACGGTCTCCAGCCGGTCGAAGAGGTCGTAGGTGCTCGTGGTGATGTCCGTGACCGCCCCGGCCTGGCCTGTCTTGTCCTCGGTCACCGAGGTGACGTTGCCGCTCGCGTCATAGACCGTCTGGATGCGCGTGGTCTCGTAGTACGGGGAGCCAACCGCCGGGTAGTACGCGTCTACCTGCCGGTTCAGGGCGTCGTAAACTGCTATATTCTATTTTCAATGAACAGTTCTCACATATGAATATGATTATATGATTATATGATTTTTTATTATCTTCGTAATTGGTTATTTCCAAAATCTAGCGTAATCACCTACCAACTCAAAAGATTATTTACCGGATTCCAGCTTATACTGCATGGAGAACACCTTGGCCATTTGTTTTATCAACCTATTTGTGCCATCCAACTTCCTTAGCCACGCCTGTCTCCAAATCAATTTCATACTCAGCACCGAAAAATCGCTCTCCCCTTAAGGTCCCATTAACAAACTCAATAGCCACAAATGAATCTTTCCCATGTGGGCTTGCGGGTGCTGAAACTTTCCAAATTATCCTTTTCCCAGGATCAATACAAAATATATTCTCATTATGTTCTTCAATAGATATACTCTCCTTCCTAGACACATCTAATAAAACCACAGTCTTATGAGAATTAATCCATATCTTTTCATCGATGATACTTATTTGTTCGCTTGTCAGTATCATTGGAGTGGCCTCGTGTTCTGGAAACAAGATTTTGGTATTTGTTGCAATAACTCATACTGGAATCCACTATTGGTAAGTAATCCAAAATTCGATTGTTCACCTATTCTGCCAACTTGCATTTTAGTCCCCTTGGGCACAATAACATCTGACATAAATCCGGGCTTGTCTTTTAAGCCCAAATGCACTCTTATTTTTTCTGCATCGTTCCCCAGATGGGTAATTTCTTTCTCTCGGACAAGGAAACTTCCCTGTGGTTTTCCTTTGGAAACGTGAACTCGAACGAATTTAATATCATCAGCTGTTGTAAAAGTTCGAATCCAGAGATTAGGGGGATAAGGTGGTTTCCACCCTTGCGCCACTGCAGATTCATAGGCGAATCTTTTGTTTGCTTGCGATGATGGTATTCTTTTGATGTTCTCAATCTGTGGTAAAAGAATATACTTTGATTCAGCTGCATATTGTTGTGCAACCTTTGGCCCCGCACCGCGAAGGGTCAGCAGTGCGATGCTCGCCCTCCATGCCCTTATCGACCTCTCCTGGAAAGACGCACTCTCGTCTGCAAAATTGAAGCTCTGGTTTGCCCAATCCTTTAATGCCGCTCGCCCTTCTTCTGTTTCAAGGACACCCATGATCCCCTT
>JAHDKO010000063.1 GCA_018436855.1 Deltaproteobacteria bacterium | reverse complement strand
TTGATGACCTCGGGGTCGACGAGGATCGTCATGTCTTCCTGCCTGAGCACGGGGAGCTCTTCGGGCTTTTTGCTGTTGCAGAGGATATCGACCGCGTTTTTGCCCGCGAGGCCTCCCACGGTCGTGAAGTTGCACCCCACGTACAGCAGGGTTCCTTTCAGCGTGGTGTGGGTCACAAAGGCGATGATCGGTATCCTGGTCTCATGCGAGACAGCCACCAGGTCGCGGGTGGCCTTTCCGTCGGAGAGATCGTAGTATGAATCGATGGGAATCCCGAAGGCGTCGACGCCCTGGGCGATCATTTCTTCTGCAAACGCTCGGATATCGGCGGATTTTTCAACCTCTTTGGTGATCAATTCAACATTGAGCTTCGCGGCTTTTTCCTTGGTCTCCTGCGCATAGGCGATGGCGTTGTCATCGTCGCTGTGGATCATGCCCATTTTCTTCATGTTCGGCAAGGCCTGCTGCGCGATCTGGATCACGTTGTGCGGGTCGATGTAGAGCGTGGAGCCCGTGATGCCGCTTCCCGGCCGGTCAAGCGACGGGCACCCCACCACGAGGGGATCGGCCACCCCGGTGAAGACCACGGGGATGCCGTTGCCGATCATTTTGTCTTTGCCGTATTTCGTGGCGGGTGTCCCGATGGTGAGCACGAGATCGGGCTTTGCCTGGACGATATCCGAGGCAGTTCTTCTGATCCTCATCAGGATTCCGACCTTTTTCCACAGCCCCGCGTCGGCCTGTGCCTCGATGATGTGCCGGTTGATGGTGAGGTTTTTGCCCTCGATAATGTCGTTTTTTGCCAGTTCGTCGATGAAGCCTTCGTAGCACTGTTGAAACACCGTGATATCGCCCACCTGGAGAACCTCGACATGGAAGGCGAAGCACACGGAGCTCACCAGCACCGACAACGCAACCGTAAACATACTGACTGTCTTTTTCATGGCATACTCCTTTTTGATCTCATTACACACAAAGGTTGCAGGACACTTCTCCACTACGCAATGGAATTCAAAAGAAATACAATACTATTTCTCTGATTATAGAGAATCAATGGGATTGTCAAGCGGATCGAGGAAGCAGGGGCATACACCGTGACAGGTCGAGTGATTCCCTGATCAGGGATCGAGATTGGCTTTGACTCTTGGAAAGGAGATTGCCATATATCTTAATAAAGCCGATGAAAGGAGCTGACCCTGTTCGTGCAGACTGCAAAAATTGGAGACACGGTCAAGGTGAATTATACCGGGAGGTCCGAAGACGGCACGGTCTTCGAATCCTCGGTGGGCGTCTCGCCTTTGGTCTTTACCCTCGGTCAGGACGAGGTGGTGACGGGATTCGAAGGCGCTGTGGCCGGCATGTCTCCCGGAGAGAAGAAGACCGTGGTGGTCGAGCCGGAAGAGGGTTTCGGCGCGTATGACGAGAGACTCGTTTTTCAGATCGGCAAAGACGAGCTCCCCGAAGGGGTGGCGCCCCAGGTGGGTATGGACTTCGAGATGGTCGACGACCAGGGCCGTGAGGTTTCCGCCACGGTGATCGATGTGCTGCCCGGTTCGGTCATCATCGATGCCAACGCCCCCCTTGCAGGCAAGACGGTCGTGTACGAAATCGAGCTGCTCGAAATCGTGCCCCGGGAAGGGGAGTCGTAGCGAACGCGCCGGCGGCGGCCCGGCGCACGGGGCCTCACGATGTGCGGGCGAGGATGCACTCGGGAGAGTCAAACGCCGGGTTGTTCACGAGCCGTGAAACCTCGTATGCCTCCATCATCTCCTGCTCAAAGGGGGCAATGCACTGCATGAGCGCCTCATCCCGGGGAGTGCCGGGGTCGAGCCAGAGGGGATAGTCTTCCGTCCTTAAGATGGCGGGCATCCGGTGGTGGATGGCCGCGGCCAGTTCGTTGGGAGAGGTGGTGACAATGGTGCTGGTGATGAGCTCCCCGCCGGTTCGGCCGTCTCTCCAGCAGTCCCACAGTCCCGCCATGCCGAACGGGCGGGCGTCCTTCATGCGGATCAGGTAGGGCACCTTGCTCCGGCCCTCGGACTTCCACTCATAGAATCCATCGGAAAAGACGATGCACCGCCTCTTTCTGAACGGCCCACGAAACGAGCTCTTCTCCCGAAGGGTTTCGCCCCGGGCGTTGATCATCCGGGCCCCAATGGAAGGGTCCTTGGCCCAGGAGGGTATGAGCCCCCACCGCGTGCAGGTGAGCGTCGGTTTCCCGGTGTTCAGCACGGTGAGGATGTTTTGTGTGGGGGCGATATTATACCGGGGCGCAAAGCCCTCCTGCACTGCAGGGTCGATCAGGAGGCCGGGGATGCCCAGCCTGATGATTTCGGGATGTGAGATCTGGATAAAACGCCCGCACATGGGATTCTCCGCCGGCTTTCTTTTATGAGAGAGCCTGTCTCCTTGTCTGATGACAGGGGGAACATAGCCACAACCGGCCGAAAACTTCAAGGGCCGAGTGCGGGCACGGGTGCATCTCTGTCCTGTCGATTTTGTACGAAAATCGCTGCGGGGAAGCTTGCAATACGCCTCTTTCCCAAGCGGAACGGGCGAGGCCTTAGGGGGCTTAATCCTGTCTCCCGCCCTTGTGAACGGGGGAGGGAACCGCATATTTGTGTTTCAACGGCACGGCTTTTTAGGATAAAGAGAACTGGTGGAGCATCCGTGTATTCTGAAGAAGGGGGTGGCCGTGATGAGAAGTGTGCCCGCTGTTGTCCTGATCGTGTTTCTCTGCGCCTTTTCCGCATTCGGCGCGCCGACTGAGGAGGGATGGACCCTGGCGAAGGAGGGGGAGGGCATCGAGGTGTACACCAAGCCTATTCAAGGCATGGATGCAAAGGAGTTCATGGGGATCACCGAGGTTGATGCCCCGATGGAGGTGATCCTGGAGGTGTTCCGCGATATACCCTCGTTTCCGAAGTGGTACGGCTTCTGCCGTGATATCGAGCTGATCGAGGATTACTCCGAGTCGCACAAGCTCGTCTATTTCGTCCTTGCCACCCAGTGGCCCACCAAAGACCGGGACATGGTGATCGATGCGGTGATCGATGTGGACAGGGCCGGGGGGAAGTCCGTCATCACCATGAAGGCCCTGGAGGAAGAAGTGGTGCCGAGGGTGAAGAAATATGTCAGGATGACCTACATGACCGGGCAGTCCACCCTCACCGAGATAGATGGCGGCAGGACCCGCGTGGTCTACCGGGTCCGGTCCGATCCGGGCGGATACATTCCTTCGGCACTATCCAACCTGCTCGCCAAGGACCAGCCGTACCTCACCCTCAAGGGGCTCAAGGAGATGGTGAAGGACGAGGTCTATCATGAGAGGGCGGGACTGAGAAAATGATGAGGACCCTGCCGCGAAATTCGCGGCTGTATGAGGATGCGGCATCTTTGCCGGTCCTCTTCGGCGGCGGGCGGGAAGGTTGCCGTCCGAGGCTGTCTTGAAGGTATTCCTTTCATCGCTTCTCCACAGAGGAGAGAGGCGAATGGGGGAGAAACATGCGGAGTTTTTCACCGGGCCGCAGCAGAAAAGATGCGCGTGTTCCGGGCAGGGAGCGACTGTGAAGGATCGGCTGCAGCACTGTACAGACAACAATGCCGGAAGCACGTATCCGCAGCACGTGTTCGGATTCTGCCCCAGGTGCGGATCGGACGGCCTGTGTTCCAGGGGCGGCCGGTTGTTCGTGTGCAGCAGGTGCGGGTTCGAGTATTTCATTAATGCGGCGGCGGCCGTGGTGGCCCTGATCGAGGATGACCGGGAGCGCCTGCTCATGACACGCAGGGGGCGCGAGCCGAAGATCGGCACGCTTGACCTTCCGGGCGGGTTCGTCGACGTGCGCGAGACAGCCGAGCACGCCCTGATCCGGGAGATCAGGGAAGAGCTGAACCTTGAGATAACGGATTTTACCTACTTCGGCTCGTTCCCCAACACCTATCCCTACGGAGGAATC
>JAHDKO010000005.1 GCA_018436855.1 Deltaproteobacteria bacterium | reverse complement strand
CTCGGGGGTCCGCCCGATCCCGGGGAACAGGCGGAACAAGGCGTCCAGATCGTCGGGAAAGGCCTCGCACTCACCGGTCAGGGAACGGAAGGCCGCCCCCTCTCCGCTGCTCAGCGCAATGTCCGGGGCCATAGGGGCCCTCTCCAGGACCACTGTTTTCCCCGAACCCAGCCGTATCTCGCGGAAGATGTTCCGGTAGGTCACCCCGGGGTGGATCGAGGGGAAATGGTATGAAACCCGCAGATCTTTTCCTATCCCCTCCACCCGGTCCATAAGCGCCCGGCTGAAGAACAGGCGGCCCTGTCTCTCCAGAAAGGATGCCCCATCGCCCTGCCCGGCCGCGCAGACCTCCCGGATCCGCTGCAGCACGACGGGGTCAGCCGCGGCCGAGATGCTCCGGATCATCCCGGTACCGGTGATATCCTCATAGTCCTTTTTCAGGTGCCGGGCCCAGCGGTGGCGGAAGGCCCGTGCCTGGAAGCGGTGGCGGTAGATCAGCGAGCAGTAGTTCACGCCCAAGTCGATGCCCTCTTCGGCCGTGTGCTGAAGCAGCCTCATGGCTGTGGGCTCGGACTCCGCCACCCCGGTGAAGGGGCCGTGGACAAAGGTGTAGCTCCGGGAGGCGAGCCTGGAATGGTTGAAGGCCGTGCACCTGATCTGGTGGAGGTTGAGAAAATCCACTCCCCGCTCCCTCATCTCGGGGATCAGGCGGGTGAGCAGATCCAGACGCTCCGGGACGGCAGGGATCTCGATCGTGACATGGGGAATCACGCCCACGGCCCGCTGCACGTGCTCAAGGGAGAAATCCGCGGCACCGATGTTGAAGCGGATCTCGTCGAGCCCGGCGTCTCTGAGCTGCGCGAGCCTGTCCGGGGTCGCAAGGATGCCGTTGGTATAGAGCCAGAGATAGATCCGGTCCTGAAAATGCCTCTTGATCGCAGCGGCAAAGGAAAGCGTCTTATCAAAGGTCATGAAGGGCTCGCCCCCGCTGATGCTCACACCCGTAAACCCGAAGTATTCCAGATAGTCCACGTACTCTTCCGGACGCCGGAAGGTCAGGGTGTTGGTGCCCGGCTCATCCACGGTCTGCTGCTCGGACGGGCAGTAGAAGCACCGGGCGTTGCAGATGTTGTTGATAAAGAGGCACGACCAGGAACCTTCTCCGCAGAGCCAGCAACCCGGAGACAGCCTTCGGGTGTAGGGCTTGGTGCGGTTGAACGCGAAAAGGGCACGCGGGGAAAGGGCGTCGAGCACCTCCCGGCGCTCGCGGTCGAACTGCCGGGCATCGGAGGGAGAGATCCAGCGGAGCCGGTCGTAGAAAGGCGCAAAATCCTGTCTGGTCTTTTCGATCAAACCCTGATGATCCAACTCGGTCAGCTGCACAGGGATGCGCACCTTCTTTTGTCTTTTTCCTTAAGGCCTGCGACCTGGACCCGTATCGTATCCGGCTTTCCCGGGGAACCCCTCGCAGGGTCCCGCGGGGGATAGGCGGGGCCCATGCCTGCCTGTCAGCCTGAAAGGGGCCGGAAACGAAAATGCGGGATCACAAAAAAACCGCTCCTTCCGGAGGCGATGGATATATGCGTGAAAAGCATGCCTGAAGTCAACGAAAAACAGCGGGTACGCCTCCGGGAAACCCTCTCCCTCCCGGGCGCTCCGACGGCCCGGCCTTAGAGGACCAGGAGGATATCCTCATGGGTGCTCAGCGCATCGGACAGGCCGCGGCGGTCCTCGTCGCTCAGCACACGGAGCTCCAGGTTCATGCAGTGGTACCGATTGTACCGGCTGCTCCGGGAAGGCTCCAGCGTGTAATCCCGACCGGCGGCGATCAGTGCGACCGCGCGACGGATGGCGTCCTGGCTCTTTCCGAAGAGCTTATAGACCCAGGTGCAGGGATATTCGATATGGGGCCTTTCCGTGCGGAGAAAACGTGCCATGCGCGCAACGCTAACCCTGCTGCACCGCGAATGCAATGACAAAAGTCCGGGGCCCGGGGAAAGACTACATCCGGGATGCCCCCCATCGCCCCGAGCAGGCTTGCACTATGCAGGAAAGCAGCCTCTTGATATTCATATCCCTCCGATATATATCTTGGAATACTCTGTATGGACATACGATCTATTATCCCGGGTTTTTTCATGGGTGCGAGCACGGCGGGCCATGATCTTAAAAAGGCCTCTTCGCTCTCGTTCTCCTTTTCCTCCGGGCCCGGCTGCGGTCCTATCTATCCCGCCCGGGAGCATCCGGAGCCCGTGGAGAGAACACTGGCCCGGCTCCTGCAGATCGAGCCGGAGATCGTACAATACGCCGACAGGTTCAAGTTCTTGTGCTTATAAAGTCCGGACGGCATCTTCTTGCAGACCTCGCCCATAGCGCGGCACGGATTGCCGGACAGATCGAGCAGGACCGCTGAAAACGCGGAGTGATCCGGGCCGCGGGCGACATATCAATGACTGATTCATAAAGGAGGTAAGTCATGAAGGTGCTGGCACTGAACGGGAGTCCGAGAAGTGAGGGGCTGAGCAAATCCAAGATCATGCTCAACGCACTGGTGGAGGGAATGCGGGAGGCCGGGGCCGAGGCGGACGTGGTGGATCTGCGGGAGAAAAAGGTCCGGACGTGCAGGGGCTGCATGTGCTGCTGGACCACCACCCCCGGGGTGTGCGCGATCAAGGACGACATGACCGCAGAGCTTTTCCCCAAGTGGCTGGAGGCCGACCTGGCCGTCTACGCCTTTCCGCTGTACCATTTCACCATCAATGCGGACATGAAGGCCTTTATCGAACGAACCCTGCCCGTGCTCCAGCCGTTTTTCATCTCCGTGGAAAATGAGACGCTCCATCCGCTCCGCCACAAGCACCCCCGGGTCGCCTTTCTCTCCGTGGCGGGCTTTCCCGAACACTCGGTCTTCGACCAGCTCTCGTCCTGGGTCAGGTTTCTGTACGGCCGCTTCGGGATACTTGCGGCCGAGATCTACCGGCCCATGGCCGAGGCACTGACCACCCCCTCCCTGAGGCACAAGGCGGCCGACATCCTGGACGCGACCCGCCGGGCGGGCATGGAAATCGTGGAGCAGGGCACGGTCTCGGAGAAAACCCTGTCGAGAATCACGCAGGATATGCACGACGATCCCCGGCTCTTTCTCCAGGCGGGCGACATGATGTGGAAGACCTGCATCCGCGAGGGCGTCACGGTGCGCGAGTTCCACGAGAAAGGTCTCATGCCCAGGCCGGAAAACCCCGGCGAGTTCATGACGCTCATGCGGGCGGCCTTCGTGCCCGAGGCGGCTCAAGGCATGAGCGCGGTCATCCAGTTCGACTTCAGCGGCAGTCACGAGGGATCATACCGTCTCATCATGGAAAACGGCGCGATCCAGGCGGCAGAGGGCGCGGCGGAATCGCCCGGCCTCACCATCCGGAGCGATTTCGACCTGTGGATGGATATCCTGTGCAACAGGGCCGACGGCCAGCAGATGTTTCTGGAACAGAAGTACACGGCCCGGGGGGATCTCTCTCTCCTGACGCGCATGAAAGAACTCTTCGAAGGATAATCACGTTCCGGGGATTCCTCGGTACGGCTCTCGAATCCATCACGGCCGTGACAGCCGTGGCATGTTCGTTGCATTTTTCATCCTCACGGACGATTCTCTCATAGGGATCAAAGAGGGAGCGCCCGGCCCCGGCGTGATCACGGCCGGGGAAGGGCGGCACGGATTCCTTTTACATCCACGACCCTTACCAGTCGCCCCAAGCCCCGGCATGCGGCAATAGCCGGGTGCATGCCGGGGCAGCTTCCGGCCCGGCGTATTTCCTCACACTGATCCTGTGGGATAAGACCGTCCTTTTCCACAGTACGCTTGGGAAAAAAGGCCCCTGTGCAGAGAAGGCGGCAGTGCCGGACAGGTCCCGCATCCATCAGAGGCGGTATCAGGGCCGTTTCCGGTATATCCCGGGGTTTCAATGGAGATGTCGGGCAGCATGCGCGGGAGCGCCAAAGAATCAATGCCTTCGAACGAGGAGAACGAGAGATGAGCGAGGACAAGAGAAAACAGACATTCCCTCCGCAGCACCAGGACCGGCATCCGGGCCGCCGCACGGAAACCAGCCCCAGGCCGGAGACGGAAAAAGAGGACTATCGTCCGGCGAACAAGCTCTCGGGCAAGGTGGCCCTGATTACCGGGGGAGACAGCGGGATCGGGCGCGCGGTTGCAATCCTGTTCGCGCGGGAAGGCGCCGGCGTGAGCATCGTCTATCTGAACGAGCACGAGGATGCACAGAGCACCCTCTCAGAGGTGGAAAAACACGGGGGCATCTGCCTGCTGACGGCCGGGGATGTAGGCGACGAGGACTTCTGCCAAGAGTCGCTCCGGAAGACCGCTGAGCGCTTCGGCCGGATCGACATCCTGGTGAACAACGCATCTGAGCAGCACATCCACCGGGACCTCCAGGACATCAGCGCGGATGAATGGATCAGGACCTTCAAGTCGAATATCTTCGGCATGTTCTATATGGCCAAGCACGCCCTGACCCATCTGAAAAGCGGGGGTACGATCATCAACACCGCATCGGTGGTCGCCTACACCGGGCACCCGACCCTGATCGACTATGCATCCACCAAGGGGGCGATCGTGGCATTCACCCGCTCTCTGGCCATCAACCTGGCCGACAAGGGAATCCGGGTGAACGCCGTAGCCCCCGGGCCGATCTGGACTCCACTCGTTCCCTCGTCGTTCAGCAAAGAGCACGTGGCCTCTTTCGGGCTCAACACCCCCATGGGCCGTGCGGGCCAGCCAAGTGAGGTAGCCCCCTGCTACGTCTTCCTGGCATCGGAGGATGCATCCTATATGACCGGACAGGTCCTGCATCCGAATGGCGGGAGGATTGTGAACGGGTAGGAGAACCCTTTTTAAGGGGTACCTGTCTTAAGAGTGCTAAAAAAGGAGTGTTGCCATGACCACCACAGGAATTGACGGACTCGAAAGGACTATTCACCAGACCAATGAATGGATACGGGACATAATGGACGAAATGGGCACACAAGACCGCAACGAGGCGTATCTCGCCCTGAACTCCACCCTGCACGCCCTGCGCGACAGGCTCGTGGTGGACGAGGCGGTGGACCTGGGCGCCCAGCTCCCCATGCTCATCAGGGGTCTGTACTACGAGGGGTACGACCCCTCGGACAAGCCTGCCAAGGCGCGCCACAAAGACGAATTCTTCGCGCTCATGAAGAGAGACCTCGCCCGGACACCGGGAGTGGATCCCGAGCGGGCCGCTCGAAGCGTCTTTTCCGTCCTGGAAAAGAGAATCTCCAAAGGTGAGATCAAGGACGTGAAAAACATGCTGCCGGGGGATGTCAGGGAAATCTGGCACTAACACACCCTTCGGCCGGTCGTGAGCACTGTCGGGGGATCCTTGTCCGTGCACTCTCCCTGTGAGTCTCCACGACCGACCGGTCATACGGGCACCCGGCAGGGAAAGGAAAGAGGGCCGGTCCGAAAAGGGCCGCGGCACAGGAGGCCGGAGGACGGAAAGCCCGGCGCGGCGGTCCACGGACCGTTCTTTCCCCTCCTGACGTAATCCTTTCTTCACTGAGAGAAGACCAGGGGGTTCAAAGGCATGATCCCGCACAGACAGGGGGATAAATGACGGTTGGATAAAAGCACGGCAATAACCTCGACAAGGGAGAAAATCAATGGACGTCTACTCGGTACTCAAAAACGATCATGACAGAATCAGAAGTATGTTCTCGGAGTTCATGGAAAAGAAGGAGCAGTCGGGGATGGAGATGTTCTCTCAGTTGAAGAACAGACTCGATGCCCACATGAAGGCCGAAGAAAGCTTTTTTCTACCCGGTCCTCGAACAGGAGCGGAGCACCCATGAGCCCGCCCTGGAATCGATCGAGGAGCATCACGTCACCAAGCTCCTGCTGGGAGAGCTCGACGGTCTGTCTCTCAGCGATGAGCACTGGATGCCCAAGATGAAGGTGCTCAAGGAGGTGACGGAACATCACCTCGAAGAGGAGGAGAGCACGATCTTCGAGCAGGCCCGCAAGGCCGTGAGCGAGCAGCAGGCCCACGATATCGGACAGGCGGTCGGCAAGACCATCCAGTAGGCCCCTTTTTCCGGACAGAGAACACGATGTCCTTGAAAACCCGGTCCGTTCCGCCGGAAGGGGTGCATTCACCTCCGTCATTTTCACCACGCATCCTCTCGCTGAACCCCGGCGAAAACAACTCCTGCCCGAAGCGGCTCATGAAACGGTATGGGGGAGTGATCCCCCGGCACCGGCAGCCTGCAACCGGGACATGGGAAGCGGGACGTGCCTGAAGACCTCATCACTGAAACATATTCACGAGCCTGCCCGCGAATGCCGTCCCGCTCAGGAGATCCGAGATCCCGACCGCGAGGACCGCGATCAGGCTCAGCAGCACCGGACTCAAGCCGGTCAGGCCGAGGACGCCCAGTGTCACGGCGGCCACCCCGATGAGCACCTGCACGCCGGCGGCGGCCGATATGGCCTGCCTGGCTATTTCCCGGGCGATCTTGCGCGACTCGATCCTTTCCACCAGAAGCATATTCATCCGGGCGGTGATGCCGCTCCCCAGGATGAGGGCGCCGCCGAGCACGACGGCCGCAGCAGGCAGCAGGACCAGGGGGTAGATATTCAGGAGCGAGAGTATCCCCAGGACAATGCCTGCCACGCCTCCGATGAACTCGGCCGTCATGCCACCACCCAGTTCCTCGCTCCCGATCCGGCCTGCAGAGGTATCGTGAATCAGGGCGGAGAATCTGCCGGCAATGGCCCCTCCCTGTAGCATGAGAGCGGAGCCCGCCGTGATCGTTGCCACACAAAGGAGGATCTGCGGGAATACACCGGTGAGCGCGATCACCGCGATGGTGGCCGCACCAGCCCCCACCACTCCCTCCGCGACCGACCCCACGGCGATCTTCTGCGCGGCGCGCGATTCGCGGGGCTCGGTGATTTCGGTTTCATCCGGCATATCGGTCCGCCTCTCTTCCTTCAGGCGCTCTTCCCTTGAAGCGCCCCTCGAAGATTCTAATGTCTCTTCCCTCCCCGTGTTCTCGAAAAAAGGCCCGGGGGGAAGCAGAGGTTCAGAGGGTCTTTTCTTCAAGTCTCTCTGCCGGGATAGGCAGAGGTGTTCGCATAAACAGAGGTATGACCTCACGAGGAACCGTATCCGTTCAGGCGAAGGGCCGTTTCCGGCCGGTTTGCTCCGCCCATTCGCCTTTTTTTAAGAATCCGTATGAGCGTGGTGAGGCCACGAGCATGAGATCGAGCCTGCTCTGTGCAGATAACCGTCCTTTTCCCCTCCTTCCAACGGGGAAATCCTCTCGTGTCCTTGTCTCTTGATATATAGGTAGCTTTACACCGCCCGATCTCAACCTCGAGCCAGTTATCGGGACCGGGTTCATACGGCGTGGATGCCGATCCGGTAGGACAAAACCGCCTGTTCGCCCGCGAGGGCGAACCCGGCCCAGTTCAGCCCGCGCCCCACCTCCCTGCCGCAGTACAGGCTATAGCTCCCGGATCCCGCTCCTTCCGGACGGATCGAGATACCGACGCCCATGCGCGGGCTCCTCAGCTCGGTGTCGAAACCCGCCTCTTCCCAGGCCGGGATGCGGGAGCCCCGCCTCACCCCGGCCCTGGTACGCAGGAGGTCGAAGCACTCCCCATCCGTTTCATTGAGCGCGATGAGCCTGCCCGGTGCCTCCAGCGAACCGTTCATGCGGAAATGGATATCCGGCCCGCAGATATGGAAGCCCACCCGGCATAACCCGACACCCTGAACCGGGAGAATCCTGCCTTCGGCTGCACAGATCGAGAGGATCCGGTCATGGATTTTCAGCAGGCGCGCCTGGTGAGCGGTATGCCTCATGAAGACCTCGACCAGGTACTCGGATATTCCGGTAAGGCAGGCCGGGGCCCTTTTTCCGGCTATATACCAGGAAAGCGCCCGGTCCAGGGCGAACACCAACTCACCCGACCGCCCGTCCGTCCGGGCAAACGAGACCAGGGTCGGGAAAAAGGTCTTCAGGCCTTTCCTGAAGACCGGCGTCCCGAAGCCCGCCGATCCCCCCGCACACATCTTTCCCCGGATACGCAGGAAGAGCCCCTTGCCCATGCGGGCAGTCTTGCCCTCCCCTGCCCCGGGGTCGTGCACCAGAGAGACCTCGTCCGATATCCTGAACTCAGGCAGGCGCCAGCTCAACAGAAGTTCACCCCCTTCCACACGGCCTTGTGCGGGCGGAAAACCGCTCCCGGGTCTCCGCGATGCGCCTGCGGAGATATTCCTCGTCGAACTCAGAGGAGTAGATCATGCGGTTTTCATTCTCGTACTGCCAGTCCATATCCGAACGAATGCCGCACACCCTTTTGAAAAGCCGCGTTCCTGGCAGCGGAACCGGTATCGTGAAGGAGATGTCGTCGAGCGGTAGGCTCAAGGCCCACTTCAGGGTGGTTTCAATGGTCTCGTACGTCTCTCCGGGATATCCGATCATGAAGAATCCCGCGGTCTGGATGCCCTTTTCTGCAAAGCGCTGCACCGTGAGCCCGGCCGTCTCCGCGGTGGTATGCTTGTTCATGAGCCTGAGCACCTCGTCGCTGCCCGACTCCAGACCGAAATAGACTCTGCGGCACCCCGCCTGCTTCATGAGCTCGATGTTTCTGTCCGGCACCGGCTCTGCCCGCGAGAGACAGGTCCAAGTCATCTGCAGGTCTTCTTTTATCAGCATCCGGCAGAAGCGGCTCACATGGTCGATATCCAGGGTAAAGCAGTCGTCGGCGACCCACAGTCCGTCGTATCCCCGTGATCGGATGGCCCTGATCTCACGTACGATGCCCTCCATGGCCCGGGGGCGGAAATATCTCCCGAAGATGGGCTTGGAGCAGAAATAACAGTCATAGGGACAGCCATAGGTGGTCATGATGCACGCCGGCGAAAAACCCGAGCGCTCCCTCCAGAACCGCTGATACCCGGCATGATCGAAATCCCTGAGATCGGGTACGGGCAGACGGTCGAGCTCTTTCTTTCGGCTGGGCCTGACAGGGACCCGGACCAGTGCGCCGTTTTCCATGAATGAGATCCCCGGATACCGGCCGCTCATCGAGAGCACGTCTTCAAGCCGGCCGGACCTGAGATAGTCGGCACAGAATCGGGGAAACGACTGCACGGACTCTCCACGGAACACGACATCAAAGCCGGGGACGAACCGTTCCGGGCTCACCGTGGGCATGGGGCCGCCGCACACCAGGACCGCACCGGGCAGGCGCTCGCGGATCATGCCGGCAAGTGCCCGGGCATTGTCGATCATGGTGATCGCGACGTACATGCCGACGACCCGGGGCCGGGAGGCCACCAGCTCGTCCATTGCACGGTCCATGTCCCGGAAGGTCAGGTCCGCCACCTCTACATCCACGCCCCCCTTACGCAGCAATGCACCGAGCTGCGCGATGCCGAGCGGATAAAAGAGCATGGTATCGGGGGCGTGCCGGTATACATAGGGATAGACCAGGGCAACCTCGGACATCTCCTGCCGCGCTTCCTTTCCCTTCACGGTTTTTTTGGTGAATAATCTGATATCCCTCTGATATCAATGGCTGTCAGCTGCATCATTGATCAGAAGCCGCATCGAGAAAGATAATAGCCGCCCGGGGGATAATATCAACCAGGGTGTGCCCGCGCGGAGCGCGGGGTCTGCGCACGAGGCGGCCGGGGACACGCCGGGGGCGTCGTGATGAAACCGCCCGGCCCCCAGGCCGGAGAGATCCTCCAACCTCGGCGTGTGCCGTTCAGGACTGCCGGGACGCGGCTTGGGGGGTGAACACGGGCTGCCTCACGGGTACGGGTTTTTCGCGGGCGGGCACGGGCCTTTCCAGCTCCAGGGCGCGGGCGTTCTTCTCGCAGAAGGTGGGCGGATCGTAGGTCCACCCGCTCTCCAGGCGCTTCTGCTCCCGGCCGATGGCGATACGGGCGAAAATCCCCATGAGCGGGGCCGCGATCCGGGCCTTCCATCCGCACAGGGCATAGAGGTCTTTCAGCATGTCCTTGAGCCTTGCATGCATCCGCCTGTCGGCACGGTACCAGCTCGCCATGGCCCACAGGGCCGCGGCATAGGTTGTCCCGAGCTCCCGCGTCTCGCGCCGGAACCTCTTCCGGACGCAGGCGTCCGGGTGATTCCGGTAGCGCTCCCATCCGCTGATCATGACCCGGATCATCCTGGCAAGGCTGGGTCCGTTCACCTGAAAGTCGCGGGTGAAGGCGTGTTTGAGGAACCCGGTCTCCTGTCCGTCCCTGATGTGCCCGTGGACGTAGTTGAACCGGTACTGCCCGTGGTTGTCGGCCGCGGGCCGCTCGTCCTCGCCCAGCAGGGTGCCGTTTTCCCGGTGCTCCTCGTACAGGGGCGTGCCCGGGATGGGCGTGTAGAGCATGAACTGATGAAAGACTGTATCGTGACTCACGGCATAGTCGATCACAGCGTCCATATTGTGCGGGGTATGGGTTTCGAGCCCGATGATGGTGGAGCCCAGGGCCCGGATGCCGTGGGACTGCAGCTCGCGCACCAGCTCCCGGGTGTCGACCCCGTTGAGCTTGCGGTACGAGCTCTCCTGACCTTCCAGCCCCATCCACACCCAGGAGACACCCAGGCGCACCAGCTGCTCTATGGAATACGACTGCAGGACCCTGGCCGAGGAGAAGACAAACAGTGACCACGACTTGCCCTGCTCCTCCATGAGCTCGAGCAGCCTCAATGCCCGGCCCCGGTGCAGGAGGAAATTTTCGTCCATGACAAAGAACGACTGCACGCCGTGCCCTTTTTCCAGGCCGTCCATAACCGCGAAGAGCTCGTCGCCGGTCTCGTAGAAGTTGATGAACCTGCCCTTGCCCCCGAACAGGGCCGAGGTGGAGCAGAAGTTGCAGCCCACGGGGCACCCCACCGAGGGGATCAGGATCGCGGCCGTACTTTCGGGCTCGTCTTTCACCCCGATGCCCAGGATCCGGGTGCCGAACCCTGAAGGCACATAAGGGTGCCTGACCGGGGCGTTCCCGTCCATGCCCAGAAACCTGCGGAACCAGCGCACACCGTCGCCCCGGCAGACATGGTCTGCGCCGACGCGTTCCCTGATGCCTTCGACATTGGCGATGTGCCCTCCGACGACGATCACGGCATGGGGCAGGCGGACCCGGATCAGCTCGCACATCTTCTTCACCTTGCCGATATTGGGCATGATGGCGCTGATGCCCACGATGTCGTACGCATTGTCCGAGATCTCCTGCTCGAAGCGCTCGAGGTCGGGAAAGTCCAGCAGCGTGCACGGCGCGTCGATGTTCTCCTTCATGAGGATGAGCCCGAACGAGCGGTGGAACATGCGCAGCGAGAAAGGCCCCTGCTCCCGGGTGACCTGGTTATGGTAGAGCTCCATGGGGTTGATGGCGCGGCTGCCGTATTCATCGTCCTGCGCGAATGGGCCGAACACGCTGGTGAGAAGGATTTTCGCCTGGGATCCGAGCGGATGTGCAGGGTTTTCTGAGCTCATTGGGTGTTCTCCTTGATATCTGGGCATACCCGAAGACATAGTGCACCCGGCAACCGCCGCACAACCTAAATATTTGAATTCAAAATAGGATTACAAATAGATTACATTAGTTTTACATTCCGGTCTGGAGACGGTTCCCTTCTTTTGGTTTCACTCAGACTCATCCGACTCGAATCAACAGAGAAAAGGAGTGAATCCCCCGCTTTTTCAGGCCGTGGATGAGATGTACCGGAGCTTTTCCACGATCTCCTGCAGGACCTGAACCGTGAACTCCAGATCCTCCTTTCTGGTCTGACCTCCCAGGGAAAAGCGGATGGTCGACTGGGCGTCCATCGGGCTCAGGCCCATGGCGCGCAGCACATGGGAGGGCTCGGGCGACCCGGTCGCGCACGCCGAGCCGGTGGAGGCGCAGATCCCCTTGAGGTCCAGGTGCAGGAGTATGGATTCGCCGTCAACAGAGGCAAAGCTCAGACTCGATGTATTGGGAACGCGGGGGGCGTCCCGGCCGTTGACCCTGACCCGGGCAATGCGCTGCACGACCTCTTTTTCGAAGGCGTCTCGCAGGGCGGTCAGGCGCACGGCCTCTTCGGCGAGATTCTTCTCCGCCAGCTCAGCGGCCTTTGCAAACCCCGCGATGGCGGCGATGTTCTCCGTGCCCGCCCGCTTTCCCCGCTCGTGGGAGCCGCCGGTCAGGATCGGTGCCACGGCCGAGCCTTTCCTGACATACAGGGAGCCGATGCCTTTCGGGCCGTAGATCTTGTGCGCGGAGAGCGTCATGAGATCGATGCCGAGATCGTCGGCACTGACGGGAATTTTCCCGAACGCCTGCACCGCATCGGTGTGAAAAAGGATGCCCCTGCTCCGGGCGATCCGGCTGATCGACGCTATGGGCTGGATCACCCCGGTTTCGTTATTGGCGGCTATGATGCTGATGAGCACGGTATGGGGAGTCAGGCTGTTCTCCACATGCCCGGGGTCCACCATGCCGCGGCGATCCACGGGAAGCCGGGTGACCGTCACACCCTGCTCTTCAAGGTCTTCGCAGGTCTTCAGCACTGCATGGTGTTCAACGGCCGACGTGACGACATGGCGCTTTCTGCCGTGAAAGGCCCTGCACACCCCGCGAAGGGCCAGGTTGTCCGCCTCGGTTCCCGATCCGGTGAAGACGATCTCATCCGGCGATGCATGGATGCACGCGGCAACCGAAGCCCGTGCCTCTTCGAGGGCAGTCCTGGCGACGCGCCCGGTCCGGCAGTAGCTCGACGCATTGCCGAATCTCTCCTGAAAGAACGGCATCATGGCCTGGAGCACCGGCGAGGATACCGGTGTGGTGGCGTTGTGGTCAAGATAGATCATCGCCCTCTTCCGCGCACATCCTGCCCAGCAGGTAGTCGTCTATGGCCTTCTGCAGGGCCATGATCCCCAGCAGCGAGCAGTGCTTCTTGTCTTCGGGAATGCCGCCCAGGGCCCTGACGACATCGTCGTCCGTGAGCTCCGCCGCCTCTTCCAGGGTCTTGCCGCGGGCCATGCACGTGGCCATGCTGCTCGTCGCGATCGCGCCGGGGCACCCGAACGACTTGAACCTGATATCAACGATCCTGCCGGAGTCGACCCTGATCCAGAGCTTCATCTGATCCCCGCATGCGGGGTCACCTACCAGGGCGTACCCATTCGCCTCGCCGGGCTCCATCTCTCCCACATTGCGCGGATTGGTGAAGTGATCGATGACCGTGTCGTTATAAAAGAGCACCGGCCCCTGAAAGGTCTGTGCTTCCGGGTTCTCGGCTGAAAACATGCCGGTATCGTCCCTGTCGCCTCGTTCCTTGGCCATGGTTCTCCATCCCTCTCTCGATGTAGTGATCGTGCCGGTCAACATGCCCGTGATGCCGGAGTGTTAAAATAATGCCGTCCCGACTGGTTTTTCAATGGAAAAATCAAAAACAGTGGCAGCGATACGGCAACATTCGCCTTTACAGGAGTATTCATTGGGATTTATTCTTACGCAAATCGTTTGAGATCAATGGTATGTGGGGAGGCAGGAAGTGAACAGTCCCGAAAACAGGCGCTGGTGGATTGCCGCAGCAGCGGTGATCATGCAGCTTTGCCTGGGCACGGTGTATGCCTGGTCCATCTTCAAGAAGCCCATGATGACTTCCAACGGCTGGTCTGAAACCGTCACCCAGGGCGCCTTCATGATCTATGCAGTCATGTTCGCCGTTTCCGTGGCTGCGGGCGGTGCCTTGGTGGACAGGAAGGGCCCCCGGCTCGTAGGTTTCATCGGGGCGGTGCTCTTCGGTTCCGGGCTGATCCTTGCAGGATATGCCAATGCAGTGCAGAGCATCCCGCTTCTCTATGTCGCCTACGGGCTGATCGCGGGCCTGGGCGGGGGTTTCGGCTATGTCACGCCGGTGACCACCCTGATTCGCTGGTTCCCGGACAAGCGGGGACTGGTCACCGGGCTTGCCGTCATGGGCTACGGACTGGGCTCGTTCGTCATGGGTAATGTCGGGCCCTCCCTGATCCTGTCTCTGGGCGTGGCCCGGGTGTTCTTTCTCTGGGGTGCGGTAAGCCTGCTGCTGGTGAGCGGGGCAATGCTCTTTCTCCACAACCCGCCTTCGGGATGGACGCCTGCGGGAACCGGCACTGTTTTGCCGTCCGATACACCGCCAGCGCCCTCGTTCACCTTTTCCCAGGCCGTACGAACCCGGAGGTTCTGGCTCCTGTGGGGCATGCTGTTCATCGTCGCCGGCGCCGGGCTCGGCCTGATCTCGCAGCTCTCGCCCATGGCTCAGGACGTGATGCTCTCCGGGGACTCCGGCGATCCGGCCCGGAAAGGCATCGATGCCATTGTCATTGCATCGGGCGGCATCGTTGCGGTGGCCGCCCTGTTCAACGGTGCGGGAAGACTCCTGTGGGCGTGGCTCTCCGATGCCCTGGGCCGCTGGAGGGTGTTTGCGATTCTCTTCTCCACCCAGGCAGCCGGATATCTGCTCCTGGCGCAGAGCACCCACATCGTGGCGTTCTCGGTTGCAGCCTTCTACCTCATGGCGTGTTACGGCGGCGGGCTCGCCTGCATGCCGGCCTTTGCAGCGGATGAGTTCGGCCACGCCCACATCGGCAAGATCTATGGCGTGATATTCAGCGCCTGCGCTCTGGGCGGAATCGCCGGCCCCTTCATGCTCGCCTTCATCAAGGAAACGACCGGGAGCTTTGCCACTGCCCTGCAGATCGAGGCCGTATTCCTGGCTGCCGCGTTCTTCCTGACCCTCTCCTTCCGGAGATCACGGCAGAAAGAGATCCTGCCCGCAGGGGTGGACGCCCGGTAGAGGAAAAATGAACTATCCCTTCAGGCAAGCCACGAGGCATCAATATCCGCAAGATGAACAGGCCCTTAGCAGCAAGCTCAAGGGGTATTGGACCCTAAGAGAATATTAACCAGGGGAAGGCCGATATGGAAACGACCATTTTCTACTATACCGGAACGGGCAATTCCTTGTGGACGGCGCGAATGCTTGCCGCCAGGCTGGGCAGTTCCGTGCCCGTCTCGATCACGGGGTTCAGGGGCACGCTCGATGCCGGCGGAGAACGCGCCCTCGGTCTGGTATTCCCCGTGTATATCTGGGGCGTTCCCGCCCCGGTCATCAGGTTTGTCGATTCGCACCGTATGCCCCGCGACGCCTATGTCTTCGCAGGCGCGGTAAACGCGGGCCAGGTATCCAACACCCTTGTGCAACTGGAGAGGATCCTGAAGCACCAGGGGGTTCGTCTCGCGGCAGGGTTCGGGATAAAGATGCCGTCCAACTACATCCCCTGGGGAGGGCCGGGACCGGAAGAAACCAGGCGCAGGCTCTTCAAGCAGGCCGAAGAGAAAATCGCCGGTATCGCTTCCGCGATCAGCCGGAGACAGCCTCTCCCGGTCGAGAAAGGGCCATTGTGGCAGAGGATACTGTTTACTGCAATGTACCGGATGAGCTTCAACAAAGTACCGGAAATGGATAAGGGATTCTGGGTCGATGACAAATGTGACCGGTGCGGAATCTGTGCCCAGATATGCCCTGCCGAGAATATCACCCTGAAGGGAGACGGGCCGCTCTGGAACCACCGGTGCCACCAGTGTTTCGCCTGCCTGCAGTGGTGCCCGAAGGAGGCCGTCCAGTATGGGAGGAAAACACCTGCGTACGAACGGTATCACCATCCCGACATCCGCCTCAAAGACATGCTGAACGACCCCGCACGATGAGCACATGCCCGCGCTCGATGCTCCAGTGGCAACCGAAACGATCACTGGTGATTCATATACCCGGGGTGGCGGCCGAGGGAACGGCATCTCGCGTGTATAGGAAATCAGGGGTTTTTGATGGGTTCTCAAGGCTTGACTTCTCCATGTCTCGGTGCTACTTACATAATAGCGCTACATTTTATGTATCATTATCAGGAGGAATCATGGCTGCGCCGAAACCCGGAACAAAGGTCAGGAATTCTCAGACAGGGCGCCCTGTCATGGCGGTCCTCGATCTCCTGGGCAGGAGATGGTGTCTGAGAATTCTCTGGGAGCTCCACCTGAACGGTCCCAGCAGCTTCAGGGCCTTGCAGAAATACTGCGGAGACATCTCTCCCACCGTCCTCAACTCGCGACTGAAGGAACTGCGCGAGGCCGGAATCATCGAGCTCAACCCGGGCTGCGGGTATGCCATCACCGGGCAGGGCATCGCGCTCGGGGAGATCATCGAGCAGCTCGACACCTGGGCCAAGAACCGGGCCGGAAACCCGGCTTCTGCCGGCAACCCCGTGCAGGAACACGATCCTGCCGGACCTGATGGGAGCAGTCCCGAAACATAAGGAGGGGATTATGCCGTATCACGTCCATCATGTACACCTGTTTGCGTCGGACGTCGAGAAGAGCCTGCAATTTTATACAACATTCTTTGAGGGGTCGGTCATCCTCGACCTGGAGGTTGCCGGTGCGCGCAACATCTTCATGAAGGTCGGCACGGGCAGGATCCATTTCTACGACCAGGCCCCGAAAATGCCCGGTCCGGGAAGCATCCACCATTTCGGCATCCAGACGGACGATGTCGAAAGAGACTACCGGCGCATGCAGTCGGCAGGCATCGGGTTCAAGAAATACGTGATAGACCTCGGGTATATGAAATACATCATGGTGCCCGGGCCCGATAATGTGCTCATTGAGCTCTTTGAGGTCAACAAGGCGGCGGTCCCGCCCGAGTACCATGATTACTTCTGCCTCTGAAACGATACCCGGGCATATCACCAGGCACACGCACGGAGAAAGATGAACACCGTATCCGTCATGCCGTATTCCAAGCTCTCTTCCCTTGCCGTACCGATCGAAAATGCGCCCGCCGCAGTGCATCGCCACGACAAAACAGCCCGGATCATCGATTTTCATCCCCCGCGTCATGCTACACCAGGCAAAGGCGCCGCAGACTGCCCATTGATTTATGGCCGTTTTCCCGGTATGTGGATCTGATAATAAAATGCGTCCCTTCTTAATAAAAAGGCTGCGTACAGGATTTTTTCATTTCTCGGCCCGGGAAGGCGGGTCCAAGGGTCTCCCGGCCGATACAAATACATCGAAGGAAAGGATGGTCATATGGTACGAGCAGGATTTATCGGCTGGCGCGGCATGGTCGGTTCGGTCCTCATGGACCGGATGATCGCGGAGAAGGATTTCAACGGGTTCGAGCCGATCTTTTTCACTACCTCCCAAGTGGGGCAGAAAGGCCCTGCCATCGGTCTCGACATCCCCCCCTTGAAAGATGCGTACGACATCGAGGAGCTGAAGACCACCGATATCATCGTGACGTGCCAGGGCAGCGACCATACCAAAAAGGTCTATCCCGAGCTGAGAAAGGCCGGGTGGAACGGCTACTGGATCGATGCGTCGTCGGCCATGCGCATGCAGGACGACAGCATCATCGTGCTCGACCCGGTGAACCGCGCGGTGATCGACGATGCCCTGCACAAAGGCATCAGGAACTATATCGGGGGCAACTGCACCGTGAGCCTCATGCTCATGGGTCTGGGCGGCCTGTTCCGTCAGGGCCTGGTGGAGTGGATGACCTCCATGACCTACCAGGCGGCATCCGGCGCGGGCGCCAAGAACATGCGCGAGCTCATCGAGCAGATGGCCTTTATCGGCAGGCAGTCGAAAGACCTCCTGGACGACCCTGCCTCCGCGGCCCTGGACCTCGACAGGAGGGTGCTCGAGGCCATGCACGACGGTTCGTTCCCCAGGGAGAACTTCGGGTTTCCCCTGGCTGGCAGCGTGCTGCCCTGGATCGACTCCGCGCTTGAGAACGGCCAGAGCAGGGAGGAGTGGAAGGGCTTTGCCGAGACCAACAAGATCCTCGGCACGGAAAAGCCCATCCCCATCGACGGCATCTGCGCCCGGGTGGGCTCCATGCGCTGCCACTCCCAGGCCATGACCATCAAGCTCGCGAAAGACCTTCCCGTGGATGAGATCGTCGCCATCATCGCCAATGACAACGACTGGGTGAAGGTGATCTCCAACACCAAGGAAGAAACCTTGAAGCGCCTGACTCCGGCTGCGGTGACCGGCAGGCTCGATGTTCCGGTGGGCAGGATCCGCAAGCTCAACATGGGCGGTGAATACCTCACCTGCTACACCGTGGGCGACCAGCTCCTCTGGGGCGCGGCAGAGCCCATCAGGCGGATGTTCAGGATCGCGGTGGAGCACGTCTCTTAGGAACACTCCCGACAAAAAAGCGATGCCGGAAGGGATGGCGGGCTTTCAACAGCCTGCCGTCCCTTTTTCTTCCAGGCAGACAGGCCCGTGAACCCACGGAATGGACCGTGCCGGCTCAGCCCTTTTCTTTGCGCTTCTTGAGATCGAGCGCGGCCCGGAGGCCCTTTTCCCTGATCACCTTGATCTTCAGGCCCGTCTCCGTGAGCCTGAAAAAGCGCCTGCCGTATTTCCTGAGCTTGCGCTCGTCGATCTCGAAGCCCAGGCCGGGCCGGGTGAAGGGGGCGAGCCTGGCGTCGTTGTCCGGGATCACGGGCTGGATGATGCCTTCGCGGAACTCAGGGATCCAGGACGGCTCCTCCAGGGGATACTCCAGGGGCAGGGTGTTGCCCCGGTCGGCCAGGACCATGTTCCAGTTGATGTAGAAGCCGATCCCGTTGGTCCAGGTGTGCGGGCTGTAGAGCCGGTCTTTGATCCTGCAGGTGTCGATCACCTTCTTCACCTGGGCGATGCCGCCCGCGAACGTGGCATCAGGCTGGTAGACGTCGAAGCAGTCCTTTTCGAACATGATCTTGAGCTCGTCCCATCCGTAGTTGAGCTCCGCGCCTGCGATCTTGACCTTCGAGGTCCTCTTGAGCTCGGCATTGCCGTCGTAGTCGCGGGAATCCAGCGGCTCCTCGAGCCACTCGATCCCGTTGTCCCAGCAGGCCGCCGCGAAGTCGCCGGCCCGGGCCAGGTCCCAGGCCGGAATCTTGTCCACGATGGTGACCAGCCAGCCCTGGTTCGCATCCACGCCCAAGGCCATTGCGTCTCCAATGCCCTTGCGGATCACCTCGATGTGCCTGATGTCCTCTGCGAGCGTGGCGTTCTTGACCCGGAGCTTGGCGGTTTTGTACCCGCGCTCCCTCATGGCCAGGAGCTCGTCCACGCGTTTTTCAGGGTCGTGCATCTCGCCGGTCGAGAGATAGACGTCGATGGGCCGTGCGCTGCCGCCCAGCAGCTCGTAGACCGGCTTGCCCTCCTTCTTGCCCATGATGTCCCAGCACGCGGGCTCGATCCAGAAGTTCCGCCACCCGAGATATCCCGCCTGCTTGAGCAGGCCCTGCACCTGGTCGATGTCGGTGGGGTCCGCTCCGATGAGGTAGCTGCCGATGAGGTCTCCCAGGCCCTGGCGCTCCGTGCCCATGGCCGCGCCCGCCGAGTAGCCCGTGATGCCCTCGTCCGTGACGATCTTGATGAGGGTGAACCGGTTGTGCGTCTGTGGATACCCCGGGATCCAGGTGGGCCAGAAGGTCTGACGCAAAGGAACGGATACATGGTAGAGCTCGATGGCCTTGATCTTCATAACATCCCCCTCGTATGATATGTTTTTTCAGGCAAATGAAGCAGGCGCCTTTTTTCAAGCCTCCCTTCAGTGCTGGACCGGGCGGTACCCCTTCCGGCGCAGCAGGCTCAGGATGCCGTCCTTCCCCACGAGGTGGCCCGCACCCACGATCACCAGGGTGTCTCCCTCGCTGTCCAGAAGCTTTTCCAGGCGTGAGGCCCAGCGGATGTTCCTGTCGGTAAAGAGCGCCTTCTTTATCTGCGGGTACTCGTCGAGGCTGATGTTCACGATGGCCTCCAGTGCGTCCGCATCTCCGCTCTTCCAGGCGCTCACCAGGGCGTCCGACTTCTCCCCGATCACCTCCAGCTCCCGCAAGGCCTGCCGCAGGAGATCTTCCTGCAGCGCTTCAGGTATCCCGGCGATCAGCTCAACCTGGAAGCGGGCGGACTCAAGGAATATCCTCTCCTTGCCGTCCTTCTCCGCCCTGGCGGCATAGTGGGCGTCGATGCCGAGCTCGGGCCTGAACCCCAGGCGGCCCAGCTCCACCCCGCTCAGGGTGACGGCGCACAGCCAAGGCTTCATCCTCTGAAACCGGGCGGGGTCGATCCCCGCGGTCCGCGCGCTGCCTTCCAGAAGCCGGTAGGTGTCCCCGGATATGCAATCCTTGAGCGTTGTGTCATCTGCATACACACCGCACTCCCTGAGCGCCCGCCGGATCTCGTCGCCCGCGGCCTCTGTGCCGTCGGCCTCGAACACCACCCTCCTGCTCGCATCGTATGCCCGGTCGATCCGCCCGTCGAGCGGGTAGGCGTCAGGCCTGAGCACGTGGACCGAGCCCAGGAGATAGAGCGTGCCCTTTTCGCCCGCCACGGACCACAGGAAAACCCTTCCGTCACTGTCCGCCTCAGCCGAGGAGAAACAGGGCGATGCCCATATCAGACAGCAGAACACGCCTGCCATGAGTGCGGCCGTTGCCGCGGATGCCCGCCGGGAAACAATCCCCTTCATGCCCGCCTCACGGTCAGAAAGCGGTCCCGCCCTGCCGGAAAAACCGTTCCCGCCTGAATCGAGAGCCTGCTCATTTCATGCCCGGCAGATCGATTCCGCTTCATGACGATCTGTCTGCCCTGCCTTGCCTGAACGATCGCTTCCGATGCATCTCGCTGTTCCGCTCCCGTGCCGCCGGATATGCTCATTCCTTTCCTTCCTGCGTGGTCATGATCACCGATTGGGCATGCTTTTCCTGCACCACCCGGGTGCGGGGAGGCACGTCGCCGGTGAGCCAGACATTGCCCCCGATGACCGAGCCCGTGCCGATGCGCACCCGGCCCAGGATGGTGGTGCCGGAGTAGATGATGACGTCGTCCTCCACGATGGGATGCCGGGGAATGCCCTTGACCAGCCTCCCGGAATCGTCCCGGGGAAAGCTCACCGCACCCAGGGTGACGCCCTGGTAGAGCCGGACGTTCCGCCCGATCTCGCAGGTCTCTCCGATCACCGTGCCCGTGCCGTGATCGATGAAGAACCGCTCGCCGATGGTCGCCCCGGGATGAATGTCGATGCCGGTCTGGGAGTGGGCCAGCTCGGTGATGATCCGTGGGATGATCTCCACGCCCAAGCGGTAGAGCTCGTGGGCGATCCGGTAGTTGGTCATGGCCTTGACGCTCGGGTAGGAGAAGATCGCCTCGCCGGTGCTCCTGGCCGCCGGGTCGCCCTCGTAGGCTGCCACCACGTCGGAGGCCAGGAGGCTCCTGATCCGGGGGATGGCCGTGATGAACTCCCGGGACAGCGTGCGCGATCGCTCCTCGCACTCGATGAACGCCTGCCCGTAGGTGATCTCGCAGGAGAACCCGTATCCCCTCTTGATCTGCTCCGAGATGAGCCTTTCCGCCTTCTCCAGGTGATTGCCCAGGATATAGGGCATGCTCTCCAGAGAGACCTCCGAATCGCTGAAATATCCCGGGAAGATCACCCTGCGCAGCCGCTCTACGAACTCGCTGAGCGCGTCGATCGAGGGCATGACCTTGTCCTGCGCGGGCTTCTGGTAGACCCCCTCGTAGGATTCGGGCCTGCACAGCTCGTCAACGACCTTGTGAATCGTCTTCTCCGTCCTGATCAAGTCCATCTGCCTGTCGTGTTCCACCTTGGGCCTCCGTCAAGTCTCCCGGGCGTCTCAATGCCCGTCGTTCTAGGGAAAAAGCTCCGGGTTGCTCAGGTATCGCTCCGCGGTATCGCATACGACAAACACGATGAGCTTGCCCGCGTTTCCGGGCCGTTTGCCGATCTCGACAGCGGCGTGGGCATTGGCGCCGGACGATATGCCGCAGAGGATCCCCTCCTCCCTGATGAGCCGCCGCGCCATGGTGAAGGACTCATCCCCGCCGACCGTGAACACCTCGTCGATGACGCTCCGGTCGAGGACATCCGGCACGAACCCGGCGCCGATCCCCTGGATCTTGTGGCTGCCGGGCCTGCCGCCCGAGAGTACGGGAGAGTCCTGTGGCTCGACCGCAACGATGTGCACGCCGGGCTTGCGCTCCTTCAGGAACCTGCCCACCCCCGTGATGGTGCCGCCGGTGCCCACCCCGGCCACGAAGATATCGACGCGTCCGTCCGTGTCGTCCCAGATCTCGCGGGCCGTGGTGGCCTGGTGGATGCGCGGATTCGCAGGATTGGAAAACTGCTGGGGAATGAACGACTTCCGGTGATCCGCGGCCAGCTCCCTGGCCCTGGCGATGGCGCCCCGCATCCCCTCGGATGCGGGGGTGAGCACGAGCTCGGCGCCCATTCCCGCAAGGAGCTTCCTGCGCTCCACGCTCATGCTCTCGGGCATGGTGATGATGAGCCGGTAGCCCCTGATGGCGCACATGAAGGCCAGTCCGATGCCCGTATTGCCGCTCGTGGGTTCGATGACCACGGTGTCTTTATCGATGCGGCCCTGCTGCTCCGCCTCCAGGATCATGCTCATCCCGATGCGATCCTTGACCGACGAACAGGGGTTGTAGAACTCGAGCTTGCCTACAACCTCGGCTACACAGGCTCCCGCCACCCTGTTCAGCCTTACCAGCGGGGTGTTCCCCACCAGCTCGACCATGTCACGGGCGATCTTCATGGAATCACCTCCTTTTCCCGGGCATTTCCCCTGTATTACATAATACTGTGCTTGCGCGTGCTTGAAAAGAACCCTCTGTCATCCTTCATTTGCACAATGACCGAAAGGCCGGTGTATCCCGGACGTGCATCGCCTGAAGCTTTTCCAGGGGATTCATCCGCGGGGGTCCCGGATGCGGATCAGGTGCCTGGCGTCCGGCAGGCAGCCGGCGGGGCAAAGGACCGCGAATCCCGTGAGAAAGAATCGCCCAAGCCGGGCACCGGGATATGCCGGTGTCTCCCGGTCAAATCCATCCCTATCCGGCATCCCCTCTCACACCCCGTGAAATCCGGAGCCCCTCTCGAGCGGAATAAGAGAAGGCCGCCTTTTTTGCCTGGCTGAAAAGGGGGTGCCGTCCGAACGACCGGCAGATCATCAGGGTCGTGCCCTTCGCGTCCGCCGGGGGCGCGCACGGCGGTGGACATTCCGCCGGAACGGCTATTCGAGATCCGATCCCTGCGGGGAAATCGACGTGACCGGATGGGCGGGGTCCTTGCGCTTGTCCCTGTCCCGCTTGCGCTCCTGACACAGGAAAAGAAGGGCTTCGGCATTGGTCTTCACGTGGGCGAAGATACTCTCCAGGCCGTCAAACTTGTCGTAGTGCGCAAGATTGTACTGCAGCTCCTCTATGATCTTTCTCAGCGTTTCTTCATGGAGCTCATGCTTGCGCTTTATCAGCACCTTTTTGGCTTCAAGTTCCATTTCGGAGTCCATGGCTCCCTCCTTTCATAAACTGGCTCACATATTCTTTTTTAAAAAAACTACTCCATATCCCGCGGCCGGTCAATCGATATCATTCCGGCTTCTCCAGGACAACGGCTTCTTCTTAATAGGCCCTGTGCCCTGATGAAACAACCCTTCTTGATTTATTGTACGATCTCGTATAGTTTTAATTAGAACCATTTATCCGACTGTCTCCAGGGAGGGAAAGGGATGAAGCACGTGAGGAAAGGGGCGTTTCTTATCGCGCAGATGCACCAGATATCGGGCCGCATCTTCTCCAGGATGCTCAGGGACCACGGCATCCACGACATCACCCCCTCGCTGGGGAGAATCCTCTTTGCCCTGTGGAGAAGAGACGATGTGCCGATCCGGGATCTCGCAGCCATGACCTCACTGAAAAAATCCACCCTCACGGCCATGCTCGATATCCTGGAGCGTTCCGGTCATGTCACCCGCGTCCCATCCGGGGAAGACCGCCGGAGGATACACATCCGGCTCACGGCAAAGAACCGGGAGCTTCAGGACGTCTATGCCCGCGTGTCTCAAGAGATGACCTCGCTCGGTTACGCCGGTTTCTCAAAGGCCGAGGTGGATGCGTTCGAGGCCATGCTCGAGAGGATCCTGGCAAACCTCAAGTCCGCCGAAGTGCTCATGGAAGGGCAAAGTTCCATGTCCGGGGGCGGCAGACCATGATACGGGTCAGGAGGTGGGGAGAGGTCACGGGTTTTCTCATGGGCAGGAGCATGGGGCCGTATGTGCCGTATACGGTCCATGCCTTTCTGGTGGGGGACACGCTCTTCGACACCGGGGCCGTCCATGCACGCCGCGAGTTCATGAACGCGCTGGCGGGCAGATGCATCACCACGATCGTCAACACACACCATCACGAGGACCATATCGGGAACAACGCGATGATCAGGCGGGTATTCGGCGCGGCAGCATACGCCCGGGAAGAGGCCCTGCCCTTTATCGCCGACCCGGTCAGAATCGGGCTCAGGCTCTACCAGCGAGTGGTCTGGGGATGCCCCGACCCTTCACGGGCCGCACCTCTGGGCGATTCCATCGAGCTTTCCGACCGCGTTTTCCGGGTCATCCACACCCCCGGACATTCGCCCGATCATGCATGCCTGCTGGAGCCGAACGAGGGTTGGCTCTTCACCGGGGATCTCTTCTGCGGGAAGACCATCCGTTATCTGAGGCGCGACGAGGACTTTCCGCTCATCCTCTCGTCACTGAAACAGCTCTTCCCGCTGGATTTCTCCACGATCTTCTGCGGGCTCAAGGGCAGGATCGAGAACGGCAGGGAGGCCCTGGGGGCAAAGATCGGGTTCATGGAAGAGCTTCAAGCACGGGTCATGGATCTCCACCGCAAAGGATGTCCTCCCCGGGAAATCAGGACGAGGATCCTGGGGCGCGAAGGGGCCATGCATTACCTGAGCGCGGCCCATTTCTCAAAGCAGCACGTAATCGACAGCATTCTCGCGCAGGAAGATATACCTCCCGGAGACGCCCTGAAGTGAAGGCGAAGGATACGCCCGTGAGAAAACCCGGGATCGCGGCACGGCCGGAAGGGGGAGTCCGGCTGCCGTAGATAAGAATAATCGCATATGCCTCAGGGACAATACGGGGAGGTGCCGGTCAAAGATATCCTTTGCCTCCTGGTTTATACGATGGGAAACAGGAAGCTCCACAGGCTGAGCCTGCTCAGCCGGGCCGGGGAATAGCGCCTGCCGGTGATAATGGCCTCTGCCGCAAGAATCCCGCTCCTGACCGCCGGGCCGATGCCCTCCCCCATGTCGATGGTGGCAAGGCCGGCTGCATCGCCGGTGATATAGACGTTGCCCAGCTGCATGGGCCCGGTGTCCTGCCTGATGAAATAGGCGTGCCGCTTGGGAGAGAACTCGTGGTCATCCACCAGGGAAAGCCGTCTCAGTTTTTTTTCGAACGGCTCCCAGTGCTCACGGATGCCCTTGCCGCTGCCGGTGAGCTTGCGGTATTTCCCGCCCAGGCCGACGTTGATGAAGCCGCCGCTCTTGGGGACGTACCAGGCATAGCCGGGAAGACCGTCCTCAAAGAACCACAGCCGGCTCACGTGATCGGCGCCCGGACAGGCGAACTCATCTTCCAGGGTCACGATGAGGGACTCCCTGGGCCGGGGCCTCCTGTCGCGGAAAAAGGTCGCGTACACGGGGCAGGCCGTGCCCCCGGCGCCGACCAGAAACCGGCATCTGAAGGCATCGTCGATCACGAACGTCCGGCCTTCCTCGCGGATCGTGCGCGCCCGGTGGGTGTGCACGGGCACCCCGGCCCGCTCCAGCAGCCATGAGTCGAATTCGCTGCGCCGGATGGAATATTGCTTGGTGGGCACGGCAAAACGTCTGCCATAGGCGTGCACGACAATGCGCCGGATGGCGAGTATGCCGAACGGATAGGCCCCCGGCCGGATATCGAGGTTCCTGCACGTGGCCGGGGTGATCCAGCCGGCACAGGGCTTTGCCCGGGGGAAGGTCTCTTTGTCGATGACAGTGACCTCCCGGCCGTACTGCCTGAGCTTCCACGCGCAGCTCGCCCCGGCAGGGCCGCCTCCGATCACGATCACATCCGATTCGAGCATATTCCTTCTCCTACACGAGCCTGCACTCGGGAGGCAGCGAGCCGGGCTTGGTCATCACCACCTGCCACAGCTGTATGAAGCGTGACCGGAACGCACCGGCGGAGCTCAGGAGATAGAACCGCCACATCCGGTGAAACCGCTCGTCATAGCGGTTTTTCAGCTCGGGCCAGTGCCGTTCGAAGTTCTCGTACCAGGCCATGAGCGTCCGGTCGTAGTCGGGTCCGAAGTTATGCCAGTCTTCCATGACCATGAGCCCTTCCATGGCCTGGCCGAGCTGCGCGATCGAGGGCACCTGCCCGTTGGGAAAGATATACTTCGTGGTCCAGGGGTTGCCGATGGTGATGCTCACGTTGCCCCCGATGGTGTGGAAAAACCCGATCCCGTCGTGCTTGAGGGTCTTGTCCACCACCTCCATGTAGGTCCGGTAGTTTTTGTAGCCCACGTGTTCAAGGATTCCGATGGAGACGACCCGGTCGTATGTTCCGGTCACCTCCCGGTAGTCCTGGTACCTGATATCGACCGGCAGGCCTTTGCATAGCTCTTTTCCCAGCGCCACCTGTTCTTTCGATATGGTGACCCCGGTTACCTCCGCACCGTAGGCCTCAGCTGCATACCGGGCAAATGAGCCCCATCCGCACCCCAGGTCCAGAACCCGCATCCCGGGCTTTATCCCGGTCTTCCGGCATACCAGATCCATCTTGGCCACTTGGGCGTCATCAAGGTTTTTCGCGTTTTTCCAATAACCGCAGGTATAGACCAGCCTCGAATCCAGCATCGCGCGGTAGAGATCGTTCCCGATATCGTAATGTCTCCTTCCCACCTCGTGGGCTCGCGCCCTCTTCTGAAGATTGAACAGCTTCGCCGTGAAGGCGTGCCAGGCGACCTGGAGGTTGCCTTTGAGCATTTTGTCGAGCCGGGCTCTGAGCACCTTGTCGAACAGCTGATCCAGTGCCACGCAGTCCCACCATCCATCCATGTAGGACTCGCCCAAGGCGAGCACGCCGCCGCGCATGACCCTGTCGTAAAAATCCCGGTGATGTACAGTGATATCCCACGGATTGTTTCCGTTGATCCCGATGCCCGCGGTGAGAAGGAGATCCCGCATGATACGCGGGGCATCATATTTCGCCATAACTTCCCCCTCATGCAGATGTTCACGCACTATTTCATGATATGAGGGCATTGGGCGTTGTCAAGATCAACCATCCGAAACTATTGTTATTTTTGGCTTTTCCAGCAGCCCTGTCACCCGGGACCCGCCCCGTGTCCGAAAAAAGTTTCCCTTAAGGGAAACCCGCCCTTGGAAGAATATGCCCTGCCCGCACAGAGGTCTCATGGTGAGGGCTTGGTTTGCCGAAAAAGGAAATTACTCCAGTAGTTCCATTATTTTTTCACCAGGCGGACTTCGTGCGCCGCCTGGTCTTTTATTCCACCGGTCTTGAAAAAAGAGGGTGCCGCGGGATCTGATCTTTTCCGCTCTCCTGTCGCTCCTGAATTTCTCCAGGGCAGGGTTTCTTCATGCTTCCGGCCATGGCGGGGCTTCGCGGAGACCCGGTCCCCGGGAAGGATGTCCGGAATCACGGAAAGAACGCAAGCCCACATCAAAAAGCCGGCTCGGAGTTCGGTGAACGAGACGCCGCGGATGAAGGGATCACGGATCATTCCCCCGCAGGGCTACGGCTCTGAAGCACCGGGCTTCCCGTTGCATGAGGCTGTCCGCCGGACACATCCCTGCTTGCCGGCAGAGGCGTACCCGGGGCTTTCAGCGGTATCACTGGTGGGTTGCGCGGAAGCGTATCGCCAGGCAGTGCCCGGATCCCTGGGGAGTCGTCTGGTAGATGATCTGCTCGAAGACATCGATCTCCCAGGTTATCTTCACCATGTTCGCATCGACTGCCTCGACCCGGCAGAAGATACCCCCCGCACCGTCGTCCGTGCCTGTCTCGCCGGATTCCGAAGAGGAGAGAGCGTCGTCCTGCCTCACCTCGTAATCCATGAGAAAGGTGTGCTCCCTCACGAATTCGCCCTCCCAGTTCCACTGGGCTGCGTCACCCGAGGCCAGCACCTTGGCAAAGGCACTGACGGCATCGAAGGTGGCCGAACAGCCGTCTTCGCTGATCACGGCGACAATGCCGCTGTTGACATAGGTCAGGTTCCTGTCCACGATGGCGGTCAGCCCGGTCTCCCTTCGCAGAACCGTCATGTGGGAATAGTGACAGACATTGTCGTTTCCCAGGTAACATTCACCGGGTTCGAAGGAGGGTTCCGTGCCTGTGTCCGGGAAGTCCGAATCGAGGGTCCGGGCATCGGCGGTGTCCACGGCTACGAGGTAGGTGCTGAAATGCCCCGATTCCACCACGGCCAGGTTGTTGACCGTATCGGCGCCGTACAGGGGCATCTCCTCCCACCGGCTGTCCAGGATGTTGTAGTAGAGCACGAAGAGGTCTTCCTCCCGGACCGCGCGGCCGTCGATGATCCCGTCGTTGTTGGTGTCGTCATAGGGGAGATAGAGCAGGACCGGCTGGGAGAACCGGATGCCGTCAGGGTGGAAATCGATGCACCTGCCCCCTGTCCAACACCCGGCGGGGAGAGCGGCAGGGAGATCCCTCCGGGACAGGGAGATGCCCTGTTCGCTGTCCAGCGCGCCAGCGGGAACATACACCTTGGCTCCGAATATCCCGCTGGCAGGGTCGGTGATTTCAACCACCCCGCCTTCGGGGCCGATCACGACCGCTGCCGCCGTACCGACATCGCCGCTCTCGCCCCTGATCCTGCAGGCAGCCGCGGCACATGTCAGAACGAGCAGGATCGCCAGCCAGACTGTGGCCCGGTGCCTCGTGATGATTTCTTGTGGATGTCTGCAGTCCATGTCCGGTCCTTCAAGAAACGGGCGCCTTCACGCAAGACGCCTCTTTTGTCCCTTATCGTCACCGAAGCACCGGGGGATGAATCCGGCTGAACACGTAGTGAAGACGATGAATGAGGGTCCGGGGAAAAAGCCCGCGCAACGGGGCAGAGAGACTGCCACCCGCAAGGAATCGATGGAAAAAAACACAGCGCCGGGCAGAGGAAACCCAGGTTTCCGGCATCAGGCGAAAGGGAACCGCCCGCTGTCTCCCCGCCAGGGAAGCCGCAGCCGGCGTTCATGCTCCGAACGGCTCGGGGGAAAGCCTGGTCGGGAGACCTGAAAGCAGCCGGCCGCCCGACACCGTCTCATTGAGGAGCAGGGGGAGCATCCGGAGCGTCTCCCCTTTTTTCTCTCTTGCCGTGGAGATCCCTGGCCATTGTCATGAGCCTCTGGTAGCGTTCGTGCCCGAGTATCTTCCTCACCTCCAGGAGATACCGGAAACGCTCCGTGGAGAGCTTCCCGCGGTAGCGCTCGATCTTTCTGAACTGGTCCATGGCCGCCTTCTCGTCCAGATCCTGCTGATCGAGAATGTTCTCCAGCTCGAAGCGCTCCCGTTCCAGGTCGTTCTTGATCTCGATCAGGCCCCGCCGGTTCTGCACATAGAGCGCGTCCAGCGAGTCCTTGTCCGCCTGGCTCAGCGCCAGTGCATCCGCCACCTCGGGCATCCGCCACCATCTGCCCGGAGGCCCGTCGCCCCTCATTGCCTCGGCAGCGACCGGATACACGAGCATGACCGCACAGGCCACGAGCACCGCGACATTCTTCCTTCTCATCTCATACCTCCTTTGTTCCCGATTCTTGATCCGTGCTCCAGCCTTCCACGGGTACGATGAAATCGAATATCTCCTCGTCGATCCCGGACGTTTCCTCGGGAGAGATCTCCCGGTATGCATCGGGCAGCGGATTCTCCTCCAGCACGATAACCTCTGCCAGAAGCATCTCGTCCTCGGCCATCTCCCGTGCTACGTCCTGGTAGCTCTCGGGGGAGAGACCGCCGCGAAACAGGGTCCACACGGCGATCAGCATCACCAGTGCAAGGCTGAAGGCCGTTCCCCAGGCGAGCCGCCATCCGAAGGCAGGCCTGTGCGGCAGTGCAGACTCCTCGACCGGCAGGGCAGGCCTCCGCACAGGCCCGGGGGTATATTCCGCAGCCGTGCGTTCGAGCCGGCGAAGCCCGCCTTCCAGGCGCCGCAGCTCTTCTCTGCAGACCGGGCACTCATCCAGATGGCGCCTCTGCTCCCCGTCCAGATCGTTTTCGTCCACCACGCAACGGATCACCTGCCCGATGTCGCACCGGGTTTTTTTATCATCGCTCATGACATCTCCTCCTTAAGGAGTCCCGCGAGGTCTCTTTCCCTGCGGAATTTCTCCACGGCGCGATAAAGATGCGTCTTGACCGTGCTCTCGTTCTTTTCCATCACCTCTGCGACCTCCCTGATGCACAGGCCGTCGAGAAACCTCAGCCTGAACACCTCGCGCTCTGACGGTGAAAGCCGGGAGAAAAACTCCTTGAGACGGGTCCAGAACTCCTTGCGCTCCAGATAATCGGGACCGCCGCCGATCGGATCCGGGACCTCGCCTTCGTCCCTTTCCCGGGTGAACAGGGTGAAGATGGAATGCAGGCGCTTTTTCCTCAGGAAGTCGTTGACCGCATTCAGCGCGATCCGGTAGAGCCAGGGCTTGAACAGCTCCGGATCCCGCAGGGACCTCACCCCCTGAAAGGCCCGCACGAAGATCTCCTGCGTGATGTCCTCCGCGTCCATGCGCGAGGTGATCCGGCTGTACACCATGGCGAATATCCTCCGGTGATAGGTATTCATGAGCTCCTCGAACGCCTCCCGATCTCCCGCCGCCGCCCGCCTTACGGCCGCGGCCTGGTCGGGCCGGTTGCGGAGATCGGCGCCGCCGCCCTGCATCACTGCCATGCCCATCTCTTCTCTGCTCTCATCCTCATCCCCGCCGCCTCAGGTCCGCCAGTCCGAGGCAGCTTCCGCGGCTTCCACGGGTTCGGGAAACGCCTTCCCGCTCCCCTTTGGCAGCGGTCGTTCGATATGCGGCTGCCCATAGAGACGGGGAAACGAAACTTTTTGTCTACAAAAATGATCTCTCTCCTTAAAAAAAAGATGCCCCAAGGCCGAGCGCGGGCTCATCACTTCCGCACCGGGATGCGCAGCACCCTGGCCTCGTGATCGGTAAGCGCCAGAAATCTCCGGATGTCGTCCACGGCCATAATCAGGGTGCTCGTGTTCACCAGGGGATGGCACTGCATGGTCTCGCATTGCCAGAGATCCTCGTCCACGATCACCTCCACCCGGCCGTCATGGTCGTTGAGAGCGGCCAGGATCGTGACCGATCCCGGGGTGAGGCTCAAGTACCGCATAAGCCGCTCCTCTGATGCGAAGCTCAGGCCCTTGGCCGAGAGGAGCCCTTCCATGGCCTTGATATCCACCGACTTCTCCGCGCCGACCGTGACCAGAAAGTGCCTGCGGCCCTTCCTGTCCCTCAAAAAGAGGTTCTTGGTCTTTGCCGCGTCCGAGGGGATGGAGAGGAGGTCGGCCTGCTCGCAGGTGAAGACCGCCTCGTGATCGTAGCGCTCGTAGGGGATCATGTGGGTGTGGAGAAACTCGTAGATATCCATTGACAGCCTCCTGAAAAAACAGATCTTCCCGCCTTTCATGCCGCGCCGCGCCATGAAGCGCCGGTCCTTCCGGATTTCCCAAGTGATCGTATTCCTCACTCCCTCCTGCCCGGCAGGTGCCTCCTGACCTGGATGAGCCAGAACCCGAGACTGTAGACAACGAGAAAGGCCGCCGAGACGACGAGGTAACCCCTGAACCTCCCGGCTGACTTTGCCTGTGCATCGGGGACATCGCCGGCCACATGCTCCCCGGGAGGCGCTCCCCGTATGCCGGAAGATGCGTCTCTTCCATCGATATCCGCCGCCCCGGGAGAGGGCGCTCCGTATTCCATGACCGAGGCATAATGCGGCACCGGCCCATCGCCCTGCCCGGCCAGGGACCGGGCCGGGCCGCCGCCTTCCGCAGACCGGGGGTCCGCGGAAACCGCAGCACCGCACAATACCGCAGCCAGCGCCGCTACGCCGGCTGCGAAGAGCAAGATGGATCTCATCCTTCCGCGCCGCATATCCCCCATGCCGCCTGCCTCATGCCGCCCCACCCACGGTTTCCGGCCGGATCAGGGACAACGGGCATCCCTCCCCGGGACGCACCGCGCCGGAGTGTGTGCTACAAACCGCGCACCCCGCCCCTCACAACGGGAGGATGATCTCTTCAAGCCTCCGCTTGGGAACGTGGTGCACCCCTTTTTCATCTCTCCAGTATTCAATGCCCCCTTCGTCACCCGCTTCTTCGATCGCCACCTCTTCCACGGGGCTGCCCAGCGCGATGACCAGGAGTATCTCGAACCGGGCGGGAACCTTCAGGGCCTCCCTGAGCTGGTTGCGCTGGACCGAGGCGATCATGCAGCCGCCCAGGCCCCGCTCCACGGCGCCCAGAAGAATGTTCTGGGCCGCGATCCCGTGGTCGCAGCCGAACGTCTTGGAAACGGCCGTATCACCCAGAACAATGATGTAGGCCGACGGCCGCTCACCTTCTCCGGGCCCCGGCCAGTCTTTCAGGTATGCCGCCCACGCCAGGTGGGGAAAGATGAGCCGGTTCTTCTTCGGCTCCCACGAGAGGATGTATTTCAGGGGTTGAAAATTCCCGGCTGACGCAGACAGCCGCGCGAGATCCACCATGTCCCTGAGCACCTCGGGCCCCACCGGCACATCCTCCCTGAACCTCCGGTACGACCTGTTCTTCTCGATCAGTTCCCGTATCATGATTTCTCCTCGTTCATGTTCATCGTCCCCGGACAGTCACCCGGGGCTGTCCGGGAGCGCTCCCGGCTCGTACGGCCCCGGCGAAAAAGGCGGCCTGCACGGACATGCCGGAACTGACCCTCCCCGGCTACGCCACCCGTATGGACTGTTCGGCCCGCGCCTTTTTCAGGTTTCTCAGGAAGGGCTTGTGGAGAAAGCTCTGATCGTCAAGGGCGCAGAGGCGCTCGAACATGGGTTTGGTGACGGTGAACGCCAGGATGTCCCGGGGGAGGTACTGGCGCATGGCTATGTCGGTGGCCCCGATCATGGCCTGGGGAGCCTCCGTATCGTCGAACAGGGGCAGGAGCTCCATGCACCCGGACCCGAAGGGGGCTATCACGGGCGGGGGATCATCGGGGGCGGCATCGTAATTGGCGCCGATGATGAGTACGCTCAACTGGTCGGGGTTGACAAAAAAGGTGACACTCTTGAGATACTCGTATTTCTCCTCCCTGACCGGGCCCATGAGAAGATAGGGATGCTTCTGTACATAGGGCCTTCTCCGGTCGATCCACTCCCCCATGACCTCGGGGGATCTCTTCAGCCCCTCTCCCTCCACCAGAAAGCGGATATATTCCTCCCGCGACCTGGTCTGGACATCGCACAGACAGTTGCCTGCCCCCCCGCACCCGAAATTGTCGCGGGTGATCACGAGGGTTTCTCCCTTGCGGAAGTTCTCGAAAAAGCAGAAGATGCACATGTGCTTCTCCGGATCGGGCTCCACAAGCGGCCCGAACCCTCCGGTATCGGGCGCGTCGTAGAAGCCGAGCAGGGGAAGGGTCAGGTCCATCTCCATGATCAGTCTCGTTGCATCGGGTACCATGGATGTCTCCTTTGCATTGGGTTTCATACCTGTTTACCAAACACGATCCGGACGTTTCGTCTACGGGAAAATGACGGGGCAGGAGAATCGTCGAGAACATGCACCCGGTCACCGGGTTTCATCCCCGTTCCAGAGAGGCGGCGTCTACTCCGGCATGACCAGCGAAGCGACCCCTTACCGAAGGCCTCCCGGGAAAAGTCTTGCGGGCGATCCCGGAGCGGTGCCCGCACACGGCCCTGCACGGGCCCGGTTCAGTCGAGATAGTGTTTCAGCTCTTCCATCCTCTGCCTGACCTCTTTCTGCGCAGCGGTGATCATATCGCTGTCGAGCCCCAGCTTTTCCGCCGAGGGCACTGCAGAGAGATCCACGGACTCCGGTTCATCCAGGCCATACCCCATGGACCTGACGAGCGCGTTGGCGAAATGAACCACCGCCAGCTCCCGGGAGAGAGAGCCGATCTCGTCCTCATGATGGTGCTTCAGGGCGACGTTGACGTAGATCTCGGGAAAGCACCACCGCTTCAGGAGCACGGCCCCGGCCTTGTCATGGTATGCGCCCAGGATCTGGAACAGCTCCCGGGAGTTCACCGCCTCGGACGTCTTCTTCTCCATCTCTCCCACCACCTGCACCAGAAGGAGTTTGCCGATGTCATGGAGCAGCCCCAGGGTGAAGGGATCTTCCTGGAGGCTTATGCGCAGGCTTTCGGTGACGATCTGGGCGGCATGGGCGCAGGAAAGCGAGTGCTCCCAGAGCTGATCCATCAGGCCGGTATACTTCCGGTCCTTTGCCAGGTAGAGCTCGTGGTTGGCGATGGCGTTCACGGTCTGCTGGGTGGTCTCGAGCCCGAGGCGGCCGATGGCCTGGTCGAGGGTCCGGTTCTCCACGACACCCCGGTAGTACGAGGAGTTGGAGATGCTGATGAGCTTGGAGGTGATGGCGGCATCCGATTTCAGGAACTCGGCGATATCCTGGATGTTCGCCCCGGCATCGGTCAGCTCCTTGAACTTGGAATGAATCTGGGGCAGGGTGGGCAGGTTGATCTCGCCGCGCTTGAAACGGATGATGATCGTTTCGAGCAGGCCGCTCCTGCCTCCCTCTTCACCCGGATTTCCGGTTTCCTGGTCCGGCAGGTCCGTCCCGGCGCCGCCGTCCCGGACAACGAAACCATGCCGCTGCACCTTCCCGATCACGGTATCATACGTGAACGGCTTGGTGATGAAGTCGTCGCAGCCCGCCTGGACACAGGCCAGAATGGTCTCCTTGTCCGACTGGGTGGTCACCATGAAGATCTTTGCCCGCTGATCCTTCGGCACATCGCTTTCGTCTTCGAGTCTCCGGATTGTCCGCAGCGCCACGGTGCCGTCCATCTCCGGCATGAGGATGTCCAGGATCACCAGATCGAAGGGCGAAGAGTTTTCCCAGGCGTCCCTGCACGCTTCGACGGCGCTTATGCCGTCCATCACGGCCTCGCACTCCCCAACGTTCTTCAGGATCTTCTGCAGCTTCTTCCTGCTGACGAGTTCGTCGTCCGCTACAAGAATCTTCACAGCACCTCCTTACCACAAGACAGGTATTCCATTCATCATCCTGTTTCGGGAGCACGCCACGCTGCCATCAATCCCCGCTGCCGTCGAATTCATCCCGCACATAAGCCTCCAGGCGACCGAACTCGTGCTGAAGCTCTCCGAGCATTTCCCGTCCATTGCCCAACGATCCCGACTTCCCGGCCTTCTCCAGTTTCCATGCAGCGAGCGAAAGACTCTCCGCACAGATGTTCGCGGCCCCTCCCTTGATCGAGTGGGCCTCCCTGCGCACGGTCTCCGCGTCACCCTTCTCCAGTGCGACCCGGATGATCTCGACCTGCGCTCTGACGTTGTTCAGGAACCCCCCCACGAGCTCCCGCAGAAACTCCCTGTCCGCGTCGAACTCGCTCACGGCCCTTTCCAGGTCGATGGGGGCATCCCCTTTCCTTGCGGGTGCATCCGTCACCGTTTTTGTTTGCTCCTTTTGCCGCCGCCGCTGCTGTTTCTTTTCATCGGGATCCCCTTAAAAATAATGAAAACCCGGCCGGCGAATGCACGTTTTTCACCCGCGTCTCGGAACCGGAGTCCGGCATCGGTGCAGAGCAGGCCTGAAAAGCCGGCGACTCCCGCACCCGCGCTCCCCCCTGAAACGGCAGGGGGGAGCGCCCGGATCATTTCACATGCTTCGCAAAGGAGAGGCCGCGCTTCCTCGACTCGACGAAGCGCTTGACGATCGATTCCCGGCCTGCCGGGGGCAGATCGTCCCGTATCCATTCCCGGCAGGAAAACTGCTCGTCGAGACGGGCGAGATCCTCGAAATAGTAGATGCAGAGCTTGGTGTCGTTGCCCGCGCCGGCCCGTATCCCGAAGGCCTCCACCATGAAGCACTTGGGAATACGGTAGCCGCTGTAGCTCAGCCGCTCGCCGAGCATGACCGGCCCGGCGTTCTTCATCCCCTCGGCGATGACGAAATCCATCTCATCGGGGGTGAATATATCCGAGCGTACCGCAATGAAATGCTCGTACCGCTCGGCGCCGATCTGTTCGTAGTCCGTTACCAGCTTGTTTTTGACATCGGAAAAGAGATCGGGCTGCCAGCTGCTTCTGCTTACCTTGTCGACCCTGATGACCACGCCTTTTGTCAGTGAATTGTCATCGCCGATCTCGGCGAACACATAGGAGTTGTTGTTCACGAGGAGGTTGCGGGCGCCCTGCACGTTCTGGTGGCGGCGGGCCATGGTGACCTCGCCGATGTACCGGAACCCCGGATTGACGTGCACCTGGATCCTGGGATCCGCCATGGAGAAAAAGGTGTTGTCTTCGACCTTCCTTTCGAAGCTTATGGTCGAGCAGCTGCACAGCGCAAGAAAGCACAGCAGCGGTATCAATGCCCGTTCTTTCATTTCTTTGCCCCCCTCAATATCTGCAAATTCAAGCCCTTAAAAAACGAGATGGAAGTTCATGTATTATATACAATCTTCCAGGATATTGCCACAGAGAATCGTTCTTCCGTGCCCCTCGAAGCCGGCGGTATGGGGGAGGCCCTTCACCGCACCCCCACAACCCGGACGCCGGCCCTGCCGATCACGCTCACCAGCGGCACGAGCGGAGACAGGGTCTCACCGTCGTAGACGAGGCACTCATAGCTGTCCCTCATCCGCAGTCCCATCTGAAAGGGACAGAGGTACAGAACGCTCGACGGATGGAGATCTCATCGATAGAAAGTTCAGACACCGTGCCAGTATCAATACTTTGCACCCGAGATTCTTGGGTAATGATCTTATTCAGAGATGTTCAAGTCACCATATTCACACAACAAAAAGCCAGGCAATTTCTTGCTGACTGACTACCTGACTTTTATTGCATTTGTTTTCTATCGATGTCCTTGTCCTTCAGCCTGGGCAGTAGCACCCTGAAGACAGACCCTTGACCGGGTTTACTCCATGCACTGAGAGCACCCTGATAATCCTTGACGATGCCTTGGACCACCGACAGGCCCATGCCCGTTCCTTCACCGGGCTGCTTGGTGGTGAAAAACGGATCGAAAATGCGCTGCAGCGTTTCTTCATCCATTCCTTCACCGGTGTCTCTCACGGCTATTTCTACATACGAACCCGAAGCCAAGTCCGGCGATATGCTCAATGCTGAGTCTTTATCGAGATCAACAAGAGAAACATTCACCTCAAGCAGCCCCCTTTGCCCCCTCATTGCATAAGCGGCATTGCTACCCAGGTTCATCAACACCTGCTTGATCTGGGTGGGATTCGCCTGAACCTTCAGGTCACCAGCATAAAACCGGGTACGGATGCCGATTGTCTTGGGTATGGCCGCTCTCAGCAGCGACAGCGTCTCCTTGACCACCGGAAAGATATCCACCGGCACCTTTTCATCGGACGTCTGGCGGGTAAAGGTCATGATCTGCCTTACCAGATCCACCCCGAGCTTGGCCGCTTCATGAATCTCCTCAAGCAGGGGGTATGCCGGGTTGTCCCTGCCCACATCCTCCACGGCAATCTCAGAATCGATCAGGATGGGGGTGAAGATATTCTTCAGGTCGTGGGCGATGCCTCCTGCAAGCGTACCGATGGCTTCCAGCTTCTGTGACTGGGCAACTATTTGCTGAAACCTGATCTGCGGGGTGATGTCCTGGATCACCGAGACGTAGTTGATGATCTTTCCAGTCCTATCCCGCACTGGTGATACGGTAAGGTGGATATCTATCACTTCTCCGGACTTTCTCTTCCTTTTGGCGTTGCCGCTCCATATCTCCCCTCTTGCTGCCACGGCTTGCGGTATTTCAGGATAACAATCTGTGAGTGAATCCCTTTTGATTACATCTCCTCCCTTGCCGATCAGATCTTCCCGTGAGTATCCGACCATGCGTTCGTATGCGGGATTGACGTACTCGATAATCCAATCGGTGCTGAACAGTACGATGCCTTCTCCTGCCTGGTCCACGGCTGTTGTCAGGTGCAGCATATCCCGCTCCATCTTTTTGCGGGCATCCAGGATGCTCTGGAGTTTCTCTTTCTGGGCTCTCAGTGTGCGGTTTGCTTCTTCAAGCTCCCGAGTACGGGCCTGCACCTTCTGCTCTAGCACCTCATTGGTTCTCTCCAGAGATTCCTGAGTATTCTTCAGCTCGGTTATATCGATTGCCGTGCCGATCATGCGCAGAGGTCTGCCGGAATCATCATAAGAGATCATGCCCCGGCTCGATATCCAGCGCACATCGCCATTCGGCCTCACGATGCGGTATTCGCCCTCGATTTCACTTCTTCGCTCCAGGATTGCCTGTGCAATCTTGCCTCTCGCTCGGCCCATATCATCAGGATGAATCAACTTCTTCCAGTACTCGCTCGTTCTGGTGCTGTCTTCAGCGATACCTAAGATCTTCTTGCTCTCATCGAACCAGTATGCCCTGTCGGCGCGTATATCCCAGTCGAAGATGCCCACTCCTCCTGCCTGCTGGGCCAGCCTGAGGCGTTCCTCGCTTTCGCGCAAGGCTTGTTCTGCTTTCTTGCGCCTGGTGATGTCCAGATTCACTCCCACCCAGCATGAAATCCTGCCTTGAGAATCACGTACCGGCAGACCCTTGGATAAGATGGTGTGGATGTCGCCATGTCGGTCGATAATTCGATGTTCATGCTCCCAAGGAGCACTGGTTTCACAGCAGCCAAGCCACTTTTCCATCATGGACTCCACATCCTCCGGGACCAGCCGCTTGGTCCAGGCGAACTCCTGCTGCTCCTCCTGGGTCATGTTGAGCAGGTCAAGGAAGCTCTGGCTGCAGTAACGCACCCCTCCATGCGGCTCGCACAGCCACACGCCATAAGGCACGGTCTCGCCCATGATGCGAAACAGACGCTCGCTCTCGCGCAAGGAATCTTCTATTCGTTTGCGTTCCGTGATATCCTGAAACACCGTGATGGCTCCCGTGACCGCTCCCGTATGATCCCGGAGGGGACGGGCTGAAGCAAGCATCACGACCTGGCTGCCATCACTTCTCCTGACAAGGATTTCCACTCCACTGACTGATTCTTCTCCCTGCAAGACTCTGGGCAGAGGCAGCTGTTCGGGCGGAAAGGGCGAGCCCTCGAGGGTAAGGAGCTGGTAGCCACCCGCCGGTCCATATGCGGTTCCTGTGGGAGGGCCTCCAAAAATCTCGTTTGCCGCTTCGCTGGCCAGGATAATTTTTCCCGAGCGATCAGTTACCACGAGACCGGAGGGGACATTATCAAGTATGGCCTGAAGCACCTCCAACGTGCTCCAACGCGGCTCTTCACCGAACGTGCATCCACATGCACGCACGATTGAAGGAGGGATGTCCTTGGTCGGTGCCTTACCCGATTCATGAACCAATGCTTCACTTACCCCGAGTGATTCGTGCTGGTAACTCTCCCCGGTGACATCCCGAAAGATCACGAGGACACCTTCTTCTGACGGCAGGCAGCGAATGTTGAGCAAGTGGTCTTGAGCAAAGGGATAGTATTCCTCGAAGCTGGAATCGATTTTCTCTTCTTGGAATCTCAGGACCATTTCCAAGAGCCGAGTGCCGAGTGCTCCCGGTATGACGACGTTGAGAGGCTGTCCTACCAGATCATTTTGCTTCTTTTGCAAAAGCCTGGAGGCGGTCTTGTTTACATGCGTCAGGGTCAGGCCGGCATCGAGACTGACCACGCCCTGACCAACTCGGTCGAATATATCCCCTGCGTAAGAGACTAAAAATGTGCTTGTAACCTCTGTCCCGGCTTGTTGCTCCATCCATACTCCTTGTGAATATAATGCACTTAGAGCACTGTACTTCTGTGCTTTCCTGCACATGCCCAAGTATTTTCACGAAGGAAACAAGGTGCAAACCAAAGACGCCTTCCCTATTATGCACAAACATTACATGATGTTTTGATAAAGCAGAATAAAGATTGATTCAAGAATATAATTTATTTAATCTTTTCCTGGTCAATTATTAGTGTTTATTTGAATGAGCCTGGGCATGCCAGACTGGAACTAGGGCAGTGTGATAACTCTGAGCGCTCCTCATGAGCTACCCCGCAGCAAGCTGCGGAGTATTGGACCCTAAGATAAAAATGAAGACAGCGCCCCGGGATTCCTGCAGCGGCCGGGAAACACCATTCCCTGCGCTGCATGGTGCACCTCTTTCACGGATCACAAGCCTGCGCATCGGACCCGCTGCCGCCCCCTCTCCAGGATCTCCCGCGACTTCGGACCGCAGGTGAGCAGGAGATCGAACACCGAGAGGTTCGGGACAAAGTCTCCCCAGAGCTGCGGGTACACGAGCTCAGGGGGGTCCACGGCAAGGGTCTCGATGCCTGCCCGGCGGAACAGCCCTTCATCGAGGTACTTCCATGCAGAACGGAAGGCGAGAAACCCGTCCGCCTCCAGGCTGCGGCAGAGGCTGACCAGCAGCTCGGCGCCCGCCCCGCTCGCATCCGTTTCGGATAGCCGGAGCAGCCGCGCAGGGATGCCGAGTGAATCCATTGCATATGAGATGATATCGTGGTTCATGTTCGAGATCTTTTCGTATGCATCGGAAAACACCCGCTCGAACAGGGGAAGATGCTGCTCGAGGTAGGGGGCGTCCGCGTAGGCGCAGCGAATGCTTTCCAGATGCTTTTTCTTCCAGCGCCCTTCAGGGCAGATCCCGACCTCGTCGATCCGCTGCAGGCCCTTTCCCTTTTTCCATACCGGGACGCTCATCCAGAAAGCACCCCGGTCGTTCTTGAACCGGTTGCGGGTGATCCACGTACCGCCCCGGGGAAACTGGACCGAGTCCAGGAGAACGAACACATCGGAGTGCACGGGCTTGGAAAAGAACCCCGGGTAGGGGCAGAAATAGGGCTGATGGGCACTGACGATCATATGACCGGAATAATAGACCCCAAAGAGGGAAAAGGCAACCTGCCCCCGTGAAGGCACTTTGTCCGCAGACAGGAGACCGGCGGGTCGCTCGACTGAAAGAAAGCCTTGAGAAAACGGGAAGAAACCCATGCCCACCAGAGCCGGGAGAACGCCCGCCCGCCACCGTCCGAAGCCCCAAGCCCGATGCGCGAATCAGCCTCTTCATCCGCCTGCTTCGCCCTTGTCTCCCCCGGGCTTTGATCACCCGCTTGCTCAGACCGGGAGCGTCATCAGAGATCGTAGAGGGTCTCGTCCACCAGGGGCCGCGGTTTTCTGCCGGCTGCGCGGGATTTCTGCTCGAACACGAAGGGATCTTCTCCCTCCAGCAGATCTCCCATCTCCTGCTCTATGGCGTCCGGGTCTTCCCCGCGCTCCATCCGGCTTAAGGCCTCTTCCATCCCCGGCCCCATCCTCAGGCCTGTCGCATCCGAGAGCTTGCGCATGAGCCGGGCCGCCTGCCGGGGGTCATCCTCGTTGATCTTGTCCGCCTCGCTCGCCAGCATGGCCATGGCCCTTTCCATCTTCGACTCGTCGATGGGCGGCATATCGTCGCCGGCATCGCCGTCTTCCCTGCGGCCGGTAATGGCGGCAAACAGGGAAACCCTGCGCTTGAGGGGGCCTGACTTGCATTTGGGGCAGTCGGGAACCTTTTCGGTGTTGACCGTCTTTGAGAAGAAGTTATAAATGGTGTTGCACTGCTGACAATAAAATTCATAAATCGGCATGGATAACCCTCTCGTTTCGGTTCGTTTTCATCTCCTATAATGACAAAATCTCCATCAAGATCAAGAGCCTTTCAATCCCTTTGAAGAAAAAAGCTCGCACAGCCCTCTCGTGCCTTTTCCTGCCGCCCCGCCTCCGGTGAGCGGGGCCGTCCATGCGGGGTGCGCCTCCAATGTCCCAACCCGCCCGTGAGGTGCGTGCCCTGCACAGGTTGTGTTCTCCGGACAGCCTTCTATACATAGATTACTATGGATCAGAGGATCGTTCTCCGGGAACGGATTTCCGGAGAGAAATACCCCTTGGGTTTTCCTTGTCTCATCGGGCGGGGCAGGGATGTGGACCTGATGCTCACCGATCCCGCCATATCGCTCAGACACGCGCTCATCAGGAAAGAGGGCAACCGGATGTGGATCGAAGATCTCGGCGGCATCAACGGGATTTTTGTCAACGGCCGCAGGATCCGGCGCGTGTCGGGCGTCAACCCAGGCGATACCATCCGGGTGGGGCACACGCAGTTCACCCTGCTGCCGTCGGCAGCGACCGCGCCCCGGCATCATCTAGTGGTCCACGCCATCGGCTTCTCGACCGGGGCGGCCCTCGACCGTCAGAAGCTGGCCGCCATCTACGAGATAAGCGCAGAGCTTGCAGAGTATCAGGACATGCGGGTGCTGGGAAAAAAGATCTTCTCCCGCCTCAAGGATATCTTTGCCCACGACCGGGGATACATCGCCCTGTTCGAGCCCGACGGCACACTCAAGCCCCTTCTGGTGGACCCCGACCATGAGCCCGTTCCCGTGAGCCGGCACATTGTCGAGAGGGTTTTCCAGAACGGCGATTCCCTGCTCCTGAGGGACTCATCCGGCGATGATTCTCCGGCCGTCTTCAAGAGCCCTCAGGAGCACAAGATCGGATCCGCCCTGTGCGTCCCGCTCATTTACCATACCCGGATCTATGGTCTCGTATACCTCGATCGGATGATCCCCGGCGCCTATTCACCCCCGGACCTGGAGTTTCTCAAGAGCATCGCCTCGATCTTCGCACCGCTGATCGAAAACACACGGCTCCTTGCCGAGCTGAAAAGCCATTATGAAAATGCGAAGGAGATGCTCAGGAAAACCGAGTCGCGGCTCATCGAAACCGAACGCACCGCCGCATTTGTCCGCCTGGCCCAGGCAATGGCACACGAGCTGAGGAACCCCCTGATGATCATCGGGAGCATGGTCCGCAGGATCGCCCGCATGCACCCGCAGGAGGAGATGGGAGAGACGCGCGAGGCATTGATGTCTTCTGTTCAGAGAATGGAGGTGGTCCTTCAGAATGTGGACGATTTCGTTTCCATCCCGTCCCCCCTGGTGAGACTCCAGAGGATCGACCGCCTCATCCGGGAGGAAATCCAGTGCTGCGAGAAGTACTGGCAGTGCAGATCCGTCAGCCCGAGGCTCTCGGTCCGGACACCCTATGTCCTGGTGCCCGTAGACCCGAATCTGCTCAGAAAGGCGTTCTCCCTGGTCTTGAAGGAGATTCTCTTTACCCTGCCCCAGGGTTCAGCACTGCCCATGAGCATCAACGACCGGGACAACGAGCTGGAGATATTCCTGGGGGAAACCCGGCCCTGCGAGCATTTCTGCGATCTCTACGACACCGAGCTCACGTCGAAACCCTGGAGCGCCAGCCTGTTCCTCAGCGCCGCTCACAAGATACTCACCGACCACGGGGGGAATCTCCTCCTCGACCCCCAGGCCCATACGGCCTTCCCCGTGATCATGAGGATCCCCCGGGCCCTCAAGCCTGAAGGCCCCCCCATCTCGACCAGGGGAGCATAGCCTCGTACGCGGCTGGTAAGCACCTTGTTCCGAGACTGCCGCCCTGCCGGTTCGAATCCCCCATAACATTGAATTGACAAGCCGGGCCGCGAAAAGGTATCTGTCGAATTAACCTGAAAGCACGCAACTTCAGAAGGACACAGCGATGATATCCACCCGCTCCGGCAGTCACGCGGCCTTTGGGCGCGATACCGGCCTGAAGGCACGGTTTCGTGGCGTTTTCACATGGATTCCATCCCCTCCATACCGGGAAAAGCCCGGCTCCTCTCAAGAAAAAAATCGTTCTCTACAAGGCGGACGATCATGCAGACGACTGACGGCTTCAGAACCACCTTGCGACTTCTGGCTCTCTGTGGATGGGTTTTCCTGGCTCTGGGATGCAGCGGCGACCCGTCGTCCCCGGGCAGCCCGGGTGAGCAGCCGGTCGCGGGCAACGGTGTTCTCGCGACCGATCCCTCTGACGGCTCGACCGGCATACCCCTGGCAAAGACCATCAGGGTAACCTGCGAGGAAGATGTTCTTTTAGAGGACACGACAGGGATAACCCTCACGGGAGATTCGGGCACGATTCCGGTATCGGTAGCGGCCGAGGGCAACAACCTGCTCATCGATCCCGATCCCCTGCTCGAACAGAACAGCACTTACACGGTCACGATATCTGCGGGAGCCGTCCGTGGAATGAACGAGGAAACAAGCTTCTCTTTCACCACGGTCGTGGTCAACGGCATCCTCTCGACCGACCCCGCCGATGGGGCTGCCGATGTCCCGCTGGCAAAGACTATCGCGATAACCTGCGAAGAGGACGTCGTCACGGGCGATCTGACCGGGGTGACCCTCACCGCTGATTCGGGTGCCGTCCCCGTTACGGTCACCGTCGAGGGAGCCGCGCTCTTCATCGATCCGGATTCCCTGCTCGAGCAGAACACCGGTTATACCGTCACCGTGCCTGCAGGAGCCATCCAGGGGGTTGATGGAGAAACCGAATTCTCATTCATCACGGTCGTGGTCAACAGCGTGCTCTCGACAGATCCCGCCGATGAAGCCGTTGACATCCCGGTAACCAAGACCATCGCGATCATCTGTGAGGAAGAGGTCGTTCCGGGCGATCTGACCGGGGTGACCCTCACCGGGATTTCAGGTGATGTTCCGGTATCGATCGCGGCCGAAGGCAACCGTCTTCTCATCGACCCCGATCCCCTGCTCGAAAAGAACCGCGTGTACACGGTCACGGTGCCTGCAGGCGCCATCAGGGGATTCGACGAGGAGGTGTCCTTTTCGTTCACGACCGTCCAGATCCAGTTCGCGGAGCTGACCGGGGTCGTGGTCAGTGACGTGGCAAACTCGTCGATCGGCAGGTCGGATACGTCGAACAACATAGCGGTGAGTGAATCGGGAATTGTCCATGTCGTGTGGAAGGTCCCGAATGTCATGGTGAATCCGCCCGGAGCGCAGGACGGCGTCTACTACGCCCGGTCAACAGACGGGGGCGCCAGCTTCGAGCCGAGCGTCAGGGTGCGGGACGCACAGGGGCTTCCCACAGGAGCGGCCAGCTATATCGAACCAGAGATAGCCTTAAGCGGCGCGGACGACGTCCTGATCGCCTACCCGACCGCCCAGGGGCGGATGGAAGTGGTTCGGTCCACGGACAGTGGAGCGAGCTGGGAGGTTCCCCTGATCATCGGCGAGGCGGGAACCCTGTCGGAGCAGAAGCACATCACCGCCGACGGGGAGTACGTCTACGTTTCATCCAACGACGGAGACTTCCCTGTTCCTGATTCCGTGGACAACGGGGGCAACACCTTCCTGCGCTCCACTGACACGGGCGCCTCGTTCCAGAGCCCGGTGACCGGTCTCATGGGCTACCCGCTGCACACCCTTGTGGTAAACCCGCTGAACCGCGACGTCTACATCATCGGCACCGAGCCCACGGGCGTCAATGAACCCACCCCGGTCTACTATACGCGCAGCACCGATCATGGGGCCACGTTCGAACCGGCCGTGAACTCAGGGGAGATCATCACCCATGCAGGCTATTGCTTCGACCGGTCCGGCCGGATCGTCATCGTGGGCAGGACCGGGACCCTGCTGATCGGGGACATGAACACGGATGTGTGGACCAAGACAGCAGCTATCGGGACCAGCTCCCAGCCGCTGCAGTCGACCATGGCCGTGGACGGGGACAACACGATCTACCGCGTGGGGACCGGCGATGACGATCAGGTCCATGTGACCTGTTCCGTCGACGGCGGGCTCTCCTTCGTGGACGAGACCGTCGACAGCGGGTTTTATCCGAACGCCGCGTCCTCGGTCAACATGTCCGGGATCGCCATGGTGTACAGCAGGGCGGGAGTCGTCTACTACGCCTACCGGAGGCCCTGATGTCCGGTCCTTTGCCGGAAAATCAGCCCGGGAGACAATACGGATCGTGTGAGGAGAAAGCGGAGAAAGGGGCATCGGGGTCTTTGGGCACGCTGTGTCCATCACGGTTGCCGTACCGGTGAAACCCTGTTCCCGAGAAGGACCGGGAGCGGATCGGGAACAGGATCGACGGACGATCCCGGTCCGCCGGGCAGTCTCTCGATCCCATGTTTCTTCGGTCTTGAATTCTCCCGGCAGGTATGGAAAATATGACCAGATCTTTAAGGACTACAGCTGATGTGAAGGGAGACAAACCTATGGATAGAAACAAGATGCTCCAATTCATGAACGCAAACCCCGCCTGCTGTCTCGCCACCGTGGAGAACGACCGGCCCCGGGTGCGCGGAATGCTCATGTATCGTGCCGACGAACAGGGCATCCTGTTCCACACGGCATCCTTCAAGGACCTCTACCGCCAGGTGCAGGAGAACCCCCTGGTCGAGGTGTGCTTCACCAGCCCGGACGGGAGCCTCCAGGTCCGGGTGAGCGGAAGGGCCGAGGTCGTCGATGACGTGGACCTGAAAAAAGAGGTCGTCGAGGCCCGGGATTTTCTGAAGCCGTGGGTGTACCCGGACGGATTCGACAAGCTCAAGCTGCTGCGGGTCCGCGACTGCGTGGCCACGCTGTGGACCTTTGATCGCAACTTCACGCGCAAGGAGTTCGTCCGGCTCACTGACGCGGCCTGATCCTCTGTCAGCGAGGGCCAACCGCCCCCCCTGCCGGCGGATCGGCCCGGCCCGGGTACCAGGCGCCGGGCGCGCGAACCCTTGAAGATCCCCACATAACCGGCACGATCCCGGCGAGCGCCGTGAGGATGGCAGAATGCGCGGACCCTTCTCGCAGGGTCCTCACATCACCGACATGATCTTGGTGAGCTTCGTGAGAATGACGGGGTGCGCGAACATGCCCTGCACCTTGATCTCTCCGGAGAGGATCTGCCTGAGCACGGTCATGCCCGCCTCGTCGAAGTAATAGGGCAGGCCGAACCTGATGCTGATGGAGTTGAGCCCGATGACCTTGTCGGAATCCGTCTTGATGACGATGTCGGGCCTGCCGACGATGCCCTGCTCTATCCTGGCCTTTCCGCCCGAGAAGACGAGCGTGACGGCTGCCTCGATGTCTTTCAGATCGATGCCCACCACGCCGTAGAGGCCCTGGAAGGTCTTCAGCTTGTGGGGGTTCTGCTTCACGTTCGTCTCCAGCAGCTCGCTCAGGACATGGGAAAAGGGGACCTCTTGAGCGCGGTTTTCGATAATCGCATTGTCTGTCATGCACAGATCTCCTGTCTTGAAAAAAAAGCAGGGGCCGGGGTATCATCGCGGCCCCTGCCGGTTGCCTCCTACATATTCTTCCGGAAGATCTCCAGAACCTCTGCGGAGTCCATCACGATCCTCGGGTTGTTGACAATGGAGCCGTCCGAGAGGCTCATGTCGGCCGCCTTTTCGATATCTTTCCCGCCGACCCCCATCTCGGAGAGCTTCTGCGGATGGCCGATCTTCCGGGTGAACTCCCTCATGGCCCGGATCGCCGCCTGGGCGGCATCTGAATCGCCCATGCCCTTTTCCCGGACGCCCAAGGCCTCGGCGACCATGGCGTACCCGTCCGCGGCATCCTCCAGATTGAACTCCATGCAATCGGGCAGCAGGATGCCGTTGGCGATGCCGTGGGGCACATGGGCCACCGCGCCGATGGAATGGGCCATGGCGTGCACGATGCCCACCATGGCATTACCGAACGCCCAGCCCGCCATGGTGGCCGCGATCTGCACCTGGCCCCGGGCATGGAGGTCGGAGCCGTTCTCCACACAGACGGGCAGATACTTGTACAGAAGCCGGATCGCATGCAGGGCAAGCCCGTCGGTGAGCGGCTCGTGCGGGATGCTGTGGACAGCCTCCACCGCGTGGGTCATGGCGTCCATGCCCGTGCTCGCGGTCAGGAGGGGGGGGAGCTTCTCCGTCATCTTCGGGTCCAGGATCGCCATGCGGGGAACATTGAAGTTCTCCACCAAAAGTCTTTTCTGGCCCATTTCCTTGTCCATGATCACCGCCGCATTGGTGACCTCGCTTCCCGTGCCCGCGGTGGTGGGTATGACCATGTGCGGTGTCTGCGGCCTGCTCAGGAGCTGAACCCCGTTGAAATCCCGCAAGGTTCCGCCTTCGGTCAGGAGGATGCACATGCCCTTGGCCGTATCGATCACACTGCCGCCCCCCACGCTGACCACGATGTCCGCACCGTTCTTCCGGGCGAACTCGGCGCCTGCGTTCACGACCTCCACGCCCGTGTCCTGGGGCACGTCGCTGAACACGCCCGCGCACCTGCCGCCCAGGCAGGCCGTGATGCCGTCCACGAGACCCGCCTTGATAATGCCCTGATCCGTCACCACCACGGCCCTGGTCCCGCCAAGGGTCCCCATCTCGATATCCACGTCCCTGGCGGCATTGGCCCCGAAGACGATCTTGGTGGGCCCGAAATAATTGAATGACAAATCGGAATCATATGCCATACTGCACTCCTTTTTCTGATCAATGATATGGATCCCAGGGCAAGCCCTCCCACCCGGCTTCAAACGAAAACACTTTCAACGGGAATGTGACCGCACCCTTTTTATCCTCTGCAGCGCACGCAAAGGAGGTTTCGCGTACAGGTTCGCTCGTGCAGGTGGGGCCGGACGGAAACATCCCCAAGCGAAGATTTCCCGCCGGCACCTTTCGTGCCGGACAGGCATGGGTGGAAAACAGGGTGTTCCCTACTTGTGATCATCATCGGGCCAGAGCGTATCCACCCTGCCCAAAATATCGATGACCTTGTTGACGGTCTTGATGTTCCTCACCACATAGGGCAGGTCACCCTTCATCTTGAGCTTGCCCTGCAGAAGCGCCTTGGTGGCATCGAGCTCCTTGTAGGCCACCTGCTTCCAGCGGGCATAATCCCCGGTCATGACGAACTTGGCACTGTCGGCCTTTTCCTTGTCGCACACGACAAAGTCGCCCACATCGCCGTGCCAGTAGTCCATGAAGAGATAGATGGGTTCGGGCACGTTCTTGGCGGGGTCGGGATTGACCACCAGCGAGACGCTGCCCTCCCAGTCCTTGGCGAGGCCCTTGTACTCCGGATCTGCCTGGATGGCGGCCTTGTAGGCATCCATCCACTCCTGGGTCATGGCTTTTATCGGCATCGTATAAACCTCCTGTAATGGTTTTTTATCGGTACAGCCGCTCTTTCAATTCGTTCAGCCCGAGCCGAACGAGCACATCCTCTTTCGGGAACCCTCTTTCATCGAGCCCGCGCAGTGCATAGTACTCTTTCAGAAGCAGGTCCGTATCCGGCACCGACCCGGCGGCCCCGCCTTCCTCCAGGGCCGTCATGATACGCTTGGGCAGGATGTCGTCCTTTTTCGAGATGCCCAGCAGGTTGTTGAAGCCCCTTTTCAGGGTCCAGTCGCGCATGCCTGTGGAGAGGAGGCCGGCAAAGTCGAACCCGAAACCGGTGATCGCATTGAAGGCATCGCGCAGGGTCTCTGGCCGGATGGAATAGGCGACATAGTGACAAATGGACAGCGAGTTGGCCAGGATGCCGTAGTTCTCGGAATTGTACACGAGCATAGCCTTGCCCACGCTCGTGGTTCCCTCGTAGTCGTCTTTCATGTCGAAGAGCTGCGGCCAGGAGGCCATGCCCTGCTCGGTGGCCAGCACAAAGTGCTGGAGATGGCACGCGCCCCGGTTGGACATCATGTAGGCGAGCCCCATGCCGTGGAAGCCGCGCGGGTCGTGCATGGGCGCCTCGAGCCCCTTGACGTGCACCACGGCGTCCATGGCGCTCCCGCCGAGCCTGCGGGCCGCATGGACCGCGCCGTCCGCCAGGATGTCCCCGAACCCCTCGCGGTATGCCGTCTGCCTGACCAGCTCGAGCACGGCGTCCATGTTGCCCCAGGAGAGATCGAGCCCGCCCAGCCGGTCTTTCGTGATCTCGCCCTTTTCATAGAGCTCCATGGCGAGCGCCACGGCCGAGCCGCAGCTGATGGTGTCCATGCCGTAGCGGTTGCAGAGCTCGTTTGCCTTGATCACGGCCGTGAGATCCGGGTTCATCAGCATGGTGCCGAACACTGCGCAGGTCTCGTACTCAGGACCCGGGCCTTCTTCAGTGGCGAACGGCCCGCCGTCCACCTTGACCACCCGTTTGCAGGCAATGGGGCAGTTGGTGCAGGCATGGGCCTTGGTGAGATACTTCTCGCGCATGGTGGGTCCGCTCAGGTTCGACGCCAGGTCGAACTCCCCGCCCGAGGTCCAGTTTTTCACCGGCACGTCGCCGGTGACCATGCCCAGGTCCATGTTGGCGTCGGAGCCCATCATGTGGAGCCCCTCCGCCAGGGCGGAATCCTTGATCTCCTGCATGGCGGCCTTCATGGCGAGCTTGAACCCTGCGTCGTCCGCCTTGGCCGCCTTTGCGGATGTTCCCCTCACCACCACGGCCTTGAGGTTCTTGGAGCCCATGACCGCTCCCAGGCCTGCCCTGCCGCTGAAGTGCCCCTTGTCGTTGCCGATGGCTGCGATCCGTGCCAGGTTTTCACCCGCAGGGCCGATGGCCAGCACCTTGACGGACTTGTCTAAAGCCTTGAGCTCATCCGTGACCTCGTAGATGTCCCTGCCCCACAGGGAGGAGGCATCGGAAATTCTCACCCCGGAGTCGTCGATGGTCAGGGTGACGGGGCCCTGTGACCTTCCCTCGATGACCACGCCGTCGTATCCCGCTCGTTTGAGATCGGGTCCGAAGGTGCCCCCGCACGCGGACTCTGCCCAGATGCCGGTCTGTGGTGACCTGGCGCAGACGGAAAAGCGCGAGGTGCCGGGGAAGCCGCTCCCCACCATGGGACCGGTCATGATCATCAGGGGATTTTCCGGGGAGAGGGGGTCGGCATCCAGGGGGTATTGGTCGAGGAAGAGCTTTGCCGCGAGGCAGCTCCCGCCGATGAACCGCTCGAGGGTATCGTCGTCGAGGGTGAAATCGCTCCACGAGCCTTCAGTCAGGTTTACCCTGAGAAATTTACCCACATATCCACCAGCCATGGCGACGGCCTCCTTTTGACAGAAGTATACAAGAATAATAGAATAAGCGACCGCAGGCGTTCATGCAATCGGGGGGCAGCGGATTCTCGCGTACCAGCAGGATGCAGCGCCGTGTAGGAGCACCTGCTACAGGGGTTTTCAGTTTTCCTCCACCCAGCGCACCGCATAGCGGACCAGCTCGGCGGCGTTCTTCAGCCCCAGCTTTTCCTTGATCCTCTCCCGGTAGGTGCTGATGGTGCGCACGCTCAGGCACATGGTCTCGGCGATATCGCCCGTGGCCTTGCCCTCGCCGATCATCCGCAGAACCGTGAACTCCCGCTCCGAGAGGCTCTTAAGCGGTGATTTCTCCAGGGGGTCCTGCCCTGCCCTCACCCTGCTCAGGAGGTTTTCCATGATATTGGGGCTCACGTAGATGCCGCCTTCAAGGATGTGCCGGATGGCCTTGACGATGGACCGCGAGGTCTCCTGCTTCATGATGTACCCCCTCGCCCCTGCCTGCAGCGAGCGTTCGGCATAGAGGAGCTCGTCGTGCATGGAGAGCACGAGGACCAGCACGTCTTTGCCCGAGTCACTCACCTCCCGGATGAGATCGATGCCGTTGCTGTTCTTGAGCGTGATGTCGATGATGGCCATATCGGGGCCGGTCTCGCTCATGAGCCTGCGGGCCGTGGCCACATCGTCGGCCTCGCCGCACACGCACAGGTCGGGCTCGTGATTGATGAGCTCCCTGATACCCAGGCGGAAGATCTCGTGATCTTCCACGATCAGTATCCTTGTCTTGGTCTTGCTTGTCTCGCTCATGATCCATTCTCCGCCTTTTGCAGCGGCTCCCCCTCTTGGTGGTCGTCGTGACGGAACGACAGTGCGACCCGGGTCCCTCTCCCGGGAGCGCTGTCGATCTCCAGCTCGGCCCCGATCATGGCGGCCCGGAAGTTCATGATCTTGAGCCCCATGCCCTGGGGCTGCTCCAGGCTGCTCATGCCGCCTCCATTGTCAGTGATCGTGAGCGTGACCGTGCAGCCGTCGTAGCACAGCTCGATCTCGATACGGTCCGCGCGGCCGTGCCGGATGGCGTTGTGGATCGCCTCGTGCACGATGGAGTAGAGATGCGTGCACACCGAGATGTCGTCCACCAGGATCGAGCGGTCGTACCGGAAGACGCAGGCGATGCCGTGGACCTCACGGATGTTCGAGGCCATCTCCTGCAGAAGCGACTCCAGGCCGTGATCGGCCAGAAATACCGGGCATAGCCCGCGGGAGAGCCGCCTCGTCTTCTCGATGGCCTTCTCGATCAGGAAGCGGACCTTTTCCACCTCGTCCGCCGAGGGAACGATCCGCTGTTCGAGCTTTTTCTTCAGAAGCTCGCTCATCACCTCGATCCCGATGAGGTGCGGCCCCAGGTCGTCGTGGAGGTCCTGCCCGATCTTCTGCCGCTCCCGCTCGCCGATGCTCAGGATCTCGCGCTCCAGGATCTTCTTCTCCGTGACGTCCTCGATGGTCGCGATCATGCACGGTTCGTCCCAGAGCATGATCACCTCAGCGGAGATGGTGACCGTCCGGATCTCGCCCGAGCGGGTGCTCAGCTCCGTGTCGAAGCCCCTGACCTTGCCCTGCCCCACCAGGACGTTGATCATCCGGTCGTAGTCGTCCCTGCTGCGGAACAGACCCACGTCACCGATGGTGCTGTTCACCACGTCGGCCCGGGTATAGCCGGATATCTTGGTGAAGCTCTCGTTCACGTTGAGAAAGTAGCCCCCGTCGATCTTCCAGATGACGATGCCCACCGGGGAGGAGCGGAAGGCCTTGGAGAACATCTCCTCGGAGTTGCGCAGGGAAAGGGCGAGGATATTGACATACTGGCTGATGATCCCGATTTCGCCCTTGGTGAGCAGGGGTATGGGCTCCACGTTCAGGTTCCCCTTCTCGAGCTCGGCCAGGTTCCTGACCGTCATCATGAGCCCGGACCGGATCCCGGCGTTCGACTCGTAGACCGTGACGAAAATGGCCGCCAGGGAGAGGGAGAGGATGATGAACACGTGGAAGTACAGATCGGTGAAGTGCATGGACAGCAGGTGCGAGACGAACAGGAAGTGTCCCAGGGTGACCAGCGGGATGATGAGCACGGAGACCACGATGAACACGGTCCTCAGGGAGACGCTGAAGGGCTTGTACATGTGCGGGGGAAGATAGATCCCCCTGATCCGCTCGTCCATGAGCACGGGCGCCAGGAGGTGCTCGGTCGTGGTGTAGGATATGACGCCATTGATGGGGATGCACAGGATGAGCACGAAAAAGACCGGCAGCGTCTCCAGCCAGCTCAGCGGGGTGAAGGCCCTCATGATGAGGTAGCAGCACAGAAGCCCGAACACCCACCTCAAGATGATGACCGTGCTCTCGGTGCGGGGGTATGACAGGAGCCTGAGCTTGACCGCCGCGTAGTCTTCCCCGGGCGATTCCAGCGCACCCAGGATGCGGGAAAGCTTCCAGACCCTCACCGAGGCGCCGAACAGGGTGGCGAGCAGGCCGGCTATGAAGGCGGAGACGATGAGATAGACGAGCTTCTCCCCCTCGTACCTCCCGGCAATGGTGCCGTAATACACGGCCAGGGGGAGCACGATGAGGTTGATGTAGAGCTCGAGCCGCAGGGTGAGCCCTGTGATCAGTCTCCTCTTCGATATCATGTAATCCGTCTCCCTCCAAGGCCGGAGACGAACGGATCGCCTCTGCGGCCTCTGCCGGATAATCCTTGATAATACACCTGTGAACAGGAAAAAGCTACCGGCTCGAAGGGGCGAGCCCCATGAAGCATCCCAAGAAACAGGATTTCAGATGATCCCATCTCGGCAGAGTCCGATCACTGAAAAAAGAGCGAACGGCACACCCGGGCGGGTGACGAGAAGAGGGTGAACAGAAGGCTGCCGGGCTGATGTGGGACCCCGGCAGCCACATGTGGTTTCACTTCCGGTCGAGGTTGAAGTATCCCGCGCCTCCGGCTTCTACTGTTCCACAGGAGCCGGTTCGGAGAACAGGATGTTGTACCCCCCGTTCACAACATAGGTCCTCTTCGGGTCGATAGAGAGTGTGCCCTGGGTTTCCTCCTCGATCTCCGTCTGGACGACATCCGTATAGGTCACGCCGGCAGTGGTCTGCACCTCGGGCTCGAACCCGAACCGGGTAAGAACGTCCATGCCGTCTCTCTGCTGCACGTCCTGGACGTATCCCTGCAGGTCCACCTGCCCATGGATCAGATCGTCGATAAGGGTACCCGCCTCATCGGTCCAGCACGAGACAAAATCCCACCTGAACGCATCGCCCGAGCCGATTCCTCCGCTCTCGTCAGCATCGAGCCAGGTGAGCGTACGGGAAGGGTCCGGGACGGCATCCGATGGAAAGGTGCCGCATGTGAAGGTGATGCTCCCGTTTTCTTCAAGCCCTGCGGCCCGGCCGACAATGACGTCACCGGTCCTTGCCGCGAGAATCGCCTGCTCCGCCAGGAACTCCAGGACATTATACGCAAGGCTTGCCTTCTGCTGCCATACCATCACGTTCTCGTCCAGGAGATCGTCCAGCTCGTCAAAGGAATAAAAGACCGGCTCTTCGTCATTTCTCCTCATGCTCACCCCAGGGATCTCGTCCTCGCTTACGAAGTCGACCACCACGGTGTTCACCACGTAGCGGAGCGAAAACGAGCCTTCCACGGGAAAATTGTCCTGGGCCCCGGGCGAGTCCTCCAGAAACACGATGTCTTCCTCCACGAGGATGGGGAAGCTCTCGAGGGTGGCATCTCCCCAATAGTTGGTGGTGGTGAGAATGAAGGTGGAGCCTCCGTTGAAGACAAGCTCGCCTGCCGCAGGATCGTAGGTGCCCGTGAAGCTCCCTCCTCCCCGGTTGCTCACCACCAGGGTCCTCTCGTTTTCGCCGATGGGCTGGACGAGCGTTAGATACGGCTCTCTGCCCTGGATGGTCATGACGAAGTCGTAAGCATCGAGCATCCCGGCCGAGGCTTCAGGCCCGCTCCCGTCCGATGGGTTCTCGCCGTTGTCTCCTTCCGCAGGCTGGTCGCTCGAAGCCGGGGCAGCCGGCGTATCATCATCGTCATCATCGCCGCAGGCCGCAAGCATGCACGATACGGCGATCATAATGCCAAACAAAACAACCTTTCTCCAAAATCGGTTCTCCATAGAATCCTCCTTTCCTACAAGGAATCTGGAATGGTCCTCATGCATCACCTGACGCCACACTATTCCTTCAGGCATGGAAACCCGTGATCGACACGGGCAGAACATACGGGACGGGAATCGTGGAAAGACTTGGGTAAAAAGCAGGCCGCGCGGTCTTCTGTCCTGGGAAGAGCGTGCGGGAATCGAGCGCCCATGGAATCCGACCTCCTCAACCATGCTTCGTTGCCGGGGCAACGAAGTGATTCCCGGAAAGCGGACCGATTCTCCTGCCAAGCTGGCAACACACACGTGAGGGGGGATATGACCCCTCTATCGAGCCCAGGGTGCTGGGCATTCTGCTATCCGGCAAGATATCTGTTCAGCAGGCAAAGGTATCACGTGAGGAGCAGGAATCGGGCCTCTCGCCGGTTATTTTTCGTTATAATTTAATAATAGAGCACATCCTCGCAGGCTCAAGCCTTCCTGCCCTCAAGTATGACGCGGACGTCATAAAGGGGAGGCAAAACAGCGCCGGGCCTTTGGTGGAAAGCCCGGCGCCCGATTATCCATGGATCGATCCCAACCTGCTACCGCAGATCCTTACGGCTCATAAGCCGTCTTCCTGCCGGATCTCGGTGAATACCACGGCAAAGCCCCCGTTGAGGGTGAACGACCGCACCGGATCGAGTATCAGGATCCCGGGCGTTCCCCCCTCTCCTACGGGGAAAAATACCAGCTCGGTATAGAAGACCCCTCCGTTATCGTCCGTATCGAAGCCGAAGCTGGTGAGCACCTGCTGCCCGTCCCGCTGCTCCATGTCCCTGACATACCCCGAGAACAGGACCTCGCCGTTTGCGAGGCCGTCGATGAGGTCATCCTCGGCAGACTCCCAGCACGAGGCGATCTCCCACCGGAAATCGTCTCCGGCGTCCACGTCGCTGTTTTCGTTCTCATCGAGCCAGATCAGGGTCCGGTTTCCCATGGGCAGGAAAAATTCGGGTTCCTCGATCCCCTCTTCCAGAACGGCTTCGTTGCAGTCGAAAGAGAGCGTGGTATCGGCGAGAAGCGTCTGGCGGTTGTCCTCGATGATGTCTGTGGTCTCCACCACCAGCAGGGCCTGGTCTATGAGCAGACGAATGATCATGTATGAAAGGCTTGCCCTCTGCTGCCAGTCAGGCGCGTCGCTTTCGACGAGGCCTGCGAATTCACCCACCTCGAAGGAAACCGGGTCCTCCCCGTTCATCGACACATCCGCTCTTCCGGCGACTGCATCATCGGCAAAGGTGACCGTGATGGTATTCCCGTCATAGGTGAGGGAATAGGAACCCTGTACGGGCACCTGCTCTTCCATGGTTACCGAGCCTTCTTCCCGAGCTGCCCCGGGTGCTCCGCTGTCCTGCGGCGCCAGGGGCTGGTCTGCTTCCGGGGTGACGGGCGGTTCCCCGTCCTGACCGGTGACGATCGTGCCCTCTCCATCGGTCAGGGTATCGATATCGCCCCCTGCCAGGGGTGTCTGGGTATCGACAACCGGGGTGCCGGTTGTATCCGTGGGTACCGAGGTGCCTTCCATCCCGTTGATGGTTCCGGTGTCCTGATCCATGCCGGGTTGGCCGTCTATCTCGACAACGGGAGGCTCATCCAGCCCCGGAGTGGATGGATCGTCCTCGGTGGAGACCGTGATGTCCACCCCGTCTTCCGCAGTGGCGCCATCCTGGATCACCGGCGAGTCCGAACCGGGCATGGCGGTGTCTCCCTCGATCACCGGAGGCGATGAATCCGGACCGGGCACGGTGGTGTCTCCCTCGATCACCGGGGGGATCTGCTGAGTTTCATCCCCTGCCGGAGCAAGCCCCTCCCCTGACGGGACGGTCTCTTCTTCCTGAGCCAGTGCTGTCTCACCGCGAAACACGATCTCTTCCTGCACGGTAATGGTGTAGTCCGTGGCGGCCTCACCCAGAAAGTTCCCGGCCCTGACCAGCAGGGTGGTGTCCTGCGCCATGGTGATCCTGTGCTCGTTCGGTGTGTATGTCCCTGTCACCTGAGTCTCATCCGGACTGCTTATCTCTGCGGTCATCTGCATGTCTGTGCCGGTCCGAGACATGACCAGCGGCTGTCCCGAACCCGCGAGGTCAAGGGTGTAGGTGTAACTGCCCAGGAGCTGTGATTCGCCTGCAACCGGGACACCGTTGTCGTCATCATCGTCATCGTCGCAGGAAACGGACATAAACATGACGAGCAAGGCAAGCGCCATCAGCACAATCATTTTGATCACGTTTTTTCCCATAGAATTCTCCTTTCGTTTTTGATTCCGGAAGCGGCCGTACCATTCCGTACATGCCCTGAAAAAAGGCCGCCTTTGCCCTCCTCATCCAATACGAGGAAATGTAAGAGAAAGATCGATGGATGGATGACGAACCCGGGAAAACCATGGGAGAAAACAAGCAGCGATGGCTGCCGGGAAAAAGAATGATCGTGTCATTTGCCCGAAAATACGAACCTCCTCTATCCCGCCCTGCCCGAAGAAATATCCGCGGAAAGCCGCGGCCAACCGGAGCGCATCTGGAGCGGGTGTGCTCACCGCGGCCGAGAAGGGGCAGATTCTTGTTGAGAATATAATAAAAGCGACCCTCCCTGCCTCAAGCGTGCAGGGCGGTGCATAAGGAAAACCGGGAAGGATTGAACGCGGATGTACACGTCTGTTCTCAATCGCGGTCTGTCTCGGAAAAGACGAGCGAGAATTCCCCGTTCAGGGTAAAGGTCCGGCTCCCGTCGGCTGCAAGGGACCGGCCCTCATCCTGCACCTCGGTGACAGCGAGGTCTGTGAACCGCACGCCCGCACCGCCACCCTGATCGAAGCCGAACCGGGTGGAAACCTCACCGCCGTTTCTCCTCATCCGGGCATCCACCATTGAGGAGAGATCGACCCGCCCGCTCACCAGACCTTCGACAAGCCCGTCCCGATCGCCTTCCCAGCAGGAGAGCACGTCCCAGCGAAAACTATCACCCGCACCCACCTGATCATCATCGGCCTCGTCGAACCACGCGAGCGTGCGGGAGCCTGTCTCCGGTGACGGGCCTGACGGCAATGACAGGCCGCTGCAGGGAAAGGTCAGGATCTCCTCATCCAGAAGATCCTGTTCATGCTCATGAATGAGATCAACGGTCCGGGCCACGAAAAAAATCTGTCTCACGAGCAGATTCACGACGATGAACGCAAGGCTTGCCTTCCGCTCCCGGACGTCGGCTTCCACTCCGTACAGGCCTGCAAAGGCAGCCTCCCGAAAAAAGGTCCATCTCGACCCGTTGACGCTCAGATTCACGCCCCGCTCCCCGGTGATTCCGGCAAAGGTCCCCCGTACGGTGTCGAAGCCGTCGGTCACGGCAAAGGTTCCGAATCGGGGAAAGGTGGTGCGGAAGGCAGGGAAGTCCCGGACGATCTCAATATCTTCTTCCACGGAGAAGGTGAGGTCGCCGGGGGCTTCGTCCCAGATGCCCGGGGAAGAGACGATCAGCACGATCCCCTCATCAAGAACGATCCTGCCGGAGTCCGGTTCGTAGGTGCCGGTGAACTGTCCCCGGCCGTCGTCTCTCACCTCGATGAATCTCTTCTGGCCATTGAAGATCTGCGAGAAGGTGAGGACAGGGGCTGATTGACCGGCCTGGAGGTGGAAGCGGTAGGCGCCGGTGGATTCCGTTTCCGCCTGATCCCTGTCGGGATGTTCTTCGCCGCAGGACCATAGGGCAATGCCGGCCATAAGAAAAACCCGGATCAGGATATGCACAACCCCGAGCCTGACCTTCATCTGCTTCCCCTCCCCCCCTCTTTCCGGTGAAACCGCTCGGAAAGTTCGTTCGGATGGGCACAAAGAGCCGGTGTGCCGGCAAAAAATAATAATAGGAGCAGCAGGCCCGGGGCTCAAGCATACGGCCGGCTGCAGGGTTCTTCAGGTCACTGTCCGCCGGGTCTCATCGGGTTTCAATGAGGGAAGGCAGGCATTTTCGGGATATCTGGCAACTACGCCTGCGTAGAAACTGCGGATTTTTCCCATGTCAGCCTCGATATCGCCGGTCGGGACCACTGTGGGTCCGACACCGCCGACCTTGCGCCGGTAGTCGAGAAATCCCAGCACGATCGGAACCCGTGCCCCGTTTGCGATATGGTAAAATCCGGTCTTCCAGTAAGAGGCCTTCCTCCGGGTGCCCTCGGGCGTGATGGCGATATTCAGGTGCTCGTACTCGAGAAAAACCTGGATGGTGCGCGAGACCGTGTCGTGCGGGCCCCTGCGGTTGACCGGTATGCCGCCCAGCCAGCGCATGAGCGGGCCGAAGGGGGGCCTGAACAGGGCGTCTTTCCCGATCCAGTAGATCTTGACGCCCAGGGCGAAGGCAATGGACAGGCCGATGGGAAAATCCCAGTTGGAGGTATGAAAGGCTGCGATAACCATGTTCTTCGGACCCTCGGGGGCCCTGCCCTCGACCTTCCAGCCGCATGCCTTCAGATAGACGAGAGAGATCATGCGGAAGACCGACTTGAGGACAGGGGTATCGAACACCGTGTATTGCATGAGAGCCGGTTCCTTTCTCGTGATGCGCGCTCTGCCTTCTTTATAGCACAGGAAACCGGCCCGTCTGTGTAAAACAATCTTAAAACCCTTAAGCGCACTGTGTGTATCGATTGACTTATTACTTCTATGTTTACTTTGACTTACCCGCATTTCTAGGCGAAGCCTTTCCCCGGTCCCGGTTGCCGTGCACCGGCAGATACACCGAGAACAGGGCCCCCCTGCCTGTCTGGCTGCGGACCGTTATGGCGCCGCCGTGGCTCTTCACAATGCCGTGGACAGCAGGCAGCCCCATGCCGCTGCCCTTGCCCACCTCCTTGGTGGTGAAGAACGGTTCGAAGATATGCATCATCACCTCGCCGGTCATTCCGCACCCGTCGTCTCTCACCGAGAGCAGGAGAAATCTTCCGGGTTTGAGCTCAGGATGGCCTTCAAGGGTCTTGAGCCTTGTGTTTTCGAGCCTGATCTCGATCACGCCCTGCTGCGCAACCATTGCATCGGCTGCGTTCCTGCAGAGATTCATGATGATCTGCTGGATCTGCGAGGCATCGCCCATAACCGTATCCCAGGGGGCATGGATGCTCTTGCGTATCTCGATCGTACTCGGGATGGATGACCTCAGGAAACTGATCGTTTCATCCAGCAGGGGCGCGACCTGCACCGGGCTCGGGTTCGGACCGCTCCGCCTGCTGAAGAAGAGGATCTGCCTCACCAGGTCCCGCTGTCTGCATGCGGCGCTCAGGGTCTGCTGAAGGATTTCCTGCTCCCTGCTGCCCGGCGCGGCATCTTCCAGCAGCAGCTCCGTGTTGATGATCACCGGGTAGATGAAATTGTTCAGACCATGGGCGATGCCTCCGGCAAAGGAGCCCAGGGCCTCGATTTTCTGAGATTGTGCGAGCTGCTCTTCGAACTTTTTCCGGTCCTGCTCCGCCCGGACCCGCTCGCTGACGTCCGTGAGAAAATTCAGCGTTGCCGGCCTGCCCTCCCAGGCAACCCTGACGGCATTGATCTCCAGCCACCGGATGGTTCCCTGTCTGTCCACCACCCGGAAGGGGTAAACCTCGGGTATCGATTCACCTTTCATCCTCCTGGCGTGCCTGCCCATCACCAGCTCCCGGTCGTCCGGATGGATGAACGGGGCAACGGGTTTGCCGATCAGATCTTCCTCTGCATGGCCCAGAAGCTCGCAGATCTTCGGGTTCACAAAACACAGCACACCGTCCTGTATCACGGTGATGCCCTCGTTGGCATTTTTCACCACCAGCCGGTATTTTTCTTCCGACTCTCGGATGACCGCCTCGGCCTTTTTGCGCTCGGTGATGTCCCTGGCCACGGAAATCACCCCAGCCACCCGGCCGTCACGCATGAGAGGAAGCCCGCTCGTGTCGCCATAGCGCATGGTTCCGTCCTTGGCGATGAACCGGTAGACCGAGGTGCGGACGGTGCTCCCGGAAAGGACAAAGAGGGCATCCGAAGATGCCCTCTTTATATCACGACGGTAGAGTATGTTCAGCTCCGGGAAGTACCTGCCGATAATCTCCTCGGGCCGGTATCCCAGAATTCTCTCCACATTCGGAGAGACGCTCAGGACCCTGAAATCGTTGTCATATGAATAGATGACATCGTTGCTGTACGAGAAATGAAACCGGTATATGTTTTCGATGAAGCGCAGCTCCTCCTCCACCCGGTTACGCTCGGTGACGTCCTCCAGGGTCAGGGTGACGCCCCTGGAGGTGGAGAAAAAGCGGCAGTCGAGCCGGCGCGTGGACGGGGCGGGATAATGAGCCTCAAAACGGACCGGCGCATTGGTGTCCAGCGCGCTCCGGAATGCCGCAGAGAACCGTTCGCCGAGGCCGTCGGGAAGCAGATCCCAGAAAACCTTGCCCTGCAGGTCCTCGTCCGGCCTGTGCAGCAGGTTCGGCACCGGGGGGTTCAGGCATAAAACACGGGCATCGCGGTCCAGGCAGACTATCCCCAGATTCAGGGAATCGATGACCTCCTTTGCCTCGGTTGCGGTAAGATTGTTTTCCCCTGTTCGAGCACGTTTTGCACTGGACATGGTATGGAAAATCCCTTCAAGGTCTTCCGGGTCTCTTGGGTGTCAATCATGGAAAGGCATGTCATGGCTGCGCATCTTCCAACCCTTTGTAAAGAGCAGTCACGAGTCCCTGAGATTATACGACCTTCACTCCCGCCATGCTACAATCAATATACAGAGAAACCGCCTAAAGTTCTCATTTATGGGATGTGTAAAAGCTTGTCAAGCCAAAACCTTCCCGGGAATTTCCATGGTTATGGCCTGCACCCCTCCTTTACTGCGCCTGTTCTATTGCCGGGAAGCTGGAGGAATGCACGGCCGGGGATATATCTGAGCAAAGATCAGGGCTCCTGCCCGCCGGAGGCGGCAAATACGATATCGAAGCCGCCGCTTATGGTGAAATCCTTGAAGGGATCAAAGGTGACCGATCCCGGGAATTCCTCTTCGATCCTGATCCAGGTGAAATCATTGTAAAGCACGCCCACGGGCTGTCCTGCATCTGAGACGAACCCGAATCCGGTAATCACCTGCCGGCCGTCCTGCTCCTCCCGTTCGACAGTGAACCCCGAGAAGTCGACAATCCCTTCCACCAGATCGTGTACGAGGTCGCCCGGATCGTTTTCCCAGCAGGCGAAAAACAGCCACCTGAAACCGTCCCCGGAATCGGGTATGCCGCTTGCATTGAGGTCGGACCACGTCAGTGTCCGGGTGAACGCCGGCCTCAAAGGATCCGGATCGGAATCCGGAACAAGCGAATCACAGAGAAAGGTGATGCCGCCCTCTGCTGCGAGGTTTCCGCCATGGGTTTCGATGATGTTCACGGTATCGGACACGAAAAAAATCTGGTCCATGAGATAATCCAGAATGAAATAACCGAGGGACGCCTTGCGCTTCCACACCTCGGCTGCCGTATCGATGAAGTCCTCGAAGGCATCGACCGTGTACAGGACGGGTTCTCCACCGTTCAGGCTGAGGCTCACACCGTTCTGCCCCGATACCGGAACAAAGGCGGCCAGAATGGTCTGGTCTCCGTCCGAGACGATGAATCCTCCCCGGGAAGGTGCGTATTCCCGGAGAACGGCAAACTCCTCCTCGGTGAGGATATCCTCCTGAACCACCACGGAGAATGAATCCATAGCGGTGCCCCAGAAACCGGCAGCCTCTATGTCCAGCCTGGAGCCCGTGCTGACGAGCAGCCGATTGCCGGCCGGGAAGAGCACCCCGGTGAGATTGCCGTCATCCGGGGTGCCGACCGCCAGATCTCTGTCTCCCATCCGGTCAGAACGCCGGAACCTGAGCCGGTTTGCCCCCTGGGGAACATCGAGCTCGAATCCCAGACCACCGGTGAACTCCGCCTCCGCTGCCACGGCCTGCGGGTCATAGTCGTCGACATCGCACGATATCGTATAGAGCGATATGCCCAAGGCCCCGGCGAGCAGGCCCGCCAGGATTATCAACCTCCCCTTCACCTTGTTCTCCCTTCCCCCGCCGCTTTTTCAAGGCAGGGAGCCTCCGGCCGGCGGATCGTTTCAGCCTTTTTCGAACGGTTCACACGCGTTTGTACGGATTAAGGAAGGGAAGGCCCTGCCTGAGAGGAAACCGCGGCAGAGCTGTCTGCCAATCCCCCTCCATCGGTGAAGAATGAAGATCGTATGACATACCTGCCTGCCCTCCTCCATCACGTTCTGCCTCAAAGAGCCGACCGGCATGATAAAACCGGGCAATAGCTGACAGCGGTCATCTGCCGAGAATGGAAACTCCCCGGTGATCATCCATGGGAGACATAATAACCATGCCGCATCCCGGCTCAACAAGCAGGGTTGTCCGGGCGCGTTTCCTTCATGTTCTTTTCCCGGCCGGCCGATAAGAACATGAACCCTTTCGTGCACATGGAGAAGGGGGTCTAACGGCTTGTATCGAACGAGGTAACCAACTGTTTTTTTAGCATATACGGCATGAGAAGACCCTTCATACTGCTTGCAGCAGCCTTTTTCTCCGGGGTATGGGCCCTGGCGGGCGCCCCCTTCGGCGCCCCTGCACGCGCACACGATCTTTCCCTGCCCCCGGTGCCGCGTGCGGGCTCCGAACGTCTGCAGAACGGGATGGCGGGCCCTGCTTCGATTCATACAGGGGCCGCCGCCATGAAAAGCGCAACCAGCGACCTGAGCGCCTGGCACCTGGAAAATCAGGGAAGGCCGGTATTGGACAGCAACTCGTTTCGCTTCCAGACGTTCATGTTCCAGCACGAGCAGGAGAATATCCGTGCCACGGTGGGAGACGTGAATATCCGCTCGTCCGAGCTTATCGCACCAAACCTGTCAAGAAAGGGGGCACTGCTCGGGGTGCGCAAGGAGGGGTACACAGCGGAGGCCTTCACCACGCGGGCAGGCCCCGTGCGGGGGTTCCGGCGCGGCCTCAAGCAGCCGGACGCCGACCGGATCCTGATGGGCGGGCGGGTCACCCGGACCATTTTCGAGGACCGGGACGTGCGCTTCACCTTCCACTACCTGGACAGCCGGAACGCCGGACCGTTTGCCGCATCCGCGGCCTCCGACGCATCGTACCGGGAGGGCACGGCGTACAGCTCCGCACTCGAGGGAAGCATTTTCGGCAACCTGCTCAGATTCGCAGGCGAGTACTGCTACAGCCGGTACGACGATCCTTCCGCCGCGGAGCAGGCAATGGGCGACAGGGCGTGGAGAATCAGGCTCTCCGGCGCCACTCAGAGGTTTTCCTATGCCCTGGGATACAAGCTCCTGGGCGAGGACTTCCACACTATCGCAAGCCCATATACCTCGAACGACCGGGACGAGCTGTCCGTGGATACACAGTATCTCCTCGGCTCGTCGTGTGCCTCGCTCTCCGTGCTGCAGTCCAGAAGCAGCGTGGAGGACGGCCTCTTGCCCGTCACAATCTCCAGGACCGGAAGAATCGGATACAAGCTTGCCCCCGCGGGCTGGCCCGTGCTCTTTGCCAGCCAGTCCCTGAGCATCCGGCGATCAGCGGACGAACCCGCAGACCCTGCCTCTGTGGTCGACAGCACGGCCCGGACCACCTATTTCAGCATCTCATACAAAAAAGGTGCGTTCGATCTGGCGCCCAGCTACTCCATCTCGCGATTCATGGACAGGGCCCGGCCCGCAGGCGACTATGACAGCCTGACCCACACGGCCAGGCTCGTGTGCGGTATCAGTCCCGGGCAGTGGCTCTCTGTCAGGCCCGTGTTCATCTACCGGAACTGTCTGATGGAGGAGTCGGATGTCCGGGTGAGAACCTGCCAGGGATCGCTGACCGGCACGGTGCAGATCGTCCCCGGGGTGCTCACCGTCGATACCATGGTCTCCTATCTGGAGAAAGAGGCCAGTGACGACAGCACCTCTCTTGTCGAGAAAAAGGCGAGCTACCAGCTCAGCTGGCACATCGAAAAATACCTGAGAAAGATGGGCGCCCAGTCGCTCGCCTTCATGGGCGAGTTCATGCATACCGACGATCACGCCGGGGATTTGGCCATGAGAGACTACACCATCTCCCTGGTGGCGAGCATCGGTCTGCCCGCCGATCTGCTGGAATACCACTCCCGCTCCTCACGCTTCCCCCGGGAGGCGAGGGAGCTTCCCTTTTAATCGATTTTTAAGGCTCCTCTCCCCTTTGAGCCTTCGGCGAAAACCCGGTCTGCAGAGATGCCTGATGTCCTCAAGTTTGAGGCCTGAAGCCGTTCATAGCCTCCTGCCGCCCGGTGGATCAGCCTCTGAGGAGCTCCCGGGCGATGACGAGTCGCTGGATCTCCGAGGTCCCCTCATAAATGGTCGTGGCCCGCGCGTCACGGTAGAGCCGCTCGATCTTGAACTCTTTCATGTACCCGTAGCCCCCGTGAATCTGCAGGGCCTGGTAGGCTGCCCTGTTGGCCATCTCCGAGGCAAAGAGCTTGGCCATGGACGCCGCCCGGGTGAAAGGCAGCCCGTGGTCCTTGTCGTCGGCGGCGGCCAAGGTGAGAAGGTGGGCCGCCTCGATGCCGGTCGCCATGTCGGAGATCGCCCACTGGGTCGCCTGGAAGGAGCTGATGCTTCTCCCGAACTGCCTGCGTTCCTTTGCGTACGCGAGAGCCTCCTTCAGGCATGCCCGGGCGATGCCCACGGCCTGCGACGCGATCCCGATGCGCCCGCTGTCCAGGGCGGTCACGGCGATCTTGAAGCCCTGGCCCGGCCTTCCCACGAGGTTTTCCGCAGGCACGAGGCAGTCTTCGAAGACGAGCTCCACGGTATTGGACGCCCTCAGCCCCATCTTGTCTTCCCTTTTGCCCACGGAGAACCCCGGGGTGCCCTTTTCCACGATAAAGGCGGAAAGGCCCTTATTGCCCTTGTCCGGACCTGTCCGGGCCACGAGGTTGACCACGTCGGCATACTCGCCGTGGGTGATGAACACCTTGGTGCCGTTGAGGAGATAGCGGCCGCCCTTCTCCTCGGCCCTGAGCAGCAGCGCTCCCGGGTCAGAGCCCGCGCCCGGTTCGGTGACGGCGAAGCACCCGAGCGCCTCTCCGGATGCGAGCGGAACCAGGTAGCGCTGCTTCTGGCTCTCGTCTCCGAACTTGAGCAGCGGCTCGGTGGAGAGATTCGCCACCGACATGGTTACCGCGGTGGAGGCACAGGCTGCGGCGATCTCCTGCAGGGCCAGGCAGTAGCTCACGGCCCCGGCGTCGGACCCGCCGTAGGCAGGGGGGACCATCATCCCCAGCAGCCCCAGCCCTCCCATCTTGCGGATCACGTCCAGAGGGAAGACCCCGTCCTTTTCCCGGAGTGCGGCAGAGGGCTCCAGCTCTTTTCCGGCAAAATCCCTGGCCATGAGCCTGACCATCTCCTGTTCGGCTGTAAGCTGAAATGCCATATCCGCTCCTTTAAGGGATGTAGATCACCACGAGCAGCTCCGCCTTCTCCCTGCCGGGATTGCTGAGCTTGTGATGAAGGGAGGAATTGAAATGGATGGTCTCGCCCTTTTTCAGGGTCGAGGTGTTCCGGCCCACTTCGATAGTGAGCCCGCCCTTGAGGACATACACGAACTCCTCGCCCTCGTGGTGATACTCCACGCCCTGATGATCGGTCTGCGGCTCGATGGTGACCTGGTAGGCCCGCAGGTGTTTTTCCTCGCCAGGTTTGGTGAGCGGGGTATACGCATAGGAGGCCACCCGCTTCCTGTGGCTCCTGGTCCGCCTCTTCTTCGCCTGGGCCTCAGGGTCTCGGCCCGCCTGCAGGCCCTCGATATCGACCTTGAAGGTCCGCCCCAGCTGCAGCACCAGCGCCACCGGGGGAGCGATCTTGCCCTCCTCCACGTCCTGAAGCACCTGGGCGGGATAGCCTGTCTCACGGGAGAGTGCCTCCAGGGTGAGCCCCTTTTCCTCCCGCAGCGAAGCGATCCTCTTGCCGAAGGGTTCTTCCTTTTTTCTGCTCACATATACCTCCTCCTGACCGGCAGGCTGCCGGTATGTTCCCATGGCGGGCACGGGCACGGCCGTGCCGTGAAGCATCAAAAAAACCTGACCGGGCGAAAAGACCGGTGCGCTTGCCGGGTCATCAACTGATTTGTATATCAGTATGCTCGGGAAGAAAAAAGTAAAAAACCTTTTCCGTCACTCCCCTGCGATCCTGTTCTTAAGGCCGTTTCAACTTTTCCGGTTTTCTGCTAGATTCAGGGCCGGCCTGAATCCTCCTTTACGCGCTATATTAAGGAGAAAGAAGGCGGGGCCACTCTTACGGTTGAAAGCTTTTTCAGGCTTGAAGCAGGCCGGCCTGCCGCCGAAGGCCCGTACCATTGATCAGACATGCGCCGGCATCGTTAAAAGGGAGATATGGAATGATACCATCGAGCATACTCGGCATCGTCTTCGCGCTCGCTTCCGCTGTTTCGTGGGGCACCGGGGACTTCGGCGGCGGTGTTGCCACGCGCTCACAAGGCCAGTTTCAGGTTCTCTTTCTCGTGACCCTGCCCGGGCTCGTGGTCCTCGGCCTCATGGCCCTGGTCATGGGCGAGCCTATGCCCGCGTGGAAGGACATCCTCTGGGCATTGTCCGGCGGACTGAGCGGTGCCCTGGGCATCGCGTATCTCTACCAGGGGCTCTCCCGGGGAAACGCCGCCACCGTGGCCCCCACTGCGGCGGCGATTGGGGCGTGCCTGCCCGTAGTCTTCGGCATTCTCGCAATAGGTGCGCCGGGTGCGGTGAAGCTTGCCGGGTTCGTGTCCGCCATAGCGGGGATCTGGTTCGTGTCACGGCCGCACGGGGGCCGGACCCTTCTCGACAGACAGGGGCTGATGTATGCGGTGATCGCCGGAACCGGGTTCGGCGTGTTCTTCGTCCTGCTGGCCCAGGTGGAGCAGGGGCTGGTGTTCGGGCCTCTGGTCTTCTCCAAGCTCGCGGCCCTGGTGCTCGCAGCGGGGATCATCTTCAGCCGGGGCGGGCGCGTGCCTTCCCTCGTGAGCAGCCCGGTGGCGATTCTTGCCGGGGTCTTCGATGCCGGGGGCAACGCGTTCTACATGCTCGCCAGGCAGTTCACCCGCCTCGACGTGGCCGCTGTTCTCTCCTCCATGTACCCCGCGATCACCGTGGTCCTGTCCTGCCTCATCCTGAAGGAGCAGGTGAGCGCGTCCCAGTGGAGGGGGGTCGTGCTCTGCGTGTTCGCCATCGCGCTGATCAGCCTGTAGCCCGAGCCCCCGCCCCGCTCCCGAGGGGTTGTTCCGTCTCCCGGGAGCCCTGCGGAGAGGCGCTTGTCCGCAGGCGCCCCTGCCGGCCGCTGCTGCTTGAGGGAGCGGATCAGTGCTGCTCGCCGATGAGCCGCTGAAGCTCTTCCCTGCTGAAGCTCCGAACCTGCCCGCAGAACTGGCAGGAGATCTCCACGGTTTCGTGCTCGGCCATAATGCTTCGGATCTCCTCGGGCCCCAGCGCGATGATGGCCTGCTCGGTCCGGTCCCTGCTGCACGCGCACCTGAAGGCGAGCTGCCGCCTCTCGATCGCACGGTACGGGATGCCTTCGAAGATGGTCCCGAGCATATCCTCGGGCAGCCTGCCCTCTCTGATCTGCGCGGTCACGCTGTCCATGTGCTCGATCCTCTGAGCGAGGGCGTCGATCCTCTTTTCGTCCGACGGCGGCAGCGACTGCACCAGGAAGCCGCCGGCCGCGGACACGGCCGCGTCCCGTTCGACAAAGACGCCCAGGCCCACCGCCGAGGGGATCTGCTCCGATTCGGTGAGATAGTAGGCGATATCCGACGCGATCTCGCCCGAGTGCAGGTGCACGACGCCGGTATAGACATCCTTGACCCGCAAGTCCTTGGACACGGTGAGATACCCCTGGCTCCCCAGAGCGCCCGACACGTCGAGCTTGCCGTTCTTCGGGGGGAGATCCACCGCGGGCACGCCTGCATACCCGCGGACCGCGCCCATGCCGTCCGCCTCCACGACAATCTTCTTCAAGGGTCCGTCACCCTGGAATTTCAGGGCCACCCGCTGATCGGGGTCCAGCAGCGAGGCCATGAGCCCTGCCCCGGTCAGCGCCCTGCCGAGCGCGGCCGTGGCGGTGGGATAGGTGCCGTGCCTGATGCGCGCATCGTTCACGAGGTTGGTCGTGATGCACGCCACCCCGATGATATCCTTGCTCTCGGTGATCACCTTTACCATATAGTCTTCCATGGGTTTGAATCCTTTCTTTTTCTTCGCGTATACACGGGTTATCCCGGCACGGCAACGGCGTCGCCATCCAGGAGGTGAATACGCCCGTCACGGCCGGGAAAAAGTTTTGCATCCGCTCTCTCAGGGCATGTCCATGCCCGAACACGCCCGGGCAGCCCCGGACGAAAGCCCCCGGCATCCACCCGGGAGCCGTGAGCGGGAAACCTGCGTGCTTTTTTCACGCCGCCCGTGCAGTCACCGGCACCGTGGCCCGGAAGACGGCAGGGCTCCCAGAGAGAGGATTTCTCCCTGGGTCAATCGGCATTTTTGCGGCTTGTTTCTTCCCGGAGTCGTGACATATACACATATATGGTCTTCCGCGCACCTGACCACAAGGAAATCGAACATGCAATCGGAAACGAATCCGGGCTGCCCCTTTTCCTCCGGCGCGCGCTCACACCCGGGGATGATTTCGAGCCCATCCCCCTGCCCCATCCCGGAGACTGGCTGAGCGTGCAGCAGGAGCCGGGCCAGGGCTTTTCCGAGTTCGTTGCCGCGCACCCCCGGAAACCCGGCGGCAGGAAACGCAGGATCTACCTGACCCCCCTGGGAGAGTTTCCCGACGGATCGGGACCCTCGCTCCAGATGCTCAAGGATTGCGCCGAGGCGTATTTCATGATGGACGTGAGCGTCACCCCCCAAGTCGAGGTGAACCCGAGCCGCTTCACCACACGGATAAACCCGGTGACCCGCAACTTCCAGGCCCTCTCGCTCGACGTGCTCGTCTATCTCAGGCAGCACATGCCCAAGGACGCGTTCTGTATTCTGGCAGTCACCATGGAGGACCTCTACCCCGAGGAGAACTGGAACTTCGTCTTCGGCCAGGCCTCTCTGAACACCGGGGTGGGCGTGTTCAGTTTTGCCCGGTACGACCCCGCCTTCTACGGCCATGCCCGGAGAGAAGGCTACAGACGCCTTCTCAACATGCGGTGCTGCAAGGTCCTGATCCACGAGACCGCCCACATATTTTCGCTCGCCCACTGCACCTTCTTCCACTGCCTGATGAACGGGTCGAACCATCTGGCCGAGAGCGACGCCCGGCCCATGCACCTCTGCCCGGTGTGCCTGCACAAGCTCCAGCACTCCATCGGCTTCAACGTGATGGAGCGCTACCAGAAGATCTTTCACTTCCTCCGCAATTACGGCTTCGACCGGGAGGCCCAGTGGGTGAACCGGAGGCTGGAATATATCCTGGGCACCTGACCGGAGGTCTCCCCCCGCACGGCGCCCTTTCCCCGTACCCTGGGCTCGGATGCTGCGCTCAAGGGCTTGAGCGCCTCGGAATGTGCCGGACAGCGCCACGGCGGCTACGCACGCGATCTCGGACCATATCGGCGGAAGAATCTCGTTCGCCCCCTTTGCTTCAAAGGGCGAGTCCCCTGCAGGGCCCTGTCGATGGGTTCTCCGCTCTCGGGTGTATGCAACCGTCAGGACACGGATTCGATCCTGTCCACCAGGGCCTGGAGTGCGCCACCCGCCTTGCAGGGGATGCGGACGTCCGCCAGGTGGTCCAGCGGTGTCTCGGACAGGGTGATGATGGCGAGATAAGCCCTGTTCTGCTTCGCATTGAGCGGCAGGTGCGAGGCGGGCTGGACCGCGAGAGTGGATCCCACCACGATAAAGCTTTCAGCCGTGCGGGCGAGGTTGATGGCCCTGCCCAGCTCCTCTTCGGGCATGGCCTGGCCGAAGGAAACGGTGTCGGGCTTGAGAAACCCGCCGCATCTGCACTCCGGCGCCTCGTCGCCCGACTCGACCCGGCTGAGGGCGTGTTCGAGCGGGGTGAGCTCCCCGCAGCTCATGCACCGCACCCTCAGACCATTGCCGTGGAGCTCGATCACCCTGCCGTCCGGCGTGCCTGCCGCCTGGTGAAGCCCGTCGATGTTCTGGGTGATGACCGCCTCCACCAGGCCCATGGAGCAGAGCTTGGCAATGGCCAGATGGGCGGGGTTGGGACGGGTGACCCGAAGCCGGCGGTAGAACTCGGCATTCTGCCGCCAGTAGGTGGCGCGCGCCTGTCGCGAGGTCATGAACTCGTGAAAATACACGGGCCGTTGGCGTGCCCAGATTCCTTCTTCGCTCCGGTAATCGGGTATGCCGCTCTCCGTGGATACGCCCGCCCCGGTGAAGAACACGTTGACCCCCGGCCGGGACACCACCCGGGCGAGCTCGCCGATTTCCTGTTCAAACTCCCGGCTCATACCGCTCACACCTCCTTGAGCAGAGGATCTCACCACCATCGCCCGGGAGACCCGGCCTCATGCACGGCGCCCCTATTGAAGCCGCAAGCGGCAGGGGGAATGTGCTCCCACCTTCAAAGTCCTTGAAGAAGCAGACTTAAAAAAGAAGGCTTCACGGTTCGGGAGATACCCATGCTCAATACATGGTCTCGATGACTCCGGTATATTCCCGGAGAATTTCCGCCTTCCTGACCTTCTGGGTGGGGGTGAGCAGGCCGTTCTCCTCGGTGAAGCGCCGCGGCAGGATCGTGAACCTGCGGACCTGCTCGAAGTCTTCGAGCCGCCGGTTGACCAGGGCCACCTCGTGTTCTATGATCTCTTTGAGCCCGGGGTGATTCACAAAATCTTCTCCCACCTCCGTACAGATGCTCAAGCCCCCGATCTCGGAAAATTTCACACAATCCCTGTCATAGGGGATACGCTCCTGCTCGAAGAAATCAATGAAGTGCTGATAATTCGGGACAATGAGCGCCGAGATATAGCTGCGCTCGTCCCCGATGAAAAAGACCTGCTCGATCACGCGTGACAGGGCGAAGAGGCTCTCCAGCTTTGCAGGGGCTATGTTCTTGCCCACCGAGGTGCAGATAATGGCCTTTTTCCGGTCGAGAATGCGGTAGTAGCCGTAGTCGTCCTTTTCCACCACGTCGCCGGTCCTGAACCAGCCGTCTGCGGTGAACGACCGGCCGGTGTCTTCGGGAAGATTGAGGTAGTGCGAGAACATCCCTGCCCCGGATATCTCGAGCTCGCCGTCCGGGGCTGTCCGGGCTAGGGAATCATTGGCCTCGATGCCCACGAAGCCCGGCTTGCATGCTGTGATGGGGTTGAGGATACAGGCGCTCGCGCTCTCGGTGGACCCGTAACCCTCGACCACGGCGATGCCCAGGGTGTAGTAGAACAGGAGCAGCTCGGGCGCGATCCCCGCGCTGGCGGAAAAGGCGAACCTAAACCGGGTGCCGAAAAGGGCGCGGACCTGCGAGAAGAGCCTCTCCGCGGCCCGGTACTGGAGCTTGAGCCCCAGAGGCAGCCTCTCATGGAGGTCGTAGCCGGGCGACATGTTGTAGCAGCCCCGGTGATCGCGACGATAATCGAGCGCCTTTCTCCCCACATGGAAGGCCAGGTCGAAGAGCGTCTTTTTGACCGGGCTTGCCGACATCTTTTTCTTCAGGCCGAGATAGATCTTTTCATACAGGCGGGGCACGCAGTTGATCCAGGTCGGATTGTACTTCTGCATGTCGTCGAGCAGGGTCGCGGGCTTGTCGGCATAGGCGATGCACGCACCCTGGCAGATGGCGAGCAATTCGCAGGAGCCCCGTTCGAAGATGTGCGACAGGGGCAGGTAGCACAGGGTGACGTCGTCTTCGCCGATGCCCATGCGGTGGCGGGCAAAGAATTCCCTCACCCCTTCCAGGCGCGAAGACACGCACCCGTGGGTGAGCACCACGCCCTTGCCCCTGCCCGTGGTGCCCGAGGTGTAGAGGATCGTGTACCAGTCTTCCGGGCCCACACTCAGTCTCCGCTCCTCGTAGAGTGCATAATTGCTTTTCTTCCAGGCCCTGCCCTGCTCCATGAGGTCCCACAGCCCGATCGTGCGCCCGTCCCCGGACCGGTAGCCGAAGTCCATGACCACGATCCGCTCCAGGGCGGGCAGCTCGCCCAGGCCGTTCAGAATCCGGTTCAGGTTTTCTTCGGTGTCGATGAACAGGTAGCGGCAGCCCGAGTCGCTGAGGATATAGGACACCTCTCCCGCGGAGAGCGTGGGATAGACAGCCACGCTCACAGCGGCGCAGCCTGCAGCGGCCATATCCGTCTGGGTCCAGTAGGGGCTCGACCGCGACATGAGCCCTATCCGTTCCTGCCTTCCGAGCCCCATGCTCAGGAGGCCGCAGGCGATGTCTTCCACACGCTTAAGCATCTCGGCATAGGTGAAGCGGCCGTTGTTGTCTCCGTGGTAGAGGGCCGCATTGTAGCGCTGGGCTGGCCGGGAGGGAAATTTCTCGCAGGTCTGGTAGAAGTATCCGGACACCGGAACGAGCTCGTCCCGGTTGTCTGTCATGGGGTGCTCCCTTGCGGTGCAGAGGTCGTCCGTATGCATGGAATCTCTGTACCAAAAAAATCGCTTGAGGATCAACGTGAAATCCCGCCTGCATGGAAGGGGTGTTTCCGGCAGAAAGGCCCCGGGAAAACGGCAGGCATGCCCGAGCCGGGGCGGGGCGGTGTCACCGATGCCCGTGAGGCCGGCCGACCATTACATTGACATAATTCCGCAATATGGTTACCAGAAGATATGAACAGCGATATCGTCCTGCTGATGCTCTATGTGCTCCTGGCCCTGGTCTTTTCCTTTCTCTGTTCGGTGGCAGAGGCAGTGCTCCTGAGCATCACGCCCTCGTACATCGAAGACCAGAACGAAAAGTCCCCGAAACTGGCTTCCCTTCTCAGGCGTCTGAAGCAGGACAACATTGACCGGTCCCTTGCCGCCATCCTGACCCTGAACACGATCGCGCACACGGTGGGTGCGATCATGGCCGGGGCCAAAGCCACGGCCGTGTTCGGAAGCGCATGGTTCGGCGTGTTTTCTGCGGCCATGACCCTGATGATCCTCTTTCTTTCGGAAATCGTACCGAAAACCATCGGCGCCATCTACTGGCCCAGGCTCACGTGGCTGACTGCGGCCTTTGTGCAAACGCTGATCGTGACCCTTTACCCGCTCGTGTGCATCTCGGAGAAACTGACGAGATTCGTCTCGCGTGGAAAAGAAACCCATATCTTCAGCCGGACAGAGTTTCTCGCCATGGCACGGGTAGGGGGACGGACCGGTCATCTGAGCGACAACGAGTCCCGGATCATCCTGAATCTGTTCCGCTTCGGGACACTGAAGGTGACGGACATCATGACGCCGCGAACAGTGGTGTCAGGGCTTCCGGAAGATATGACGATCAGCGATGCGGTGGCGTACATCACCCAGAACCCCTTCTCCCGCCTGCCGCTCTATAAGAGCGACATCCATGATGTAACCGGCTTCGTTCTCAGAGACGACATCCTGCTCAGAGAGGCGCAGGAACGGGGCGGCGAAACAGTGAAAACCCTGAAACGCGACATCCACGCCGTCCCTGAGGCAGCGTCGCTCTCCGTTCTCCTGGAGCTCCTCCTCAGGCATCATCAGCATATTGCGATCGTAGTGGATGAGTACGGGGCGATGAAAGGTCTGGTTACGCTCGAAGACCTGTTCGAAACCCTGATCGGCATCGAGATCATGGATGAAACGGACAAGGTCGAAGACATGCGGGCCCTGGCCCGGAAACTGTGGATAAAACGCGCCCGGGCACTGGGCATCGACGATACGGCCCCGGAATAGCCCAGCCCGGTGCGTTCCCTGCAGCCGGAGCGGGTTCTTGTGTGCCCCCTGGTTTCTGCATCGGGAACAATTCCCCTTGATAAGGGATCCGTCTGGCTATATCGTGTGCCCATGGACTGCCGCACCCATCGAGTCGGAACAGACGAAGGCGATTTCGGGAGATGGGGGAGCGTTCCTCCCAGGGGTCTTCAGGCGCAGAGATGTTCAGGTTTTTCACGCGGAGCGGGGGTGTGCACCCGGGGAATACCCGAAGGTCTCAGTACAGAACATCCGGATTTTTCCTTGCCGGGCCTCATCATCTGCCCCGGAACCGGTATCAGCGCAGATCTTCGGCCGGTGCAGCCAGAGCCTTCAGCCTGCAGCCGAAGGACAAAACAGGCCCGCAGCATGCGATGAGATAAAGGCTTGCGCCCTCATGACCGATATAACACTCTAGCCCGGTGGGAAAAACAACAAGGACGATTTGAGCTATCAACGACCATGATTGCAGGACAACACTTTTTTGCACGCAGGATAGATATGTGTGTTCGCGGCCTCTTGAGGTTCGTCCGGGGCGTGCTGCGCTATCTGCCCGAGAAAGTCCGCTCTGCAAGCCTGCGATTCAAGATCGCCTTTTTCACCATCATCCTCCTGACCGGCACATCGCTCATCCTCAGCCTCATGACCATCCAGATCATGAACAACTACATCTTAAACGAGATCATCAAGAGGGGGGAATCCGTGGGCAAAAGCATCGCGGCCTCTGCAGGCTACAACCTCCTGTCGAGGGATCTCCTGGGCCTGGACACGCTTGTTTTCAAGGCCAAGTCGTCGAACAGCGACATGCCGTACGTCGCAATCGTGGATGCGAATATGAAGGTCGTCGTCCACAGCGACACCCCCATGATCGGCGAGACCATGCACATCACCCGGGGCCGGCTCTTCAGAGAGGCCGGCGACGGCACCACGGTAAGAGAGCTTCCGGACCCGTCGGACGCCGTGTTCGAGATATCGTGCCCCATTGTCTTCATGGATAAGGCGCTGGGCAATGTGGTCCTCGGCATGAACAGGTCGGTGCTCATAGAGGCGCAGAAAAAGGTCGCCGACAGGGTGCTGGTCATTTTCGGAATCATCGCTCTCTTAGGCATTTTCGCAAGCTCGCTGCTCGCGTCTTTCCTGATAAAGCCCATCAGAGAGCTCTCTGCGGGCGTGGATGTATTGAAAAGCGGAACAACCAAAAAACAGCTCAGGATCTTTTCCCAGGACGAATTGGGCAACCTGACGCGCAATTTCAACGAAATGTCCGCTCAGTTGGCGGATCAGAGGGAAAAACTGGGCAAATATGCGCACGATCTCGAGGACGCGTATGTTTCCATCGTCAAGGTGGTGGCCGCGGCCATAGATGCACGAGACTCCTATACCCACGGGCATTCCGCACGGGTCGCCCGGCTCTCGCTCCTCATCGGCAAGGAGATCGGCCTTTCCCGGGACGAGCTCGCGGAGCTCGAGGTTGCCTGTCTCTTTCATGACGTGGGCAAGATAAAAACACCCGATTCCATCCTGCTCAAACCGGACAAGCTCAGTCCAGCCGAATACAAGGAGATGATGTCGCACGTGGAATACGGCGCCTCGATTCTCAGCTGGGCACCCTCGTTGGCCAGGTACATACCCTCAACCCGCCATCACCACGAGTGGCACAACGGAAAGGGCTATCCCGACGGGCTGACCGGAGACGACATTCCCCTGTTTGCAGCCATCATAGCCATTGGAGACACGTTCGACGCAATGACGTCGGACAGGCCGTATCGAAAGGCGCTTTCGGAAGAGGAGGCCCTGAAGGAGATCACCCGCATGTCCGGTGTACAGTTTCGTCCCGACCTGGTAAGGGTCTTTATCGAGCAGATGGAAAAGCACCGGGTCCACAAGGCGCCCCAGTCCGTGCTCAAGCTGGTCTGACCATGAATAATATCATGAAAGCTGTCCTCCTTGCCTGTATCGCAGCGTTCCTGCTCGGCCTCCAGTCGTGTGCCGGGACGGATATCCCGACGTCGCCTGAAAGCCCGGTTCAAACACCGGCCCCGGCCGGGCCTGCCCCGAGGGTTCCGGATCGAGCCCAGACTGTGGAGGGGGCCAGAAAACATGTCCAGGCAGGTGAGCACCGGAAGGCGATAAGCCTGTACTCTGAAGCGTACCGGTCGCAGCCGGATGACGGATCTTTGGCCAAAGAGTTTGCACAATGTCTCGAAGGGATCCGATCAGCCGCCGATGAGAGGCTGGAGAAGGGAGACATCGCAGCTGCGGGCGGTCTGTATTATATCCTGCGGCAGGATTACCAGAAATTCGAATGTCTTGAGCAAGCCCTCTCCTTTGACCATGCCTATCTGAACACGAAACTCGACTTCTGCAGACAAACCCTCACGAGACAGGGTTTCGAGGCATACAGACAGGGCAATCTCGATAAGGCCATCACACTCTGGCAGGGGCTCCTCGCCATCGACCCGCAGAATAACGACATGAAAGAGGCCGTGAGAACGGCGATACAGCAGAAGAAGAACCTCGAGAAAAAGGACTAGCGCTGCCCGGGCAAAAAGCCGTCAGGAGAGAGACCACACCGCATCCTCCCCAAGTGCAATCCCTTGACGCGCGGTGCAGCCTCGTCATACACTTCCCGGTCATGTTCGGCACGATACTCATCCTGATTGTCACCGTGATGCATGTCTATGTCTTCTGGCGCGCCGCATCGGTCCCGTTCGTGAAACAGCGCATCCCCACCAGAGTCATCGTGATCTCGGGCATGATCCTCTGGCTCGTTTTTTATCTGGGCCGCGTGTACGGCCGCGGCGGCTCCGGGGTCGCCGCGGCCGTCCAACTGGTCGGGATGAACTGGATGGCCGTACTGTTCCTTACCGCGACCGCCCTTCTGACAGTGGACATCGTCACCGGCTTTGGGCTTCTCATGCAAAGGTCCGCCCCCGCGCTCCGCGGCCTGGCCCTTCTCGCGGGAGGTTTGCTTTCCGCTATCGCACTCGTTCAGGGCCTGCGGCCGCCGGAGGTGCACGACTACGAGGTGCGCATTGCCGGGCTTCCCCGCGAGATGGAGGGCAAGGTGCTCGTTGCCCTGTCCGACCTGCATGTCGGACCGCATCCGGGAAAATCGTGGCTGGAGGCCAGGGCCGCCCAGATGCGCGGCCTTGAGCCCGACCTCGTGGTCCTGCTCGGCGACCTCTTCGAAGGACGCGGCGCTTCCCATGCCGAACTGGTGCCTGCACTCCAGGGCCTCTCCGCGCCTCTCGGAGTCTGGGCCGTTCCCGGCAACCACGACTTCCGCCGGAGCGGCGACGACGGCCTCGCCACCCTCGATGCCGCGGGCGTCCAGGTGCTGATCAACCGCTGGGTCGAAATCAGCCCCGGGCTCGTCCTGGCGGGAGTCGAGGACCTCACGGTCCACCGGAGAAGAGGACACGGGGGAGATCCTCTCGCACATGCGCTGGCGGGCAGACCGCCCGGGGCCGTGATCCTGCTCTCACACACACCGCTCGAGTACGAAAGGGCGGCGGAAGAAGGCGTGGACCTGATGCTCAGCGGGCACACCCACGGCGGACAGATCTGGCCCTTCGGCTATCTGGTCCGGCTCGCGTATCCATTGCTGGAAGGCCGCTATCAGGTGGGGGACATGACCGCAATCGTCTGCCGCGGAACCGGAACCTGGGGTCCACGCATGCGCCTCTGGCGTACCGGCGAGATCCTGTGCATCACCCTGCGCAGTGTGCAGGCAGAGAGCGCTCCCTGCTACAGGGAAAGCCGCACAACCCGGAAAGGCGGACTATCCGCCGGATCGTGAGAACGCACCAGGAATGCGGCATCCGCCGGACCGCGAGAACGCATCAAAGGGTACGGCATCCGCCCGGCCCTGGGTGCCGCCCGATCGAAGGGAAATGAGACCCTGTCTTCTTAAAAAAGTCCTCTGGTCAGCGGACGCTTAAGACAGCGGTTTCATGTTCAGGGTATGCTCACGCGCACAGACGGTTCCTGCCCTGTTTTTTCGCACGGTACAGGGCTTTGTCAGCGGCCTTGAGCACGGACTGGGGCTTGGTGTTCTTCTCGTCGCGGCACGCCATGCCGATGCTGACCGTGATGGACACCTCTTTCCTCGGCTTGCTGCCGGAGCGTATGCGCTTGGGCTTTCTCCGGGGCCTCATGCGGCTCCGAATGACAAACCGGGATGATTCCACCTCCCGGCGTAGGTCCTCCAGGTGCTGATGGGCCTGGTCCGCGTGCTTGCCCGGAAAGATCACCGTGAACTCCTCGCCGCCGTAACGGAAGGCCCTTCCTCCGCCCGATACCCCCGCGAGCTTGACCGCAACCATTCGGAGCACCTGGTCGCCCACATCATGCCCGTAACAGTCGTTGAACTTCTTGAAGTGGTCGATATCGAGCATGGCCAGGGTGTAGCGGTTGCCCAGCTTCAGGAGATCCTCTTTCAGGGCCCTGCGGGCGGGCAGCCCGGTGAGCTCGTCCTTGAAGGCCATGGCATGGGAGGACTCAATGAGTGACACCAGGAGTATGAACCCGGCCGCGGCAAAGAAAAACATCCGGTCGATCGCGCCAAGCCCCGCCCCCAGAGCCGTGAGCAGGGTGATCAGCACCCAGAAGAAGCCGCTCTCCTTTGCCCCCTGGTGCTTCATGAACCTCAGCGCGGTCACCGTCAGGGCCAAACCGAATGCCAGAAGGGCCGGCTGGGCAAGCGGCACGCCCTCGGGCAGGCTCAAGGGCATCACGGGGTGGGTGAGCCTGTTCAGGAACGCGTCCGGATGCGACCTGGCGAAGAACAGGACGATCAGGGGCTGGATCGCGATGAACGATATCCTCGCGATACCGCGGAAGGTGAGAAAGCCCCGCTCCTGCATCAGGTTCAGCACCATGAGGTTGAGCGGCAGCAGCAGGGTTACGGCATGGTACACGATCCGCGGCGGACCCGCCGACAGCGGGAAGCCCTGCACCCAGGTGAGCAGGGCACGGTCGCACAGCGCCAGGATGATCACGGCGAACACCAGGGAGCTCCGGTTGAACCTCCATCCGATGAATATTGCCGAGGCCAGGATGACGGGCTGCGCCACACTTACGACCGAGGGCACCAGGGAATGCAGGGCATCCGGACCGATCATGATCAGGGCCGCGCAGAACAGTATGCCGCCGGGAATGAAAAATGAAAGCAATCTCTTCATAGGTAAGGAAACCTCCCTGCCTCGCCGGGGCCTCTTTGCCGGCATTTCGATTTCCTGGTCTATTCTTACGGTTTTTCACCGGAAGAACTTGAAACGAATCCTCCTTCTATCCGGTATCCAGATCATCCCTGATATATGGTAGAGAACATTGAGTGGTATGAGCGACCGACCCGGAAAGTTCGATGTCTTTTTCTACGAGGCCTTTGCCGAGGAGACGCTGTCTTTAAGGCGCCTCCTCTCCCCGGACGTGCGGGCGGGGTTCACGCCTCTGACGGTTCAGGAATGCTTGTTCAGCGTCCCTCCCTCGCCCTTCATCAGCATCCGCACCCAGTCGGTGATCCCGCCCGGATGGGCGGGCCTGCTCCAGGGCATCCTCACCAGGAGCACCGGCTACGACCATGTGAACCGTTTCCGGGTGGAAACCGGCAGCGACATTCCCGCCGGATATCTCCCCCGGTACTGCAGCCGCGCAGTGGCCGAACAGGCCCTGCTCCTGTGGATGGCGCTCCTGAGGAAGCTCGGGCAGCAGATGCGGCGGTTCGAGAGATTCGAGCGCGACGGTCTCACCGGGGGTGAGTGCCTGGGCAGGACCCTCCTGGTGGCCGGGGTGGGGAACATCGGCTCCGAGATCTGCCGCCTGGGCCGTGCCCTGGGAATGGAGGTCATGGGAGTCGACATCCTCCGGAAGCACCGCAACGTGCGCTATGTGGGCATCGAGGAGGGTCTCGCGCGGGCGGACGTGATCGTGTGCGCCATGAACCTCACGCCCGAAAACAGGGGGTACTTCAGCTATGAGCTCCTGAAGCGCGCACGGCGGGGCGCGGTCTTCGTGAACATTGCCCGGGGCGAGCTCTCGCCCCACCGGGACCTGCTGCGGCTGCTGGACGAGGGTTATTTAAGCGGTGCGGCCCTGGACGTGTTTGAAAACGAGAGCGGGCTCGCCGTGAGCCTCCGCTCGGGCGTCCCGGGCGACAATGAGGATGTGCGGGCCTGCCTGGAGCTCCTGAAGCGGGAGAACGTGATCCTCACGCCCCACAATGCCTTCAACACGGCCGAGGCCCTGGAGAGAAAGGCCGGTCAGTCGGTCGAGCAGGTAGAGCGGTTCCTCACGGACAAGGCCTTTCTCTGGCAGGTTCCGTCCCCAGGCGCTTCCGGCTGACGAGAGCCGGACAGCATGACTTTCGACAGTTGTCCACCGGAGAAACGCGATCCTTTTCGAAGCGGCGGGAAGGACGATGCCCTTCAAGCCCGGAGCCGGTCCCTTACATAGCCCGACCAAGACGTTGCCGCGGGCACGGGAGATCTCCTCACTCCATATATCCCGAGGACAGGTGGTAGATAATCCTGTCGTAGAGGAAGATGATCCGGTTGTTGAGCTCCAGGGTGATATAGATCTCCATGGGGGAGGAGAGGATCTTCTTGCGGATGACGTGCATCCAGATGCCCTTCCTGCTCAGGGCCATGGCGTTGAGCACGTCCGGAAAGCCTATGTCGAGCCGCCTGAGATCCCTGCCGTTGTCCTTGAACCTTAAGGAATCGAAGGAATCACCGTGCTCGTGCAGACCCTGCCGGACCGCCTTGAGCACCTTGCGGTTCATCTCGCCCAGATATTCGGCATGCACGGAGAGAACCGGGATCCTCGACCTCACCTCGTGCACCCACTCCCTGGTTATCTCGGCTGCGTTCTTCTCGATGATGGTCACCAGAACGTTCGACAGGAAGTTTTTCTGCCCCTGGGCGCCCGGGGCCACGTCGCCCAGGGCAAGGGCGTCGATCTCGGGAAAGAGCTGCCGGTACGAGTCGACCATGGCCCAGGTGTCCCGGTAAAACTCGACATAGATCCTGATGGCCTTTTCGTTCGACGACCACGCCAGGGGCGGCAGCTCAGAAACCGGGAAAAACCGCGCCTCCACGGCATCGTCCCCGGCCGCGGGCATGCCGCCCGTGTGCGTGACCTCGTAGGTCACGATGGCAAGGCTCCCGTAGAAGTAGTTGTCCACAGTGTCCACGTCCACGAGCCTCACCACCTTTCCCTCGATGCCGGCCTCTTCCCTGAGCTCGCGCAGCGCGGCGTCCTTCACCTCCTCGTCCGCCTCGGCAAACCCGATGGGAAGGCACCACATGCCCTGGTACGGCTCGTTCTTCCGCTTGACGAGCAGCACCTCGCGGTTTTCGTTGACCACGATGCTGCTCGCCACGGGCAGGGGGTTTTCATAAAACACATTGGCGCACTGCATGCAGAAATCCCGCATCTTTCCTTCCATCTGACGATGAACCACGGGATTGCCGCAGTACGGGCAGTATATCCTCTGTTTTCTCATGTTGTATCAAGCACCCCTTCGCGGAGAGAAGCACCGGAACACGGCGTCATCCTTGGTGAGAACGACCCTGCCCTGCTCCTTTGCATGTTCGAATATCATTTTATGAAAGGAGGATAACACATCTTCCATCTTTTGTGGATGAGTTTCCATGATATCCTTGAAAATCAGGTGCCTTTTCTTGTCGAGATAGTCGATGCACTCGCTGATCCGGTCCAGGGAGAAGAGCAGGTCGTTTTTGTAGAGAATCCGGTCCACCTTCCCGAAAAAGGGGGCGAGCCGCTCTTCCCCGTTCTCCATGCAGAACGACTGGAAGAGCCTGTTGATCGTGATCTCCTGGGGCGGCGTCAGCCCCATGATCTCCATGCAGCGTGGAACGAGCTCCGTCACCTCCTTCAGGGAATGCCTGCTGTGGGTCACGGTGATGAAGACTCCTCCGGGCGAGAGCACCCGGGCGATGTCGGCGATGAGGTGCGGGAAGAAATAGAGCGAGTAGCTGGCGATGACCAGGTCGAAGCGCGATCTGTCCATGTCTTTGATGATATCCGCCTGCGAACGGATGAACTCGCCCTGATACCCGATCTTCTCTACGGTCTTGAGAAACACCGCGCGGTTCTGCCGGTCCACCAGGTCGATGCCCAGGATGTGCGCGCCGTCCGCCAGCCTGCCCCGAAGCTTCTCAGTGAAAAACCCGTACCCGCAGCCCAGGTCGAGCACCCGCTTCATCCCGGAAAGGTCGAGCGAACCCAGCGCCACCTCCCGGATGTCCTGCCGGTTGAGCGCGTGCTCTTTGATGATGTTCTTGGTCTGCATGTGCTCCTGAATGATCTCGTAGGTATTCTGAATGTCTTTCTGGCTATAGAGACATGCCATGTCCGTTCTCCTCGCACCTTAAAAAAGCCCTTTTTGTATTTCATGCATACAATCTGCTTGCCGACTAGAGAAATCCATGCTTTTGTATTTGGATATGCGATGATTTTTCACCATCTATTATAAGGAGGATGACATGACCCTGCAAGACATTTACCGGGAACTGTCAAAAAAACTCCTCATGGAACATTCCGCCGTGCTGCCCAGGATATGGAAAACCGTGTGTTCAGAGGACGAGGCGAAGATCGTCAATGCCCTGCCCGCCGCCGCCCACGAGCTTGCCGCCCGGTTCGGAACCACCGAGGACGACATGCTCGCGACCCTGGGCGGGCTCTTTCACAAAGGCGCTGTTTTCGAGGCTGTCAAAGGCGGCGTGACCACCTACCGGATGCCCAGGCACATCATCCAGTTCCACGATGCGACCATCCTGTGGAAAGAGGCGCCCCAGGAGCTCATGGATCTGTGGATGAAGTTCGAGGAGACCGACTACCCCATGCTCCTGGAGCTCGTGACCCAGATCAAGATGCCCTCGTTCATGCGTGTGATCCCCATCGGCGAGAGCATCACCCCCAGGAACCAGGTCCTGGCCCACGAAGACGCCCTGGGTATGCTGAAGGGGGCACAGGTCATCGCGGTGACCGATTGCGCCTGCCGCACGCTCCTCAAGAGATGCGACCACCCGCTTGAGGTGTGCATCCAGATCAACCGCGGCGCCGAGTACGCCATCAAGCGGGGCACCGGCAGGCCGATCGACGCGGCCGAGGCAAGAGAGATCCTGGAACTATCCCGCAAGGCAGGGCTCGTGCACATGACCGAAAACACCGCGGGCCGGTCCAACGTGATCTGCAACTGCTGCAACTGCTGCTGCGAGATGCTCCGCTTCGCCACGGACGAAAAGACCAGAAGGGCGGTGCTCAGCCCCAGCCGCTATCAGGCGCATCTCGACAAAGAGGCCTGCACGGCGTGCGGCCTGTGCGCGGATATCTGTCCGGTGAAGGCTCTCGGCTCAGAGAACGGCGACACCGTGCTTCTCGATGTCGATGTCTGCATCGGCTGCGGTCTCTGCGCGACGGTGTGCCCTGTCGGGGCGGTGACGCTCGTGGAGGTGAGGCCTCCGGATTTCATCCCTGCGTGAAGGTGCCTCCAGGCTTGACCGCGAGCAGGGAAGACACCGGGCCGGTCCATCCCGGTATGAGAGCGGTACAGGACGGCATGGGCGTTTCCCGCCGCCGGCACGTCTGGACCGGTGCAGCTAGCGGGACAGGAATAAAGAATGGAGCAGGGGCCACCCGTATATGCGCTGCAGGGCCATCCGAACAGTGGCCTGATCACGCCTCAGCCCGCGTCGTACCGGCGGACAATGGCGTCGAGATCCTTCTCGGCGTCTTCCATGGTGGAGGTGTTGACGACATAGCCGTCAGCGAGCGCAATGGGAATGGCCGCTCCGTAGACGATCTCCCGCCGGTCGCGATCCTCGAACGCCTCGGGCGAGTCATCCGCCCTTCCCCGGGAGATCACCCTCTGCCTCCTTAAGGGCCTCGGGGCCAGGAAGGCCACCACCACGGCCTCGGCCTTCTCCCGGATGAGCTCGATCTCGGGCCAGGATCTCATGCCCTCCAGAAAGACGATGCGGCTCGCCTCTTCCAGCACCTTCTCCAGGGCGACCCTGGTGACGCCCATGCCGTCTTCGCCCCTGAGCTCGTCCGAGACCTGCGCCATGGTATCGGGCCCGGGCTTCAGCCCCCGCGCCCTGACCTCGGCGCGCACCACATCGCCGGTTGCATGGTAGGGATATCCCTCTTTCTCTGCGTAGGTCCGGGCGATGCTCTTGCCCGCCGCCGGCATGCCCACGATGATGAAGATCCTCATATCCGACTCCCCGAGAAATCAGGTTTTATGCAGCCACTCGTTGATGGCGTGGGTGATCTGGGGCCAGGGGCCGGTCAGACGGTCAGAGAGAAAGGCGCCGAAGAGGCTCTCAAAGAGCTGGATGCCGGTCTCCAGGAGATTCATCCGCTCGAAGAATACCGCCTCTCTCTCCATGGCCGGATCGGTCATCTCGTCCTTCTCGATCTTGACCGGAGGGCAGCCGAAGGACCCGAACGCGAAGATGTCGCCCTTGAGGCTCATCTTCCACTTGAACATGTCCTTTTCGAAGTACAGGGTCGCCTCCGTGATGTTCTTTCCGCTCACAATCGCCTTGCAGGTCTCGGAAAAATTCTTCTGGGGACCGCTGATCGTACTCTTCCGCGTGCCGTCCTCGTGGTCCTGGGTGAGCACGAACCGGTCGTAGACATAGGCGACGAAGCGATCTCCCGTCTCGGCCGGCCCTTCCCGGGTCACCTGGTACTCTGAGCTGCCCTCGGCGCTCTTGTACATGAGCCACAGAAAGAACTCCCAGCCGAGCCACCTGTTTTTCTTGATCTGCAGCAGCACGTCGCGCGAAGACGCCTGGTTCACCCGGGCCAAGGCATCGAGGTGCTCGGCGGGCAGGACCTTCTCGGCCCGTCTGATGGGGTGGATGGGGCTCAGGGAAAGCCCTTCGAAGGTCTTGGCGAACTCGTCCTCCACGAAATCGAGCACCTTGGCCCCGATGTTCGCCACGGTGACGACCCCGGCCTCGGTGTTCCAGAGCACGTCGACAGCCGAGGGATCGGGAAGGGACCGCGCCAGCAGGGAGGCGTGGATGTTCTCACGGATCTCGCGCTTCTTCCCGGCCGGCACTTTGTGGAGCTTGGGCCGCTCCTTGAGCCACTGCCCGCACTCCTTTTCCACCAGGTTCTTGAGCAGGGCCGCAGGCACCTTGCGCACGTCTCTTCTCAGGGTAAAGATGCAGTAGTGCTCGAAGGAAAACGCATCGAAGCCGCCGAAGTCGGAGCCGGTGTGCTCATCGAACCGCACCCATCCCACCGACTCGCCGTCCGGCACGGTATCGATGGGCTCGAACCTGTTTTTTTCAAGACATTGCTGAATCCACAGCCGCAGGTCGCCTTCGGGGATGTCCCCCAGGACCTCGTACTGGTAGATGCTCACGGTATTGGACATGATACCCATGCAGTTCCTCCAGGGAGATTTCAAAAGACCTGTGAGGAATACAACACTTCCCTCGCCAAGGGCAATGGAAAATTTTCTCGCGCCTTCAAGGGGCGCGGCTCAAGGGCAACGCCCGGATTGTCCGCTGCTGTGCGCCTGATGTTATCAGAGACGCCGGCATACGGGCAGGATGCCCGATCCGGCCGAAAGCTCCAGTGTCTCCGGTTGGGCGGGGCATGCCCCCGGTCCTCCCGGTACGCGGGGAAGACCTGCGGCAGCATATCCGGGGCACCGGCAGTCAGCCCGGCCGTCTCCCTCCAGCAGGAAAAGGCACCATGACGAGACTGTGTCCCTGCTGAGAAAAAACTGCATAAAAGCCGGTACATATGCATCGATATCAGGCTGACAAAACTAGGGTTTACATGCCGGATGCAATTGTATAGCATTGTGAGAGACAATGGGGAATCCGGTGATGGGAGCTGCTTTCCCGCGGGAGGCGGGGCGCATGCCCGATAACCAGATTTGGCGAGTTGACTGCCTGGTGGACAAAAGACCTCTTTCCTTGTACGGACATGTACTCGAGACACAAAAAAGAGACAGGCGCTGATTCAGGCGATCAGCTCAAGAATATGATGGATGATCACAACATGAAGCAACCAAGATTCCGGGAACCGGGCGCCGTACTCGATGCAGGCGCATACGTTCTCCTCGGCGCTTTGACCCTGTTCCTGCTGCACCTGACCACGCTGCACAGCTACACCCTGTTTCACAGCATCGCCGAGGGCTTCTGCATCGCCATCTCGGTGGGAATGTTCATGTTCGCGTGGAACTCCCGGAGGCTGATGGACAACCACTATGTGCTCTTCCTCGGCATCGCGTCCCTGTTCATCGGACTCCTCGACGGGCTCCACGCCCTTGCGTACAAAGGCATGGGGGTGTTCGACACCCCGGGCGCCAACCTGGCGACCGAATTGTGGATCCTGACGAGATATATGCACGCCGTTTCGTTCCTGGCGGCCCTGATGTTCCTGAAGAGAGCGTTCAGGCCTTCGGGCGTCTTTGCAGTGTTTTCCGCGGTGACAGTCCTTTCCCTGCTTTCGATCTTCTACTGGAATATATTCCCCGACTGCTACGTGGAAGGCGCCGGGCTGACAGCGTTCAAGGTCGGCAGCGAGTATGTCATCAGCCTCATCTTCATCCTATCCCTCGGGGCGGTGCTGGTATCCAGACGGTCGTTCGACCCCGGCGTGCTCCGGCTCATGGTCGGGGTGATGGTGCTCAATGTGGCGGCGGAGCTCTCGTTCACGCGCTATCTCGGGGTCTACGACTTCTTCAACGAGCTCGGCCACTTCTTCAAGATAGCCGCCTACTACCTCCTGTACCGGGCCGTGATTTCAACGGGCCTGAGAAAACCCTACCGCCTCATGTTCCGGGACCTGGTACAGAACAGGGAGGAGCTCGGCAGGACAAACGTCGCGCTCGAGCAGCACGTGCACGAGCAGAACACGGAAATCGCCAGGCGCAAGGAGGCCGAGCTCGAGCGGGAGACAGCGGTGGAGTTTCTCCGCCTCGCCAACGAGATCAGCACGTCCGAAGACCTGGTCCGCATGGTGGTGGACTTCTTTCAGCAGAAGTCGGGCTGCCGGGCCGTTGCGATCCGGCTGGAAAGAGACGGGGACTATCCGTACAGCCATGCCAGCGGGTTTCCCGAGGAGTTTGTCAGACTGGAGAACCTGCTGTGCCGGCAGGACGATCAGGATACCCCTGTGCGCAACGACCCGGATAAACCGGCGCTTGAGTGCCTGTGCGGCAGCGTGATCCTCGGCAATGTCCCATCGTACATGCCTTTTTTCACCGAACGCGGGAGCTTCTGGACCAACAGCACCACAAAGCTCGCCTCCGGGACCATCGAGGAGGACCTGAAGATCCGGTTGAGAAACCGGTGCAATGTCTTCGGCTACGAGTCGGTCGCGCTCATCCCCTTGCGCTCGGGAGAAGAAAGGCTGGGGCTGCTCCAGCTCTGCGACCCCAGGGAAGGGCTCTTCTCGCCCCCTGTCATCGCCCTGTGGGAGAGACTGACGGATTACCTCGTCGCCGCCCTGACGAGGATTCGGGCCGAGGAATCTCTGCAGCGGATGGCCGGCCGGTTCGAGCTGCTGACAGACACCGCGGGCGAGCTGCTCCGGGCAAAAGAGCCCCGGAAGGCCGTGGATTCACTCTGCCGGAAGGTGATGGAATACCTGGGCTGCCAGGCCTACTTCAACTATCTGCTCGATGAAAAAAGCGGCTTCCTTCATCTCAATGCCTTTGCGGGGATCCCCGGAGAAGAGGCCGCACGGATCGAGCGACTGGACTATGGTGCCGTGTGCTCCGGGGAATCCCTCCGGAAGGGCTGCCCTGTCGTGGCGGATAAAAGCCCTGCAACCTCCGGTCTGAGGGCGGAGCAGGTCGAGGCGTACGGTCTCAAGGCCTATGCGTGCCATCCGCTTCAGGTCGAAGGCGGCAGGGTTATCGGCACGCTCTCGTTCGGGGCCCGTGACCGCGAGACGTTCAGCGAGGAGGATCTGTCTCTGATGAAGGCGGTTACCGACCAGATTGCTGCGGCCGTGGTCCGCCTGAAAACAGAAGAAGAGGTGCGCAGACACCGCGACCACCTGGAAGAGATCGTAAAGGAGCGTACCGTTGAGCTGGAGGCGAGGAACAGGCAGCTCGAAGAGGAGATATCCGAGCGCTTACGCGCAGAAGAAGAGAAGACCAGCCTGGAAAACCAGCTCATCCAGACCCAGAAAATGGAAGCCCTGGGCAGATTCGCAGGCGGAATCGCCCACGACCTGAACAACATGCTCTATCCCATTATCTTGAACCTCCAGATGCTCGCCGAGGAGGTCCCCTTCGGCGATTCCCGGGATCAGACCATCCGCCTGGTGCTGAGCGCGGCCTACCGGCAGAGAGACCTGCTGAGGCAGATCCTCTCGTTCAGCAGGCGCAACGAGCAGCAGCTCAAGCCTGTGGCGGTCTTCGGGCTGATTCAAGAGACCATCACCTTCCTGCGCTCGTCCCTGCCGAGCACCATCGAGATCGTCCTGACCAACGACGCACAAAACGACACAGTCCTCGGCAATGCCACGCAGATCCAGCAGATCGTCATGAATCTGTGCAGAAATGCCGCAGATGCGATCGAGCCGTATACCGGGACCATCGAAGTGGCCCTGGCGAACGTCGATCTTCCGGAGGATCTCGCGACCCGGGAGATTCAGGCGGGAGAGTACCTTCAGCTCACGGTCTCCGACACCGGAACCGGGATGGCGCCCGAGATCATGTCTCATATCTTCGAGCCCTTCTACACCACCAAGGACGTAGGCAAGGGAAGCGGGATGGGACTGTCGGTGATCCATGGGATCGTCAAGGGCCACGGCGGCGCCGTCAGGGCGGAGAGCGAGCCAGGAAAAGGATCGCTGTTCACCGTGTACCTGCCGACGACCCGCGAGACGGACGAGGAACTCCCCAGCCGGGCCCCCGGCACACCCGGAAAACCGGAGAAAAAATCGATCCTGCTGGTCGACGACGAGGCGATCATCCTCACCAGCGTGAGCAAGGTCCTGAAGATTCTGGGTTATGAGGTGACGGCGGCGGTCAGCGGCGCGGAGGCATTGAGTCTGTTTGCCGCGAACCCGGATGCCTATGATCTGGTGATCACTGACCAGACCATGCCGCATATGACCGGAGTGGAGCTCGCCGCAGAGATCACCGGTATCCGTCCCGGTGTCCCGGTCATTCTCTGCAGCGGCTTCAGCGATGCAGTCAGTGAAAAGAGGCTGGGAAACAGCGGCGTATACGATCTGCTTCCCAAGCCCGCCGACATGCAGGAGCTGAAAATCGCCATCGAAAAGGCCCTGAAGGAGGCGGGGCCGGAAGGCCGGGCTCCCGCCACCGGGGGCGGCGGAGGGTGAGAATCCTTCGAAAACGGGTTTCATCAAAACATCTGGTGGCAATACATCGTGAAACAGTGCTCTGTCATGCAGCAAACCATGCCCGGAAGGCGTATCGGAAGGAGAACCAGGGCGATAACAGGGGTCTGTACGCATGAATCTGGAGAAAATTTCCCGGAAGCAGCTTGAAAAAAGGCTGAACGAGGCCGGCAGCAGAATCGCCGAACTGGAAGAGGCTTTGTCCCGGGATGAGGCGGCGGAGAAAAGGCTCGAGTCCCATATAGACAGGTATGAAAAACTCTTTGCCTCGTTCCCCCTGGGAATCACCATTACCGATGAGCACGGCAACATCGTGGAGGTGAACAACGAGGCCGGGCGCATCCTGGAGATCCCCCGTGAAGAGCACGAGGCAAGGGCCATAACCGGCGCCTCGTGGCAGGCCCTCAGAGCCGATGGAACGCGTATGCCCGTGGAGGAGTTCCCGGCCGTCAGGGCCCTGAAGGAAGGGCGCCTCATAGAAAATGTCGTGGGCATCGAGAGAAAAAACGGGAGCATCCGGTGGATCAGTGTGTCCGCCGCTCCCCTTCCCATGAAGGGCTGCGGGGTGACTATCGTCTATGGCGACTTCACCCGGGGGCGCAAGGCCGAAGAAGACCTTGTTCGAAGCGAGGAGAAATACCGGAAGCTCTTCGAGGAGGACCTGACCGGAAACTTCATCGTTGCCGCGGACGGCCGGATTCTGATGTGCAACCCGTCGTTTGTGGACATTTTCGGATTCTCGAACCGTGAAGAGGCGCTCGCGAGCAACTTCCGCGACCTGCACCTGACTCCTGAGTCGTTTGACGGTTTCATCTCCGCTCTGCGCGAGAGGAAAAAGCTGATCTCCTACACGGGAAGACGCTGGCGGCGAGACGGGAGGATCATCTATATCGTGGGCAACGCCGTGGGACGGTTCGACGAAAACGGCGAGCTCATCGATTACAAGGCCTATGTGTTCGACATCACCGAGCGCAAGAGGTTCGAAGATCGGCTCCGCGAGAGCGAGGAACGCTTCCGCATCATGGCGGACAGCTCTCCGCTCATGATCTGGGTGGTGGACGAACACGGAGAGATACAGTTCGTGAACTCCTCATACCGGGATTTCTTCCGGATGTCGCTGGAAGAGATCAGGGGCACGAGATGGCGGAGCCTGCTGCATCCCGGCGACAAGGATGCGTATGTGGGCGCCTTCCTCCGGGCCGTGAGCGAGAAAAGTCCTTTCCATGCAATGGGCAGGATGCGGTGCTTCGATGGACGGTGGAGGTGGATCGAGTCGTACGGGAATCCCAGGTTCTCGCCCGAAGGCAGGTTTCTGGGCCTCGTATGCAGCAGCCAGGACGTCACCGAACGGGTGCAGGCGCAGAAAGACCTGCTCCGGTACCGGGATCATCTCGAAGAGCTCGTGAAGGAACGCACGGATGAGCTGGAGGAGAGAAACCGGAAGCTGGGCGAGGAAATCAATGAGCGCCTCAAGGCCGAGGAAGAGAAGAGAAAGGCCCTCGAGCAACTCGCCCATGCCAGAAAGATCGAGGCCCTGGGCAGATTCGCAGGCGGAATCGCCCACGACCTGAACAACATGCTCTACCCCATCATCATCGAAAGCGAATCGCTGCTGGACGAGATGCCTCCTGATACACCGTGGCACCAGACCGTGCAGCAGATCCTCACGGCTGCGTACCGCCAGAGGGACCTGGTCAAGCAGATCCTCTCGTTCAGCAGGCGGTCGGAGCAGAGGTTCACCCCGATCAGCATAAAGCCCCTGATCTCGGAAACCCTCGCCTTTGTCCGGTCGTCCCTGCCGAGCACCATCGAGATCAGACAGCATATCGATGCCGCTGACGATACGGTCATGGGCGATGCCTCCCAGATCCAGCAGGTCATCATGAATCTGTGCAAAAACGCGGCGGATGCGCTGCCGTCGCAGAACGGGGTCATGGAGATAAGCCTGACAAACACCTGCCTGACCGAGACAGCGGATCACCCGGAGATCAAGGCGGGGGAGTATGTTCAGCTTTTGGTGAAAGATTCCGGCAGAGGGATGACGCCCGAGGTCATGACTCATATCTTCGAGCCCTTCTACACGACCAAGGAGGTGGGGAAAGGCGTCGGCATGGGGCTCCCTGTCATCCATGGAATCGTCAGAGACCACGGAGGCACGATCACCGTGGAGAGTGAACCTGGAAAAGGGTCGCGGTTCACCGTGTTCTTCCCGGTCACCCGGGCGAGGCCTGCAGCCCGGAAACCGTGTGCCCGGAATGATCATCGGATGCAGGGGAATATCCTCCTCGTCGATGACGAACGTCCGGTCCTTTCCAGCGTGAGCAAGATACTCAAGCGGCTGGGCTACTCCGTGACCGCGGCAACGGATGGTGCGGAGGCGCTGGCCCTGTTCTCTCAAAACCCTGATGTCTTCGACCTCGTGTTGACCGACCTGACCATGCCGCGGATGAACGGGGTGGACCTTGCCGCAAAGGTCAGGAAGGTCCGCTCGGATATACCGATCCTCCTGTGCACGGGTTTCAACGATGTCATCACCGAACAGGATGCGCGATCGAAGGGAATCACCGGGCTGATCTTCAAGCCGGCCGGCACAGCGGATCTTGATGCAGCGGTGGGAACAGCCCTCAGGACACGGTCACCGGCGTGAAAAGATACCTGCTCGTGCGCACTCTCCGGGCAGACCGGTCCGGGCGGTTCTCTCTCTGTGCGTCCGTCCGGTCTGCAGAGGTCATGGCCGTGGATCTGTCCTGTACGATTCCCGGCTGATAATCAATGGCATGGACCTTTGAAGGGCAAGCCCTTGATCCAGCTTCAAGCCTGGAAGCGAGGTGGAATGTGATCCCGATTTCCAAGTACATGTTGTCGTAAGTTCACATGCGAACTATCCAGAGCGGTCATTGATAGATTTCTTGACCGCAGGATTGCTATTGCGTGGACGGAATCCGCTGCAGTCGACTAAGAATGAGGATTCACAAAAACCACTTCACCAGCGGAAGCTTGAACCGGTAGGGAGCGTATCTCAAAGGGATGTCGAACGCGAGGGTGTTCTGCACCATGCTCCTGGTATGGCTGAAGGTGTCGAAGCCGGCCTTGCCGTGGCAGCGGCCCATGCCGCTTTCACCCACCCCTCCGAAGGGGAGATGGTGCGAGAAAAACTGGACCAGAACGTCATTGATGCAGAAAGACCCCGATGATGTCTCGTTTTTCGCCAGCTCCTGCTTCACCCTGTCCGTAGTGAAGAGGTAAATCGCCAGGGGTTTCGGCCGGGAGTTCACGAATGCAAGGGCCTCGGAAAATGAGGAGAAGGGGATGAGCGGGAGAACGGGTCCGAAGATTTCCTCCTGCATGACCGGGGAGTCGAGGTCGACGGCGTCCAGGACCGTGGGAGCGATGAAGAGCTCCTGGGCCAGGGCCTGCCCTCCCACCACGGTGTCTCCCTGATCGAGATAGCCCATGAGCCGGTCGAAATGAGACCGGTTCACGATCCGCGCATAGTAGGGGCTCTTCCTGGGGTCCTGGCCGTAGAAGCGGATGACCGCCCTCTTGACGGCGTCAGCGAATTCGTCTCTGATCCGCTCGTCCACCAGTACGTAGTCCGGGGCCACACAGCTCTGCCCTGCATTGAAGAACTTGCCCCACACGACCCTGCGCGCCGCATACTCGATGTTCACGTCCCTGTCCACGATGCAGGGGCTCTTCCCCCCGAGCTCCAGGGTCACCGGCGTGAGATGGCGCGAGGCGGACTCCATGACCATCCGGGCCACGCGGGACGAGCCGGTGAAAAAAATGTGGTCGAAGCGGTGATTCAGGAGCTCCCGGGCCGTGTCCGGTCCACCGTTCACCACCGACAGGTGCCGTGGGTCCATGTGCCGGGCGATCAGCTCTTCCATGACTTCCGCGGTACGGGGAGAGAGCTCGGAGGGTTTGACGATCACACAGTTGCCGGCGGCAACGGCACTGATGAGGGGGGCTATTGCAAGCTGGAAGGGATAGTTCCACGGCGCGATGATGAGAACCACGCCCAGCGGCTCCGGAACAACGGAGCTCGATGAGGGCAACAGGGCCGGCTGGCTCCGGACCTTTCTGGGTCTTGTCCAGGATTCGAGCTTCTTCAGCGCATATTCGAGCTCTCCCAGGACCAGGGAAATCTCTGCGGCATAGGCCTCAAGGGCGGGTTTTGCAAGATCCTTCTTCAGGGCCTCCACGATGAAACCGTCTTCCCCGGCGATCAGATCGCGGAGTTTTTTGAGCTGCTTCCGGCGATATTCCACGTTTCTTGTGATCCCGCTGCAATAGAATTCCCTCTGGCTCCGGACAATCCGTGAAATCATATGAGGCTCCATTGCCCCCTCCTCTGGAAGTGCTATAGATTATATATGAAGGGCCATGCCGCTTTCCCAAGTGAAGGCTGCACTGCACCCGTTGCTTCTCAAGTGGATTTTGATTTCGGTACTGTTCTTTAAGGAGGTTGAACCATGGCACTCTTCCTCGTCCGGCACGGCAGGAACCTGCGGGAGGAGATCGACTCCCGGAAAAGGCTTTCCCGCGAGGGTATCACCGAGGTGGAATGCGTGGCCGCCCGCGCGCAGGACCGGGGGGTCCGCGTGGAAACCATCATCCACAGCCCGGCCGCGCGTGCTCGCCAGACAGCCGAGATCATGGCATCGTACCTCAAGCCAGGCCGCGGCGCCATGGAGGTGTCCGGGCTGGCCGCCAACAACGATGTAGAGGCGTTTGCCCGAATCATAGACGCACAGGAGAATATCATGGTGGTGGGTCACCTGCCGTTTCTGGAGCGCCTGTGCTCGTATCTGGTGACCGGCTCGGCCGACGCACCGACCGTATCGTTCAAGAGCGGCACGATGGTGTGCCTGGAAAAAGGCCCCGGGGGACATGCCTGGACGATCAGATGGACGATCATGCCCGACACCTGCTAAACTGTCAGCTCAAGGAGGTCGCATGCGCGCGCATATCGGCACGTCGGGATGGGACTACCGGCACTGGAAAGGGGTGTTCTATCCCCGGGACTGCCCCCGGACCCGGTGGCTCGATCACTACTCCCGGTTCTTCTCCACGGTGGAGGTGAACGCGACCTTCTATCACCGGATCAGGGAAAGCACCTACCGCAAGTGGCGGGACTCGACCCCTGGGGGATTTCTCTGGGCCGTCAAGGCCAGCAGGTACATCACGCACGTCCGCAGGCTCAGAGAGGTCGAGGAATCGCTGGACATACTTTTTTCCGACATCTCTTCGCTGGGGGACAAGCTGGGGCCCGTCCTCTTCCAGGTCCCGGCCTCCCTGGAGTTCAGGGAGGAGACCGCCTCGGCGTTCTTCGCTCTCCTGCCCGGCGGCCATCGCTACGCGCTGGAGGCCAGGCATCCGAGCTGGACCGGGGAGCAGGCCCTGGCACTCCTTGAGAAGCACGGCATCGCCTGGTGCATCGCCGATACCGCAGACCGGTTCCCCTATCTGGAGGCGGTTACCGCAGATCACGTCTACATCCGCCTCCACGGCTCCCGGCAGCTCTATGCCTCTGAATACACCGTCGATGAGCTGATGTCGTGGGCGGACAAAATCAGATCGTGGGGAAAAGACGCATATGTCTACTTCGACAACGACTTCGGCGGCTATGCCCCGAAGAATGCACTGGCTCTGCGCGAGATCCTGGAACGACCGGAGCCGCCTGCGGATCTCCTCCATAAGTGATTGCGGCGTGATTGTCTTCCCACAGCCGCGGGTTATTATGAAATGAAGAAATGGTTTTTATACCCTATTTCGAAGGGGTGCCCTTCATGTTCAGACATTTTTTCCCCGTGCTCATGGGGACCCTGCTTTTTACCGGTGCGCCGCTGAATCCGGCTCTTGCAGGCACGGAGGGAGGAGAGCAGATGGAGATTACCAGTCAGGCATTCGGACAGGGCGAGATGATCCCGCCCAAGTACACCTGTAACGGAGAGAATGTATCGCCGCCTATCGCGTGGAAAGGGGTGCCGGACGGAACCAGGAGCGTCACCGTCATCTGCGAGGACCCCGACGCCCCCATGGGGATCTGGGTGCACTGGGTCTACTACGATATTCCGCCCCAGGCGTCACCTCTGCCAGAGAACATCCCTGCCGAAGAAAGGCCCGCCGCGGGAGGCACCCAGGGGATCAATGACTTCCTCACCATCGGCTATGGAGGCCCCTGCCCCCCTTCCGGGACCCACCGGTATTTTTTCCGGGTGTTCGCCGTGGATACGGAGCTGGATCTCCCGCCCGGGTCGACCAAGGAGGAGGTGCTTTCATCGATGGAAGGCCATCTTCTGAGCATGGGCGAGCTCATGGGCAGGTTCGGCAGATAAGCACGCTCGGGACATCATGCCCGGCTTGAAGAGGGCGGTACACGCCTGCATTTCACAATAAGCCCCAAGACGTTACAAACTGGACACGGATATGAAAAACCGGCATCGGTCTCAGAACATTGCCTGCGGCTGCATGGAAAAGTCCGTGTCCCGAGACCGCACCAGGCTGTTTCCGCTCACGCTTGTCCCACCTCTTCACCGGTGGTTCCCGGGCTTCAGATCCTCCCGGGATCATGGAGAAGGTTTGTCCACATCCGGGCTGTACCCGTACCGTGCGATCCGAAAAAATAACCGCGTGGTTGGATTCATGTGAGGATCATGAGAGAATCTCATCCATGAGAGATATGATCACAGGTACAGGTCATGGGTGACCCGTCGTACCTGGCGCTCCACAGAACCGGCGAGCTCCGGGAAAGGGCGGCACGTGCGACGTCAATGCTCGCGTGCTGTCGCATCTGCCCACGGGACTGCCGGGTTGACCGCATCCAGGAAGAAAGGGGCTACTGCCGGACCGGCAGGTATGCGACCGTGGCGAGCTTTGGTCCGCATTTCGGAGAAGAAGCCCCCCTGGTGGGCTCCGGCGGCTCGGGCACGATCTTTTTCAGCTCGTGCAATCTGCTGTGCACCTTCTGCCAGAACTACGAGATCAGCCACCTCAACGAGGGCGGCGAGGTTCAGCCGCACGAGCTGGCGGATATGATGCTCCGCCTGGAAAAGGCCGGGTGCCACAACATCAACCTGGTCACGCCTTCGCACGTGGTCCCCCAGATCCTGGAAGCCCTGCCCCTGGCGGTTGAAGGCGGACTGCGCCTGCCCCTGGTGTACAATACCGGGGGGTACGACCGTGTCGAGGCGCTCAGGCTCCTTCACGGCGTCGTGGATATCTACATGCCCGACTTCAAGTTCTGGGACCCTGAGCCGGCCGGGACGTTCTGCAATGCACCGGACTATCCGGACAGGGCCAGGGCCGCCATACGGGAGATGCATTCCCAGGTGGGGGATCTGGTGACGGACGGCCGCGGTGTGGCGGTCAAGGGTCTCCTGGTGAGACACCTGGTGATGCCCGGAGACACGTGCGGCACAGCCGAGGTCATGTCTTTTCTCGCCTCGGAGATCTCACCCGGTACAAGCGTGAATATCATGGACCAGTACTACCCCTGCTACCGGGCGTGCGAAGACCGGCGCGCATCCCGGAGGATCACCCGAGGAGAGTACGCCCGGGCCCTGCAATCGGCGGCGGATGCCGGGCTCAAGAGGATCGACTCGAAGGCGTGAGCCCCAGGCGGCCCATGGATAGTCGAAGGTGAGACGCGCTGCGGACACACTCGCCCGCCGATCGATCCCTGACGCCTTTCCTGCAGACCAAAAAAGGACGGCTCTTCATCTCCGCCAGCCCGCGGACAGAGGGACGCGGCCAAAGCAGGCACACGGGCACACGTGCGGCAGCCGGTCTTCCCCCCGACGCGCGGTAAAACCCTTTTAAGCCGCGGCACCCTTCCTTGATTTCGCGCAGCGCATCCCTATTCTTGTGAAAAAAGGCGGTGAGCAGTGGAAAAGGTCAACCGGCTCGGCTCGTCGTTGAGCCCCTATCTTCAGCAGCACGCGGACAACCCCGTGGCCTGGTACCCCTGGAGCAGGGAGGCATTCGATGATGCCGCAAGGCAAAGCCGGCCCGTTTTCCTGTCCGTCGGATATTCGGCATGTCACTGGTGCCATGTCATGGCGCAGGAATGTTTCGAGGACGAAGAAGTGGCCGCACTGATGAACCGTGCCTTCATCAATGTCAAGGTCGACCGGGAGGAGATGCCTTCCATCGACCGTATCTACATGGAGGTCTGCACCCTGATGACCGGCAGAGGCGGGTGGCCGCTGAGCATCATCATGACCCCGGATAAAGAGCCTTTTTTCGCCGCAACCTACATACCCAAGCATTCGCGGGGCACGGTGCTGGGGATGGTGGAGCTGATCCCGCTGATCGAGAATGCCTGGAAGACCGATCGGGACAAGATCGACCGGATCACAAGCCAGGTCTCGGCGGGAACACGGGAGCGGGCCGCATCGCTGCCCGTCGAAGAGCCGGTGGTCGAGTGGCTGGGCCGTGCCTATGCCCGCCTCTCGGAGCGGTTCCAGAGCGACACCGGGGGGTTCGAGAGCGTTCCGAAGTTCCCTTCGCCGCACATCATCATGTATCTGCTGAGACATCATCACCGGGCCGGAAGCGGGGACGCCCTTGTCATGGCACGAAAAACGCTTGACGCCATGAGAACGGGCGGTATCTACGACCAGGCGGGTGGCGGGTTTCACCGGTATGCGACAGATGCCCTTTGGCGCATCCCCCATTTCGAGAAGATGCTCCCCGACCAGGCGCTCCTGGCCATGGCATATACCGAGGCCTTTCTCGTGACAGAGGAAGACCTCTACCGGAGAACCGCGACAAACACGCTCGATTTCGTGCTGAGGGACATGCATGCTCAGGACGGACCGTTCTTCAGCTCCATCGATGCCGACGTCCGGGGGAAAGAAGGCGGGTTTTATCTCTGGAGGGCGGCAGAGCTCCAGTCCATCCTGAACGCAGATGATTACCGGATCTTCTCACGGGTGTTTGCCATAGAGCCCCAGGGCAACTTCCCCGAGGGATGGAGCGAGGGTATGAACATCCTGTTCATGCGGGATAACCTGCACGACGCCGCCCTGGAGCTGGGCCTGGATGCCGGGAAGCTCGGGGAAGAGGTGGAGCGGATCCTCCTCGTGCTCCGGCGGCACCGGTCCGCCAGGGTCCCGCCGGCACGAGACGACAAGGTGTTGGCTGACTGGAACGGTCTGATGATTGCGGCACTGGCAAAAGCGGGATCAGCGCTCGGCAACCGGGAGTATGTCCGTGCAGCCGAACAGGCCGCCCGGTTCATCCTGGAAAACCTTGTTGACGGGCAGGGCCGGCTGCTCCACCTGTACCGGGACGGCGCAACAGCGCACCGCGCGGAGCTCGACGGCTATGCATTCCTGGTCTGGGGGCTTATCGAGCTCTACGAGGCGACCTACCGGACAACCTTCTTCCATGAAGCGCTCAGGCTGACCCGGGAATGCATCGACCTGTTCTGGGATGAGCGGGAGGGAGGGTTTTTTCTCACTCCCTCCGACGCCGAGGTCGTCCTGGTCCGGCCCAAGGAATTCTCTGACGGCGCCCTGCCCTCGGGCAACTCGGTGTCCCTCTACAACCTGGTGAGGCTTGCCCACCTCACCGGCGACACGGCCCTTGCAGACCTGGGCACAGCCCTTGCGCGGGCGGGCTCGCGACGGATCACCGCCATGCCCGATACCGTGAGCTTCATGATGATCGGCGTCGATCTGCTCCTGAACCCGCCTTTTGAAGTCGTGATCGCAGGCGACCCCTTCCATGAAGACACCGCCCGGCTGATCCGGGCCGTGCACACGCGATTCATCCCTGACAGCGTCACCATTCTCGCCCCGGAAGGAGACCGGGCGGATCTCCCCGCAATAGCCCGGGGCAGCCGGCCCATTGGCGGAAAGGCTGCGGCATATATCTGCCGGGAGCGGACCTGCATCCCGCCCGTCACTGATCCGGATGCTGCGCTGGAGATTCTAACCCCGAAGAGATAGAAGCTCATCCTCACCAGGCGCTCCATCGATTTTTTCCGTTCAGCCTTTTTTGGCCTCCAGAGGAAGATTTTCTCAAATACCACCCCCTTTGCCACTCCCCCTTCTTCTCTGCAAGTCGCGGACATGAATCTTCCGGGAGGGAGACCGGGCATGTGCATCCTGGAGGACGCCTCCGGAAGGGCACGGACACTATTTGCCCGGACAACGTCCGTGGCGCTGGACTTCAGCCCTGGGAAAGGGTATGCTTGAGCGCATTATGATTGCAGTTGTACACTCGGCGTGCCCGTGGGGAACGGATGCCTTGGGTGTTGTGGTGGAGGTCGATGTCCATGCAGGGCTTCCGGGCTTTTCCATCGTGGGCCTGCCGGACAGTGTGGTGAAGGAGAGCAGGGAGCGGATCCGCTCCGCCATCATCAACTCGGGGCTCGAGTTCCCTCCCCGGCGCATCACCGTCAATCTCGCACCGGCGGACCGCAAGAAGGAGGGCGGAGTCTTCGACCTGCCCATCTGCATCGCCGTGCTCTGTGCGCTCGGCGTGGTGCCCCAGGAGAGGATATCCGGCCTGATGTTCATTGGAGAGCTGGGCCTCGACGGCGGGGTGCGGCCGGTGCGGGGCGCGATATCCGCCGCCTTCCTGGCCGTAAAACAGGGATTCAGAGGGATCGTCTGCCCGGGAACCAATGCCGGGGAGGCCGCTCTCTCCGGTGTCAGCGTCTGGCCGGTGCGTGATATCAAGGAGATCGTGCAACATCTGAGAACCTCCCTGCCCGATCCGTACACGGCCCGCCCGCCCCTGGCGGTACCCGGTCAAGAATCACTCCCCGACCTCGCCGACATCACCGGGCAGGACCTGCCCAAGCGGGCCCTGGAGATCGCGGCGGCAGGGAGCCACAACATCCTCTTCCTCGGACCCCCGGGCGCGGGCAAGTCGATGCTGGCCAAGCGCCTGCCCTCCATCCTCCCTCCGCTGTCGCGGGAGGAATTCCTGGAGTGTACCCGCATCTACTCGGCCGCGGGCAGGCTTGGGAAGAGCCCTTTCGGCACCTCGCGGCCCTTCCGCTCGCCGCACCACACGATCTCGGACGCGGGCCTCATCGGCGGGGGCAGCATCCCGGCTCCGGGCGAGATCACGCTTTCGCACAACGGCGTGCTCTTCCTGGACGAGCTGCCCGAGTTCCGGCGCAGCGCCCTGGAATCGCTGCGGCAGCCTTTGGAGGAGGGAAGCGTCACCATTTCCCGGGCCAACAGCTCGCTGAGCTTCCCGGCGCGCTTTCAGCTCGTCGGTGCCATGAACCCCTGTCCCTGCGGTTTTCTCGGCCACCCGTCCCGGGAGTGCCGGTGCACCCCGACTCAGGTGTCCAGATACCGGAGCCGCGTATCAGGCCCTCTGCTGGACAGGATAGACCTGCACGTCTGGGTCGATCCCGTGGACGCCTCGCAGGTCCTCTCCCGCAAGTCCGCATCCGCTTCGTCTGCCATACGGCTCCGCGTGGAGGCGGCCCGGGCCGTTCAGGAGGAACGGGGCTGCCTTAACGCACACATACCCGAGCAGAAGATCGAGAAGGTCTGCCGCATCGACGCCGGGGGCAGAAACCTGCTCGCCCAGGCGATGAAGACCTGGAGCCTGAGCATGAGGGGGTTCAAGCGGGTCATGAAGGTCGCCCGCTCCATCGCAGACCTGGACGGCTCTCCCGACGTGCGGCCCGGTCACCTGGCGGAGGCCCTGCAGTACCGGCCGGAGCTCGCGAAGACCCTTTCTTGATCGGTCCCGTTAAAAAAGCCGCCTATTTCTCGTTCCAGAGGAAGAGCTCGCTGACGGATTCGTGACTGTAGATCCGCTTTATCGCCTCTCCCAAAAGCGGTGCCACGCTCAGGATCGTGATCTTCTTGCACATGGCGGCATCGCCCTTGAGGGGGATCGTGTCCGTGACCACCAGCTCCTCCAGAGGCGAGCTGGTGATCCGGGAGATGGCCGGACCGGAGAGGACCGCGTGCGTGCAGCACGCCGCTACCTTCGTCGCCCCGGCATCCCTGAGTGCGGCCGCACCGTTGGTCAGGGTTCCGGCGGTATCCACCATGTCGTCGATGAGCAGGCAGATCTTGCCCTTGACATCGCCGATGATGTGCATGACATCGGATTCGTTCGCGCGCTCGCGCTTCTTGTCGATGATCGCCAGATCCGCCTTCAGGGGCTTCGCATACGCCCGGGCGCGCTCCACGCCGCCGGCATCGGGTGAAACGATGCACAGGTGATTGGTGTACTGGTCCTTGATGTAGTTCAGCATCACGGGCTTGGCATAGAGATTGTCCACCGGGATGTCGAAGAATCCCTGTATCTGCCCGGCGTGAAGGTCCATGGTCAAAACCCTGTCCGCCCCTGCGGTCGTGAGCAGGTTGGCCACGAGCTTTGCCGTAATGGGGGTGCGGGGAGACGCCTTGCGGTCCTGCCGCGCATACCCGAAATAGGGGATGACCACGGTGACGATCCGGGCCGAGGCCCGCTTCACCGCGTCCAGCATCACCAGAAGCTCCATGAGATGCTCGTTCGTGGGAGAGCACGTGGACTGGACTAGATAGATATCCTTGCCCCGAATGCTCTGGTGAATGTCCACCGACGTCTCGCCGTCGGAGAATCTCTTCACCTCGGCACTGCCCATATCAATGCCCAGAATACTGCAGATGCTCTCAGCCAGAGGTCGGTTGGAGTTTCCCGAAAAAACACAGATGCTCGTCTCCATGTATCCACGTTCTCCTTGCTCGTCAATTTGGCTGGGACGGGTGGATTCGAACCACCATAACGAGATCCAAAATCTCGTGTCCTGCCATTAGACGACATCCCAGTAGTAGAGACAACCTTCGGCGCTCTGGGAACTCTTATAAAAGATTTATGCGTCTGTGGCAATCTTCTGTTGATAGATGTCCAGGATGGATCGCTCTATCTTGTCTCGTGTCTCCATGTTCAGGGGATGTGCGGTATCCCTGAATGTTCCATCCTTCCGTTTGCGGGAAGGCATCGCTACAAATAATCCTGTTGTCCCGTGAATGACTCTCAAATCGCGAATAACGAAGCAATCGTCGAATACCACCGAGGCATACGCCTTCAGCTTGTCGTTATCCTTGACCGGATACACCTTTACCTCTGTAATCTCCATGACTTCCCCCCGTCAAACTTGTTGTGGGTACGTAGCGATACCCCTCATGACGCCTTATCCGGCTCAATCCATTGCATATGTGTTCTTCGTTTTGGAAGACGCCCAAAACTGACGAACCGCTTCCTGACATGATAACCCCCAATGCCCCGGCATCAAGCAACTCGGCCTTCACCCGCTTGAGCTCCGGACAAATGCCGAATGCAGGGCCCTCAAGATCATTTTCAAGCCACTGCTCCGGCGTAATTTCTTTTTGCACAATTTCATTGATAATTCTATAACTTTTCCGTTTGCGAGTCAATGGGCACTTGAGCTGAGAATATACTTTAGCTGTTGAAATCTCAAGGGGGGGTGTCACAATTAGATACGACCGCGGTTCCAGAATAGCCTCGTGCAAGGGCACGTCGCCCCTGCCGCCCATAAGACAGGGCTTCCCCAGGATGAAAAACGGGCAATCCGACCCGATCCTGCCTGCCATCTTCATGAGTTCCAAGCGCTGAATCCGGGTGTGGAAGAGCTCGTTCATCCCCATGAGCACGGTCGACGCATCGCTGCTTCCGCCGCCGAGCCCGGCGCCCAAGGGAATATGCTTGACAATCCGGATGGAAACGCCCTCGCGCACGCCCGTCTCCTTCAGGAACAGCTCTGCCGCCTTGCAGGCCAGATTGCTCCTTCCGTTGCAGCCGCATCCCGGGGCACTGACCGAGACTCCCCGATCCGCCTTCTCGATAACGACCTCGTCGAAGAGGCCAACCGGCACCATAAGGGTGAGCAGCTCATGGTATCCGTCGGCCCTCTTCCTCAGGACTTTGAGGTAGAGGTTGATCTTTGCGGAGGCCAGCAGCTTCATTCGACATCCACGGCAACGTACAGGGGTCTGGTGTTGCGTATGACCAGCATGAGCACTGCCTGGCCTTTTTTCACGGTCTCAATCGCGGCGAGGTATTCTTCGATGTTCTTCACCTCGGCGCCGTTCACCTCCCTGATGACGTCCATCTTTTGCAGTTTGCTCCCCGCGGCACTTCCCCGGGAATCGATGTCCATCACCAGAACGCCCGATAGCCCATCCAGACCCAGCTGTTTCTGCACCTCGGGCGTGATGTCCATGATCACCAGGCCGAGCTTGTCCTTGGTATTGCCCGGGGCCTGTCCGAGAGTGCTGCCCAACTCGGATATCTTCTCGGCACTGCGTTTCTCCAGCCTGGTATTGAGCGTGACCTTCCGGGAATCCCGCCAGACGATGATGTTCACCTGCTCTTCGGGCTTGAGACTGCCGATCGTCCGGGTGAGCGTCATGGGGTCATGGATCTTCATGCGGTTGATCTCCAGGATGATGTCGCCTTTCTTCACCCCGGCCTTTTCCGCCGGATCGCCCGGGTACACGGCGGTGACCATGGCCCCGGACGGATCGCCGAGCCCCACGGCCCGGGCGATCTCCGGGGTGACCTCCTGAATCGCAACCCCCAGCCATCCCCGGGACACCTCGCCACTATCCTTGAGCTCCTGGAGGATCTGCTTGGCCATGTTGATGGGAATGGCAAAACCGATGCCCTGGCCCGAGGAGACAATGGCGGTGTTGATGCCAACCACCTCTCCGCTCATGTTGATCAGCGGACCCCCGGAATTACCAGGGTTGATGGCAGCATCCGTCTGGATGAAGTTATCGTAGGGTCCGGCGCCGATCACCCTGGCCTTGGCGGACACGATCCCCTGCGTCAGGGTGTGGCCGAAGCCGAACGGATTGCCGATAGCGATGATCCAGTCCCCGATCTCCAGAGAGTCCGAATCGCCCAGGACGGCAACGGGAAAATCCTCTCTGTCGGAGCGGATCTTTATCAGGGCGATATCCGTGTTGTCGTCCTTGCCAACCAGGTCCGCCTGGTATTCCTGCCCCGAGTCCCCGGACAGCGAGATGAAAATCTCGTCCGCGCCGGAGATCACGTGGTTGTTCGTCAATACATACCCGTTCTTCGAGATGATGAACCCGGATCCCAGACTCCGCTGATCGAGATCCTGATCGGGGAGCTGCTCGAAAAATCTGCGGAAGAACTCTTCAAACCGCTCGTTGTGATCGCCGGGCGCATCGAACCGCTGATAGAGTTCTCCACCAGGGACCTTTCTGGTTGTCCTGACGTTCACCACGGTCGGGCTTGCCGTCTTGGCGAGCGACCGCAGGCTCGGCATGAGGACATAGGAACCTTCCTCCTGCCGGCCTTCCTTCCAGAAGGGCAGGGCCTCGCCCTCGGGCGTGAAGCCCAGTGACGTGGCCACATACATGCCCACCAGGGCCGAGCTCACGGCAACCAGAGCCAGCAGGCCTATGGATAATGTGCGTTTTGGCATGATTCACCTTCTTATTTTATGATTCGACAAAGTTCATTCTCAGTTCGTAGAGGATGTTCTCCATCAATGTCTCCTCATCCCGGGTGAGGTTCCCCCTGGTCTTCTCATGGAGCATCTCTATGATGTGGATGTTCTGTTTTGCCAGGGCCGGATTTCTGGCGGTCTGACCGGTGACGGGATCGGGCATCTTGCCCATGCTGATAACGGCGGCACTCGCAAAGCTCAAGATAAGCGTGGAAAAATCGACATCAGGCTGATCCTCCTGCTCCGGCGAGGAGGAACCTTCCGCCTCCCCGGAAGAGGCTTCTCTTTCCGGACCCTGCCCCGGCTCATCGCTCCGGCCTCTCCTGTCATGAAAGCTGTATCCTTTTTTCCGGTCTTCCATATCTCCTCCTTGCCCTTTTCAGCCCCGCTTCATATCCCCATGAATCAACGCGGCCAGGGAATACCCGGCCCCCTATCCGATGCCGTGGACAGGGAATATCCTCTCCCTTACAAAGGCCAGCTTTTCCTTGATATACTCGTCGAGATCATGCCTGAGGTTCTCGGCAAGATGACAAGGCGGGTCATGGAGCTCATCGGGCCCCTGGGAAAAGGGAACGAGGTTGCCGCTGATGATGCCCTGGTACGGGTCGTGCGGCTCCAGTTCATTGAGGATCGCCCAGGCCAGGGTCCATCCCCTCACCACATCGGACACGCTGTAGCCTCCCCCGCCCAGGGCCATGACCTTAGAGCAGCTCTTCTTGATGGCCTCGATGACCCGGCTGTATCCGTTGTTTGTCAGCCTCAAGTTCGTCAGCGGGTCCTTTTTCAAGGTGTCGAGCCCGATCTGGGCCACCACGCAGTCGGGCCGGAAAGACTCCACGAGAGGCGTGTAAACGGCCTCGAACGCACGCACGTAGGTATGGTCGTCGGTATACTCGGACAGGGGGACATTTACCGTATACCCCAGCCCCCTGCCCTCGCCCATCTCGTTTTCGAAACCGGTGCCCGGATACAGGGTCTCCCCGCTCTGGTGCAGCGAGATGAACAGGACATCGTCCCGGTCATAGAACGCGTCCTGGACACCGTTGCCGTGATGGGCGTCGATGTCGACATAGACGATCTTCTTCATGCCGCTCTTTAAGAGCCTGTTGATGGCGATCACGATGTCGTTGACATAGCAGAAGCCTTCGGCGTGGTCGTATCCCGCGTGATGCAGCCCTCCGACCGGAGAGAATACCATGTCCGCCTTTCCCCCGGAGAGGAGCTCGGCGCCGAGGATGGTTGCGCCCAGGACCAGAAGGGAAAAGTCGAACACACCCTTGAAGACCGGGTTGTCCCCCGTCCCCAGCCCGTATTCGAGCATGGTGAAATCGAACGACCCGGAATTCGCATCCTTGAGCGCCTCCACATACTGAGGCAGGTGATATTCGAGCATCACTTCCTCCGTGGCGGGCGTCGGCTCCATCACCTCGATCCAGGAGGCGTCGAGCAGGCCGTAGCGGTAGCAGAGCTCGAATGTCATGGTGCCACGATAGGGCTTGAACGGATGATACTCTCCGAGACTGAAGTCGTCGAACTTCGATGTATAGATAAAAGCGGAATTCACTCTGCTCTCCCTGTTCGCTCCTGATCACGCTCT
>JAHDKO010000118.1 GCA_018436855.1 Deltaproteobacteria bacterium | reverse complement strand
TTCGAGATATGCCGGCATTTGCCGGCGTTATGAGAAGTCATCCTTCGCCAAGGCTACGGAGGACATCCTACGCTTGCTCGCTTCCAGCAACGCTTGTCACTCGCTGCTGAAACAGGATGGAGGCGGGGGGAATCGAACCCCGTACCACCCGCTCCCAGCCTAGCTTTACAGGGGGGTTGCTCAGGTTTCGCTCACCTTTTGTACCCAAATTAGATAATCGTCGCATAAGCATATCGCTAATGTGAAATAAACCAAGATGAATGCTCTCTGAGAAAAAAGGGGTTCTGGATGCGTATTCCGAGGAAAGCTTCTGGGCTCTATCGTGGGCATCAGCCGCGCGGCTATGCCGCGTCGGCCTGAATGCGCTGGTTAGCTGTTATCTCTTATTAAGATTTGAGCACATTCTTTTTCTTTTTTTGTTTTCCAACAAGAGCGTCTAGCTCTATTCAGGTACCAGAACCTACTTAATATTAGTTCTGAGATTAAAAATTCAGCACAATCAACGTGCTCTAATACAAGCTTCATATGATTCGTTACCAACTCGGAATCAGCTAAGATATCTTCTCTTCTACGAGTTGGATTAACACCTTTTGATATATGATCATAATCTTCGTATAATCTATCTAGTAGTGACTCAACCTGAGCATAAATCTTACAGAATAATCGTAGATGCGCAGCCAGAATAACATCAATAGGCATAAGGCGGGTGACAGAAGATTCAAAGAGAGTGGAGAGTCTGGGATGTAACTTTGCTAATTTTTCAGAAGACCAATAAGGGTATTCTTCAGCTATTATTTTGTCTTTCACCGCTAATGCCTTTAATGCATCTACGGATACCCTTACTGCTGTGATTTCTCCAGCTACAAGCATGGCTGATGAAATTTCTTCACGGCGATTTACTTTAGAGGCAACGATAAGAGCTGCGGCTAGGGCAAATACACCACCTAGGAAACTTCCAATTAAAGTTTGCCAATTATATATAAGTTCTATCATATCGAGGTCTATAATAATGTCCATTTTTTAATCCATGATGGAGACAGTGAACGGTGCAGATCAGTCGCCGGCGAAGCCCGGTCCGATGCAACCACGGGTTAGCTGATGGTTTTAATATGGTATTTTCCAGCATTTATTTGTTTCTTCATAAACTATATCTAGGAAATTATTTGACGGGAATTCTGTATAAGAGGTTTGGATTAGAGTCGTGCCACTTTTCCAGACAATGGTAATAGAACTCTTTTCGAGAGATGCTGTAGCATCAGCATGGCTCGACCAAGAATCTATGGGACGACCATATTCTTTTCTCTTTTCATCAATCACCCTTACAAAACGACTGTAACTTGGATCCAATTCTTTTTGTACTTGCACCAGAACGCCCTTACAAAAATTTAAGTTGAATAGACGTAGCGAATTAGCTGATTGGTAGTAAGCAGTGATGTTATTACCTTCCACCTTAATGTTTTTATAGGAATAGGCTTCAAGCTTTTTTTGTGCATCTTGGATCGACATACCGCTCTTGAAACCATCAAGTTCAAAAGCCTGAGAAGTAGATGCAATAAAAAATGTCAAAATAATACCAATAATTATATATCGCACTATTACCTCCTTTGTCGCTTCAATCACGAACAGCTAACGCCGCGCATCAGCCGCGCGCGTTAGCGCGTCGGCCTGCATGCGCTTGTTGTGCGGTTCTTGGCACATGCCATTGAATTTAAGCAATTGTGAAACAGGTATTATATCCACTCCAGGTTCGTATCCGTTAACGGCCCGCCTGCATTTCCAGTATTTAAAGTATCTCTTGGTTCTATTAACATGACAGTGCATTCAGTTTCACAAATGGGCTTATGCTCAACACCTTTTGGAACAACAATGAGTTCACCTTCTTTAAGATCAAATACACGGTCTCGAAACGCCAGTTTCATCTCCCCTTCAACCACGAAGAACAATTCATCTGTCTCAGGATGACTATGCCATATGAATTCTCTTTTCGCCTTTACTAACTTCAGTTGGTAGTTATTGAGTTCAGCTATTAATCTATACTGGTGTAGATCCTTGATTAACTGGGCTTTCTCTTGAAGATTAACAACTCTGATCTCCATTGATCATCCTCCAATCATGACAATCTATGACGCACAACGTAGCGGATCAGGCGCGGCTATAAGCCGTCGCCTGGATCCGGCTTGTTGGGCGGTTCACCGTTCTCGTTATTAGTGTGCCCGTGCCGATGGTGCAAGTCAGGCCAGTGTTTGTGCGCATGAGTCATGGGTTTGTGTTGATGCATGTGTGAGTGGCTGACCGTCGCCAGTGGCCCGCGATGTTCGTGGTCGTGATGGCCCTCCAGATGACGGTGGCCATGCTGATGAACTATCGCGTTGTGTCCATGAACGTGTTCATGTTTCTCGGTGAAGAGCAGCACCAGCGAGACCGCAATGATCCCAGCCGCGAGCGCCTGCATCCCGGTGAAGGTCTCACCGAGTACGCCCACAGAAAGGAGCACGCCGAAGAACGGAGCTGTTGAGAACACCATTTGACTACGGGAGGCCCCCATGCCTTGCGCCGTGACGATGTACAACGTCACGCTCACTCCGTACGCGAGTGCTCCCACAAACAACGCCAAGATGACCACTTCCGGCTTCCCCACTCCACCTGCAAGAACTCCACCCAGTGTCAGATTGAACGCTCCCGCGACTACGCCTTTCCACAAGGTCGTCTGGGCAGGAGTGATACCGTCGATGAGCGCTGTGAAGTGGTTGTCGAACCCCCAGCAGAGGCAGCCGGCAGCAACAAGGCTAACGGAGAGGATGCCGGCACCGCCCTCGCCTACCGCCAAGAGCAGTGAAGCAAGCAACGTTCCGCCTGCCGCAATCCAACCTCGTTTCGTCAGATGTTCGCGGAACACGAAATGCCCAAGAATTACCGTAGCCACGAATTCCAGGTTCAGCCACAGGGATACGGCCCCCGATCTGGCGACTCTCAGTCCGAGCAGAAGTAATAGTGGGCCGAGGATTCCGCCCAGAATGACGGCTCCTGTGAGCAGCAAGAGCGTTCGTCGACCCGCTCGCCACGGCGGCCGAAAGGACTTGCTACGGATGACGACAGGCAATACGCCAAACGCGGCTCCGAGGTACAGCAGGCCCGCGAGAACCTGTGGCTGAATGCCTGTCAGCAATGCTTTGCTGGCGGGTGTTGCCGCACCAAAGAGACAGGCCGAGACCAGGCCGATTGTTAAGAGCGTTATCGTGTTCCGGTGCCCTTCCATTAATCTCGCTTCCTCGCTGCCCAACGTGGGCATCACCGGCGGCTGAAAGCCGTCCGGTGGATGACCTTGTTATGCAATTCCTATAGTTTCTGAGAACCATTCTGGCATGGATGCACCCCAGACTTCTTTTGATAATTTTATTATACAGTTTGCTGCCCATTCTGCGCCTTGAGCATTCAGCTTCATACCAACGAAACGCGTTCTTGAGTTATCGGGCTCAGCATGGGCCACTGCTATGCGAGCGTTCCATAAAGCAGTTGCTTCTTGTGATGAATGGCCGGTTAGTTGCTCAAATTTATCAGGTGCTCCGCTCTTTCGAAACTTCCTTGTTTTATAAAGCGATTGGTTCAGGATATATGCTGCTTCAGACAAAACTGCTTCCAAAGCGGCAGAAGCCATCAATATCGTTGCTGTAGCCAAGGCTACCACTCTCATCTCATCCGTCTCGCTTTGAGCAATTCTTGCCAAAATTCTCGTATGTGCCACTAGCCCTGCGGACTGGAATGCTTCTATGCGGATAGTTTCGTCAGCTTTTCCTGAATCCTGGATCTGCATTGTCTGAATGTTCTCTCCCATAGGCATAACGGCAGGCATCAGCCGCGGCCGTAGGCCGTCGGCCTGCATGCCTTTGTTGGGTGTGCACTGCACCTATCTTTATGAATTGAAAATTGTTTATTGGTTTTCGCTACGAATCTTTATTGCTTCTTCAACAGCATTCACAAGGTGCTTAGCAATCCAAGCATAACGCTCTTTGCTATCTTCGCCAGCAGGATTGTAGCACTTTACAATGGTGGATAGTTTTTTTTGTGTTGGTCCATGAGTTACATAATCAAATGGGTTATTGCCTTTTGTTGCTGTCTTTCCGTCTAAATTTTTTAATCCATGGATGTAGATGCCAACGACACCCATTCCCTTGTCCCATGACTTTACGATTTCATGATTTATCCATTTCCGATCAGCAGTCTCACTTCCCACAAGAACAACTGTACATGACTTTCCAGACATTTGCTCAGAAATCCATTTCTCAATTGCAGAATTACCGCCTTTAGTTATTGTTTCCCAATCGTTGTCTGTGGCAGGCTTGTTCCCTTCAATTGCGCCGATCTGCCTGACCTGAGCAGCCCTCTGTGAGTCGGGCTTGTAGTGAAAACTGAAAAAGCATCTTCTTGCCATAACTGCTCCTCCTTTTAAAGTTGAATAAACATTACGACTATGATTGCACCAATTAGTGCACCATGAAATGGTATGAGTGTCATGGAGAGCGTAGCAGAAACCCATTCATTAAAACCACTCTTGATATCACTTGTATCCATTGAGAAATCGATTTGATCTGATTCCTTCAGCCGAACACGCTCATAATGTTGCCTATAAATCCGTTCTAAAGAAAGGAAGTAACCATCAAGACCCCAAAATATAACTGCTGGAATATAAGCGAGTAGTATAAAATGCACATTGGAATTGTTTGCGGAGAGTGCAAATAGAGCGGATACAAGTATAACACTCCATCCTTTCAATAAAAATGAGTTTGTAGATAGCCTATTAATGACACCCTGAATAAACTCTAAATGTTTTAACTTTCTATCCACTTTAAATGTAACTCCTCACTTTTTATTAAACCCAACAATTACTATACCGCGATCCTGCAAGCCAATATGATAATGGGGGGACTTTTGCGGCTATATTCTGAAAGCATAATATACTTTTCCCCCTTCCATTTGCCTTGAACGCCTTTTATATTATAGTGCAATTATATTATAATGCATAGCGCAATTATTGTTTCGTGAACATTGCTGTTGAGGCTTGTTGCATGGAGGAAAAAAGATCCAACGACCAGGGCGCGCCCAAGCTTTCTGCGCAGATCCGATGGGTGCTCCGCAGAAAGCACTATTCCCTGCGTACCGAGCGGTCTTACCTTTTCTGGATAAGGAATTATGTGGGTTTTCACAACATGTGGCAGCCCAGAGACATGGGCAAGCAGGAGGTCGAATCGAACCTCACCCGTCTGGCCGTTGACCGCAAGAATGTATAGGTATGTCCCAAAAGTCCTTGACATTTCTCTCAAAGTATGCTTATATACAAAACCACACTTGTCCAAAATAGCATAAGAAGAAAAAGTTTGTGAAAATCCTCCTGGAGGGTAGAGTTGTTTTTAGCAAGAAACACCAAAACCCAGAAGGAGGATTGAGCAGATGGTACGTTGCAGCAGCCTTTTCAGTCAAGTG
>JAHDKO010000156.1 GCA_018436855.1 Deltaproteobacteria bacterium | reverse complement strand
TGGACAAATTTCTCACGGCAGAGGGATCGGATCCCCTTTGTGACTATTCCACCACTGCTTATACTGGGCAACCTTAGCCTTCATCGCTACTTCATCATTGCTGCGATTGGCTGCTATCAGGTCCATCTTCTCCTGGTTGGCGTTCATCCCAAAGTACCGCTGACGATAGTCAAGAAACTCCTCCAAGTGATCCATCACCTCATCCAATGCCTCAGACATCTCCACATTCCCACCTGCCTGCCAGGCAAACCACTTGTCACACAACCACAGCCTCCGGCTCATCTCATCCTTGATCCACTGCTCATCGCGCGCAGCATTAAAAACAAACCCCTCAGGCAATGTCGATGGATACTTCTCAAGATATGCCCGCACTACCTCCAATGGCTCAGGCTTGGGCCCACTGAAGTTTGAATATTCTATCAGTACTGTTGAGTTATTACTGATCCAATTATACGTAACTATTCCTCCACCATAAAAAAATATCCTGTTATCGAAAAGCTCCCTTATCCTGGCATTTTCAGATACCATTCCAAGCCTTGCTTCTTTAGAACTCCTGAAACTACTTTCCACCTCATGCAACAACCACTGGTCAGAGTCCACTCCCGCATGACGGGTCACTTGCACATCAGGTCCAACTCTTGTCGTCATATTAAAGTAGCCTGTTTCATAAGTGATGTCCTGATGGTCCTGATAAAAATGGCCGGTGGCTATCAAAATACCAGGACCCTGACCTTCTGATGGGTTTTTCGACGCCCGAAATCCTCCGATATCATTCACAATCAGATACTCACTGATATCCTGCCCATATGCTAATTGTCCCATGGAAACTATCATTATACATGCGCAAAAGATAATACTGCTCTGCCTTCCCATAGTTACCCCCTCTATCATTGCCCATACTGCTTCTGTATCACCTGCATGATCACGTCTGTCACCTTCCAGTTCCCACAGGCGCACTCCTCACAATAACTCCCGCCTTCAGGACAATTCCCTATCCCCTCCCTTAACCTCTCTACCTCAGCCGCGTTCCCCCCCGGATACGCAAGAATGAACGGAACATATGAATCACCCGGATTCAAACCCCCATGCCAGGCCTTGCACGCTACACCACAGGTAAACCTCTGAGATTCATGCTCTTCTGTCTTATCCCTCATGATCAGTATGATATCACCACTCCTGTCCGGATTGTTCAAACCTTCGATCCTCGCACGATATTGAATGTATGCATCACTTAAGCTTATATCACTT
>JAHDKO010000165.1 GCA_018436855.1 Deltaproteobacteria bacterium | reverse complement strand
CCGCCACGCCCTTGGTGCCGTAGACGCCGGGTTGAGCGATCACATCGCTGCCCGAGATCCAGGTCCACTCGGTCCCGTCGAACTTCCACAGGTCGTTGATGCGGCCGTACACTGCGTCGGAATCCCGGCTGTATCCGCCGAAGAGCCAGAGGCTGCCGCTCGGATCGATCCAGGAGGCGGCTCCGTTCCGCGCGCCGGGGCTGTTCGCCGGGGAGGGGGTGCCCTTGATGCCGTAGGCGCCTATCTGGTGCCATATATCGCTGCCCGAGATCCAGATCCACTGGTCGCCTTCGACGACCGTGAAGGTGCCCGTGAGGCTGTTGGAATCCAGCGCTGTCTCATCCGTGAGGAAGACCTGGAACGTAAAGACGCCCTCGGCATCGGCCGGTATCGCAAACGATACCTCGGCTGTCCCGGACGCCTCGCCGTCGAGATCGGGGAGCTGATAGTCATCGCTCGCGAGCAGGATATCGCCGCTGTCATAGATCTCGACCGTGAAGGTAGCCAGATCGCCGTCAGGATCGGCAAAATCGATGGAGCCTGCAATGGTAGCGCTTCCTCCTCCGCTGTTTAACGCCACATATGCGGGCGGGTATTGGAGGTTTGAGATCCCGGGCTCGTTTCCGGATGTGGAGGGAAGTTCACTCGGTGGATCGTCACTGCTGCTGCTGCCGCCGCACCCGGGCAACACCGCTGTCGAGAGGACCATCAGGCCGATAAGAAAACTGAGACACAGATGTTTTTTCACGTGCACCTCCAATGGAGAAGATGGCAATTTATTAAAAGGGAGAATACCACGCCGCAGGTTACAAAATGCTTACAGAATCGAGGAAAAAGCGAAAAAACGACAAGGATGAAGAATGCCGGCATCACTCTTTTAAGGGAAGGCCGGAGGAATCGAGCACGGGGCTTAGGTAAGCTCTCAAGCTGATGCGCGTGCGCTGTTCAGGGCTTCTTCCCTGAGCGCCTCGGTCCCGGGGGAAGGCGCGATGCCAAGCTCCGCCTTCAGGACGGCCCGGCACCGCCGGTAGGCGGTCAGCGCCTCTGCATGGCGGCCGAGACGGATGCAGGAGGCCATCAGTCCCTGGTACAACTCCTCGGCAAGTGGGTCCGACTCGAGGCCTTTGTGGTAGTATCCGGCCGATTCCTCATACTCGCCTGCCTGCTCGCAGAGCAGCGCCATGTGTGAAATCAGGCGGAGATATCTGCCCTTGAGCCTCTCTCTGGTCGTGATCGCCCATGCCTTGTCGGGGTCGGTCTGCAGGAACTGCCCTGTGTAGAGGCATGCGGCCTTTGCGGCGATCTGCCTGAACTCCGTGGGATGCGTCCCGCCCGGTGTGCGCTCCGTCAGGCTTTCCGCCTGCTTGCAGAGCCGTTCGAATGCCCACACGTCCATCCAGCATATCTGATCGTTGATCGATACCCTGCCGTTCATGAGCAGGATGGCCCGGTCATTCCCGAGCATCTTGCGCAGCCGGAAGAGGGTGGTGGTGAACACATTATGGCCCGAATCGCCTTCCGCCTGGGGCCAGAGGGTGTCGGCAAGATCTTCTTCCCTGATGTCCCTTCCTCCGAGCGCGATGAGCGCCTTGAGCAGGAGCAGCGGCTTTTTCTGCGTTTTTCCTGAACCCACGGCAATCTCTCCGTGCGAAAACAGGGCAAAACGCCCCAGGGTGCATATCCTGATCGGCCAGGGCCAGCATTCGAGATCCTTCGAGGCGCCGACCGGCACGAGATGGAGCCTCCTGATGATTTCCCGAACATATTCCACCTCGATGCCCGCCTTAAGCGCTTCCGCGCAGAGCCGGCTCATGGAATCCGGCCTCAGGAAGGTCGCAACGCTCGTGTACCCTTTTCGACTTCCCAGCTCCATGGCCCTGCGCAGGGCTTCGAGGGCCTGGTCCCTGTCGTCCCGGCGGAATGAAAAATGAGCCTGTGCTGTGTGATACAGATACTCAAGATATGTGCTCCCGGTCCGCGCCGCAATGCTCCTGATTCGTTCGAGCTGCAAGCCGGCCTCGAGGAGGTCGCCTGCTTCGCACATGCTCAAGGCCAGCACCACCCGGCCGATTGCCTCGGGAAGCAGGATCCCTGTTTCTTCGGCGAGCTGCACCGCTTTTGCGGCGAGCGTGACGGCACGCCGCGCATCCCTGACGAGCAGGGCGGCCCACGCCGACTGGTGCAGAAACAGGCTCGACCCGGCCGGACGGTCGCTTTCGGACACCTTCTCGATCTCACGGAGGTACGTGCCGGCCAGTACGGCGTTGTCCGCGTTCAGACAGCTGTAGACCCCGAGAGACAGCAGGGACAGATCCATCATGTGCATGCCCGAGCGTTCGGCATTCTGAAGCCCGGAGGTCACCATCTCCAGGAGGTGTTCGGACGAATCGATGAAGGTTCTCAGCAGCATGGCCTCCGCGACAATGGATGCGATTTCCGTCATGGGTGAAGGCGGACCCGAAGACGTCATCTTCTTTACTCTGTCAACGACCAGTGAGCATTCGGTGAACTCGCCCATCCAGAGAAAGTACGCGATGATGTTTATACAGGCGCGGATGCGTCTCTCGGCATGGATCTCCTTTTGCAGCAGGGCCAGCGAGGCGTTCACCCATTTTATGATGTCCGGGTGGTCGGGCATCCGCCATATCAGGGCCCCTGTCATGCTCGCGGCCACGCGCGCCTCCACCTCGGCGGAAGGGAAAGGCACCCCCTGCCGCATGCGCTCATCGAGCCAGCCGATCCACCTCTCGAGGAGGCGGAAGTCCCCGAGCTCGAAAAAGAAGGTATCGACAGCACCCGCCCACGCCGAAAAGGTGCCGGCCGCATCCCCCGCGCTTTCGAAAAGATGGAATGCCCGCTCGAAGAAGCCGCGGCTCTGCGCCGGGGAGACCCACAGCCTGCAGGCCCCCAGCCAGTAGAGCACCCACGGCTGATGCGCGGCGATCTCGTCGGGAATCGCCGCAAGCCATCTTTCCAGGGTATTGCTCCGGCCCTGCGACATCAGGGAATGGGCGTTATCGATCACAAAGGGCACAAGCTCGTTCCAGTCATGGGCATGGATCAGGAGAGCGGCCGCGTCTTCGGCCTGTCCGGATTCCATCAGCACGGCCGCGGCCCTGCGCTGTATCTCCGATATCTTCTCGCAGGAGAGCTCCTCCCCGGCCCTTGTCTTGAGAAAGTCCCTGAACAGGGCATGATACGAATAGACCGGTCCTTCTCCCAGGAGTCGCTCCGTAAAGTAGTTGTGCTCGTGCAGACCCTTGAGTATCCGGCCCGCTGTTTTCATGCCGGTAAGAGCATCGGCCATGGGCGCGGATATGGACGGCAGGAACGAGGTCAGCAGCAGAAAATCCCGCGTCTCGCGGTCCATCTTGTCGAAGATCTCGCTTGCGAAGTATCGGAACACCTCGTCGGGCGAAAATGTCTTTGCCGGCAGGAAACCGGCGGGAAGGCATCTTGAGCTCTCCATGAGGAGCACCAGGCCGGCGACCCAGCCTTCAGCCTTTTCGTGCAGGACAGAGAGGGCTTCATCATCGAGCCTCCGCCCGTTGCTTGCCTGTGCGATCTCCCCGGTTTCCTCTCTTGTCAGGCGTATCTCGTCCCACCCGAGCGATTTCATCTCATTGTTGGCACGCAGCCGCGCAAAGTTCCCCGGGATAGTACCCCTGCTGATGACCACCACCCTGATCCCTTCCGGAACGCACGACAGCCCGATGTTCACGATCTCGTGGAGAGGGGAGCCGGCGGGGATCTCCTGGTAGTTGTCCAGGACGACGGCAAAGGGGGGCTTGAGCCTTTTGTAGAGCTCTTCGAAGTATCTGCGGGCGAACACCGGGACGCCCATGCGGTACTCGGGGGCGAGCAGGGGGAGGGGTTTTCGGAACCGCGGGGCGGCCTTTTTGGCGGCAAGGCCCAGGTAGTAGAAGAACGTGGCGATGTCGCTGTCGCCGCTGTCGGTCTGGTACCAGAGGCAGGGGATGCCGCGGGCCCGGAGATAACTTGAGACGAGTGTGGTCTTGCCCGAGCCGGCAGGACTTGCGACCCAGACGGAAGGGCTTTTCATGCATTCGTCCAGGAGCCGGAATGCCCGTTCCCTCGGGACAGCATCCGAAGCACGGGGCTGCGATATCTTGGTCAGGGTCGTCATCTGCTCCGCCGAGTGCAAAAAATGAGATGATACATAATATTAACGGCATTGCGGGCGGATTGCAAGACAGGATAAGGGTTGTAATACTATCATCTCTGACGCAGACATCGAGCAGCTACATGATTATTTCTTGTCTCAACCCATATCACAACTTTGATTGCGAGGTATGGGCGGCCGATCCATCCCCCTAAGAAGTCCACACCATTGATTGAAACTCCCGGGCCCGATCCCGATCATATTATTTGCAGAAGCCTCATGAGCATGCAATAGGAACGATGCGTCAGAAAGACCAGAATCGCATAAGCAAGTGCGCTGATGCCTGCAATGAAGTGGAGGTACCGGCCGCTTTTCATATATTCATCAGGCGGGAACAGCTCCATGGGCCAGAAGATCGTAAAGCCGATCAGGTCATAGATCATGGGCGCTTCTCTCCCATCAAAAACGGTAAGCGCCGTACCGATATACAGGAATGAGACTGCCAGGAACAGAAAGAAGGCAAGTATTGACAGTGTGGCGGATCCTCGGAGAGAATGAGGATTCCTGTACTGTCTGTGTCTCGTTCTTTTCCGTCTAACCATGATGTCGTTCTTTCCTTTCTCGATCCAGAGACTGCCAATGCATAATCATGATGCATGCCAGTCGGCGGGAGATAGATTCGCCAACTATTTTCGAGACTTCTCCAGAGAAAGAACACAAGCTCGTACCAGGGAAAACAAGCTCGTATTTTTGATTACCGGCAAAGGAGGTAAAATCCGTTATGCCGTTCATGACAGCAATCGGGACGTGGTT
>JAHDKO010000083.1 GCA_018436855.1 Deltaproteobacteria bacterium | reverse complement strand
GTCCTGGGCGCCGTGGCGGGGATTACGCTGCTCGCGGCCATGCTGTCGGCCGGGTGTTCGGACGACTTCGAGGGCGAGCGATATTCCTTCGCGCACAGCATAAGCTCATGGGAGGCCAGGGAAACCTGCAGGTCGTCATTGAGAATGCGGACCGCCCACCTATAGATTGATGTAAGGAAGAATCAGCTCACCGGAGGAGTACCAGGCCATGGCAGAAGAAAGAAAGAGGCCGCCCGAAGATATCAGGAAAGACGTATATTCCCAACTCGCCTGGGACAACAGGGTAGGACATACGAACATTCTGGTAAAGGTGATGGATGACGGGACAGTGATATTGTCCGGAATGGTATCCAGCCATGCCGACCGGCTTGAAGCCGAAGAGGATGCATACACCGTTTCCGGAGTCAAGCGTGTGGAAAACCGCCTGACTGTCAGCCTGCCTCCGGCATATCCAGTACCCGGCGACGAAGACATTACCGCACAGATAGAGAAACTGCTGCAGTGGAACCCGACCATCGACGCGCCACGGATACAGGTAGTAGTGACAGGGGGCATCCTTACCCTCATGGGGGATGTGGACTCGGTGTGGCAGAAATACCGGGTGGAGCATCTCGCGGAAAACATAGCCGGCGTCATATCCGTGGATAATCGACTGCTGGTGCGGCCGATCGGTGATGTATCCGATGAAGATATCCGCGGTGACATTCTTGGGACACTCTCCAGAAATACGTTCATCGATGCCTCGAATATCGCTGTCTCCGTGAAAAACGGGGAGGTGACGCTCAGCGGCGTTGTCGACAATCATCTATCCAAGAGGATAGCCCTCAACATCGCCCACAACACGAACGGCGTGATTGATGTACACGACCATCTGGAAATAGCCTCCTGACATTGTCGGGGACGGGTTCACATTTCCATTTCGGCGTGTTGTCGCAGTGAGAGTTTGTCACTGAACGCTTCCGGAAGAGGAGTTCTCCCGGGAGAGTATGTCACAGAACACATCCACCAGTCCGGGGTCGAGCACGTTTCCCTTCATTGACACGAGCATCTCCTGGGCCTTATCCCTGTCGTACGCCTTCCGGTAGGGACGCTCGGTGATCAGGGCGTCGTAGATGTCGGCAACGGCCACGATCCTGGCCTCCAAGGGGATTTCTCCGTCTGTCAACCCTGCAGGGTAACCCTTGCCGTCGAAACGTTCGTGGTGGGAAAGGACGATGTTCACCACGGTCTCGGTGAGCCGTGCCTGCCTGGCCACGTCCGCTCCCCACAGCGGGTGGTTTCTCATGACATGGATCTCCGCGTCATCGAGCGGGCCTTCGTAGTTGAGGATACTCTCGGATACCCCTATCTTGCCGCAGTCGTGCAGCCAGCTCCCGTACTGGATCGCCTTGACGGTTTCTCCGGGGAGATCGAGCTTCCGGGCGATGGCCGTCGCATACTGTGCAACCCGCTCGGAGTGGCCCTTGGTGTAGGAATCCTTGAGCTCGAGCGCCCGCACCAGTGAGAGCATGGTGGCCTCGTCGCCCCTGACAATGGATTTGATGAGCCGGTACCGCCTCAGGGCATCCTTCACCAGTTCCACCAGATGGGTGTTTTCCCATGGCTTCACGATAAACCGGAAGACCTCGGCACGATTGATGGCCTCCATGGCGGTATCGAGGTCCGCAAACCCGGTCACGAGGATCTTCACGGTGTCGGGCGAGATGGTCTTGACCCGGGACAGCAGATCCAGCCCCATCATACCCGGCATGTGGTGATCGGATACGAGAACGGCGATCTCATGCGTTTTCACGATACCCAGGGCCTCTTCTCCGCTCCTCGCGGTGAGAACCGGGATCCCCTCCTGCTCGAAAATCGCCTCTACGATATCGAGTATGAAGTCTTCATCATCGACAAAGAGTATATCTTCGGCCATTACCGTATCTTTCTCGTCTCAATTGCAGAAAATGTTAAATGAAAACTCTCTTGCGAGCAGAACAACTATCTTCTTCATACCACCCCTTAAACCACAGTACAAGAAAGCTGTTCCAGCGCCCCGGCATCTTTTTTCCCTGTTAAGAACGGGTGGATATGATGCAGCAGTTGTGATACACATGCTCCATGCGCTCTGTCGGTGATGTGATAGCCGTTTATATCGACAACAAGCCCTCGGTGTATGCACGCGTGGAGGCGATTGCGCCGGATATCAAGCCTCACTGGTTTCAGGTCCGCCTCCTGTTCTTGAGCTTTCCCCCGCAGGAGACCACTTGGATCCTCCGGGAGGAATACCTTGAGGGCTCGCCGTTCACCATGAAGGACATCCCGGTCCAGATCCTACCCCTGGGAAAGCCCGGAGGGGAAGAGCCCCCTTCGCCCAGAAGGAAGAGAAAGAAGCCGAGTCCGGGTGAGGTCGTGTCGTTCGAAAAATTCCGCAAGAAAAAAAAGCACGAGGACGGCCCGGGCGAAGACGGCTCGTAACAGACTGCCGGCGCGGCCTTCCACCCCGTCACGAAAGCCTGCGCCGACAGTGCCGGGAGGGGTTTCCATCCCGGGCTTCACTCACCCGTCGTTTTCCTCACCAAGATAGTGTTGAAGCCGGTTTGCAACCTTATGGTTTGAGTTAAAGTGGAGCAGGTCAAATGCCGATAGTCATAACCAAGGTGATGTATGGCAAATGAACGGATAGGCGACCAACTCGTTAAAAACGCCCTGATAACAGCAGAACAGCTTCTCGAAGCCCAGAAAGCGCAGAAGATCTCCGGCACGAGGCTCGGATCACAGCTCGTAAAGCTGGGGCACCTGACTGAAGAGCAACTGGTCGATTTTCTTGGAAATCAGTACGGGCTCCCCTCGATTATACTCAAGGAGATCTCCCCTGATCCCGAGATCGTGAAGCTCATCCCGATCAACATCGTTCAGAAATACCACGCCATCCCCTTTGAGCGGACCGGATCTACTCTGAAGGTGGCCATGACCGATCCCACCAACATCTTTGCCGTGGACGACCTCAAGTTTCTGACCGGTTACTCCGTCGATGTCCACGTCACCTCCGAGGAGTCCCTCAAGTGGGCCATGGACCATTTCTATGACCAGGCAGCCTCGCTCGACGACGCCCTGAGCAGCATCGAAGACGAGCAGGGAAACGTGGAGGTCGCTTCCGAGGGCACCGATATCGCGGTGGGAGATCTGGAGAAAGAGGCGGATCAGGCCCCGGTCATCAAGCTGGTGAACCTGACCCTGGTCGACGCCATCAAGAAAGGCGCCAGCGATATCCATGTCGAGCCGTACGAGAAATTCATGCGGATCCGGTTCCGGCTTGACGGCATGCTCCAGGAGGTCATGAAACCCCCGATCAGGCTCAAAAACGCACTCGTCTCGCGCCTGAAGATCATGGCCAAGCTCGACATCGCGGAGAGGAGGCTTCCCCAGGACGGCCGCATCAAGCTGAGAATCCAGGGCGGCAAAGAGGTCGAGTTCCGCGTGTCCGTGCTGCCCACCCTTTTCGGCGAAAAGGTGGTCATGAGGATCCTGGACAAGTCCAACCTGCAGCTCGACATGACCAAGCTCGGCTTCGAGGAAGAGGCCCTGAAAAACTTCAAGGAGGGCATCTACAAGCCGTGGGGCATGGTGCTCGTGACCGGACCCACCGGCTCGGGTAAAACCACCACGCTCTATTCCGCGATATCCGAGCTCAACAGGATCGACAGCAATATCTCCACGGCGGAAGATCCCGTGGAGTTCAACATACCCGGCATCAACCAGGTCCAGATGCACGAGGAGATCGGACTCACCTTTGCCTCTGCCCTGAGGTCGTTCCTGAGGCAGGACCCGGACATCATCCTCGTGGGCGAGATCCGCGACTTCGAGACCGCTGAGATCGGCATCAAGGCGGCCCTGACCGGCCACCTCGTCCTCTCCACCCTGCACACCAACGATGCACCGTCCACGATCAACCGGCTGCTCAACATGGGCATCGAGCCCTTCCTCGTGGCCTCATCGGTCAACCTCATCGTGGCCCAGAGGCTTGCGCGAAAGGTCTGCACCGCCTGCAGGGAACGGGACGACATCTCGATCGAGACCCTCATCCAGATGGGCATGGACCCCGAGACCGCGAGCAAGGCGGAGTGCACTCGGGGCAGAGGATGTCCTGCCTGCGGAAACACCGGGTTCAAGGGCCGGGTGGCCCTCTACGAGGTGATGCCCGTCACCGACGCGGTACGTGAGCTGGTCCTGATGGGCGCGTCCACGAACGAAATCAAAAACGAAGCCATCGGCCAGGGAATGAAAACCCTGCGCCAGAGCGGCCTCACGAAGATCCTCGACGGCACTACATCGGTCTCGGAAATCCTGCGGACCACAATGGCGGATTAATACAGGAGGAACCCTTGGAGCACAGTATCTACGATCTCCTCAAAGCAATGGTGGAGAAAGGCGCTTCAGACTTGCACATCACAACCGGCTCGGCTCCGCAGATACGGGTGCGGGGGGATCTCTATCCCCTTGAGGAACCGGTCATGGACCCCCAGGCGACCAGGCAGCTCCTCTATTCGATCCTCACCGAGGCCCAGAAGCACAAGTTCGAGGAAGAACTTGAGCTGGATCTATCCTTCGGGATCAAGGGGCTCGCCAGGTTCAGGGCCAACATATTCATCCAGCGGGGCGCGGTCGCCGGAGTGTTCAGGCTGATTCCCTACGATATCGTACCCCTTGAAAGCCTGGGACTTCCCAATGTCGTCTCGCGGCTCACCGCCTTCCCCCGGGGCCTCGTCCTGGTCACCGGACCCACAGGGAGCGGCAAGTCGACGACCCTGGCGTCGTTCCTCGACAAGATCAACACGGACCGGCGCGATCACATTGTCACCATCGAAGACCCTATCGAATTCGTGCACAAGCACAAAGGCTGCATCGTGAACCAGCGCGAGGTGGGAGCCGACACCAAAAACTTCACCAATGCCCTGAAGTATATCCTCAGGCAGGACCCCGACGTGGTGTTCATCGGCGAGATGCGCGACCTGGAGACCATGCAGGCCGCGCTCACCATCGCAGAGACCGGCCACCTGGTGTTCGCCACCCTCCACACCAATTCCGCGGTCCAGACCATCAACCGTGTCGTGGATGCCTTCCCTGCCCACCAGCAGTCGCAGATCCGGGCACAGCTTTCCTTCGTCCTGGAAGCGGTGATCTCGCAGCAGCTCCTGCCGAGGGCGGACGGCAAGGGCCGGGTGCTGGCCGCAGAGCTGATGATATCCACGCCGGCCATCAGAAACCTGATCCGGGAAGACAAAATCCACCAGATCTATTCCCAGATGCAGGTGGGCCAGGGCAAGCACGGCATGCAGACCATGAATCAGGCCCTGCTCGCACTCTTTCTGCGCAAGCTCATATCCCTTGACGATGCCCTGGGATGGTCCATGGAACCCGACGAGCTCAGACAGATGATGGCCTCCCCCAACCAGTCCAGAGGCGCATCCCCCAGCCGCTAGGGAAAGGAGATAGATCATGCCGGTTTTTGTTTGGGAAGGCAGACTCGCCAACGGAACTACCAAGAAAGGGGAAATCGAGGCGGATTCCAAGGCCTCGGTGCAGCTTCTGCTCAAGCGGCAGAAGATCCACCCCACCAAGATCAAGGCCAAGCCGAAGCAGATCGTGCTCTTCGAGCAGAAGATCAAGACCAAGGAGATCGTCATCTTCACCAGGCAGTTCGCCACCATGATCAATGCAGGCCTGCCCCTGGTGCAGTGCCTCGATATCCTCTCTTCCCAGCAGGCCAACCCGACCTTCAAGAAGATTCTCACTCAGATAAAAACCGACGTCGAGGGCGGCAGCACCTTTGCCGACGCCCTGGGAAAGCATCCCAAGGTGTTCGACGGCCTGTTTGTCAACCTCGTGGCAGCAGGAGAGATCGGCGGTGTTCTCGATACGGTCCTCGTCCGGCTCGCGGTGTATATGGAGAAGGCCGAGGCGCTCAAGGCCAAGGTCAAGAGCGCCATGACCTACCCCATCATCGTGCTCTGCGTGGCGTTCGGCGTGGTGGCGGTCCTCATGATCTTCGTCATCCCCACGTTCAAGGACATGTTCGAGCAGTTCGGCTCCGCGCTGCCCGGCCCCACCCAGATGGTGGTGGATATGAGCCACTTCTTCCGCAATTACTGGTGGGCGATGTTCGGGTCTATCATCATCTTCATCATCGCCTTCAAGTGGGCCGGAAAACATGAGAAGGGGCGGTACTACATCGACAACACCCTGCTCAAGCTCCCCATTTTCGGGCCGCTCATCAAAAAGGTCGCGGTGGCCAAGTTCACCAGGACCTTAGGGACCATGATCTCCTCGGGCGTCCCGATTATGGACGGGCTCGAGATCACCTCCCGGACCGCGGGCAATGTGATCATCGAAAAGGCCATCAGGGCGGTCAGGAGCGCCATCAGCGAGGGGCAGTCCATGGCCGAGCCCCTGGCGCAGGCCGGCATCTTCCCGGGCATGGTGGTGCAGATGATCTCCGTGGGCGAGGCCACGGGCGCCATGGACCAGATGCTCTCCAAGATCGCCGACTTCTACGACGAGGAGGTGGACACTGCAGTGGATGCCCTCACCTCGTCTCTTGAGCCCATGCTCATGGTGTTCCTGGGCGGCATCATCGGTTTCGTGGTCGTGGCCATGTACCTGCCCATATTCAAGATGGCCGGAAGCGTCTGACGAAAAGGCCCTGAAAAAACCCCGAAGAAAAGAGCCCGGAAGATTTCAGTCCTTCCGGGCTCTTTCATGTTTCACCCCACATGCCTGTTGACCTCCCCTGCCCTGCACCGGTAAGAGAATCAGATGCATACGGATAAGGGGATATCCGGGCCATGAGCGAGCGCATACGGACTCCTGTCCGGAGAAAGGGACTGTTGTCATGAGCATATTCGAGGTCATCATGCTGGTCTGCTTCGGAGCGGCCTGGCCCTCCTCCATCTACAAGTCCTACACCTCCCGCACCGCTCAGGGCAAGAGCGTGATCTTTCTTGTCATCGTCCTTGCCGGATACTGCGCGGGCGTTCTCCATAAGATGTTCTTCAGCCTTGACTGGGTGATCCTGCTCTATCTGCTCAATGGGCTCATGATCGCCGCCGACATTCTCCTGTACATCAGGAATGCTCGATTCGACAGGCATGCGGCAGATCAGAATGCCCGGCCCCTGGTCCGCAAAACGGCGGGACCGGGGGCGTGAGCTCCGTCAGGATGGAGCGCTCCGGGGTACCGGGCCCATGTCCGCGAGGTCCCGGAAAGAGACGAGCCGGATGTCGAGCCTCTCGATTGTGAGCATAAAGGCCTCAGAGAAAAGCGTCTGCATCTCGCGCTCCCTCCACGCATCTCCACCCCGTGCGGGATGCACCACCAGCTCAGCGGGGAAGGTTGCTATCTCTCCGATCCTGCCCGCACCCTCGGCCATGGTGCGGCAGAAGAAGACGCCATCGCCTCCCATGCGCTCCTCCATCCGCCTGTACAGAACGGGGTCGAAGGGTATGGGCTCTCTGGTGGTGAGGGTGTATCCGGTTCTGCTGTGCCGCACCGCGGGTATCCGGTATTCTTTCACGAGCGCCATCAGCTCGGAGAATATCGGGTAAAACCCGTGCACGTGATGGTGGGTGTCGATATGCGAGAGGGTAAGACCCCGGGCCAAGAACTTCTCGATCTGCCGGCGTGCGTCCCCGCGGCAGCGCGCCAGGAAGGCCGGATCCCGGAGAAGTTCAATGAGCTCCATGCGCGAGAAGCGCTCCCTGCCCGGCGAGCTCCATCCCAGATGCCCATCGAGGAGGATATGGAGACCCACGCTCTTGAATCCTGCCTCCCGGAGTCTTTCAGCGGCATCGAGGGCATGCGGGGCGTCGATCAGCACTGAAGCATCGCTGATCACGCCCTGTGCAAGCCCGGCGAAAATGCCCTCATTGATTTCCCTGCTCAGCCCCAGATCATCCGCATTGACTATAACGGGATGCTTCATACATCCCGGTGCCACTGGAGGCGTACAAACCGTTCGCCCTCCGAGTACTTGATGGCGAGGTCCCCATCGTACGCCCGATGGAGGGCCTCTCCGATATGGCGTGCCAGATGGTCGTCGGTGAGACTCACCCGGAGCCGGTCACCCTCGTTTGAAAAATCGATGACCTTTTTCAGCGGGGACCGTGCCTCCTCTTCCTTGACCACGTTCTGGATGAGATTCACGATCTCCCTTCTATGACTGTTCAGATACTTCCCGGAAACCCGGACCTCGCCTGCGGGGAAGTTGTCTCGTATCCGCCTGCAGGCCGAACAGAGCTGCGGCTCCCGGAAGGTATCGCCTTTCCCCGGCCATCTCCACCTACCCTGATGGTAAAGGGCCTGGCATCGAGGACAATACATACCCTCGGTATACTTTCGTCCGTCATTATATGGATCATGTGATTTTTGCTGGATGATTCTGTCTAAACGCATACTCCCTCCCTTTATTCTGTAGTACTAATGGTAGGTACAGTCTGAAAAAATGCAAGGGGAACAGCGGCATGAATGAATGGTGGTGCAGCCGGCACAACAACCGGGAAACAGCCGGCACTCATCTTGTGGAATCCGCCTTAGAATTCCGCTCTCTGCCGGATGACGATCGAACCGCTCACGAGTTCTCTGGGTGCACCCGCAACATCGATCAGGAGGTGCCCGTCCTCGTTCAGGTCAACGATCGAGCAGGGGGCGCCCTCCTCTGTCAGAAGCTCGTGCGTGCTCAGAAGCCCGTGTTCGAGGTAGTTCCTCCGGACAGGGCCGAACCCCTGGATGGTGAAGAGAACGAGCCATCTGTCCAGGGCTTCGACAGCCCGGTGGAGCACCTGCTCCTTGGACACCTCGCGCCCGAGGACCAGGGCCAGTGATGTGGCCCTGGATTCGAGCCCGGCAGGCCAGGCGGCCTGATTCACGTTGATGCCCATGCCCACGGCCGTGATCCCTCTCCGCGCCTCGCAGAGAATGCCGCAGACCTTTCTTCCCTGCACGATCAGGTCATTGGGCCACTTGATCTCGACGGGAAAATCATTGCCGGCGATCCCTGCCAGGGCCTCTCTGAGCGCCACCCCGGCCACCAGTGACAGCCGGGGGTCGACCATGCCCACCGTCAGCGTCGCATAGAGGTTCGACCCCGGCGGAGAGAACCAGGACCTGCCCTTCCTGCCCCTGCCTTCTGTCTGCTCGGAGGCGGTCACCAGGAGGCCCGCCCTGCCCGAATCAAGGGCAAGGGTGTTTGTGGAGCCCACGCGCGGAAGCTCGACGACCTCCTGTACGATCGCGGGAAAAGGTGTGTCCGCCATTATCCCTCGAGCAGTTCGCGCGCCTTGAGCAGCCTCTCCAGCTTGAACTCGAGATCTTCCTTGATCTGCCTTTGCTCGGCAACGACCTCGGGGTTCGCCTTTTGAAGGAAGCCGGGATTGGAGAGCTTCTTGCGCTTGCCTTCCAGCTCCTTTTCCATCTTCCCCATCTGCTTTGAGAGGCGCTCCTTTTCCTTATCGATATCGATCACGCCCTCCAGAGGCACATAGACCTCGGCCTCTGCCGTAACCGCCAGGGCACAGCGCTTGGGCCGGGGCGCGCCTTCCGGAATGAAGCCGATGGAGCGTACCCGGGCCAGGTCCCTGACAAAGAAGCCATAGGTATCCACGGCCGCCTCAATCTCTTTCGACTTCATGCGCAGCACCACGTCGAGCTGCGTGGACGGAGGGATGTTCGTCTCGCCGCGGATGCTCCTGACCCCGGTGATGATGTCGATGATGTACTCCATCTCCCGGGCCTGTTCGGGAAAATCCAGGGCCGCATCGACCTTGGGATACGCGGCCACCACAATGGACCTGCCTTCCCTGCCGGGCAGGTGCTGCCAGATCTCTTCGGTGACAAAGGGGATGACGGGGTGCAGAAGCTCCAGCACGGATTCCAGCACGTGCCACAGGACCCACCGGGTCACGGGGGCGGCGCCGGTGTTCAGCAGGGGTTTGGAGAGCTCGATGTACCAGTCGCAGAACTGGTGCCAGGTGAACTGGTAGAGCCTGTCCGCCGCATCGTTGAAGCGGTATTCCTCCAGGGCGGTCCGGACAGCCTCGACGGTCTTGTTGAGCTCGGTCAGGATCCAGGCGTCGGCAAGGCTGAAGTCCGCCTCAGCGGGAGACACGCTCCGGGGGTTGAAGCCCTCGATATTCGCCAGGACGAACTTGCCCGCGTTCCAGATCTTGTTGATGAAGAAGCGGTATCCCTGGATGCGCTTGTCGCTGATCCTCACGTCCCTGCCCATGGCCGCGAACGCGGTGAGCGCAAACCGGAACGCGTCGGCCCCGTACTTGTCCATCTCGATGATGGGGTCAACGATGTTGCCCTTTGACTTGCTCATCTTCTGGCCCTGCTCGTCGCGGACCAGGGCGTGCAGATACACGTCGTGAAAGGGCACCTCGTTCATGAACTTCAGCCCCATCATCATCATCCGGGCGACCCAGAAAAAGAGGATGTCGAACCCGGTGATGAGCACGTTGGTGGGATAGAACTTCTGAAGCGTTCCGGTCTCTTCGGGCCAGCCCATGGTGGAAAACGGCCACAGTCCGGAAGAAAACCAGGTGTCGAGCACATCGGTCTCCTGCCGGAGCCTGTCCGACTTGCAGTGAGGACAGGAGGCGGGATCCTCCTCGCTCACGATGACCTCGCCGCAGTCCTCGCAATACCAGGCAGGGATGCGGTGGCCCCACCAGATCTGGCGCGAGATGCACCAGTCGCGGATGTTGTACATCCATTCATAGTAGGTCTTTTCCCACTGCTTGGGGACGATCCGGGTCCTGCCCTCCTTCACGGCATTGATGGCCTCTTCGGCCAGGGGTTTGGTGTTGACGAACCACTGCTTCGACAGGTACGGCTCGATGGCGGTCTTGCACCGGTAGCACTTGCCCACTGGCACCGTGTAGGGGGTCTTGTCGATGAGATAGCCCTGCTCCTGGAGATCCTCCTCCAGCTTTCTCCTGCACGCGAAACGGTCCATCCCCAGGTAGGGACCCGCGTTTTCGTTCATGACCCCGGACTCGTCCATGATCACAATGATATCGAGCCCGTGTCTGAGCCCGAGCTCGTAGTCGTTGAGGTCGTGGGCCGGGGTGATCTTCACCGCGCCGGTGCCGAACTCCTTGTCCACCACGGGGTCGGCGATGATGGGGATCCTCCGGTTGAGGATCGGAAGGATAACCTCCCTGCCCACCACCGAGGTGTACCGCTCGTCCGTGGGATTCACGGCGATGCAGGTGTCGCCCAGCATGGTCTCGGGCCTGGTGGTTGCCACCACGATTTCGCCCTCCCCTTCGGCGAAGGGATAGCGGATGTGCCAGAGAAAACCGCTTTCTTCCTCGTGCTCCACCTCGAGATCGGAGATGGCGCTGTGGCACCGGGGGCACCAGTTCACGATATAGTCGCTCCGGAAGATCAGACCCTCCCGGTAGAGGGTGACGAACACCTTTCTGACCGCATTGGAGAGCCCCTCGTCCATGGTGAAGCGGATCCGCTCCCAGTCGCAGGATGCGCCCAGTCGCTTGAGCTGGTTGATGATCAGATCGCCGTGCTTTCCCCGCCACTTCCAGACCTCGTCGATGAAGGCCTCTCTGCCCAGGTCGTGCCGGGAGACACCCTTTGCCGCCAGGGCCTTTTCCACCACGTTCTGGGTGGCGATGCCGGCATGGTCGGTTCCCGGCATCCACAGCGCGTTGAACCCGTCCATCCGCTTGTAGCGGATCATGATATCCTGAAGGGTGTTGTTCAGGGCATGCCCCATGTGGAGAACCCCGGTGACGTTCGGAGGAGGGATGACGATGGCATAGGGCGGCTTGACCTCATCGCTTTCATCGGCATGGAAATAGTGCTCGTCCATCCAGAAATCATACCATTTCTGTTCAATGTCCTTGGGGTTGTATTCTCTGTCTCGCATGGGTTTCTCCTCACCAGTAGGCTGCGGGTTTCATAGCATGAAAACAGGGGAAAGGCAAAACTATCGGCCGGGTAAAGGCGGGAATCGGACCACGGCCGCTGTTTTTCCAAAGGGACGTAATCCCGATCGGTGACAAGAAGGCAAAAAAAGATTTCAGGAGGCCCGCCGACAGCGGGCTGTCGGCGGGCCTTCGGGACGGACAGATCAGGAATCCAGTTTCTTGAGCTTTTCGATCTCTTCGCGGATCACTTTCTCGATGATGCCCGGCAGCTGCTCGCGGGTGGTCATAACCAGCTCGCGTACGAGCTCGGACATGATCGGCCTCACCATTTCTTCGAGCATCCCGGGGATCTCCTGCCTGAGATCTCCAAGCACGTCCTCAGGGACAGCGCCTTGCGCTTCCCCTGGAACCGGTGCCGGGCCGTTTTTTTCTCCGATCTCTTCCGCCGCTTGATCCGCAGGCTCGTCCTCGACTGAAAGAGGCTCCGCGGCTCCGTCATCTTCCGGGAATTCCCTGAGGGTGTCACCGCCGGCATCCTCTGCCGGGCGCTCGACGGGCTGTTCTTCCACACCGGAGTCCGCAGCCGCGGACAGGTCTTCGTCCATTTCAAGAGCGGGCTCGCCGGGTTCGTCCACAGAGATCTCTTCCGGTTTCTCCTGAGAAGGTGCCTCTCCGCTTTTCTTTTCCCCTGGCCCGGTATCGCCGAAATCGAACTCGATCTCCCCTTCGGGCTCCTGGGACAGAACTATTTCCTCGCCTTCCCCACTCTCCCGAGAGAGAGCGATCTCTTCCCCTGAAGAAAGGCCGGCGTCCATATCCAGGCTCTCTTCCCCCTGCTCGATCTCTTCGACCGAGACATCGTATTCCATGGATATTTCCTTGCCCAGGTCGAACGAATCGGGCTCCTGCGAAGGGGTGCGCGCCGGAGGTTCGGCTTCCTTCTTCGTATTGCCTCTCTTGGGTTCTCCTTCTTCCAGGAGATCCGTGAGATCGATAATGTCGTCATCGTCAAGAATCTTGTCTTCCATACCCCTCTCCTTTTCTCGGTTTGGACTGCGTCACGCTTTCCTTACCCATTTTTCATGATCGGCTGCCCGGTGGATTCCTTTACCGACATCCACAGGGGCCCGGTTGTGTCGATCTTTTTCCGCTCCCTCACACTCAGCGCGATGGGGATATGCACATAGGTGTTGTTCCACAGACCGATGAGCATGTCGGTCTTCCCGCTCATGCCGGCATGAACGGCCATCTGCGCCAGGAACCCGCAGAATATGGAATCAGAGGAATTGGCCACAACGCTCCTGATCACATAGCTCGGATCGATGTATTTGAGATTGACCTGATACGACCGGGCGGAAAAATACGCTTCGATCTTCTCCTTCAGGAACAGGCCGATATCACCCTTTTTGACATTGCCGGAGAGATCGGTCTGCCTGGGGAGGCCGTCGAAGAATTTCTGGCCCGCGCCCTCGGCCACCACGACCACGGCATGCCCCCGTGCCTTGAGCCTGCGCTCGAGGGTAGCGAGCAGGCCCTTTTCCCCTTCGAGATCGAAATCCTCCTCGGGCACGAGCACGAAGTTCGCCTCGCGGCAGGCCAGGGCCGCGTTGGCGGCGATGAATCCCGAGTCCCGGCCCATGAGCTTCACCAGGCCGACGCCGTAGGGCGCGCCCTTGGACTCGACGTGCGCGCACCGGATCACTTTCCCCGCCTCTTCCACGGCCGTATCGAAGCCGAAGGTCTGGGAAACGAAGCTGATGTCGTTGTCGATGGTCTTGGGAACCGCGATCACCGAGCAGGTGTATCCCCGCGACAGAATCTCCCGTGCAGCGGCGGAGGCGGCCTTCAGGGTGCCGTCCCCCCCGATGAAGAACACGATGTTCAGGTTGACCCGTTCGATGGCGTCCACGACCTCGCCGATATCCTGCGAACCCCGGGACGACCCCAGGACCGTCCCGCCCAGCCCGTGGATATTCTCCACAAACGAAGGCGTCAGCTCGATGAAGGAGTGCCGGTAGCGCGGGATGAACCCCTGCAGCCCGTAGGGAACCCCGTAGATGATCTCCACCCCGTACATATAGTACAGCTCGTGGACGATGCCCCGGATCACGTCGTTGATGCCCGGGCACAGCCCGCCGCAGGTGACAATGCCGCACTTGGTTTTCGACGGGTCGAAGAAGATCTTTTTGCGCGGGCCCGCGCGTTCGAACGAGGGAACCTCCCGGTTTTCACGCAGGCACGCGTCGAGGGCGGAGAGCGAAGAGTCGATGATCACCCGCTCGTGTTCCTCCACACACCGTGCAGTCGCGAGAAGGGGAGAGTCGATGGTGGGAACCCCCAGCGACAGTACGGACGTATCTATCCCCTCGCATATGATTTCACCATTCATTCAAGGCGCCTCCATTATGCATGCTTATCGGTCATTGCCCTTTCTATCTTTATCCGCACGGCCCTGTCTTGCCGGCACGGTATCGTTTTCGCGGCAGCCCCTCACCCGGTTCCATAAGATACCTCGCCGGGGCATTGCAACGGTCATTTCCGACCCATCTTTAAGGCCGCTCAATCAATGGTATGAACCTTAAGATCAAGCCTTGGACCCTTTGAAGCTGCAAGCGGCGGGGAATGTGGCCCCACCTTCAAAATCCTCCGAAGCGGACTAAGAAGGAGGATTCAATACGATCACCCTTTGGACCCAACCGCGTCCATTATAATTGAACCATCTCTTGAGGGAAAGAATTATCCTTTTTTCTTATTGCCTTTCATCCCGATGATGCGTCTTTCATCGCCCACCCTTCTATGATAACATGGCATACCGTATGGGCAGAGACGGAGTCGACAAAACCCAGGAAGAGATCGTCGAGGAAATGGCCAAGGCCCTTGGCCATAGCGGAGACCTGCTGGAATATATCCTGAAGAGACTGGATGCGCTGGACAGGGAGTTGAAAATGACAGAGGATGTGCAGGCCTACAACGCCATGGTCGAGGAGTTCAACAGCCTCAGGAGGCAGGCCGTCTCGCGCAGGGAGATGCTCATGATACACCGGGAGGCGATCGGGGTCCGCAAACATCGGTATGTGGAGATCTGCTATCCCATTCCGGGCAAAAAGGCTAAGAAACCGGTGAATGGTCATGGCTGAGGCGTATGATCTCATGGTCATCGGCGCAGGGCCCGGCGGTTATACGGCGGCCATCCTCGCCGCCAGGAAGGGTCTGAAGGTGGGCATCGCCGAGGACTCACGCTTCGGAGGCACCTGCACCAATACCGGGTGCATCCCCACCAAGACCTATATCGAAAGCGCCGCCCTCTTGGCCAGGATCAGAGAGGCGGAGAAATTCGGTATCAGGGTGGAGAAGCCGACCGTGGACTTCGCCCGGATGAAGGCCAGGAAAGACCGGGTGGTTGCCAGGCTCTCGAAGGGGGTCGAGTATCTCCTGAAGCAGAACCGGGTGGATGTGTTCCGCTGCGCCGCGGACATCGCCGGGCCCGGGCTGGTAACGGCGGGGGATATGCGACTGAAGGCCGGGCACACCATCATCGCCACCGGGTCGAACCCCAGGCGCCCCCGGCTCTTTGCGGAAAGAGGTATATGGACCAGCGACGAGGTGTTCGAGGTCACCGAGCTGCCCGAGTCGCTCGCCATTATCGGGGCGGGCGTGATCGGGATGGAGATGGCCCATCTCTTCAGCACCCTCGGCGTGGAGGTGACACTCATCGAGGCGCTCGATCGGGTCCTGCCTCTGGAAGAGGAGCACATCTCGTCGTACATGACCAAACTCATGCGCAGGATCAGAGTCCACACCTCGGCGTGCGTGACCCATATCGAAGGCTCGGGTCCCTATTCATTGTCCCTGGATACCCCTGAAGGCGGCAAGACCGTGGATGTGCACAAGGTGTTCCTGTGCATCGGCAGACAACCCCGCATCCCTGCCGGCTGCATGGAGGCGGGCGTTGCGCTGAACGATTCCGGCGGGATCGCGGTCGACGGGCACCTTGAAACCTCTGCCCCGGGCGTGTACGCCATCGGAGACGTGACCGGCGAGCACATGTACGCCTATGTGGCCTCCCGTGAGGCAGCCGTTGCCGTGGATCACATCACGGGCTCCGGCACGGGCATGTCCTACCGGAACATCCCGTCGGCCATTTTTACCCGGCCCGAGGTCGCCTCGGTGGGAAGCACCCCCTCGGCTGAGGAATCGGCCAACGAGCGCACCGGCACCTTTCCCCTCTCCGCGCTGGGCAGGGCCCGGACCATGGAGGCAAACGACGGCTATGCCCGCATCACCACCTCGCCCGAAGGGGTGATCAAAAGGGTCAGCATCGTTGGACCCCACGCAACGGACCTCATTTCCACAGCAGCCCTGGCCGTAGACCAGGGGCTCACGGCCGAGCAGTTTCTCGCGTCCTACTTCCCGCACCCCACACTGGCGGAAATCCTCAAAGAGGCGGCCGAAGACCTCCTGGGGACAAACGTTCACCAGCCCTAGCAGGATCGGAGTCATAGCAGGTCGGGGTCAGGTCTCGACATATGACACTCCCCGTGTCATATGTCGAGACCTGACCCCGACCTGCCCCCATAACTGATTACCACTGCAGCACTAGAACCCACCGGCACTTCAAACGGCGATGCCTCCTTGACACCCTGGCGGAAAAATTGATAAGCCCTTGAGAACCAAGGAGACCAATATGATAGATACTTATATAGACTTTGACAAACAGAACGGTCTTGTCCCTGCCATCGCGCAGGACTGGGAGACCGGCGAAGTGCTCATGCTTGCCTATATGAACCGGGAGGCGTTCGAAGAGACGCTGAATACCGGCCGGGCCTGCTACTACAGCAGGTCGCGCAGCAAGCTGTGGAGAAAGGGCGAAGAATCCGGCAATTTCCAGAAGGTCAGGGAAGTGCGCGTCGACTGTGACCGCGACACCATTGTGCTCAAGGTGGAACAGGTAGGAGGCGCGGCCTGCCACACCGGCTACCGGTCGTGCTTCTACCGGAAGATCGAAAACGGCGAACTGATCGAAGACGGGGAGAAGGTGTTCGATCCCAAAGAGGTATACAAATCATGAGCCTCATACGACTCGCCATCCCCAAGGGGAGCCTCCAGCAATCCACCATCGACCTGTTCCGGGATGCCGGCTGGAACATCACCACCTCCTCACGGAGTTATTTCCCCTTGATCGACGATTCCGAAATCGATTGCGCCCTGGTGAGGGCACAGGAGATATCGCGCTACGTGGAGTCCGGGCTCTTCGACGTGGCCCTGACGGGCAAGGACTGGATCCTGGAAAACTCGTCCGACGTGCAGGAGGTGGAGGACCTCATCTACTCCAAGGCCACCTATCGCCCTGCCAAATGGGTGCTTGCGGTGGATGAGAAATCAGGCATTCACACCATCCATGACCTCCAGGGGAAAAAGATCGCCACCGAGCTGGTGAACTTCACCCGGAAATACTTCCGGGAGCGGGGCATCGACGTCGACGTGGAATTTTCCTGGGGCGCAACCGAGGCCAAGGTGGTCGACGGGCTGGCCGACGCCATCGTGGAGGTCACCGAGACCGGCTCGACCATCCGGGCACACAATCTCAAGATCATCGAAGAGCTGCTCGTCACCAACACCAAGCTCATCGCAAACAAGGAGTCGTGGAAAGACCGCGACAAGCGGACCAAGATCGAACAGATCGCCCTGATGCTCAAGTCCGCCCTTCAGGCCACCGGCATGGCGGGTCTGAAGATGAACGCCCCCAGGAAAAGCCTCGAGCAGATCATCGGCATGCTCCCGGCCATAACCTCTCCCACGGTGAGCCCCCTGCACGACCCCGAATGGTATTCCCTGGAGATCATCATTCACGAGTCCCAGTCGAGAAACCTGATCCCCGAGCTCCTGCGGGCAGGGGCACGAGGCATCATCGAATATCCGCTCAAAAAGGTACTGGATGGATGATAATCCTCAAAAGCGAGTATGAAATTGCGATCATGCGGGAGGCAAACCGCATCCTCGCGCATCTCTTCGAGCATATCGAACCCATGGTCCGGCCCGGGATCACCACGATCGAGCTCGATCGCGAGGCCGAGCTCTTCATCCGCTCCCGCGGAGCGACGCCGGCCTTCAAGGGATACCGTGACTTCCCTGCCACCCTGTGCACCTCGGTGAACGAGGAGGTGGTCCACGGCATCCCCGGACCCCGGATCCTCGAGTCTGGCGATATCGTGAGCATCGACGTGGGAGCGCTGCTCGACGGTTTCTATTCCGATGCGGCCCGGACATTCCCGGTGGGCGTGATTTCACCCAAGGCCCACAGGCTCCTGGAGGTCACAAGAAATTCCCTGGAGGCGGGAATCGCCCAGGCCATACCCGGCAACCATCTCTACGATATCTCGGCCGCGGTCCAGAAGGTCGCGGAATCAGGCGGATTCAGCGTGGTAAGGGATTTCGTCGGCCATGGGATCGGCAGAAGCCTGCACGAGGCCCCACAGATTCCCAACTTCGGCAAACGGGGCAAAGGGCCGGTTCTCCAGGAAGGCATGACGCTGGCCATCGAGCCCATGGTCAACATGGGGACCCACAAGGTCCTGATCAGGAGCGACGGATGGACCGCGATCACCGAGGACTCCTCGCTCTCGGCCCATTTCGAGAACAGCATCGCCATCACGAAAGACGGGCCGCTCGTGCTCTCCGCACCCTGAAGCACCACACCTCTCTCGTTCATTACACGGAATCGACTCGCGGATCTGTGGATGAACACTCGCGGCTACTGAGACCCGCGCGCCTTGACGGCGACCTTGACGGTCTGGAATATGATGACCAGATCCAGCCACAAAGAGCGGTGCTTCATATAGAACAGCTCGTACTTCAGCTTTTCCTTGGCGTCCTCGATGGTATCGCCATACGGATAGTTGATCTGGGCCCATCCCGTAATCCCCGGTTTTGCATGGAGCCGTAAGGCATAGTAGGGGATCACCTTCTCGAGCTGATCCACGAAATACCTGCGCTCGGGCCGGGGTCCGACAAAGCTCATGTCGTTTTTGAGCACATTGATGAACTGCGGGAGCTCGTCGATCCGGAGCTTCCGGATGATGCGCCCCACCCTGGTGACCCGGGGATCGTTCTGGGAAGCCCACTGGGGTCCCTTCTTCTCGGCGTCCTGCCTCATGGACCTGAACTTGATCAGCTTGAAGTCCCTGCCGTCCATCCCAACCCGCTGCTGGAGGTAAAAGATCGGGCCCGGCGAATCGATCCGGATGGCCAGGACGGTCAGAACCATGATGGGAAAGGTGAGAACGATGCCCAGGAGGGCAAAAAAGACATCGAACCCCCTCTTTACGGCGTCCTGAAGAGAAGAGCTCAGGAACCCGCGGGTGAAAATAATGGAGCTCGGGCGGATTTCCTCCACCAGGATCCTCCCGGTAACCCGCTCGTAAAAGCTCGGCGCGTCGATCACGTCGCACGCGGTCAGCTTGATGTGCAGCAGGTCGTCGATGGGAAGCGTCCCCCTCCACCCGTCCGGGGCGACCACCAGGAGATCGGGCTCGACCTCCCTGATGATCCGGTGCATGTCGGAGATGTCGCCCAGGCATCTGGAGGCGAGATCCCAGTTGTTTCTGCCGATGTACCCTTCGAGCATGACCGGGTACCCTCCGGCGCGAATCTCCCTCAGAAGGAACTTGGCATTGTCGCCATCGCCCAGGATCACGATCCGGGAAGCCCTCCGGTCGATGAACCGGAACTTGAGATACCCCGCCCTGATGGCAAAGGATGCGCCCAGGGAGATGAGCATGGCCCCCAGCAGGACGTTGCGCTCAAGGCCCACGGTGGGTATGATGTAGTAGATGAGGGCCAGCACGATGAGAGCGAGCCCCCCTCCCAGGAGAATGGACGACGTGAGCTCGGATGTTCTCCGCCAGTATCTCCAGTTGTAGAGATCCTGAAAATAGAAACACACGACCCCCACCCCCGCATAGACACTTCCCTTGAACCAGAGAAGCTCGTCGGGGAGAGACACCCCGGGAAGCCACCGCTCGATATACTTGGCGAGGAAGACGGCGCCTGCGGCGACTGCCAGGTCAAAGACAAACAGTATGACGGATGAATATACGCTCCGGTTCATCATTTCTTTACATCGTCAGATAAGGCTGCTGATATTAATAGAATATCACCCTTTCCCTTGTACCCAAAGCGGACACACCGGGTTGTGTCACCACCAGTATGGCGACATATTCGTGGGATTTCGTGATAGAATATTCCTTTTTAAGCCCGCCGGCTTTGGGGCCGCACCTCAGACGACGCTATTTATGCAGGAAATGTGCACGGCCCTTTTCCAGGACAAAATATCCGGTTCTTCCCTCACTCATCATTGCCCAGAAGACCCGCCCTGAGAAGAAAGTAAACCAGCTGCAGAACAGCAGCCGTTGCGGCCGCGACATAGGTGAGGGCGGCCGCGGAGAGCACCTTGCGGGCGCCGTTGACCTCGGTGTCCGAAAGAATGCCTGAAGCCGGGAGGGCCTGAAGCGCTCTGGACGAGGCGTTGAACTCCACGGGGAGAGTGACGATCTGGAAGAGTACGGCAAGGCTGAAGAAGACGATACCCGCCAGAATGAGCGACTGGGCCATGAAGATGAACCCGATGATGAGCAGGGGCCAGGCAAGGTTCGACCCAAGGGACGAGATGGGCACCAGGGCGCTCCTGAGCTTGAGCGGCGCATACCCGTGGGCGTGCTGTATCGCATGCCCGGCTTCGTGTGCCGCGACGCCCACGCTCGCGATCGAGTCGCCCGAGTAAACCGACTCGGAGAGCCTGAGCACCCGGGAACGGGGGTCATAGTGATCCGAGAGGAATCCCCGGGTAAGCTCGATATCCACCCCGTGGACCCCGGCCGATCTCAGGATCTCACGGGCCGCCTGGGCTCCGGTGATCCCCCGGTACGTTGACATCTTGGAAAACTTTGCATAGGTTGACTTCACCTTGATCTGAGCATACACGCTCAAGATCAGGGCAGGCACGATCATGATGATATAGAGCGGATCGAAGATCATGGTTCCTCCAGCACTGTGTTACTAAGATAGATAGTATCCCGGCAGAAAGAAGTCAAGAAAAGGTCACTGCTTACGGCCGACCCGCCTTTGAGTATCCGGCGGGCATTTCCCCCGCCGGCCAATTCCCTTTTCGGAGCATATTCCTTTTCCTTTGCCTTGATTTATGGTATTTTTCCCGCAATGAGATTGATGTGGAGGTAATATGAAACGATTCGTCGGAATCTTCCTTGCCGTCCTTATTCCCTGTCTGTTCCTGATAAGCGGCTGCAGCAAGAGCCCTGAAGAAAAGAGGGACGCCTATCTCAACAGTGCCCGATCATATATGGAGAAAGATAAGTACGCAGAGGCCGCCATAGAATTTCAGAATGCCCTTCAGATCGCACCGGACGATGCACAGACGCTTGTCACCCTGGGCGAGGTCCAGCTCAAGCTGATGAAGGCCAATGAAGCCTACCGGTCATTCTCCAGGGCCGCGGCCATCGATCCCGAGAATACCGCCGCGCACGAATACCTCACGTCCATCCAGCTTCTGGCCAGAAAATACGATCTGGCCGAAAAACAGGCGTCAACGATTCTGGAGTACGAGCCCGGGAACAGAAAGGCACAGGAAATGCTCGCCCAGGCGCTCTTTCAGAACGGGAAAAAGGCCGAGGCTACTGCCATCATGGATGAGCTGATCGCGGATCAGAAACCCCTGGAGGCGACCATCATCAACGCCGTCCAGATGTACATGGCCACCGACCGGACGAAGGACGCCCTGTCGCTCATTTCCCGGGGCTCGTCCCTCTATCCCGATTCCTCCAAGATCCGGTTCCTCGCCAGCGACATCTATGTCTTCAAAGACGACATCGGCAGCGCCCGCACGTGGGCCGAGGACGCCTACCGCGCGGAACAGAACAATATCGATGCAGGCATCGCACTGGCCCGCTTCTATGCAGCCCATCACATGGACGATCTGTTCAAGGCCCTGCTGACAGAGCTGAAATCCAAATTCCCCGACGATCCGGGGCCCTACCTGCTGGAATCGGGCGTCATGCAGCAGAAGGGGAATATCGACGAGGCGCTGTCCCTTGCACAAACCGCCCGGAAGATCGAGGACACCACCACCACGAAGACCGTGATCGCACAGCTGCTCCTGGAAAAGGAGGATCTGCCCGCTGCAGAGAAGATTCTCGTGGAAGCCCTGGAGCAAGACCCCGGCGCGATCTCCGCACGAATCCTGCTGGCCCGGATCTATCTCAGGCAGGAGCAACCCGGCAAGACCCTCGACACCCTGGATGCACTCATCAAGAACACCCCCCGGAGGCCGGACGTGGCCGTTCCGACTGCTCAGGCCTATATCATGGAGGGCAAGGCGTCACAGGCACGGGAGCTGGTGGAAAAGTCGCTTCAGGAGTATCAGAACAATGCAGCGCTCCATGGCATCATGGCAAAGATCGAGTTCATGGAAGGCAAATACAAGGAAGCGCTTCATCAGGTGAATATCCTGGCGGAACATGCCGCTGCAACCCCGGACACGCTGTACATCGGGGCATTGTCCGCGATGAGGACAGGCGAGGCGGCGCTGGCTTCGTCATTCGTGGACTCACTGGAAAAGGCCTCGCCTGAGAGCTGGCAGACGCTGCACGCCCGGAGCCTTCTCGCTCTCTCCAGTGGGGAGAAAAAAAGCGCCTATCAGTATGCGGAGAAGGCGCTGGCCCTCTTCCCGGAAAAGGTCCAGGCACTGACCCTGTTCACCAGCATCGCGCCTTCGGCCATCACCAAAGAGGAGACCCTCGAGAAAGTCAAAGCCGCCTGCGAAAAGCATGATTCCGCCTACTGCCACATGATCACCGCACGGCTCCTGGAGACTTCGGGCGATGTGGAGGGCGCGCTGAGCGAGATGAAGAGGGCCACCAGGCTCGAACCGGACAACTCCTCACTCTATCATGCCCTTGCCCAATTCTATGCGCGCAACAACATGATGCAGAAGGCCATCAACGAATACGAAGCCCTGGTCAACGCAAAGCCCGGCGACTTGAGGGCCGCCACCATGCTCGGCCTGCTCAATCAGAACCAGGGCAGGATATCGGATGCGAAGAAGGTGTATGCCTATATCCTCGAACGGGATCCCAAAAATGCCCTGGCCGCGAACAATCTCTCCTGGATCCTCGTCCAGAGCGGAAAGCCTGCGGACCTGAACGAGGCCCTGCGGCTCGCGCAGATAGCCAAAGACAAGTTCCCGGACGACGCAAGGATCGCCGATACCCTCGGGTATGTCTACCTGAAGAAGGGGCTCGCCGAAAACGCCCTGGCCCAGTTCCAGCTTGCCGCGGAAAAACTGCCTGAAGAGCCGGCTATCAATTATCACATGGCACTGGCCCTGGCCGAGCTGAGCAGAAACCCCGAGGCCAGGAAATACGTGGAGAAGGCCCTGGATGCCGAAACCCCGTTTGATGAACGGGAAGCGGCTCAGGAGCTGATGGCAAGGATCGGAGCCGACAAGGACCAGTAGCCTTTAACGATCAGGCAGGTGCCGGAAAAAGAGGCGAAAGGCCGCGTCTGCCCGATCGAACACCGCGCTGATCGATGGCCGTAAGACGGGCAATGAGGCGGCGTTTCCCCCATCAGCGCCCCCCGGTCGACCGGGGAACCCGGTGATCGCCGGACCGGATCGAAACAGAACCGGGAGGCCATACGTTTTCACATGGCGAGAAGGGCCACCGCGGTCAGCGCCGCCGTATAGGAGCGCAGCACGGTCCTGCCCATGTGGACCGGGGTGAATGCGCAGGAGACTATCCTTTCAAGCTCTGGCTCCGAGAATCCTCCTTCCGGGCCGATGAGGATTCCGGCATCCTCGCGCCGGTAGTCCCGCAGGGAGACATGCGACAAAGGTGATGCCACCAGCCTGTTCGGCCAGGCAGGGGCGACACGCTCCAGAAACTCCCCGAGCATGAGCGGCTCGTGGAGAACCGGGATCGATCTGCGCTCGCACTGCTTGATCGCCTCCAGAATGATCTGCCTGAAGCGCTGCATCCGCTTTCCGCCGATATCCCGGACATTCGACCGCCCGGAAATCACGGGATGGATCTCCGAGACCCCGAGCTCGGTGACGCACCGCATCAGGTCGTCCATGTCCTTCAGATCGATGAGGCTGATCCCCAGGTGCACCCGGCAGCACCCCCGATCAGACAGCTCCTGAGAGGAGAGCACCTGTAAGGTGATCCTGCCCGGGCCTGCCGCCGTGATCCGGGCCCGGTATCCTGTCTCGTGATCCCGGATGGAGAGCTCGTCGCCGATCTTTTTGCGCAGCGGCCCGAGGATGTGGCTCGCGTCTTTCCCCGTGATAACCGCTTGACCGTGCGAAAGGATGTCTGCAAAAAACCTGGGCATGATCTATCGCCTGCTCTCGTTCTCTAGGTGATGAGCCCTTTCAGGAACGCGGCTGCATCTTCCGGGGCCGTGGAGTGTACGTACAGATCCGATCCCCATTCCAGACCGCCCTGGATGCCGATCCGGGGGATGATCTCCATATGCCAGTGGTATATCTTGTCGTATGCCTTGTCAAAGGGGGCGTTGTGCAGGGCATAGTTGTAGGGAGGATCGTTCAGTGCCCGATCGAGCCGGACGAGAACATCTCTGAAGATGGCGGCCAGGTCGCCCACCTCCTTGGAATCGATCTCCTCGAACCGGGACGAATGCCGTTTGGGAATGATCCATGTCTCGAAAGGCACCCGGGGGGCAAAGGGCTCGATGGCGAGAAAGGAGGCCGTCTCCGAGACGATCCGGAGTTCCAGCTGGATCTCCTGCCTGATGATGTCGCAGTAGATGCAGCGCTCTTTGTAGGCATAGTGATTTTCCGCGCCCCTGAGCTCGTCCACGATATCCCGGGGCACGATGGGAAGCGCCAGCAGGAGGGAATAGGAATGCCCGAGCGTCGCCCCCGCGGTCTCCCCGGCGTTTTTGTAGATGAGGACGGAGCGCATCCTGCTGTCTTTCTTCAGGTCGATGATCCGGTCGCGATATGCCCAGAAGACATTCTC
>JAHDKO010000146.1 GCA_018436855.1 Deltaproteobacteria bacterium | reverse complement strand
GATGCGGGCCTGATCGAATTCTTCCCGGCTCCGGATGTCTACCAGTGTGATGGGGGATTTCCGCTCAAGTTTTTTTTGCAGATCCTCGGCAGTGATAAAAAGATCCGGGCACACCTGATTTGCAACCCTGGTGGTGGGCTGATCCGCGGCGTCTGTGTTTGCCGGTGCATGGGCGGGCAAAAAGAGGAAAATGAGAAGGATGAGAGAAAAGGAGAAGGGGGCGTGCCCGTGCAATTTTCTGCACGAATCCTTCAGAGTTTTCTCTCTCCCCCGTCTGAAACCGGACCTGCCCCTGCAATATGCCGCGTCTCTATTCATCGAGATCGACCTCCACCTCCTGCTCCTGGCCTTCCCTGATGACGATGGGCGGGGTCCAGGTCTGAGTGCTGCCCTGATCTATTCGGAATCTGAACGAAAGGTTCGGGAGGATGAATTCGGCCGCCCCGGAGACATCGGTGGTCTCATACAACCCGAGGTAGGCGCCGCTCTCGCTGTAAAGGTATATCCTGGCCCCCTCCTGGGCTGCACCGGACCTGGTGACGAATATTCTCAGCAGCCCCTCGTCGATGGTGATTGCCGCGTTTTGAGACTGAAACACCTCGCTCCAGAACTGGTGGCCGAGGTAATCGGCCCGCGCCTGGTACTGCCTGTCTGGCAGCAGGAAGGTGACCGTTCCGTCCGCCCCCGTGGCCAAAGTCTGCCCCAGATAACTGCCTGAAGCCGAGAAGAGATATACGCTGATTCCCTGTTTTGCCAGGGGCTGGAGGTAGTATCCGTCAACAGAAACCGTCAGGTTCTGGTGAGGGACGCTCATGAGTCCCGACAGCGCGAGAGGCACCTCGAACACATCGCTCCAGAACTGATACCCCAGGTGATCCACCCGGAACTTGTATCTGCCGCTGGACAGCACGAACCTCACCTGTCCCGCCTCATCGGTGGTCGAGGACATACCCAGGGAGGAACCGGCTTCGGTAAACAGGTATACTCTGGCCCCCACGAGCGGGCTCTGCCCGGCATCCACCACAAGAGTGAATTCGCCGCCGCCCGTATTGAGATCCACCTCGTTCACCATGTCGTGTGCAATGCCTGAAGAGATCCAGAACCTGCCGCCCTGGTAGTCGGCACGGAACTTATAGGTGCCTTCCGGCAGACAGAGCTCGATGATACCCTGAGAGCTCGTTGTTCCGGTGATTCCCAGGTAGGAATCCGTAGAAGAGTAGACGTATACCGGCACGCCGCCCAGGGGCGCTCCTTCGATATTCACCAGCACCCGTGCAGTTCCTTCGGGGATGGAAACCGTGGTATCCTGCCACGTGAATTCATCGCTGAAGTATTGCCTGCCGAGATAGTCGGCCCTGACCTTGAATGCCATATCCGGCAGGTTGAAGGTCACCTGCCCGTTTCCGTCCGTGTTTGCGTTAATAGAGAGATAGTTCCCGTCGGCGCCGTAGAGATATACAGGGATGTTCTGCATGGGCCTTGAGTCGGGGCCGAGATCACCGGACACGGTTATGACGATGTCCTGATGAGTGATGATCTCCGTATGCCCGAGCGTGGCCGGAACGGCCTGTACGCCCGTCCAGAATTGGGCTCCGAGATAATCGATGCGGAACCGGTACGACCCGCTCGGCAGATCGAAGCCGACCTCTCCGAGATCGTCGGTGGTGCCGGACAGACCCAGGAATGCCCCCGCCTCGTTGAACACGTAGCAGGCCACGCCCGCGAGAGGATCGTTCGCGCCCTTGAGAACGGTGAGGCTGAACGATCCGCCTCCCACGTTGATGTCCACCGGGTTTGTCTGATCGGCGACCAGGGTATGATCGTCGCTCCAGTACTGGCTTCCGCTGTAATCGGCCCTGAAGTTGTAGGCTCCCTCGGGCAGGCTGAAGAGAATCCGGCCTTCCGCACTGGTGGTGCCTGATATGCCGAGGTAGGATTCCTGGTCCGTGAATGCATACACACTTACGCCGGGCTGCGGCATCCCGCTTCCCAGCACGGTTATCTGTGCTTCACTCATCGGGATTTCCACAACGGTGTCCGTCCAGGTGAACTCGTCGCTGAAGTACTGCTGGTTGAGATAATCCGCACGAACCTTGTAGGGTTTCTCGGGCAGTGAGAAGACCACCAGCCCTCCCGCGTCCGTCGTGTTGTACCGGCCCAGATAGGAGCCCCCCGAGGTAAAGAGATGAACCGGGATTCCTTCCAGAGCAGTTGTCGTACTCTGAAACTGTCCGTCTATCGAAATCACAATATCCTGGTGGCCGATAGTGAGATCGATTGCAGTATCCTCAAGGATCGAGCTTTCAACGCTCCAGAACTGGTAGCCCATATAATCGGCCCGCACCTTGTAGGTGCCCTCCGGAACATCGAACCCTACCGACCCTGCAGCGTCGGTTGTGCCGAAGAGGCCCAGATAGCTTCCGGCCTGATTGAACAGATATACGTTCAGCCCTGCCAGCGGGCTGTCAGCGTCTTTTCGGACCGTTATCGTATACGTACCGCCGCCTGCATCCACGAGTACCGTATTCGCTCCTCCGGGCTGTACCTGAACGGGGCCGCTCCAGTACTGGGACCCGAGGATGTCGGTGCGGAAGG
>JAHDKO010000028.1 GCA_018436855.1 Deltaproteobacteria bacterium | reverse complement strand
CGCAAAGACCCTATTGAAGAACTATCATAGCATTGAAGGAGACAAGCGATGGAGATGATCCATGACGAAAAGGCCCGGACCTGGGCCATCATCAGCCATTTGTCCGCACTGATCGTCCTGCTGGGCATTCCGTTCGGGAATATCCTCGGCCCGTTCATTGTTTGGCTGTTCACCAAGGACAAGTACCCCAGCGTCAACGATCAGGGCAAGGAGTCCATGAATTTCCAGATATCCATGACGATCTATGCCGTTCTCGCCCTCATCATCGCCATCGGGTTCACCCCCGTGCTGATCGGGCTCCTGTTTTATCCGGTGGTGGCGCTGATCGTGGTGGCGGATCTGGTCCTCACCATCATTGCCGCTGTCAGGGCGAGCAACCACGAGCTCTACCGGTATCCCCTCACCATACGGATGATTAAGTGAATCTGAATTGACACAGGGCGTAAAAAGCGGGATATCTGGAGGGAAAATGAGAAGAGGAGGTAAGACAATGACATCGTTGATGAGAAACCGGGTCCTCGTGCTGACCGTTACCGCCTACATGATCGGCTTCCTCGTTTCTCCCGCGTGGGCCGCCATGATCCCCTCGAAGGGTCTTTCCGGAGATGCCGGCGACACCCTGATCCAGCAGGATGTGGAGAAAGTCCGGCTCGCGCTGGAAAACAAACTCGTCCAGGAAAAGCTCCGGGCATACGGGCTCTCGGCCGATGAGGTCAATGCAAAGCTCTCGGAAATGACCCCTTCCCAGATCCATCTCCTGGCCCAGGCCTCCGACGACGTGCTTGCAGGCGGAGACGGGCTGGGTGCGGTGATCGGGGTGCTGATCATCGTCATCCTGGTCATTGTCATCCTCAAGCTGCTGGGCAAGGACATCATCATCACGCTGAACGGTGAAGCTGCTGATTCTGCTCCTCGCGCTCATTTCGCTTAGCGAGGAGGCATCCGGGATAGAGGGTGTCCCCTTCGTCAGGCAGGAGTCGCGTTTCTGCGGCCCTGCAGCCCTCTCTTCGGTCATGGCATACTACGGGCGCGACATCGGCCAGGGCACGATCGCGCAGACCGTGTACTGCGAGGGGCTCAAAGGCTCGCTCATCACCGACCTGGAGACATACGCCCGGGGCAAGGGATTCAATACCCGGCTCGCACAGGGGGGGATCGACGATCTCAGGCGTTTCACGGATGCGGGCAAACCGGTCATCGTGCTCGTGGACATGGGCTTCTGGGTCGTCTCGAAACCCCACTACCTCGTGGTGACCGACGTTATGGACGGCTCGCTGAGAGCCCATACCGGACACCAGGCCGCACAGGTCTTCAGCCGGGAGGAGTTTGAAAGGATATGGAAAAAGAAAGGCTCGGCCTATCTGCTCGTCTTCCCCTAAAGGCCTTCCTGCCCGTCCTGCTGCTCCTGTGGTCGTGCTCCATGCCCCGGATCGTCGTGCTCGAAGATCCCCTCTCGGCCTCCGAGCACAATGAGTTGGGCGTGATCTACGAGCGCGGCGGCGATCCCGTTCTGGCCCGGCAGGAGTATCTCAAGGCGGCGAAGAAGGATGCGTCGTGGCCGGTTCCGCTCTTCAATCTGGGAAACCTGGCCTATGCCCGGGGGGACCCGGACCGGGCAGCGCACTTCTATCGCCGATGCCTCGCCCTGGACGGAACGGATGCCGACGTGATGAACAACCTGGCCCATGTCCTGCATGAGCTCGGAGAAGACACCGAGGCATTGGAGCTGATAGAGCGCGCCCTTGCAAGGGAGCGCAGGGCTGAGTACCTTGACACATATGAGGCCATAACCGGAAACCCGGCGCCTTGAGGAGGTCACGCCCGCCGGCGCGGCCGGCCCCTGACGGGCGGAAGGGGCGACGTGGCCCTCGGGGAGGACCGCGCATTACCCGGGAGGGGATACATGAGACATCACCCGGGCAATCGCGGGCTGATGTGAGATCACGCAATCACGGGGGAGACAGGCATACGGACAATGGAAGGGAAAAAGAAGAAATGGATGGCGGCGGCCCTTGCTGCAGCCGTGCTGCTCGGGGCGGCGGGTGCCGCCGGCTTCCGGCTCGCCGGCCGCATCCTCGAAGACAAGGTGGCGGCCGCGCTCGGCCCCCGGAGCGAGATCGGAAGCATGCGGCTCGGCCTGACCGGGGTCGAGGCCGTGCAGGTGAGCATCAGGGGGGACCCACGATGGCCGGCCGGTTACGAGCTCCGAGCCGGGCACATCAAGGTGGTTCCCAGCCTGCGCAGCTTGTTGTCGGGAGAGTATCGGGTCCGGTCCATTACCGTGGTCAGACCCTATCTCTCGGTGCTGAGAACCGGTGAGGGCCGGCTCCGGATTCTGCCCGGCCTGCTGGAAACCGGGCAAACAGGCGGCCCGGGTGATGCCCCTGCGACGCAGGACAATGCCGCCCCTGCTGTTTCCATCGGCCGCATCGTCCTTCAGGACGGGGTGGTCGAGCTGTTCGATGCCACGGCGAAGAACCCGCCGCTGAAGATCCGCATGGAAGGCATCCGGGCGGATGTAAGAAAAATCACGATCCCCTCGTTTGCGGACACCACCCGCTTCGAGCTCGCAGGGGTGGTCAAGGGAACGAACCACGACGGACACGTACGCCTTGCGGGATGGACCGAGCTCGCATCGAAAGACACATCCCTCTCGCTGAAACTGGAATCAGTGGACATGACCACGATCCAGCCGTACCTGATCGGGGCCGACGAGGCGGGGATCATTGGAGGCGCCCTGGATCTCGACCTTACGTGCGGCGTGGAGGGCAACTATCTCAAGGCCCCGGGAGCGGTGAGGATATCCGGTCTCGAGCTCGCGAGGCCCCGGACTCCCTGGGGGACCTTCATGGGAGCGCCCCGCAGCGCCGTGCTCAAGCTCCTGAAAAGCTCCGATAACGCCATCACTCTGGACTTCACGCTGGAAGGCGACCTGTCCAGCCCCCGGTTCTCGTTCAACGACGCCCTTTCCCGGCGTCTCGCAGCCTCCATGACAGACCTGATCCAGGGGAGCCTGGGCAGGGCGGTCGAGGGTGCGGGCGCGATCGGGACCATAGGCAGGGACACCGCCGGAGAGGTGATCAAGGGGCTGAACAGCGCCGTACAGGACCTGTTCGGAAGAGGAGAAGCAAACCGTCCCTGAGCACCGCGGTGACAAGTTGCCTTGAGCACGGGCATTGGCTTGCCGTTTTTCACCATCGGCATCGCCGGAACCGGAAGGGCCGCCGACCTCGATGAATGCGGTACTGCTATCGGAAACCCGTGCTCTTCAAGGAACATAACTCCGGGTATCCTCCAGACATTGCTCGCCGAACATGACCAGGGAGTCGCTGTCGATCATCTGTTGGACGAATTCCGACATGTCGGACGCCCCTTCGTTCACCCAGTACATGACGCACCGGTCGTTCGTGCAGTGCCGCGGGTGCTCGGGATCCAGATGATCCGACACCATGGGCACCCCGTTGTTCACCAGTCCCATGACGTGGCCGAACTCATGGACCAGGGTGGCCTGCTCGACGAACCGGGCAACCTGGGGGATGAAGCTCGAAGAGAGGACGATGTCCTTGAAAATGGCTATCACCGGCGTCCCTACGATGGAGATCCCGATGATCTGGTAGTCAGGCGCGCCCTCTCTTTCAAAAGATCCCTTGAGAAAGAGCACGAAAAACTCCGCCTCGTAGCTCGACGGGTCTGCGTCCCAGACATCCCGTGCCAGGCTCAAGATTTCCTCCGAGGTCCAGGTAACCTGTTCCTGAGAGGGTATCTCCTCCATCTCGGAGAGTGCGGACGGCACATACACATCCGGCTCCAGGGCCCGGCCCTCGAACAGGGCCTCGATATTGCTTTCCAGAACCGACCAGCATGGGATGTCGCTGTGGATCGTGCCGGTGAACGGCTCGGCCTCGAACTCGTGGGCAACCAGCACGGTGATGGTATCCACCGTGGAATACAGGGCCGGTATGTCCAGTGCCAGAGCCTCGGGTATGGCCTGTGAATCATCGCTATCCGAGGAGCAAGCGGTCAGGAAGAGAAGCGCGGTCAGAATCAGGGAGAAGAGCATGCCCTTGGGAAAACCCGGTTCATCGATCATGTACATTCCTTTGTCAGACAAATTTCTTTTCGAGCCTAGAAAATGGTATAGAGTTTTCTTCTGAAAAATCAAAAATCCGCACTGCACGCCTGAAAAAAACGAATCAAAGCCCTTGACAGGCCGGCTCCTCCGGATTCATTGTCAGCTCATAGAATCCCGGCAGAAGAACCTATGAGCGTGAAAGACAGACTGAAGCGCCTGACAGGAGAAGGGCAGCCGGCCGCATCGAAGAGCCCGCGGCAGGAGCGGCTCAGCGAGCTGCGGCGGAAGATCGATGACATCATGGCCCGCAGGGCCGCCTACCCGCAGCGCACCGTTGCCTTCCACACGCCCCTGCCGGCCCGGCCGCTCCACGAGGTCATCACCGGCGAGGAGGTGGAAACGGACTTGGGCGTGTGCTTTTTTTCGCGATGCACGTTCAAGGCACAGTCGTACCACGGCAAGATCCCGATCGGCCGCCTCACGGGCGCCGACATGAAGGCCGCCGCCATGCTTGCCGGACACCCCGAGATCGCGGGAATGGACATCTCCGATGCCCTGTTCCTGGATACCGAGACCACCGGGCTCGCCGGCGGGACCGGTACCTTCGCCTTCCTCATCGGCCTGGGGTGGTACGAAGGGCAGGACTTTGTCGTGTGCCAGCTCTTTGCCCGCGACTTTCACGAAGAGTGCTCCATGCTGGCCCTGCTCAGCGACATGGCGGCACAAAAGCGGTTTCTGGTGACCTTCAACGGCAGGGCCTTCGACGTGAACCTGCTCTCCGCCCGGTATATCCTCAACAGGCTGCAAAACCCGCTCACGGACATGCCGCACCTTGACCTGCTCTTTCCCTCCAGAAGACTCGCCGGATACCGGCTCGAAAACTGCAGACTGGGTACGCTGGAGAACGAGGTCCTCGACTTTCACCGCACCGGCGACGTGCCCGGATACGAGATCCCCGGGAGATACTTCAACTGGCTCAAACACCGCGATGCCTCGCCTCTCGAAGAGGTCTTCCACCACAACCGGCTGGACATCGTGTCCATGGCGGCCCTGGCCGCGCATCTTACGGATCTCCTCACCGGCGGGTGCGAACAGCCCCATGCCCATCCGGGCGACCTCCTGGCAGCGGCCAGAATGCACCTTAAGCACGGAGACAAAACCATTGCCCGGGCCCTCCTGGATGCACTGGCGAAATCCCGGGATTCCCTCGTGGCCCGCAATGCCGGGATGACCCTGTCTCTCTTCCACAAGAGACAGGGGACGTGGGAAGACGCGGTCAGAATCTGGGAGGACATGGTCTCCCGCGACCCCCACGACCTTTTTGCCGTGGAGGAGCTGGCAAAATGGCTGGAGCACCGGGCATACGACCACGCCCGGGCAATCGGCGTGGTGGAGGCCATCCTCGCAGGCTCGCGAGGCCTCTCCCCGGCCGAGAGGCAAGCCCTTGCCCACCGCCTGGCCAGGCTCAGGAGAAAAACAGACTCGGGCACCGGCAGGGAGTAGTCGCCCCCGCTGAACAGCCTTTCCCCGCCGTGGGACGAGCAGGTGCTTGACAGGACTCCGATATTCAGGGACAAATCATAAAAAAGGAAGTGGTCATGCACGAGCTGCCCGTGACCCAGAGCATTCTCGACATCGTCCTGAAGCACGCGCGCATGAACCGGGTGCGCAGGGTGCACGCCATCAACCTCGCCATCGGCGAGATGAGCGACCTCGAGGATGAATGGATCCAGAAATACTTCGACTACATCAGCAAAGGCACGCTCGCCCAAGGCGCCAGGCTGGTGATCGAGCGGATTCCCGTGGTGTTCCGGTGCAATGCCTGCGGCCGGGAGTCCGGGGTCGAGACCGGACGGATGAAGGACTTCGCCTGCCCCGGGTGCGGCGGCAAAGAGCTCACCCTGGTTTCGGGCAGGGAATACTATATCAAGGACATGGAGGCCGAATAATGAGTGAGATCCGACTCATCGAGATCAGGGAGGACATCCTCTCCGACAACCGGGAGCTTGCGTCGTCGCTCAGGTCCAGACTCAAGAGGCACAAGACCTATCTTCTGAACCTCATGTCCTCGCCGGGCGCAGGCAAGACGAGCCTGATCCTGAAGACCGTGGAGAGGCTGAAAGACCGGTTCCGCATCGGCGTGCTGGAGGCGGATATCGACTCGATCGTGGATGCCGAGAAGGTCGCGGCATCGGGGGTGCAGGCGGTGCAGCTTCGTACCGGCGGCTTCTGCCACCTGGACGCCGGGATGGTCGCGGCGGGGCTCGAGGCCTTCGACCTGGACGGGCTCGATCTCGTCATCATCGAAAACGTGGGCAACCTCGTGTGCCCTGCCGAGTTCGATACCGGGGCGATCCACAACGCCATGATCCTGAGCGTCCCCGAGGGCGACGACAAGCCGCTCAAATACCCGCTCATGTTTTCCGTGAGCCAGGTGCTCCTGGTGAACAAGACCGACTATCTGAGCCTCTCGGACTTCGACATGCAGCTCCTGAAAGAGCGGGTGCTCAGGCTCAACGGCACGATGCCCATCATTCCCGTCTCGTGCCGTACGGGCGAGGGCATCGATGCCTGGACCGCGTGGCTTGCAGGCAAGGTGTCGGACTTTCTCGGGCAGTAGAGCGAAGAGCCCTGCGCTGTATCCGGGGATCCCCGGATCAGGGGCCTATGTTCGAACTGAAGCTCGGTCGAATGTTTTTTTGCACGGGTTCTCAAGATCCGGGCAAGAACAGGAAAGAACCCGTGATTTCCCGGCTGCTGCCCGGGAACCCCATCTGAAAGAGCAGCACGTGTCCTTCAAGGGGGCATCAAGGACCGGCAGAAAACCGAGCCCTCGCCCAACAGAAATCCCGCTGAAGCTCTTTTCCCCGAAACGAGCCCTCACAGATACGGCCGCAGGGCTGCATGAAAGCGTTCGGCCATGATCCGATACCCCCTGTCGTTGGGATGGATGGGATCGCTCATGAATTTATCGCGTCCGAGCAGACCCTCGTAGATGTCCGGGATGAGCAGGGCCCCGGTCTCCCTGCACACCCGCTCGTATTCCTCACCAAAGCCGCGGCCGAGCAGGGGCACGCGGATGCCTCCCACCACCACGAGGGCTCCGCTTTCCTGGAGCTGTTCGATGATCGCCTTGAGGTTGGCGAACGCCTCCTGCCGGGGAAGGCGGTTCTTGAGGTCGTTGCCTCCCAAGGTGATGAGCACGATTCCCGGGGAATGGGACAGGACATCCCGGTGGAGCCGCTCCAGCGCGTCTGCGGTCGTGTCTCCCGGCCGGCCGGCATTGATCACGGGGACGCCCAGGAGCCCGGAGAGCCGGGAGGGATAATCCATGCCCGGAGACGCACCGGTCCCGTAGGTGAGGCTGTCTCCGAAGCAGACGACCGGACCTGCGGCACGCTCGGCGTTCCTGACCGGCTGATCCGGCGACAGAACCAGGTACGCGGCAACGAGCAGACCGGCTGCCGCAGAGATGATGGCCGCCTTTTTCATCTGTCCCTCCCGACGGATGTCCCTCCTGCCGGAGCGCCTGTCATCGCAACAGGCTGGCCGGCTAACAGTGCATGGTTCCGGGGAACCTGCAAAAGGAGCACCCCAGGCGTTCTCCCCATGGAAGACGCGATGTCGCCCGGGATCGCTCCCCTTTTTAGGAGAGCAGCTCGGTATCCTCGTGGCTGTAGGGCGGGCAGCAGCAGCACAGGACCACCAGATCCGCCTTCCCGGTGTTCCGGAGCCTGTGGGGAGTTCCCGGCGGGATGAGGATGCTGTCTCCCCGCCCGATCTCGAACACCTCACCCCCCAGGGTCATGGTGCCCCGGCCCTGGG
>JAHDKO010000132.1 GCA_018436855.1 Deltaproteobacteria bacterium | reverse complement strand
TGACCCCCTGTTTCTGTCCGTGGGAGCATCCGCTCCCCTTTTTATTACGCGCCCTGTCCCTCGCGGCTTGAGAGAAAAGGCGATCCGTCTTCGAATTTGATTTGCATTTTTAAATGAGGAATATATATTGTAAACATATGATTCGAGAAAACAAATTGCCAAGCACCATACATGAAAGACTCCCTCTGCTCGTGGACCGGCTGAAGACAATAGATGACGTCAACGCCGTGTTCTTCTTCGGCAGTATCGCACAAGGCGCTTTAAAACCGTTGAGCGATGTTGACATCGCTATTCTCCTGGAGGCCGGGACAGGCAAAAAGGATGCAATGAAGCGTGAGCTCAAACTGGCCGGACTCCTGGAAGATGTTCTCTCCACCAGTGAGTATGATCTGGTTATCCTGAATACGGCCCCGTTGCGCTTTGCCTACACCATTCTCAAAGAAGGGCAACTGGCCTTTGTCAGGAATACTGATCAGCTCATCGACTTTCGGGAAAAGGTCGTCAAGGATTACCTTGATTTCCGACATTACAGAGACCAGCTGGACAGAGAATTCTGCAAGGGGATAGGTTATCATGGATGAAAAGATTCTTGAACATTGCAAGATGCTCAATCAGTATGAGTGCTATCTGAGAGAGATTTCAGCCTCCCCGAAGGATCAGTTTGCGGGCAGTTATCTTCTGAAAGGGAGTGCTGAACGATATCTTCAACTCGCGATTGAGAGCTGCATCAACATAGGCAACAGGCTTCTTTCGATTATCCAGATGCAAAAGCCGGTAAAAACTCCGGAAACCTACGCGGATATCTTCACTGAGCTCGGAAAACTGGAAATATTACCGCAGAAATTTGTCAACACTATGATTATGATGGTTCGATTCAGAAATAGGGTAGTCCACATGTATTGGAACATCGATCCTGACCAGCTCTACACCATACTGAATGAAAACCTCGGGGATTTTACAAAATTCAGAGAGTATATTGTCGACTTTATGAATTCGGAGCACATCTGATCGATTACCCCTCTCCAAAATTACTCCCCCACAAAGCACAGGAGAGGGTCACCCAGAAGGGGGTCACACCCAGAAGGGGGTCAGGTCTCGACATATGACACCGAGGTGTCATATGTCGAGACCTGACCCCCTTACGAGTCTGAAGCGGTCGAGATACACCATCCGCTCTTCCTCGAGCCGGTAAGCGAACACGCAGATGTTCGCCACCCGGCTCATGTCCATCTCCCGCCCCTGCGGAGCGGTCCTCACCTCGTCCAGGTCGATCCTGATCCGCTGAGCGCCTGGATGCAGGACGAATCGCTTGTTGAACCGGTCTGAGTAGCTCTGCACCTCGGATCTGCCGTGGATCTCGTCGTGTATCCTCACCGTCACTGCCAGAGGTCTGTCTCCTTCCAGGAACACATCGAAGCACAGCCCGTCATACCCCCGCCAGTCGCCCTCCAGCCATCGCATCGATATCCCCGGAAACTCGCCCGGCGCGAGCTGCGTCTTCAGGGCATACACTCCGTGCGAGGCATGCTCCTTTGTCCTGTGCACCAGGCATTCCGCAGTCTCCCACCTGTCCATCTCGATCCGTGTCTCGAAAGAGGCGAGCAGCGGAAAATCCCCGCCCATGTGCCGGACATCCAGCGCGGTCAGGGCAACAGGCATTGCGGCCGCCACGATCACCCCTGAGCATGCCGCCTTCAACCACCACACACCAACCCTCCGGGAAACCCGGGGAAAGGGATAGACGAGCACCAGGAAGGTAAACGCCCCCAGGGCATCGTACATGATATCCTGCAGCTCGAAGTACCGCTCTGGGGTAAACGACTGAACGACCTCTGTAACAACCCCCAGCCCCAGGGCGGCCGCAAACGAGACAACGTATTTCCTCCAATCCCGCACCGGCCAGGTGCGCCCGCCAAGCACCCAGAGGATCACGAGCGCCGTCACCCCGAACAGGGGCAGGTGGCAGAAGTTGAACACCTCGTCCGCAATCCGCGAGCTCTCTCCGCCGAAGTCGACAAAGAGCAGCACGGAGAGCACGGCCAGGAGAACAACCAGAATGCCTGTCCCGAAAATCACACCCCGCAACCTCATGAGCATGGATTACGTCACAACCCCAAAGAAATCAATTACAAGACTAAACAGCCTTAGAATCTCCTTGATAATGCTGATATTTTCCGATAAAGAGGACCCAGATTTCTGCATCAAGTTTCGCTTGATCGATGCCGAACACCCCTATATATTTTGAGAAGTGGCAGCCCTCACTATGGTTTTCTTTGTTATCCTGTCGGGGAGCGTTGGAGACACCCGCAGTGGCGGAGCTTTTGACTTTTTCATACATATGAGGAGAACAGCATGCTGAAAAGATCAATCGTTTTAACCTTCATATGCCTGTCCCTGGCAGCGTGCGAATCAAATGAAAGACCGGAGAGTGTTATGAACGTAAAGACCCTTGACCTGTCGAGCTATTCCACGGAAAAACCCCGGGAGCCCATCCATCTGCTGTTCATCCACCATTCCTGCGGCGGGCATCTCTTTGCCGAGCAGGGCAAAGAAGACGGCCAGAGCTGCATCTATGCAAGCCACCCCAATGGCGGAGGCCTGCGCAAGCTGCTCCAGGAAAACAACTACATCGTGCACGAGGCATCCTATGGCTCGCTCATCGGCGACAAGACCGATATCTGCCATTGGAACGCAAAGTTCAGGGACCACATGGACAAGATTCTGATCTGCAGCAATCAGGACGAGTTTTTCACCGACGGCACGAAGAACCGGATCGTCATGTTCAAGTCGTGCTACCCCAACAGCAGGATAGACTCCGATGGGGTCGAGCCGGGCAACCCGGACTCATGCGAGCAGACCACGGCAAACTACAAGGCGGCGTACCAGTCCCTGCTGAGCTATTTCAGCGAGCAGCCCGACACCCTTTTCGTCGTGCTCACCGCGCCTGCTCTCGTGCAGCCGCGAGCGGGCATCAAGAGCATGATAAAGAGTGTCTTAAGGCCCGAGAGCTCTGTCGACAAGGTGGGCCGGCGCGCGCGCAAGTTCAACAACTGGCTCAAGGACGTGGAGCAGGGATGGCTCAAGGATTATAAGCTGAATAACGTCGTTGTCTTCGACTACTACGATGTCCTGACAGACTATGGCAAATCGAACTGGTCAATGTATCCAAACGGGCCGAGCGACAGCCACCCGACGAGCGAGGGCAACGCAAAGGCCGCTGGAAAGTTTGTGCCGTTCATCAACAAGGCTGTTCAGAGGATGGGGCTCTAGCGTCTTGATCCGGATTCGGCAGGCAGAGGACAGCGACCAGAAGAGGTGGGACAGCTTTGTCCTGTCTCACCCCATGTGCGGGCCGTATCACCTCTTTGCCTGGAAACAGGCCGTTGAAAAGGCATATTACCACACAGGCCTGTACCTGATCGCCGAGGACGGGCAGGGAAGCATTCAAGGCGTTTTCCCCCTGATCCTCATGAAGCCGCCGTTTCTCAAGGCCGTGCTTGTTTCACTCCCTTTTTGCGATTATGGAGGCATCCTCGGCAGCAGTCCGGATGTCATCGACGAGCTCATCAGACACGCCATCGACCTGGCATCGCGGCACAAGGCGGAATTGGATATCCGCTGCACAAACGTCGTACCTCTTCTCCAGGAGTCGCCACTGTTTTCTGTGAGCAATCACAAGTCGAGGATGAGCCTCGACCTCCCTGAGTCATCCGAAGCGCTCTGGAGCTCATTTAAATCAAAGCTGCGCAGCCAGATCAGAAAGCCCCGGAAAGAGGGCCTTACTTTTCAACTGGGATCATCAGAGCTTATCGATTCCTTCTATCAGGTTTTCTCAAGAAACATGAAGGACCTGGGGTCGCCCGTGCATGCAAAGAAGTGGTTTCAGGCAGTGCTCGATTCCTTTGGCGAAAGGGCTCATGTGGGAATAGTGTACCGGGAAGACCTGCCCATGGCATCAGGCATTGTTCTCGACTGCAGACAAACAGCCTCCATCCCCTGGGCATCGACCTTGAGAGAATATAATTCCTCAAGCCCGAACATGCTCCTGTACTGGGGTTTACTGGAATATGCCTGCAGCAGCGGGTTTAAAACATTCGACTTCGGCAGATCAACCCCTGATGAGGGCACATACCGGTTCAAGGAGCAGTGGGGCGCCAAGCCCGAACCTTTGTTCTGGTATGCGCAGGGAGAGAAGAAGCAGGAACAATTCTCCAAATCAAACAGCGGGACAAGGAAAATCGCGGAAATGGCATGGTCAAGGTTGCCTCAGGTCGTAGCCGACAGGCTGGGACCGGTGGTCAGGAAATTCATCTCCCTGTAGCCTTCGGGATCAGAGCCCTCATACCCGTACATGAATCCCTTATTCTGGTACCCCCCGGCGGAAACCCGCATATCTCCAAAGTCATTTATTGATGCGCTTCTTGGGAAAAACCACGATTTTGAAAAAGCCCTGTGCTCATACCTGGGCGTTGAGAGCTGCATACTTGGAAACAGCGGCAGGGCAATGATGACCCTGCTTCTCCGAGCATTGAAGACTGCAGATACCAGCAACCGTGACGAGGTGCTCATCCCGGCATACACCTGCTATTCGGTGGCAGCCTCGGTGGTGAAGGCGGGCCTGAAAATATCCGTCTACGACCTGGACCCGCAGACTCTCCGCCCGGATAGAGATTCACTCAAGAACGCAGCAGGAAACAAAACCCTGGCAATCGTGTATCAGCATCTTTTCGGCATTCCTCAACCGCGGGAAGATTTCCATGATATTGCAGTCGAGCACGGCATCCCCCTCATCGAAGATGCTGCCCAGGGCCTTGGCGGATTGCTGAACGGCAAACAATTAGGCACCATGGGGGACTTTGGCATCTTCAGTTTCGGCAGGGGCAAGCCGCTGCCCATAGGGGCTGGAGGTGCATTGACAGGGAGAAAGGATATACTGGATGCCGTCCCGATCATGAGCAGTGCGAAAGGCGTGAGGCGGCTCGTGACAAGCGTGGCCGTGCAGGCATTGTCGTATCCTTTCCTCTACGGCATCATGGAAAAGCTCCCTCTGGGGCTCGGCAAAACGGTCTTTGATCCGGGATTCACCATATCAGGGATGCCCTCCATGATGAAGATCCTGTCAAAGAGCTCCCTTGCCGGCATGGAATCTCTAAACGCCCACAGGAGAACCATTGCCGGTATCTACCAAGCCAGGCTGGACAGCGCCCGGAGAGTGAAGGAGCATGCAGGGTCATTGCCTGTCTACACCCGGTTTCCTTTTTTCGCAGAATCCAAACTCGTCAGTTCGCAGCTCTACAGGCTTGGTGTGAGAAGAATGTATCCTGAAGCAATATCAGAAGAACCGGTCATAAGAACATATCTTGCCAATTCCGACCAACCCGCACCCGGCGCAAAGCAGATAGCAGAGAGCCTGGTCACCCTGCCGACCCACAGCAGGATAACACCCCCTATCGCCCGGATAATAGCCGCAGGACTGCAGGAGGAATATCATTGCTAGCGCTGTTCTGGGCAAGCATCTCCCTGATCGTATACACCTATCTGGGCTACCCGCTCATGCTCATGGCTCTCTCACGATTCAGAAGCCGCACAATCGAAGCCGGGAAGGACTACCTCCCTCTCGCGAGCCTGATCGTGACCGTGTTCAACGAAGAGCAGAGGCTCCAGAAGAAGATCGACAATACCCTTGAGCTGGACTACCCAAAGGATAAGCTGGAGATAATCTTCGCCTCGGACGCATCCACCGATGGCACCGACGACATCATCAGGAGCTATGGCAACAAGGGCATCAAGCTGGTCCGATCTCCCCAGCGTGGCGGCAAGGAAAACGCCCAGAAGTGCGCCATCGAGCAGGCCCAGGGGGAGGTCATCGTCTTCTCCGATGTGGCCACCATGCTGGAGAAGGACGGCATCAGAAACATCGTGTCGAATTTCGCCGACCAAAGTGTAGGGTGCGTGAGCAGCGAAGACAGGTTCATCAACCCCGACGGCACCATCAGCGGGGAAGGGGCATATGTAAGATACGAGATGTGGCTCCGGTCCCTCGAGTCGAGAGTCAACTCGGTAGTGGGCCTGAGCGGGTCATTCTTCGCGGCCAGGAAAGAAGTCTGTAAAAACTGGCCCACGAACATCCCCAGTGACTTCAACACCCTGCTCAACACCATCCGCGCCGGCTACCGGGGCATCAGCGACCCGCACAGTGTCGGGGTCTACAACAACATCAAGGACGAAAAAAAAGAATTCGACCGCAAGGTGCGCACTATCACCAGGGGCATCTCGGCACTCTTTGCCGACACATCGCTGATGAACCCTGCAGGATACGGCATGTTCTCCTGGCAGCTCATATCGCACAAGCTGCTCAGATGGTGTATCCCCTTGTTTCTGGCCGTTGCCTTCGTGACAAACCTGTTTCTCCTAGCGTCCGGGAAGAGGAAATATATTTTTAGCTTTGCCATGCAAAAGGTTTTCTACGGTATGGCATTAACCAGGCCATTTCCTGGAAGCTGGGGTGTTCTCAAGATCCCCCATTATTTCGTACAGGTGAACTGGGCAATTGCAATGGCATGGGCCAAGTTTCTCAAGGGTGAACGGTTCGTAACGTGGAGCCCGTCAAAGCGGTAAGGTCCGATACCAAACTGTGGAATGGATTTCAACAGGGCCGATAGAGAATATTGAAAGGTACTATCTTATTATCAAGAGGCTTTTTTATATGATCTGGTTAAGAAATGTAACTCAAAGGTCGAAGTGAGTGCTACGATGATCTCATATCTGGATAACTGCAGGAGAAACAAAGGATCTTTTATACTTCTCCTGTTTTTATTGATTTCATTTATTATCTGTTATCTCAACACCTTCATCTGGCTGCACCATAAATACCAGGGAAGCGAGTCGTACTATTCCCATGGATACCTTATTCCATTGGTTTCCGCTTACCTGATTTACCAGATGAAGGACCGTCTCTCAGCTATACCGTTATATACCGCACCGTTTGGACTTTTCATTATCATCTTGGGGCTGGCTATCCATATGTTCGGGGTCCTGGGCGACGTCAATTTCGTTTCTGGATTTTCCATGGTGTTCTATCTGACTGGCTGCTCCTTCTTTCTCCTGGGTAGGGAAATCACAAAGGTTATCGCATTTCCTCTGTTTTTTCTCCTGTTCATGTGCCCTGTTCCTGATGCCTATATCAATATGTTTGCCCTGCCCATGAAATCCGCTGCGACAACATTTGCGCTCTATATCATTGATGCCTGTGGTATACCTTATGTCAGGGAGGGGTTCAGACTTCATCTTCCGAATTCCATATTCGTGGTGGGTACACCGTGCAACGGGATGAGGTCGCTCATATCGCTCTCTGCCATTGGATTTCTATTCGTGTATCTCATAAAATCCTCTTGGTGGAAGAAGCTTTTGTTCCTTGGACTTATACCTCCTGTCTCCATTCTGCTCAATGGATTGAGAATAGCCATTCTTCTTCTCATTGCCTACGGGTTTGGTCAGGAAGCTGCGGCACCGGAGAGCTTTCTGCACGACGGCTCAGGAGTTGTGGTATTCGTGATCGGGCTCCTTGTGCTTATGTTTGTGGGAAGGAGGATTAATGAAGAAAAGCCATCTTAAATATCTGACAGTAATCACGCTGACGCTTTTGTGCAGCTTGATCGTGCACAGAGTTGAGACAGCGCAGCCCATCAGGAACGACAAGTTCTTCTCCTTCCCGCTCACCATTGGAGAGTGGACAGGAAAAGAGATTGCAATGATCGAATATGTATATCAAGGCATTGAGACACCGTATCTCTTTCTTCGAAACTATCACTCGCCGCAACATCGTCTGCCCGTGAATTTCTCCATAGTATGGTTCGACGACAGAAACATCGCCTTCCACGCCCCTGAAGCCTGCATGGGCGGCGTCGGCAATCAAGTGATTGAAAAGTCCCAGAAGCAGGTTACTCTTAAGGGAAATGAATATTGTCTCGATACCCTGATTGTTCAGATGCCGGGGCAGAGTAAGCAGCTCGTGTGGTATTTTTTTGATGTCGACGGATACATCACCACCAGCCAGACAGACATTAGGCTCCATGTATTGAAGAAAAGGCTTGTGGGAAAGAGGGCAAGCGCATCATTTATCAGGCTGATGGCACCATTCACTGATGACCAGGCAAACGTTGAGCAGACGCTCACGACATTTCTTGAAGCGCTGTTGCCCCTTGTGCCGCAATATACCTATACAGACATGATCAGGATATAAGCCTCTAAAAAAATATATTCTTTGATCCTATTTAAATGGCTGTGAGACGAAGGCATTTGAACAGTTCTAAAGTGAAAGAATTACATCATGGAAGGATGATCAGATGTGGATATACTAGAGAATGTTATTGATGAGATATTTGCACAATTGCGATGGCGATCTAGGGATAGGTGTGTTCGGTGTATGGAAATATAGCCGGACACGAGGAGAATGGGGATGATTTTGGCAGATAAATGAGCCGCTAGACTTGATATTTTGATGAAAAAATACCAGTCAGCCCAAAACAAACACTTTTTTTGCTGGATTACGAAAGGGTCTCTATTTATGGATAAGTTTATAATTTCTTATGCAAAAAATATATTGGATTATATTCGCCAGAAAAAACGACATTTATATATTAATAGACTAATTGACCGAGGACTGTCTCTTGGGAAGAATGTTGAAATAATTAGCAAGTTCTTTTTTGACCCGGCTCACTGTTTTCTCATTTCCATAGGCGATAATTGTACTATCTGTCCAAATGTTCGATTAATTGCGCATGATGCGAGTACAAAAACACATTTGGGATATACAAAAATTGGTAAAATAACGATTGAGAAAGATTGTTTCATAGGTGACTCAACGATTATATTGCCGGGTGTTACTATCGGTTCAAACTCGATTATTGGTGCAGGATCTGTTGTTGTTAAAAGCATACCTGCGTATAGTGTAGCTGCAGGAAACCCGGCAAAAATAATTTGCAAGTTGGATGAATATTTACAAAGAATTAAAGCCCTCCGAGACGGCAAAACGGTGTTTTCAGAAGAGTATTGGATAAACAATCTCGATGAAGAAAAATGTAATGAAATAATTGAATCAGTAAGAGAGTCAATAAGCTTTATTGTATAACATCAAGAATACTTAGACAGGAATATGATATGAGGGATCTTTTCAAAACATTATTGCTGCATATATGGCCTTATCTATACAGGAATATCTCATTCTTAAAAAAATATCAGGTTCTTAATAAAAGAATTTGTATGGCAAGGCTTATGAGAGATGATCCTGTCCAATGGCGTGTTGAACGAGCCAGGGAAAATGGGGTAATAGTTGGTAAAGATTGTAGATTTTTTTCTCTCAATATATTTTCTGAACCATATTTAATTGAAATCGGTGATAACGTAATAATTTCGGGGGAAGTAATCTTTGTAACACATGATGGAGCTATATATCTTTTTAAAGATGAGGATCCTCATTTATTCGGTCATTTCGGGCGAATAATAATCGGAAATAATTGTTTCATAGGTATGGGGGCTATTATCCTTCCCAATGTTGAGATTGGAGATAATTGCATCGTTGGAGCCGGTGCCGTAGTTATGGAAAGTATTCCGCATAATTCTGTAGTAGCGGGAAATCCTGCTAAAGTGATATTTAAGACTGATCTTTACCGACGTATGAAATTGGGCAGTAAATATACTCTAAGAGATCAAAAATATGCATTCCCAAGGCAAAATGAAATGTCTTTTAATGAAAGGAAAGATAAGATTACTAGAGAAATTAAATCACTACCAACAAGGAGACCTAGAAAAAGGTCGAAGTAGTGACTCGGCCATTAGTTAGTGTCCATCCGGAAAGTCTAAATCAATGATATTATACATATAAAGTACATTATTCTGCAGGTGTTCGGAGTAATATATGCTAGGGCCTGTCATCAATTAGAGAATCTACAACGCTAAGAGATCTTTGCACAATCCCGATGCTAAAAGGGTCTGTAAGCGTGCCGAATTCCGGTGATATGATCATTTAATAGAATGATATTATTATCTAAATCAAGTATATTCCTGGAGTGACCCCCTCATAGAATGTACCAGTGATAAGCAGTAAAAAGAGAACGAGGGGGAAGTGATATGAAGAGCAATGTAGTGAACCATCCGAGACCTTTGCACAATTCCGGCAATGGTAGAGCCTGACAGAGAGATGATATCCAGCGGCTATATTCAATAATATAATGATAATATTGATGATTCATGGTATACTCCTTCCAAGATGGAATGAATGGGGAGGGGTGATATGGGGTTCAAGGAATATGAGCGGAACATGAGTTTTCTAGATCTTGAGTTGAGCAAGACGTTGGGGTTTTCACGGACACAGGAGTTTTTGAGAGAGATCCATGACTATATCAGGTGGGAGGGGATCGCGCGGATATTTCTTGATTTGTCGGATTACGCAAAGGTCTCGTATCTTCTCACAGGCCTTTTATAAATGTCTGTCGCTAAAAAGTCTATTCAGGGTTTTTCTTGGTTTGCCTCGTTTCGCCTGATTGGACAAATATTCTCTTGGACCATAACAGTAATAGTAGCTCGTATATTATCTCCATCAGATTATGGCCTCATGGAGATGGCGACAATTATTACTGGATATGCAGGGTTATTCAGTGAGTTAGGTTTAGGTGCAGCAATAATCCAGCGATCCAGCATAAACAAGGATGATTTATCTACAGTTTTCTGGTTTGGTTTTTGCAATAGTATATTTTTTACACTTCTTTGTGTTCTACTTGCTTACCCAACAGCGAAGATATTTAATGATCCAAAATTAATTTCTGTAACACAAGCAGTTTCAGTGCTTTTCATTATCAATGGCTTTGGGATCGTACCAGCCAATCTTCTAAGAAAAGAACTGAATTATAAAGCAATCGGTATAGCTGAACTAATAAGTATAGTGATATCATCAAGTTGCATGGTGCTTATAGCGTGGCTTGGTGGTGGTATCTGGACACTTGTTTTTGGTCATATCATACGTGATGCCACCCGTGTAAGCATTTATTACTGGGAAGTATGGTGGGTGCCTCATTTCCACTTCGTATTTAATGATGCAAAAAAGTTTTTAAGGTTCGGAATAGCGATAGCAACAGGGAATAGCTTTCGATATATAACAGATAAATCAGACAGGTTTTTTGCAGGCCAAATATGGTCAGCACAGATGGTTGGTTTCTATGGATTTGCACTTCAGCTAGCCAATATTCCGATGGAAAAGATAATCTCTCTCATTAATCAGATATCGTTTTCCGCACTCTCTCAACTTCAGAGTAAAAAAGAAGAATTCAATTCATTCTTTCTTAACATCTCAAAAGTTATTTTAATTCTTGTAATTCCTTTGTACGTAGGAGGATACCTCTTAGGTGAAGATATTATCAGCCTACTTTTAGGAGAGAAATGGTCTTCTTCAGTTATCTTTTTCAAATATCTATGCTTAGCTCAGATACTGAAATCACTAACCCCAATCATAAATCAAGTACATGCATCACAAGGAAGGGCAAGGTGGTTCCTATATTTTCATATAATCAGTGGCATACTTCTCTCAATTTCCTTCTTCTATGCTGTTCCCTGGGGTGAATATGGTATACTTATTCCATGGTTCACAATATATATAGCTATTTTCCTAGGTTGGCTTTTTATCACGTTAAAAAAACTGGGTATAAAAGTCAGCGATTATATATTATTTATTAAACATCCTATTATTGCAGGTGTTTTTATGGCCTTAGGGGTTCATTTATATGAATTGTTCATTATAAATGATTTTCATGGCGATTTTGTTACTACAAGTATATTGCTTCAGAAATACGGGATATTTGAGGGAATGATGTCAATATTCATTAAAGTCATCATCGGGGCAATAATATATCTTGGTTTTCTCTGGATTGCAGACAAGTCCTTCATATTTCGTATCCGAGGCCTATTAAAATAATATTTGAGGATTATAATGAAAAAAAGAAGAATTCTTTTTGTTTGTTCGGGTCTTACCATGCCTCTCAACAATATTGGATTCTGTAAGCGCTATGAATTGTTAAGCAATAAGTATTATGGAGACATTATTGCGCATACCTCACCAAACAGTTTTCATATAAAAAAGATAGCGGATTTTAAGTTTCATCCAATTTCCTATAATAGCAGTAGGCCAATTGCGAGAAAATTTCTATTTTTTATCAAAGCAATAATGAAAGCTATTAGGATCTTTCGAGAAGAAAACAAATATGATGTAATAATCTCAACTGATCCACTTTTGTCAGGCATTACAGCAAACATAATAGGGTTGTTGACAAGAAGAAAAACGGTTGTTGAGGTGAATGGCTCCTTTGAGTCTGCTTTTAAATATAATCAGAAGAATCCATCGCTTAGTGAAAAATATAAGGAAAAAGTATCATATTACATCATTCCATTAATCTTACGCATGAGTAGTATGGTGAGGCTTTTGTATCCAACACAATTGAGCACATTTTCAGAGAAGATATCTAAACGTGAATCAAATGTGGCGATATTTTCCGAATTTGTTCCTATTGAGATGTTTATTAATACCCCTCATACAAACAAGGGCTATATCCTTCTTCTTGGATTTCCCTGGTATCTAAAAGGTGTTGATGTGCTTATTAAAGCATTTAATTGTATATCTAAGGAATATCCTGAATATAAGTTGAAAATTGTTGGCTGGAATCCGAAGGGGAAAGAATTTTTTGAAGAACTTATTGAAAATAAAAATCGTGTAGAATTATGTGCCCCTGTTGATTATGTGGATGTGCCAGATCTCATGGCAGGCTGTTCACTTTATGTTCTCGCATCTAGAACTGAGGCAATGGGTCGCGTACTTTTAGAAGCAATGGCCTGTGAGAAGCCAATAATTGCTTCAAGAGTTGATGGTGTTCCTTCAATAATTAAAGATGGATATAATGGACTATTATTCGAAAGTGAAAATGTTGAAGATTTGGCAGAGAAAATGAGGATAATCTTGAGAGATAATCATTTTGCTGAAACTCTTGCAAAGAACGGATTTGATTATGTGTCAAAGAACCTTTCAGAGAAACATTACTTGACGCATTTTTGTAAAATGATCAATCATACATTAAAAACTTAATGTTCATCCAGAAGCAGGCATTTTTGTGGTGAAGATATATTAGTAAGCGGTCTACAGATAGTGTTGGAATTTACCCTAAATGGCCGCGAACCCTATGAGGGAGACCTTTGCACAATTCCGGCAATGGTAGAGCCTGACAGAGAGCTGATATCAAGCGGATATATTCAATAATATATTGATAATATTGATGATTTGTGGCATACTCCTTCTAGCATGGAATGAATGGGGAGGGGTGATA
>JAHDKO010000174.1 GCA_018436855.1 Deltaproteobacteria bacterium | reverse complement strand
TATCACCCCTCCCCATTCATTCCATGCTAGAAGGAGTATGCCACAAATCATCAATATTATCAATATATTATTGAATATATCCGCTTGATATCAGCTCTCTGTCAGGCTCTACCATTGCCGGAATTGTGCAAAGGTCTCCCTACTTCATTTATTGATACTGGGATATTATTACAAAATGTTATTACCGCCAAATTTCCGCACTCTCTGCTGGGCTATATGACAACCGAATTGTGGAAAGATCTCATTCAATCGTAGCACTATCAGGTATAGCATTTCTATGAACGTAATCTTGCTTATCGTGCAAGATCCGGTATGCATCAAAAGTTAGTAATCTAGACATGAAATAGTGGCATGGCTATAGCTTCCGTAGATATAGTTGTTCGTATTTTCTGGTCATGGTTGCAGCGCTGAATTCCCTATGAAAACGTTCTAGTCCGTTTCTGGCATAATGTTTACGTATAGCGTCATCGGCCAGAAGCCTGATAATCTCCAAGGCCAAGGTTTTGGGATCTTGGGCCTTAACAAGCGAGCCGTTAAATCCATTGGTTATAGCAGATGCGTTCCCGCCAACGTCTGTAGCCAATATGGGGCACCCTGCTGCCATAGCTTCCAGAATTACCAAGGGGAGTCCTTCCCAGATCGAAGGCAATACGTAAAGATCGAGAAGCTTGAGTATACTTGGCATATCGAGCCGTGGCCCGATAAACCGTACATGTTCGTTAATGTGCAGAGCTGCAGCCTCCTCCCGCAAAGACCCTTCCAAGGGGCCGCTACCGGCAATCACCAACGTGACATCGGGGAAAGACCGTAAGACATTAGGAATAGCCTGAAGTAGATAGGTGATCCCTTTCTGCTCGCTCAGCCGCACACCGAGCCCAATAATCGGTCCCTTCTCCGGCAGCCCTAACTCGCAACGCATTGCGTCTTTATCTATTGAGATATCAAACCTCGATCCGTCTATGCCGTTGGGTATAGTCATTATCTTGCGAGGTGATATCTTTTCGTACCTCTTCAGGTTGTACGAGGTATGGTCCGATACGCCCACTACCTTGTACACAAATTGAGACATGATCCATTCAGCTATCATGTAGCGCAGCTTATCAGGAAATTCCCGCGCATGATCTGTATGAACAATCGTCTTCACTCCGGAAAGAAGAGCCGCCAACGTACCCTCGACAAAAGGTTGGGTGTTATGGGTATGGATGATCTCAATCCGGTTCTCGCGCAAAATCCCGGCAACTTGCAGAAAGGAAAAGTAATCGACACCAGCTTTCTTATTCGGGACCAACATGACCCTGATCCCCATCTCTTTGATCTGGCATGTAAATGCTCCCATGGCCCGCATGCAGAGAACCGTTGCGTCAAATACTTCCCTATCCAGGGTTCGACAGATGTTCACGATGACTTGTTGTAAGCCACCAATCTCTAAATCATGGGTAATGATCATCAAGCGGTGTTTGTTCATATGCCCCCCGAATAAACTTTACAAAATTTCTCGGTAGCTCTCTCATTGAGCCACTGCATGACCTTACTGATGTCCTGGCTCATTGTACCCGATAAGCATGTGCACATGATCCGCCTCTACCTTGCCGGACATCACTTCCAGATCATGCTCAATTGCTATCTGCCTCAAAATGACCCTCACTCGAATTTATACCTTCACCAGTAAGTGCCTTCTTTCGATACTTCAACACCCATACCAGATGTGCCTTCAAATCCATCGTTGTGTGCACTTACCCTATAACATTGCATAACGACGATATATTTTCGTAATTCGGCAAAATAGCGTTAATCTGGTGCTGACTGGTCTTTTTTTTGGTAAATTATGTTAATATTCTTTTATAGAGATTTTCAACATACTGAGTATTTAGTTCAGTGAATTTTGACTGCATTCTTTGTAGGGCATTCTCTCCAAGCCTAGCTCGAATACTTATATCCGAAAGAACAAGATCAATTTTTTCAGCTAATATTTTCGGATCATTGGGTTTAACCAGGAATCCTGATTCCCCATCAATGATCATTTCTAAAGGCCCGCCCTCATTAGACGCTATAATAGCTTTCCTCATTGCCATTGCCTCAAGTATTACCATGCCGAATGGTTCTGGTGAGGTTGATGCATGAATAAAAAGATCCAAGGCACTAAGGATATCAGGGATATCATCACGATGACCAGTTATTACAACATTCTGCTCAAGATTATATTCTTGTATCATTGTTCTTAATTCCTCATAAAACTTAATATCATCAGGTGTTTTTTTTGAAGAATCACCAATTAAGAGACATCTCAGGTCAGGATATTTATTTTTTAAAGTATTAACTGCCTCAATAACAGTGATTTGACCTTTCCAGCGCTGAAGGTTCCCGACAACCCCGATGAGCGGTTGATTCCTTTTGACAGAGAACTCTTCTCTTAACATTTCCGGAGTTTTCTTTATTCTTTTATAGAACTTATCAAGGTCAATCCTATCATATAAGGTTGTGTATTTTGATAGGTTCACGCCATGCTGCAAAAGATATTCTTTTGTATGATCAGATACTCCTAGAACATAATCAATAAATTGATGATGATATGACATTAATGGCATAATTTTTTCCAAATGTGTTCGTTGATGAACAACAATCTTTCGCCCAGTAACTTTTGCTGCAATAACCCAGTGCAAACCAGCAAAGACAGAATTATTTAAGTGAATGATGTGAATCTTATGCTTTATTATAAATATTATAAAATACATCAAAGGAATAATATCTGTTCTTGTGATGTTAATCAAAATCTGTATTCCTCTTAGTATCCGACTTAATATAGGATGATTAGCCAGCTTTTTATCAGATACAGCTTCTCTGAGATTGATTGGATCTGGTTTACAGTAAATTATAACTCGTATATTATATTTTCTCAGATTCTCAGTGACTCTGTTATCCTGATAAAACATCACAAGTGGGTTCACTTTATTTTTATCAATCATATTTACCAGATCTAACAGACAGTAATGCGACCCTCCAGTAGTTCCATCTTGATTCTCATCCACATAAAGAACATTAATATAGTCATTTCTCATGTTAGTTTCGCTCCTATCTTTAACCCATCCTCGACAACTGTTGAATCTAGGCTGTTCTATGTTACTGGATATTTAAAAGGCCAGAGGTCTCTGAGTAATCCGGCAAAAAGGGGACATTTTAAGTCGTCATTGACATTGATCAGGAGAAGGATCTCCAAAGGGCAAGCCAATGAACACCTTGAACGAGATCCTATCGTTGATCTGGTTTTCAAGTTCAGAATCACTCCAAATACCAAACCACTTCTGCAGCAACAGAGCCTTTAAGCGCATCACCGGAGGATAGACACTGTTTCCAACCGCTGCCTTGCCTACCGGGTACGCTTCCATCAGTATCCACTCAATCGTAAGCGCCAATTGAACCGCATCTTGACGATGGGATATTATTCAGGATCGAGGGTTTTCTGTTTTTGCTGAGCGGCAACGAGGTCTGCCGGGCTGAGGTATTGCGGCAGCAGGGCTCTGTACTCATCTTCAGCATGGGCGTGAGGAAGTCTCTCGAACAGGTAGCGCAGGTAGCTGTAGGGCTCCAGGCCATTGGCCTTGGCCGTCTCGATCAGGGAGTACAGGGCGGCGCTCGCCCGGGCACCTTGGGCATTACCGGAGAAGAGCCAGTTCTTCCTCCCCACCACAAACGGGCGGATGGCATTCTCCGCCAAGTTGTTATCAGGCGTGAGATATGGAGAATCAACATACCTGACCAAACGGTCCCACTGGCCCAGGGTATATGCTATCGCCTTGCCCAGCAGGCCCTTGGGAGGGGTCTGCAAAACCTTCTTGTCCAGCCAGGCCTTGAACTCCTCCAGAACC
>JAHDKO010000021.1 GCA_018436855.1 Deltaproteobacteria bacterium | reverse complement strand
ATTCCCGAACGGAATGCCCAGCAGGACGATCAGTGCGGACAAATGGCTGATGATGGCCCAGGTCCGGGCCTTTTCGTCATGGATCATCTCCATCGCTTGTCTCCTTCAATGCTATGATAGTTCTTCAATAGGGTCTTTGCGCCCGAGAGCAACGCATCGGTTGTAGATTCCGGGGAGCGGAAGGCTCCCACGGCTTTTTTAACGGCCCCCGGCCGTCAATCCGGGAGGTTTCGCCCGCGGCATCCTGGAGCACGGCTGCCAACCCTCAGTCCGGCCGGCCTGCATTCATGGAGCATGTCCCTGTCGGCGCCGGTCATCAACCGGTAATAAAAAGAAATGTGAACCCGTCCCCGATAGGGGTTTTCATTGGGCTCGTTTTCCGTCGAGGCCATGGTTCTCCAGTCTGGGCAGGAGCACTTTGAAGATCGATCCCTGTCCGGGTTTGCTCCAGACGCTGACAGTGCCCTGATGATCCTTGATGATTCCCCTGACCACCGACAGACCCATGCCTGTTCCTTCCCCGTGCCGTTTGGTGGTGAAAAACGGGTCGAAGATGCGCTGCTGCGTCGTTTCATCCATGCCCTCGCCGGTGTCCTTCACGGCCACCTCCACGTACGAACCCGAAGGCAGCCCCGGAGATATACTCGTGGCAGCATTCTCGTCGAGATCTACGCCGGCGACGTTCACCTCCAGAAGCCCGGTCTTGCCTCTCATGGCATATGCGGCGTTGCTGCCGAGATTCATGAGCACCTGTTTGATCTGGGTGGGATTGGCTCGTACCTTCAGAACTTCGTCGTGGAAACGGGTGCGGATGTTGATCGTCTTGGGTATGGCCGACCTGAGTAACGACAGGGCCTCTTGTATTGCGGGCGAGATATCCATGGGTATCTTTTCCTCGGACGTCTGGCGGGTAAAGGTCATGATCTGCTTTACCAGGTCAACCCCCAGTCTGGCCGCTTCCTGTATCTCCTCGAGCAGGGGGTACGCCGGGTTGTCCCTGCCGACATCCTCCACCGCGATCTCGGCATTGAGCAGAATGGGGGTGAAGATGTTCTTCAGGTCATGGGCTATACCTCCTGCAAGCGTTCCGATGGCCTCCAGCTTCTGTGACTGGGCCATCATGTGCTGAAGCCTGACGAGCCGGGTGATGTCCTGAACCACACCCACATAGTTGACGATCTTTCCCGTTTGATCCCGTACCGGTGATACGGTAAGGTGAATGTCGATCACCTCGCCGGACTTCTTCTTTTTCCTGGCAGTGCCCCTCCAGACCTCCCCCCTGGTTGCCACCGTATAGGGTGCGTCGGGATAAAACTCGGTGACGAAATCCTTTCTGAGAAAATCCACACTCCTGCCGAGCAGATCCTTCCGGGTGTACCCGCTCAAGCGTTCGTACGCCGGGTTCACATACTCGATGACCCACCCGGTATCGAACAGGGCGATGCCTTCTCCTGCCTGGTCCACGGCCGTTGTCAGGCGTATCATATCCTGCTCCATCTTTCTCCTGGCGTCGAGGATGCTCAGGAGCTCATCCTTTTGGGCTCTCAGCATGCGGTTTGCTTCTTCGAGCTCCCGGGTGCGGTCCTGCACCTTCTTCTCGAGCTCTATATTGATTTTTTCCAGAGACACCTGGGCATTTTTGAGCCGTGAGATATCGACCATTGCTCCGATCATGCGGACGGGTCTGCCGGCGTCGTCATAGGAAATCACACCCCGGCCCGACAGCCAGCGTACCTCTCCGTCCGGCCGCACGATGCGGAATTCATCCTCGTCCTCGCTCCTGTGCTCCAGGACCGTCTGTTTCATCTTCTCTCTCGTTCGTTCGAAGTCCTCGGGATGGACCAGCTTTCTCCAGGCCTCATCCGTAGGGGTACTGTCTTCCGAAATGCCGAAGATTCTCTTGCCTTCACCGGACCAGTATGTCCTGTTGCCCGGTATGTCCCAGTCGAAGATGCCCACTCCCCCTGCCTGCTGGGCCAGCATCAGGCGTTCTTCGTTCTCGCGCAGGGATTCTTCCGTTCGTTTGCACGCCGTTATGTCCTGAAGAACCGTGATTGCCCCGATGATCGCCCCCCCGCAATCCCTCAGGGGGCTTGCGGATGCCAGCACCACGACCTCGCTGCCGTCACGCCTCCGGACCAGGATTTCCACCCCCCGGCTCGGTTCCCCTTTCTGCAGGGACCGCCTAAGAGGCAGATCCTCAGGCGGAAAAGGAAAACCGTCCGGGGTCATGAGCCGATAACCGCCATCCGCTTCATATGCCGTGCCGGTGACAGGTCCCCCGAAGATCTCTTTCACCGCTTCACTGGCCACGATGATCCTTCCCGAGCGATCGGCGACCAGCAGCCCGGAAGGGGCGTTTTCGAGCACGGCCTGCAGCAGGTCCCGGTTTTTCCATGGGGGTTCGTCGGCAGGCGTAGAGCCGAAAGCGTGCTCAATACCCGGCCGGACTTTCCGGGCCGGCTCCCCTGTTCGCCCCCCGGATGGAGGTTCATTGTTGCGGTACGCCTTTTCCCGGCGGTTCCTCCTGACTGCGCGATGAAAGACCACGAGGGCGCCTTCATCGGTCGGCAGGCAATGGACGTCGAGCAGGTGTCCTTGCGGTGCGGGAGAGTGTTCCTGGAACACGGTATCGGCACCCTCGTCCAGGACCTTCAGGACAGCTTCCCTGAGCCTGGTCCCGAGCGGTCCGGGAACGGCGTCCAGGAGGCCCAGACCCGTCAGATCGTCACGCTGTCTCTGCAGGAGCCTTGAGGCGGTGTCGTTTACATATGTCAGTTTCAGGCCGGTATCGACAAAGACCAGTCCATGGCCGATTCTGTCGAAGATATCACCGGTGGAAGAGATTGTCGAAGGGCCCAGCCTTTTTTTGCCGGATTGCTGTTTCATTCATACTCCCCGGAAATCCGCCGCGCGAAAGAGTGCTTGTTCCCGTATTTTTCCGCGTATGCTCTGATGTTTCTGCGAGAGAAAAACCAGATCGGAAGGCCCCCCTTCCATGCAAAATGGTTACATGATATTTTGATAAGACAGAACCAAGTTTGATTCAAGATTATAATTTGTCTGGTTTTTTGCTGGCGAATCATTGACGCTTGTCTGAAGGGGTCCGCAAGGGGCCGGGACAGGCCGCATCTTTTTTCAAGCTCGATCCCGGCAATGCCGGACCCCGCTCCCCTGATCGCTGCACGGACGGGTGTTCTCCTGTGCGAAACGCCCCTGCCGAAGGACCTTGAAGCGGTGCTCCTACCGGGTGCTGTTCTGTCCGGGATCGCCGGGTTCATGGCGGGGAAGGGAAAGGGCATCCGGCAGGGCGGCGACGGCCCGGCCCATCTCCCTGCTCAGGCCGGCAACCAGCTCGCTGTGGGCGGAGACGAGCGATGCATAATCCTTCCCGCGCACGGGCGTCGCGAGCCGGGATCTCCGGCTCGCGACCACGCGGCGGTCTCGGGCTTCGACGATGGACCATTCGGCGTCCAGAACGGCCTGACCTCCGAGACTTCCCTCCAAGCGGTTCACGCGGACCTGCAGCCGGTAGTCCACGGGCCTGGACCGCCCTGCGGACGTGGCTTCCACCACGTCCGCGCAGGTCAGCGACTCCAGGTTCTGCGCAACGACCCGGGTGATGTTTTCCTTGAGCGGTTCTGCCCACTGGTTGAACTCCGAGATGGCGAGCTCGTTCCTGCCGGTTCTGACCATGATCTGACGCCGGTCGAGATAGGACGGGACCTCGACCGGACGCATGCCGATAGTCACGCACACCTGCCGGGTCCGGTCACTCTCTCCGGTCTGCGCCGCAGGCTCCAGGAGGTAATAGGCCGGAGGCCGTGTGGCGGCGCACCCGCCGTACACGACCGCGAGGCCCAGCATCATCGCCAGGATGACGAGCGGAACCGGTTGCACCGGAATCTTCATGGCATTACCCCCTCCTCACTGACCGCCCCTGCCGTGGACGATTGCCTCCGGATGCCGCTCGAGATAGTCCGCCAGGTTGCGGACCGACTCTGCCGCGGCAGAGATCTCCCGGAGCGTCTCGCTCAACTGATAAACCACGGATGAATCACCTCCTGTCACGTCCCCGATGGTGCCGAAGGTCTGTTCGGCCTGAGACATGGCCGACTCCGTGGCGCGGGCCGTTCGCTCGATCTCGGCCTGCATTGCCGTCATCCGTTCATCGATACTCTTCACGAGCTGCCGGGTGTCCGCCAGGGCCGCCTTGAGCTCTCCGGACAAGGGCTCCACCTGGCTGTCCACGTCGCGTATCAGGCTGCGCATGTCCGCCAGGGTGAGATTGAGCGAAGAGACGGTTTCCTTGAGCTCGGGTGACGTGGCTGCCTCCTCGATGCCCTCCACCGCAGAGATGAGCTTGGTGGCGAGCTCATTCAAGGGGAGGTTCTCGATAGCCCTGGTGAGCTGCTCGAGGCTGGAGGGGATCGTGGGTATCTCCGGGTACCTGCTCTCCGTATCCACCAGGCGTACGGGTTTGTCCGGGTAGAAGTCCAGGGCGATGACGAGCTGGCCGGTCAGGACGTTCTGCATCTGGAGCTGGGCCTTGAGGCCCTTGTCGATGAGCTGTCTGAAATACCGCTGCTGGGCCGATCTGCTTTGCGCACCGGTGATGGTCTGGGGATCGAGCTCGGCCAGCACGGGTATGCGGACCGATGCGGCGTCGGGGTCGAAATGCAGGCTGATGTTTTTCACGGACCCTATCCTGACCCCCCTGAACACCACGGGAGCCCCTTCGTACAGGCCT
>JAHDKO010000019.1 GCA_018436855.1 Deltaproteobacteria bacterium | reverse complement strand
GGGCCGTGGAGGTTGTTCGTGATGGTCGAGGATGCATCCACCTGGCAGTTGCCGAAGGAATCATACGTAGCCGACCACACTACCGCACCACTGCTTGTCACGATCTTCTGCGGCCTGCCCTGGTGGTCGTTCTGATACCAGGAGTACGTGCCTCCCTGCCTGATGAACAGCGGATTCGTGCTCCAGGTCGAGCCCGGCGCATACCCGTACTCCCTCGTCTGGTTGCCCGATGCGTCATACTCCGCGATCAGTCCCTCGTCACTGTAACCGAAGCAGGTCCTGGAACCTCCCGCCTCCTTCCACAGCCTCCTGCCGAACGGGTCGTAGTAGTATTCCGCTATCGATGAGCCTGATCCGTCCTCCACCCGCACCAGCCGGTCCTCGATGTCGTACTGGTAGCTCGTGGTTGTCGTGCCCGCCGTCTTGCTCGTCTGGTTCCCGGCATCGTCATAGGTGAAGCTCACGGCGTCGAACCCGGTCAGCTCGTTGTTCGCGTTATAGCTCCACACCCCCGTGGTCGCGGCAGAGGTCAGACGGTTGCCCAAAGCATCGTACGTGTACGCCTCGTCGGGTATCGTCGGGTTATCCGCTTCTGTCAGCCGGTAGAGCTCGTCGTACTGGTAGGTGTATGTCCCGTGCTCGGTTGCCTTGCTCTCGATGTTCCCCCCTGATGTATACGTGTAGCCCCTCGTCATCACCGGGTTCTGGGCAGGGTCAGAGGCGATGACGGCCTTGACCCTCATCAGCGGGTCGTACTCAAAGACCGTCGTGCACCCTCCGGGCAGCGACACCTTCGTCGGGCTGTCCCACTGGTACGTGTTGTACGTGATCTGCCCCTGGCCGGGAATGCTGATACCTGCCAGACGGTTGCCCGCATCGTAGGCATAGCCGTATGCCGTCCCCTCAGGGGAGGTAAAGCTCTGCTTTAATCCGTTCGCATAGTAATTGTAAGCAATCGTCTTGCTGAAGGCCCCGTAGTTGATCGTCTCGCTCGTCTTCCTCTGCAGGTCGTCATACGCATACGTGCCTTCAGTCGTCCCGTCGTTGTACGAGGTCAGGCTGCCCAGCTCGTTGTAGGTAAAGGCTATGGTCTTTACCGGCGTGGTGTAGTCGTCCGCCGCGTAGTACAGAGCGTGCGTGAGCTTGTTGACCGCGTCGTAGGCGTACTCGATCCGCTGGCCCTTGGCGTCCGTCACCGCTGTCCGGTTCCCGGCCCCGTCATACTCGTACGCCGTCTCCTGGCCCATGGGACGGGTCACCCTCACAAGCTGGTTGTTCCGGTCGTAGGCGTAGCGCGTCGTCCCAGCATTCGGGTCGATCAGCTCTACGAGGTTGCCACGGTCGTCGTAGATGCGCCTGGTGACGTTGTTCAGCGGGTCGGTCACCGTAACAAGACGGTTCAGCGCGTCGTACTCGTAGCGCGTGGAACGGTTCTCCTTGTCCCTGCTCTCGATCACGTTGCCGTTCGCGTCGTAGACATAGCGTGTGCTCTGCTCTACCCCGGCTTCGAGAATGTCGGTGGAGCATGTCACCCGCTGCAGCCTGTCATAGGTGAAGGTGCGGCTATACGTCGGATAGTCGATCCGTACGGGCTTGTACGACGAGACGGGAGTCGCGCTCGTCTCGTCGTAGTGGTACACGGCTGTGTTGCCCGCCCCGTCGGTGGTGCTCAGCAGCCTGCCTTCGTTGTCGTAGCTCAGGCCGGTCTCTTTGCCTTCCTGGTCTACTGCGCTGACCGGCAGGTCGTCCGTGTTGTACTCCGTGGTAATGTACTTCTGGTACGGGTCAGTGGCCCTGATCAGGTTGTTGTGATCGTCGTACTCGAACGAGAAACGCTTGAGCTGCGCGTTGATCACTGCCGTGCGGTTGCCCGCGTTGTCATACTCGAAGCTCGTGGTGCGGCTCAAGGCATCGGTGACCCCAGTCGGCCTGCCCATGTCGTCAAAGGCGAAGCTTGTGAAGTTGCCCCTGGCGTCCTGCAAACGGTGCGGGTTGCCGGCGGCGTCGTAATCGAGAAGATGCGTGACATTGCCTTCCGGATCGGTGATCGTCGTGATGTTGCCGTCCGAGTCATAGCTGAAGCTCACTGTCGAGGATTCCGTGTTCGCATCGGCTTCTGTCGTCGCGCTCTGCAGCCTGTTTTCGGTGTCGTAGACGAACGTGAACACCCGCTCTGCGCTCGTGCCGAGGGCCTCTGTCCTGCGGACGAGGTTGCCGTTCGCATCGTACTCGCTGGTCGTGACATTGCCCCGCTGGTCCGTTACCCTGCTTACCCTGTTGAACCGCAAATCATAGGCAAAGCTCGCGCTCGTCCCGTCCGGGTACACGATCCGGGTGAGGTTGTTCCGCTCGTCATACTCCTTGCGGGTGACGTTGCCCTTCTCGTCCGTGACGATCTCGTGCCTTCCGTCCTTGACGATCGTCTTGACGGTCCGGCCGTTGATATCTACCCGCCGGGTGTCGCCTTCCTTGTCATACCAGATCTCCTTCACCATGCCCGATGAGGACCGCACGGCCGCGTACTGCTCATTCTTCGCCTCGTCGAAGTGGTACTCGAAGAAGTGGCCGTTGCCCGCTGCATCCGTCACCGAAGACACATTGCCGTAGCCGTCGTAGGCGATGTTGGTGTCTCTGCCGGCCGCGTCCGTCGATTTGGTGATCTTGGTCGCCTGGTTGTAGGTGTATGTGCTCGTGTGACCCAGCACATCGGTGACCGTTGCCAGGACGGAGATGGAAGGAGCTATTATCGGGCCTCCGGGCAGCGTGATCTGGGTGTAGGTGTAGCTCACGGTCCTGTCGCTCAAATCCCGCACTGCGGATATGACATTGTCCTGGTACTCGTACCAGATGACCTGGCGGCCGTTTCTGTCGGTTATGCCGGTAAGTTTGCCGTCTGTGTACTGATAGTTGGCGGTCAGGCCTTTCAGGTCGCCGAGCGATACGATCCTGCCGGTGCTGTCATACTCGATCCATTCGCCATACTTGTCTTCCCAGCGCGACGACGTGATCTCCGTCTCTCCCGCCGATGCATTGAACGCCTTGTTCACGACGATCGTGTAATCCTCGTTCGTGAAGACATCCCGCGTCGGGCTGCCGGAGGCCAGCTCGTATTCGACGCCGCCTTTGACCATGACCCTGTCGGGCCTGTCAGCCCATCCTGTCTGCGGTTCACAGACGTTCACGACGATGACGCCTCCCCTGCTGGTTGCGCCTGCAGTCGATGCGCTCACCCTTTCCAGTTCATGGTTCCATCGCCATCTGTTGTCGTAGTAGATCCTCGTCACGTCGATCGTGCCGCCCGGCACCTTTACCGACAGGTCTACCGCATAGTCGGTGTATTCGCGCCTGAGCGTGTTCACCTCGCAGCCGACCTTGTGCACGATATCCTTCCAGCCCTCTTTGGCCTGCTGCGACGTGTTCTTCCACCAGTTCGCAAGCCTCTCCTTGAAGTAGCACGGGAAGCATTCCACCCCGGAGATGCCCGATGACGACGGGGCCGATCCACTATATGACCCTCCCCCTGCTCCCCCGTAGCCGCCGCTCGAGCTGCCGCCGCTCACCGGGGCATACGGCACGGTGGTCCCTGCCGTGCAGTCGTAATATTTGCTGAAGCAGCTTCTTACTGCGCTCTTCTCCCAGACACCGTTGATGCACACCCACTCGTAGCCCACGGTCATGCACTTGAAGTAGCTCTTGCAGCCTCCCCCCGTGCCCTGCTCGTCCTCCTGGTTGAGCGACCTGATGCAGGTGATGCGGTAGGGCACCGTGATGCGCTGCTTGGCCTCGATGGACGTTGGCAGCCCTTCCAGCAGCTCGTACCGGAAGTTCACCCCGTCGGAAGGCAGGGTGAAGCTGATGTTCTGCGCCCGGATGAGCCCGTGGTTGGTGAGGTTAAGCTCGCCGCTGAACACGTCGCCGGCCGACATGTCGGGCAGGGTGATCGATGCAGGCTCCATCACCACCACCGGCGCAGGCACGTCTGTCTCGTACGTGGCGTTGATCACGACCTCGTACTCGTCCTGTATCGTGGTCTCCACCACGCTCCACTCCACGGTCACCAGGTTGTAGCTCAGGAACACGTCCTGCGCGGTGGTGACGCCGGGCTTGATCCAGATGCGGCCGATCTGCTCCTGGTGGTTGCTCGCGGTCGCGCGGAACTTGTAGGTGCCCGCGGGCAGGCCGGTGAACATGACCTCGCCCAGGACGTCGGCGGTCGCGGTGTACTCCTCGGTGGTCACCTTCTCGTTCTGCACGGTGATGCGGGCGCCCGAAAGCCCCTGGATCAGTTCATTGTCCGCATTCGTGGTGCCGGTGTAGATGTCGGACACCTTGAACAGCACGCTGCCCTCTCCCGACTGCGTGACCGAGCAGTAGAGATTGATGTCGGTCTGCGGATAGTTGGAGCTGCCCACGCGGAGGAGGTAATGGTACACACCCTCGTCAACCGCCGAGGTGGGGCTGAAGGCGATATTCACATGCCGGGTTTCGCCGACCCCGATCGACCCGAGCGAGGCTGCCGAGTTGAGCAGCACCCACGTGGGCGCTGGGCTTCCTCCGGCGGTCAGCACGGACACGGTCACGTCTTCGAGCGCGGCAAGGCCGCTGTTCTTGAGGGTGACGATCTCGGAGACGGTGTTGTCATGGGCAACGCCGGTCTCCAGATAATTGGGCGTGAAGTTCAGCACCGGGTTCGCCTCGCTGAACTGGTAGTTCAGCCGGATCGTGGCCCAGGCGCTCTCGTCGCTTGCCGCCTTGAACACCAGTGTGCCGGTGTCGTCCGCAGCGTTGTCCGCCCAGAGGGAAATCCCTAAGGAAGCGCTCTGAGACGAGCCCAGGAAGGCAACCGGGTCGTCCAGGGTGACGTGCACGCCCGCGGGGAACACGCCCTGGCTCTGGTCGAGCTCGTTATAGTCCAGGCGGAGATTGTTCAGCTCGGTGCCCTCGCCCGTGGTGATGCGCACGTTCACGGCTTTTTCATAGTTCTTGGGGATGTTGAGGTTGATGGTGGTGGGGGTGACCCCGACGCGGGTGATGACGAACTGACCGTGCACCGGCTTGTCGAGCCGGTCGGGGTGCATGGCCCGCACCTTGTAGATGCCGCACTCGTTTGCCAGAGGATCGAAGGTGAAGGTGAAGGCGCCGTCGGTGCCGGTGTAGACATCGTATGTCCGCTCGAACCCGCTGAGCGTGATCACGAGCCTGAGCGGCACGCCGCCCAGGGGCTCGGATGCGGCGCGGTCGATCGCGCGCCCCTGGATGACGATGTCGGAGCTGCCCGTTGAGGTCTGCGGGGTGATGGACGTGACCTCGCCATAGTAGCTGGTGTCTGCCAGGGTGAGGTCCTGCCTGGCGCGCAGACCGTCCATGACCACCTGGTCGTCGCGGTTGTGGTGGTGGTAGATCTTTGCGACATCAAGCTCCAGGGTTACCTCGTCAGGGGCGTTGGCCGGCACCATGATGTCCATGGGCGCAGAGGTGAAGGCTTCTCCCGCCGGGATGCGCGCCACCACATTGTTGTTCGACAGGGCCACGATCATGTCGCCCATCGCCTGGGTAAACGCCTTTGAGGTGAGCACGTTGCCGTCGGCATCCAGCAGGTAGAACCTGACCTCGTTCGAGGCCGCGGAGCCGGACTTCGTCGCCGTGACAATCTCGATCTCCTCTTCACCCGTATTTTCGAGGATGAAGCGCACACTGCCGGTGCCGCCGCGGGTGAACTCGTCGTTTTCGATGCGCAGCGTGAGCATGCCGTCGGTCACGGCGATGGCGCCGCTGCGCTCGATGCGGACGTGCTCGCCCTGGTTCGGGGCGATGTCGATGGCGGTGTTCAAAACCGCCACATCGGGCAGGTCTTCGTATCCGCCCACGACAACCGGCACAATGGCCGTGGAGAGCGGCTCGATGCTCAATGCCTGGGTGGTGTGGGCATAGTTCTCCACCTCCACGTTCAGGCGCACGCCTTCGATGCGGTATGCAGAGCTGTTGGTCAGCGTGTATTCGATGCGGTTCATGACGCCGCGCCTGATGGACGAGCCCTCGACAGGCTCGGCTCTCAGCATGGGCAGCGTGATGCTGCGCTCCAGGCTGAGCTGCTGGTTGTCGTCCACGGCAACGACCGTGTAGGTGCGCTCGTCACCGGTGTAGCCGGTGTCGGTGTAGGCGGCTGCGGTCATGAGATCCGTGTTGATCTTGATCCGGCCTGCCTGCGGCCCCAGATAGAAGTCGTACCCGGCAACGCCGCCCGGGTGTGTCCAGGACACGACCGGTGCGCCCTGGTCTGTCTGGACCACGCCGATGGACGAGACGGGCAGCAGGTCGAAGTTGAGGTAGAAGGAGTTCGACGGGGCCGAGACGTTGCCCGCGGCATCGACCGCCGTGACCACATAGCAGTGCTCGGTGTTCGACGGGCTCGGGTCGATCACGGCAAGCTGGGTGATATCCCGGGCGAGCGGGGCGAGCCCGTCCACCGAGGTGATCTCGGTCGCGTCCGAGCGGTAGAGCGAGTAGGTGAGCGGCTCGGTGGAGGCAGAGGCGCTCCACTGCGCGCGGATGCCCTGGGATACCAGGGTGAGCGTAAGGTCTGCCGGGGCATCCGGCGCGGTTGCGTCGGACGCGGCCTCGACCGGCGCGCTCATCGCGCTGAAGGATTCCTGGCCGTTCCCCGCCCTGATGCTGGAGACGGCATAGCTGTAGAGCCCTTCCTGCATCGGTGCGTCGATGATCTCCACACCGGTCTCGATGCGCTGGTATTCGCTTAAGCCCTCTTCGCCCGGGGCCTTGCGGAAGAGCATGTAGCCCACCGCCTCTGCCACCGGCTGCCAGGAGAGGCTGATCTCTCCCGCGGGCAGCGACGCCGCGGTGAGGCCTTCAGGGGCATCGAGCGGCGGTAGCTCGCCCTGGTAGACCTGGAAGAGGTTTGCCGCCGTAATGCGGCTGCCGACATTGCCCAGGTCGTCCTGTGCCTCGAAGGAGAAGCTAAGAGACTCGACATCCACAAGCCCCGCGTCCGCCGGCAGCGTGAACATGGCCTGCCAGGTCTGCGCATCGCCCTGCGCCGTGTCCGCGAGGATGATGTTTTCGATGGGGACGGCCTCCCTGCCCTCGTCCGAGAGCAGGAAGGAGAGGCTCGGCGGTGTTCCATATGCCACCTCTTCGTCGAGCCCGAGGGTCACGATGATGCTGACCGGGTTGAGCTCGTCGTTTTTCACAGGTTCTGCGGGCTGGATAACGAGCCTGCCCACAGCCGGGCCGTCGGTGTCGATCTGGAACGTCTCGCCCAGGGTGATCTCGGTGCCCTGGTTGCCCACCATGTCTCTGCCCGAGAACAGCGTACAGGCGGTGCCGGTGGGGGTGAGGCCGGTGATGGTGTAGTAGCCGGCATAGGTGGTGTCGCTCGTCCTGGTGAGGCTGATGGACGTGGGCACGCCCTCGAGCGGCACGATGCTGACAAACGGCGTTGTGAGCAGCGGCTCGCTCACGGTGAGCAGGATCTCGAGGCTGCCGGGCGCCATGCGGCCCGTGGCCTGGTCGTATGCGCCATGCGGCGTGTACGTGATGGCCGCTGACGGTCTTGTCCTGTCTGACACGGCCGACACCTCTGCCGAGAGCTCGCTTGCATTGTCTGCCAGGCTGACCGTGGTGAGGCGGTAGAAATAGGTCCCGTCGGCAGCGGGCAGGTCGGTGAACGAGGTGGCCGTGATCAGGCCGGTGTTGACCTTCAGGCCGTCGTTTACGGCAGGTATGCTCGACGTCGACCGGTAGAGGTTGTAGCCCTTTATCGAGGTGTTCGACGGGGCGCGCCAGGTAAGCGCGACCTGCCCGCCTGATTTTGCCTGTGCCGTGACATTGGCCGGGCACCCGGGCAGGCTGGTGTCAAGGGTGACGACCTTTTCCGCCGACAGGGGCGAGTTGCCGGCGCGGTTGCCGGCAAGTGCCTGGATGCGGTTCTCGCCTTCGGCCAGGGTGATGGCACAGGTGAAGGCGCCGCTGTCGCTCACCGGCGCGGTGACGCCGGTGCCGGCGCCGTTGTTGTAGATGGTGACCGTGGTCTTCCTGGGCGCGGTCCCTGCAACCGTGAGTGCCGCCTTGTTGGTGAGCATGGCGGATGCGGGCTGCGTGATGGTCGGGGCCGCGGGCACGGCCAGGGC
>JAHDKO010000070.1 GCA_018436855.1 Deltaproteobacteria bacterium | reverse complement strand
TACCTCCATTTCACCTGTGTGGACGGCGTCATCACCGACGTCAAAGTCGATACGGGCGATCCGCCTCAGGCCGAGTTCTCGATCACCGGCAGCTACGATCTCTTCGCCAGGGTCACGCAGGGCATCGTCACATCGCAGCGGGCGCTCATGAGCGGCAAGCTCAGGCTCAAGGGGAATATGGTGAAGGCCCTCAAGCTCGCGTCGCTTTCCGACCGGATCAACAAGATCATGTCCCGGATCCCCACCATCTATTGAGAAGGAGGCCCTCAGGTCATGAAAAAAATCACGCTGAACGATCCGTATTTCATCGATTTTCCCCAACGTCTTTCACAGATCCAGGAAAAGATGGCGGCCGAGGACATCGAAGTCTACCTCGGCTCCCGGCTGAGGACGCTCTCCTGGGTAACGGATGCCTTCTGCCCGTGGAGATCCTATATCGTGATCCCGGCACACGGCCTTCCCACGGTTTTCACCTTTGTCATCGACGCGGCCCGCGTGGCCGATGATTCGTGGCTCGACGAGGACCATGTGCTGGGATACGCCCCCTTGGGCGGAATGGACCAGATCACGCAGATCTCCGATTTCATCAGGGACACCCTGGGGCTGCACAAGGGCCGCATCGGGGTGGAGAACGGCATGTCCAATTACCTGCCCGAAGGCAACCTCACCCATTACGAGCACGAGTGCTTCAAGGATTCGTTGTCCGGCTTCAGTCTGGTGAATGCCCACCACATCATCGACAGTCTCTCCCTCATCAAGGACCAGGGCACCATCAACCGATTCAGGGAAGCCTCACGGATCGTGGACAAGGGGCACCGGGCGGTGAAGGAGGCCATATCCCACGGCGGGTGGAAGGGCATGACAGAGACGGAGATTGCGGGAATAGCGGCACTGGCCATGCGCCGGGCAGGCAGTGTGTGGGAATGGTCCTTCACCGGCGGCAATGAAATCGCCAGCGGCTATCGCACCGGCCTCGCCGGCGGGGCCTGCACCCCGGCAACCACCAGAAAACTGAACTCGGGCGAGGGGCTCATGGTGGACATCCACGCCATGTTCAAGCTCGCCCTTGGCGATCATTCGCACAACTATCTCATCGGGCGCGCCACCAAACGGCAGCTCTGGCATGCGCGGAATTTCCTGGATATCGTCTCGGGCACGCTCAAGGCATATAAGGCGGGCGCATCTCCGGTAAGCATTGCCGAAGAGATGATGGACTTTGCAGAAACCCGGGGGTTTGCCGAGTTCATGGTCCCCGGGTTCGAGCACGGCATCGGCATGATGGGAGACGAATGGCGGATCGGCATGAATGACGGGCCCATGCCCTACTGGACGAATCCCGACCACACATACCGGGAAAACGAGATCGTCATCTGTGCCATGCAGTATGCGTGTCCCCAGGAGGATACCGGCTTCCGGTACGAAAACCCCATTCTCATCGGCAAAGACGGATGCGAGCCCCTTTCCAGATTCGGCCTGAAGGTGGAAGTCATCGAGTAGATGATGGATTCGTATCTTTTCCCGGCGAATGGGGGGGAGGACCACCCTTGTTGCCCTCTTTCCTTTCTCGAATCAGGAGCCTTGTGAGGGAGCAGGCCGCAACCTCAGTTGCAGGGTAAGGTTGCGGCCTGAGGAGGAATAGGGTAAAACTTTAAAATATTATAAAAAAATACCTGTATTCTCCGCCGTGCCCGTTCCACGGGGCACGACCCGGCACAGGGGGGCTACCCCCTTTTTTCCTTTGCAGGCACGTTGTTCGCCTGAAGCCTCGGCCTCCCGTCTATGGTGAGCGGAATGCTGTGATAGCGCTGTATTCCCTCGTCATCGATATAGGAATACCAGTATCGCAGGGAGGGCAACCGGTCTTCCTTCCGCAGGTATTTGATGTGTTTTGAGATATCCCCGTTCTCGATAACGATCAGGTCGTGCCAGATCTTTCCGTTGTACGAGTACTGCAGCTTATATTGATGGTATGGAGCATCCGCACGGGTGATACGCGCCTCGCTTTCCCGCGCCAGCATAAAAAATAGGGTTACGGCCACGATACCCACGATAGCCGTAACCCCTAAAATTGGTGCTCTCATCTTTTTCCCCTTGTATAGCGTCTTTTGCATGGATGTTTTGTATCGAGCAGGTGAAGCATCCAAGCAGACTATAATTATTCAAGAGCCATGCCAATTGTAACTTAACCTTTTTTCCATTGTTTTTTCAATATCATACGTCTTTTTAAAAGGCATATAACCCCGCCTCGGCCCGCCCGGTAAGTGTAAACTTTTTCCCTTTTTCCTTATTTTTCAGAGAATTTGTTTGCCCTTTTACGCTGTATTTGACCAATCAGCCGGGTACCCATGAGCACTATCACCCACAAGTCCTCAGCCTGGTTCAGCATGATCGGTCCTCATCCCTTTTCTGCGGGAATGAGCGGGAAATTTTCCCTTGCGCGGCCTCTACAAAAAAACCATACTAAGAAATCAAACAATCTGAAAGGAGGACAGCATGCCTGCATATGCCCCGAGCCGCGATGACGCGCTCAGTCTTCTGCTTGAATATACCAGGACAGACAATCTGCAGAAACACGCATATGCCGTAGAGGCCGTGATGCGCTACATGGCCCGCAAGGCCGGTGAAGACGAGGAGAAGTGGGGAATCATCGGGCTGGTGCACGACCTCGATTATGAGCAGTACCCGGACCAGCACTGCACCAAGACCCGTGAGATACTGGAACAGCATGGATGGCCCGAGGACTATATCCGGGCCGTGGTTTCTCACGGTTGGGGCATATGCTCCGACGTGGAGCCCGTGAGCAGGCTCGAGAAGACCCTGTACGCGATCGACGAGCTCACCGGCCTTGTGGCGGCGAGCGCACTGGTGCGGCCGTCCAAGAGTGTCATGGATCTCACGACCAAGTCTGTGATGAAGAAATGGAAATCTCCCGCCTTTGCCGCGGGTGTCGACCGGTCGATCGTCACCAGGGGCGCCGGGATGCTGGGCGTGGAGGTGTCCGCACTCGTCGAAGACACTATAATGGGCATGAGGGATGCCGCCGACGAGATAGGACTGAAGGGCGACGGGTAACAATACCCCGGCCCGCAGGAGGGCCTGCGCCGCGGCCGGTTTGTCCGTGACCGGGCAGCCCCCTTCTCCGGCCGTCCTCTTGAATCCTCCTTCGCACCCGCTACAGAGGATCTGGAGGGCGGGTCACATTCCCGTTCAAGCTTTCAGGCTTGAAGCCGGGTCCAGGGCCTTGCCCTTCAAAGGTCCGTACCATAATGATAAAAACAAGAAGGAACCAAGAGATGCTGATAAAGATATTCGAAGGACTGTACGGGTTCATCTGGGACGACTACTCGCAGAACAACTGCAACACCTACCTCATTGATTCATCCAAGAAGATTCTCATCGACCCGGGGCACGCGCACCTCTTCGCCAATGTCCGGCAGGGACTGGATGCCCTCCGGGTGTCCCTGGCGGATATCGACCTTGTGCTGGGCACCCACGGTCATCCCGATCACGTAGAGGCGGCCGCTTTCCTGAAGGACACCTCCCGGTTCACCATGAGCCGGACCGAATACGACTATATCGTCGAACTCACCGGGGGCCGCTACCGGGAACCGGAGCCGGACTTCTTCCTCCAGGAGGGCGGCCTGGACATCGGCGGCGACCACTTCGACGTCATCGATACCCCGGGTCACACCCCGGGTTCCGTGTGCCTGTACTGGCCCGCGAAAAAGGTGCTCTTTTCGGGCGACCTGGTGTTCCCGCAGGGCGTAGGCCGGACCGACCTGCCCGGCGGAAGCGGGGAGCGGCTCAAGGAGAGTATCGTGAAGATCATGGACCTGGACATCGAATTTCTCCTGAGCGGCCACGGCAACGTCATCGCCGGGAAGGAGCCGGTCCGGGAGAACTTCAGG
>JAHDKO010000096.1 GCA_018436855.1 Deltaproteobacteria bacterium | reverse complement strand
AAGCGGAAAGCAGGCATGTTCGGGCCTTCTCCAAAGGGGGACGAGGAACACCCCGAACCCGAGAACCTCTCAGAGTGAAACCGGCAATCAGGGGACATTTTATTCCGGCAAAAAGGGGACATTTTAAATCGGCATTGACAATTGTGAACCAAACAGTACAGCAGCCACTGGATATTGACCTTAATCCGGCTGCGCAGCGTGAACCGGTCCATCTTCTTGCACGTGCAGATATTCCCGAAGACCGGTTCCACGATTCCCAGGCGCCTGCTGTAGATGCGCCTGCCTTCTGGCACGTGGGCATCCACCTCCAATTCTCTACAGGCCTGAAGGTTCTTCACGCTGAAGTATCCGGTATCAGCGCTGATGGTCCGGTCTTTTAAGGGCTTCTCCCATCCGGCAGCCCTCAAATTCTTTTTGGCGCCCTGAAGAATCTCTCCCATAACCGTGCTATCTTCTCCCATCCCAAATGCCTGGGCATGCATGACCACCTGATGCTTCTCATCAACGAGGGCAACCGAAATCCAGAATGTAAGCATCTTTTGGAATAGCTATGCTAAATATTTCTAAAATTGCACTTCTTCTTTTCATTCTATCTGGTTATTCGTGGACTATTAAGGATCAGCGGTTGATTGGGTCTTTACGATAAATCACACTCTCACAAAAACCCGTCTGCGCTTCTTGGTTTTTTCAAACCTAACGCCAAGGATCACCGGCGGCTGAAAGCCGTCCGGTGATCCTTGGCGTTAGGTTTTTACTTGGCATTAAGCGTAGGAAAGGCGACGACCTTTGGGGGCAGGGATGGGATCTTTGAATTCTCTTGCAGTTTCAATCCAGAGAGCAGTTGCTTGCTTTGCATTTGCTAACGCAGATTCGTACGTATCTCCATGGGCAGCGCAACCTGGGAGCTCAGGCACTTCAGCTATATACGCTTGGTCCTCATCGCTCCAATAAATGATTACCTCGTATCTGTCCATCATTTCTCTCCACCGAACTTATACTTTAGAATAACGGCTCGGACTTGTTTAACTTGATAAGGCTTCGCCTTATTCCCGTCTTTCTGTAGATTTACCTTCTCTTCGATACCAGACTTCCTAAACATATGATGACTTCCTTTTGTCCTCTCATCAAATCCAAGATGAATGAGAAGTTGGCAGAGATCTTTAAATGCAATGTTCGCATCAGACGTACCGCTTAAGATCTGTAGGATCAATTTCTCAATTTGACTCATGTCATTAGATTACTCAAACATGATTCGTTCTGCAATATGCAACAAACAAAAACCGAACGGCAGAACTCACCTGCGCGGCTTTGCCGCGCCAGGTGCATTGATTTGTTGGCAGTGTTACAGCATGGACCCGATCAATCTTTTTAAGAGAATGTCCTCAACGTTCTGGCGTGAATCTGAGACGGATACAACATATACACTCTTCACTGATATTCTATGTATGATTCTCCAAGGAGATACGATCAACTCACGATATTGAGTGATTCCTTGTTCTTGAAGTTCAGGTACTATGCGTCCTCTATCAGGAAAGGAATAAAGACATGTTGCTTTTTCCTTAATATCCTTAAACTTGTCATAGGCAATCGATGGACTGTCTTGAGCAATATATTCCATGATGCTTATGAGATCCTTCTCTGATGTCTCAGACCATATGATCTCATATATTCTTTTCATTTCATTCTTTCTTCCAGGATATTCTCAATATTCGCAAAAACATCGTCTTGAGCTTTTGACTTCCCGGTTTTGATATCTTCCTCACCTTGCGAGATCAGCTTCAATATGCCAATCGCATTCCTCATATTCTCATAACTCTCAGGGTCCTGAAGAACAGCTTTTGGTTCTCCATTCTGAGTGATTACAACCGGCCTATGAGTTTCGTTTATTTGTTTGAGTAAATCTGCTGCTCTGGATTTAAGATAAGTGATAGGTTTTATGTCTTTTGATATATTCATTCAAGCACCCCCAGTCTTTATATGGTACCATAATAAGACCGATAGTCAAGATCTATAGTGGCTTTACTGCCAACGGCGGGCATCAGCGGCGGCTGTCAAGCCGTCCGGTGCATTGAATGGTTGGCCTGTTTTAGATGAGTTTCGTAATAAGCCCGGACTTTCCAGCAGCGATAATTTGTTGTTTATCGGATGAGACAAACAACTCTGCTCCCCATTCAAGAGCACATGCAACGTGAAGAGCATCCATTGCACGGAGCGCATTATCCTCAAGTAATCTCGTGGTCTTGGTAAGTACTTCTGGAGTTAAATTTATTATCGTAATGTCTTGTACATCTTCGGAGAGGGCTTTTTTAATCGTTTTATAATTCTTTTGCGAAAGCCTTTTTTCTCGAACACGTCGATTAAGAGCCGATATAAGCTCGGGAATGCAGATTACACTCAAGCAGAGTTCTGTTGCTTCTTGACAGATATCATCAACTGACTGGCTTCCAGCCTCTTCGATGTATCTTTTTGCAAACGCCGAAGAATCAAGAAAGGCTTTCACGTTCTCTTTCCTCTAAAATGGCAGAAGATAGCTGTGCTCCCTTTATCGAAAGGCGCAACCCAGGCTTTTTCCAAGATGGTTTTCTTGGTCCTTCTGTAAGTGGTTTGATCTCCGCAATGGGCTTCCCATGTCTCATAACAACAAGCTCTTCACCATTTTCAACATCTGAAAAGAGATTAGAAGCGTGTTTACGAAACTCTGTGAATGATACTGTTTTCATTAGTCACCTCATCTATATTGTACACACATGTACATCATTGTGCACATAATATCAAGGTATATTTTAAGGCCAACGACAGAGATCAGTGGCCGGGGCGTTAGCCCCGGTCAGCTGGATTGATTTGTTCGCTTATAGGATTTTCTTCAGATCTTCCGCGGTTATCTCACAATCACGCATTATCCGAGCCATAAGCCCTCGGCCAATATTTTAGCCTGCGTGTGAGGGAACAACAGTACATCTGCCATCAGAATGTTTGAGGAAATGGTGACTACCCTTCGTGCGAACCTCATCAAAGCCCAATTTTTTGAGGGCCTTGATGAGACGATTGCCCGTGACAGCAGGAAGGTTACTCAAGCATTTACCGCCACTCGTTGGACACCGATGAATTCGGTTGATACAGGTTCTTCAACTTCAAGGCAAAGTTCGATCGCTTCCTTTATTCTTTTCATGAGAACATCAAGGGACTTTGCCTGAGCATGGCATCCCCTCAATGATGGTACTGAAGCAACAAAAAATCCGTCCTCATCTTTTTCAATTACTACGCTAAATTCTCTCGTCATCTCAATATTCCTCTAAATAAGATGATATCATAGATTTATAACTGCTTCATCCTCATTTTAAAGCGAACGGCAAAGATCAGCTGCTCGGCGCTTGTGTCAATGCCGACTTAAAATGTCCCCTTGTACCGGGTCAGCTGGATTGATTTGTTCGCCTTGACCACTAATCTGGCTCATGAGGTAACTGTGCGCCATGCCAGACAGCAACAATCCACATCACATCGTCCTTTATTCTATAGAAGAAACGATAAGGCTGCACGATTACTTCGCGGAATGGGAGATCTGGGAACTCGGGTAGGGACCTACCTGACTCAGGGAATTTTATTAAACGTAATAGGCATTTCTCTGCCTTGTGCCGAAAATCTATCGCAGCTGAAAGATTATTTCTCCGAATATACTCTAACGCCCCGATAAATTGAAGACGAGCAGTTGGCGTAAAGAGAATTATCAAGGTTTTATACCAAGAATCCTGTCAGTTTCCTGCAGCACATCTTCAAGCTCATGGCCAATTCCTGCCTCAATTTCCTTTTCTCCACGCGCCAATGATCTCAGGATTTCATTTTCATGCTGGGTATGCTCATAATCTTTCATGCTTACCATTACGGCAGCAGCTCTCCCCCGCTGAGTAATAAAAATTGGTTCACGGGATGATGCTACGCGCTTGACAATGTCGCTCGCATTTCGTCTGAGGTCAGAGATGGGGATAATTTTTGGTGCCTTGGGCATTGATAGTACCTCCTATTGTACAACCAACAATACGATCAATATGGCTTCATGGCAAGAGGCAATCTATAGGGCGAACGGCAGCTGGATTGAATGGTTCGGCTTACTCTCCTCGATCTTCCCAGTAAGACGGTTTGCGATTCAGTTGCATGACGGCAACAATGTGGATGGAAGGAATATCTCATCTCGAAAAACGATTTTGGATCTCCTTGAACACCTCTTCTCCTCTGATTGGTTTCACCTCTCCAGACTTAATCTGATGAACTCTTCTCTCTGCTTCTTTTGCCCATAATTCATCAATCTCAGACTGGGAGGGATGAATGCTATTTAGGAGTGTATCAATCAGCTGGATTTTTATCTCGATTGGTAGTGACTCAGCCATGGATAAAAGCTCTTTTGTTTTCATCATATCGGACCCCTATATCAATTGTGGTGCATATTGTGTTTAAAATCAATGATAGGCTAGTTGGGAGCCGAACGTGCGGATCAGCGGCGGCTGTAAGCCGTCCGGTGGATTCGTTTGTTCGGTTTCTCTAAATTACAAGGATAGTACCAGACGAACTCCGGCTTCCACTTCTTTTAACCTTAGTGTTCCAATACTGCCAATCTTATCTGTGAAAAAAGATTTATTCACAGTGATTAATTGTGACACATTAACTACAGATTTTTTTGGCAAACCGGATTCTTTTTTCGACAAGAGAACATTACCGGGCGCATCAGCCAATCGAAGGTTGGAAGTTATAACTGCTGCAATCACTGTGCTTATTCGACTTTGATTAAAATCATTAGATTGAATAACAAGAAGGGGCCGTCTAAAGCCTGGTTCAGACGCAACAGGCGCGGGTAACGAGGCCCACCATATCTCTCCCCTGCCTATCACCATTCATCCTTTTGAAGAGACGAATATTGAAGATTATGATCAGCGCTATCCAAGCAAGAGGATTCTTCGGAGTAAACCTCGTTGAGTTTTTTTGTCACCAACTCGTTTTGATGCTCTTTCAAAAATTCCTTCACAGCTTTTGTATAGAGTTGACTCCTTGATACACCAACTCTATTCGCGAATTTCTCAGCAGCCTCAAAAACTGAATCGGGTATTGATATCGCTGTCTTCATAAATATCTAGTATAACCAAAGTTATACTTTGTCAATAGGCAATAGAGCCGAACGACAGAGATCAGCTGCCCGGCGCTTGCGACGGGTCAGCTGGATTGATTTGTTCGCCTGCCCACCGGTTATTCGTAATGCGTCCACATACGGATGACCTTCACTGTTTTTATGTCATCAAGTATTTGATAAACCAGCCGGTGCTGAATATTAATTCTTCTGGAGCATGCACCCGAGAGATCTCCTAGAAGTTTCTCGTAAGGAGGGGGAGTTTGATAAGGATCTTCTTTGAGGAGTTCAAGCAGATGCTCTGCCTGAGGCTTTAAACCGGAATGTGCGGTCTTCTTGGCGTCTTTCTTTGCCTGCTTGATAAAGACTAGCCGCCAAGTCACCAGTCAACGTCCTCATCACATTCCTCTACAGGAGTCTCAAGTCCTTCCTGGATAGATTCACGTATGCCAGGTATGGAAGTGAGGTACAAAGTTTCCTGGATCGCTCGCCAATCATCCTCAGAAATAAGGACCGCAGAGCTTCTCTTGCCCACAATCTGAACTGGCTCATGGGATTCTTTCACCTCATCCACAAGACTATACAAACGCTTTCTTGCTTCCGTTGCTGTCAGGGTAGTCATAGTATAAGTCTCCTTTACGTACGATATACCGTACGTCATAGGGCAATCCATGTCAAGTCATTTGAAGCCCAACGTTTGAGATCACCGGCGGCTGTCAAGCCGTCCGGTGCATTGAAGGGTTGGGCTGTTCATCAATTTACTTGAATTGCTTCTGCATGCAATTTTAAGCCAAGTGCTTGTAAAACTTTTAAGATTGTGTCAAATCCTGGGCTTCTTTCACCAGAGAGAGCTTTGTAAAGACTTTCACGTGACAAACCAGCCTCACGGGCTACTTGGGTCATACCCTTGGCTCGTGCGATATCTCCCAGAGCTTTTGCAATAAAGGCTGCATCGCCATTTGCTTCTTCGAGACAAGCTTCAAGATAAGCCGCCATTTCCTCTGGTGTACGAAGATGCTCGGCTACATCGTATTTGGTAGTAATAGTTTTAGCCATGATTAACTCCTATAAGTTTCTTGCCAAACGTAAGGCAGCTTTAATATCTTTGGCCTGTGAATTCTTATCGCCACCTGCCAAAAGAAATATCACCTTCCGTCCTTGTTTCTTGTAATACACCCGATAGCCGGGTCCATAATCAATGCGCATCTCTGAAACACCTTCACCAACTGGCTTAACATCACCTGGGTTACCAGCAGATAATCTCTCAATTCGGACCAGAATACGAGCACGCGCACGGATATCTTGTAATTCATCAATCCAGTTTGCAAAGATTTCAGTTTTGCGAATTTCTATCACAGTCATAATGTAGCCACTTGGCTACAATTTGTCAATGGGTTTATGTGCAGTAGATGAAGCCCAACGAACTCTTCAGCGGCCGCTGTAAGCCGTCCGCTGGATTATTTTGTTGGCTTGTTTTTACAGAAGTTCTAGAAAATCTTCGACTGATAAATTGGCATATTTAAGAATGTGTGAAAGGGTAGATCTTTTTATCGGACGATGAGCAGGGATTGTTAGTTTTAAGGTCTCGGTTGAAGTGTGTTTTTGTAGCCTGATGTGACTACCCCTTTGACGAACTACAACCCAGCCGTTTCTTTGGAGTGCATGTATTACCTCCTGGTAAGATACACTGGGAATTTTCGTCATACAGCGACGCTGATTACTTCTGCTTTTGGGCTTATGACTGAGTCATCTTCAACTTCTTCAAGATACAGCTCAATTGCCTCGCGAATATTTTTAAGGGCTTCTTCTTTGGTATTACCTTCGCTTATACAACCAGGCAAGGAAGGAACAAATGCTGTGTAACCACTCTCGTCGCTTGGTTCAAGAACTACCTTTATATTCATCATTGCCTCCGCAGAATGAAAATATCTTATTTTAGTATAATATGCAATGATCGTGAGAAGGCAAGCCAACGATTGAGATCACCTGCGGCCGTAGGCCGTCAGGTGCATTGAATGGTTCGGCATTTTATGCATTATGTCACCAAAGAGACTTGGCAAACTGATACGATAGGATTCTTTCGTCTTTCGAGAGAATAGTAGCGTTCTCTTCGCGGGCGGTAGCAACAATTATTTGATCTGCTGGATCGCTCTGAAAAGGTTGAGGTAGTATTGTTGATCGATAAGCAATCGCTGGTGATAAAGCAACAAGCCTGAGTTTCGGCATATCAAGGGCCGTATAAATCCAATCTTCTGGATTATATGAAATTCCTAAGCGACCTTTTTCGAGCAGTTTGCTGAACTCCCATGGGGAAATAGCAGATAAAAGGAGTTCGCTATACTTGCTTGTATCACCAATAATTGAAGATACCTTTTTTGAAAGATTTTGTGGCCGCATGTGCCACCATATCCAGGTATGGGTATCAAGCAAGTATTTCATTTGCTTGATTCCCACATCTCTTCACCGAGTGGAGTGATAATATCTTTCTCAAAGATAAAGGCATCACTTAATTTACCGGGCATCGGGTTCTTATCTTTGTTTTGGCATGGAATTATTTGGGCTAAAGGTTTGCCACGCTTTGTTATTACTATTTCTTCGTGTGTTTTAGCTACTTGATCCAGTATTTTCAAGGCGTGTGCTTTGAATTGGCTAATACCCATCGTTTTCATTGATACCCTCCTTATTGATACTATTGTAGTCAATTGAAATGACCATGTCAAGAAGACTTGTAATCTCAACAGCCGAACGATAAGGATCACCGGCGGCTGAAAGCCGTCCGGTGGATTCTTTGGTTATCTTTTGGGAATTCTCTTCAGTCTGAAATTATTTTCAATTGGATCAAAATCTTTGTCATTATCGAGGAGTGCGATATCATTTTCGAGAGCAACAGAGGCAATCATACAATCAACTGTTTTCCTTATTGTAATCCCTTTCTGACGAAGGGAACGATAGATCTCAGCAGATCTTAAAAAGGTTGAATAACGCATAGGCAAGAAGATGAGATTGCTGAACAGATCTCTTGTTTTTTCGAATTCAGAATCAGTCCTTATTCCTTGTAGTACTTCAGTCAAGATTATTCCGCATATGCATAGATCTTCTCTGCTAACGAGAAGGTCTTCAAGTGCTTTTACGTGTGGTAATGAACGACCAGAGAAGAAATCAATCCATACGGTAGTATCAACAAGCACCATTATTGACATCGTCCCTGGCGCCATTCATCTAAATTGCCTTCCCAAAGTATCTTGCCTTTTAGCTCAAGAATTTTTGTCTGTTTTTCACGACGGAGTAATTCATGGAGAGCATGATCAATAAGCGCTTTCTGTGTCTTGATACCAGTGGCTTTCATGCACTCATGAACCAGTTTCTCGTCGAGGACTATGTTTGTACGTTTCATAATCGGCTCCTACATTTGATATACACATTATAGTATATAAAATGTGTATTGCAATAGGGGAGTTTTAAGCTGGAGAAGATAACGAGAGAGATCACCGGCGGCTGAAAGCCGTCCGGTGCATCCTTTGGTTGGCTTTTACACTTGATAAATAGGATTACAGGCTAAGAGCAAAGCAGATAGCCTTTTTCAATTCTTCAATTTTACCTGAGGAAAGCTTGGTGATCAAAGAACCAATTTTATTCCTTGAGACAGTCTGGATGTGGTCACAATTAACAGCGCAATCTATGGGCATTCCATCGCTCTTGGACAGAAAGACTTCACTGGGTATATCTCGAATGGTAGATGTAACAGGTGCAATTGTTACTTCACCCAAGTAGTCAATGATTGAGTCTCTCGTCAGTATAACTACCGGACGCTTTTTATCTGGAGGAGTAAACTTATACCAACGCACCTCACCTCGGGTCATGAGTCCCCCCATTTCTGCTCATCTTCCCATACGCTGAATTCTTCCTTGCAGACAGGTTGCTTTTCGTACCCCTTGCGATGCTTCTGCTCCAGTTGAGACAGCGTGTAATTCTTGATCGCATCTCTTAATGCTGTCCGGGTAAAGGCAGACCTTGATGTGTGCATTTGTTTGACTATCTTATCCACTGCTTGGACAAGATCATCTTCAAGTGTCATTTGTATTGTTCTCATAGATCCATACCTCAATAATGTGGTTATTTGTAGCTATAATAGTCCACATTATAGGGCAAGTCAAAAGTTTCAGTTATAGGGAAGCCGAACGGCTGGCATCACCGGCGCGGGCGCTAGCCCGCGTCCGTGTGCATGCCATTGTTATACCATGCCTTTTTTGAATTCATAAGCCCATTGATCAATTTCCGCCAATACTTCATCAATGTTCCTTGGGGAAATCATAAACCTGCTCCCATTTCTCCAGATCAACAGGTTAAAGGGTCCCGCATCATCATTATTTTTTAATGGGTAGTATTGGCTTGCAGGCTCGCCATGTTTATCATCCATGATTAATAAACGGGTAGGACTTAGAGGAAAACTTATGATTGTTCCTTCCGTTCCAAATCCAAACGTTTTTTTTGTCTGATGCTGCTTTTCCACTGGTCTGTCTGATGTCACGAAGACAGGGGTATCGCTGAAAATCACGGACCATCTTTTTTTGAGTAAAATCTTAGCAAGGAATTTGGCTTCCGAATGGATCGTACTAACAAAAAAGCGATGATGATCGTTGCCGCTCCAATCATAATAATCTTGAAAATCGCTTGTATCAAATTCATGGCTTTCGCCGTTTACCTGAACGAAGGAAATTTCAGGTGTGCCATCAACTTTCTTTGGAGCCTCTTTAATGATTTGTACCAAATGATGATGAAGTTCAGTAGCTTCTTTCAGACCATCAGGATGACGGAGATGCATGACGGAAACAAAAAGAGCAATAGATTTACGGATTGATTCGTTCTGTAGATCAATGAAACCTTCAGCAATAGAAGGCCATATACTCGCAAGCAGTGACTCAAGACCATTCAGTTTTGATTCTAGCTCCCAATCTCTTTGACCATCAGCCGAAATGGGTGAATATAGGTAACGTTTAGCACAAATGTTCCTTATGTTTGTTAGTGAGGGACCGCCGTCTTCGCTGTTCTTAGAGAATATCCATGCCTTTGGGTTCTTAGTCTTCCGAGTTTCAGGGGTGGAAAAACACTTGAGATAGAACTGTGGAACCCAGTGTTGGTTGATCGGTTGCGTCATTTAATTAATGGGTATAACGGTCAGCATCAGCGGCGCGGGCGATAGCCCGCGTCCGCCTGCATGCTGTGGTT
>JAHDKO010000055.1 GCA_018436855.1 Deltaproteobacteria bacterium | reverse complement strand
GGGTCGCCGCTGTAGATGTCAGACGGGATGGTTCTGCCCAGATATTCCCAGATGTATTTCGTCAGGGTCTGGCCATTGGCGCAGAAGCCCCTTGCCGTGTTGTTGCTCGACGGGCTCGCGCCTGCGGGCGGGTTGTTGGACGCCCTGAACCATTCGCGGATCTTGTCTTCATTCGGCCAGGGCCAGAGGGGCTCTGAGGTCTGGGTGTTCCAGCCCGACTCGTCCCAGAGGGTGCCGGATCTGCCCATGCGGTACATGATGTGGGCCCCGACCTTGCCGCCGCCCTCCCCTGCATTGATGCGGTTCGAGTTGCTCTCGATGCGGGGGAGATAGAGAAGATCGTTTTTGTATGCCACCACGTTCGATCCGAACGCGCCGCTGTCGAACGAGTTGTAGCTCGCGGTGCTGAACGCCGAGCCATAGAGGGTGCCCTTTGAGCTGCGGATCACCAGGTTGTTCTTGAAGCTCGACGGCGAGGCGTGGTTCACCAGGCTGTAGCTGGTGGTGTTGCCGCCGAAGGTGCAGTTTCTGATGTTGGCGGTATTGCCCGCGAAGATCGTGCCGATGCCCCTGAAGCCCCAGAACACGGAGTTGATGACGTCGATGTTCTTTCCGCCGTAGTCGTTGCGGATCCACGAGCCGCTGGTCGAGCCGGTCTGGTCGTTGTCGAGCGTGATGCAGCCGTTCATGGTGATGTCGTGGTTGCCCTTGAAGATATACCAGGGGCCGTAGGGTTTCCAGTTGGCATCGGGCACCGAGGCGTTCTGGTTGATGGCGATGCAGTTCTGAAACATGATGTTGTACGGGCCGCTGGCCGCGCTGCTGTTGTGGCCGTATACCGCGAAAATGGAGTTGGGCTCTGACGATTGCACCCAGTCGCCCCTGGCGACGCAGCGCCGGAAAATGATGTTGTGGGGGGCCGAGCTGACGCCCCTGACGATAAAGCCGTAGCGATAACCGCCGGTGAGCGCGCAGTCTTCGATGAGCACGTGGGAGGCGCTCCCTGTTACCGACACCACGCAGTTTTCATTATTGGCCGATCCCTGGGTTTTGAACATGCACCGGGTGATCTTGACGTGGCTGCCCAGGATGCCTACAAAGGTGTTGTTGGAGCCATCCCGGTTGATGCCCTTGAAGCCGTCGACATGGATATAGCTGCTGCCCGATGAAATGTAGATCATCATGCCGTAATAGTCCCAGGCCGAAGACTGCCCGGAGTCGATCGTCACCTGAAAGGGGTTGCGCGCCCGGATCACGGTGTAGCGCGACGAGGTTCCGCTCGGAACATTGAAAGAATTGTAACGACCGATTACATTGTTGACCCCGGTATAGGTGCCGTCGTTCACCACCACCTCGTCGCCCCCGCTCATGCGCTGGACGGCTGCGGAAATGGTGCCGTAGCAGTTGGAATTCGACCAGTTTCCTTCGGTGCTTGCGCCCGATGTCCGGGTGCCTCCCGTGCTCACATACAGGACTGCGGCGTGCAGAGGCACGCTCATGAACACGAGGGTGAACACAATGGTGAGACCGATGCTTCTCAAGGTGATAGACTTCTTCTGATACATGGAGCACTCCTCTTGTTATTACAAGATTTTTCGCCCAACCCTTTGATCCTGCTCATCTTCCCTGCCCTGCCCTAAAGGGGCACCTGAGGAAGGAACCGGACCGCTCGACAAGCCCTGTTGTACCGAGTTGACAAACTGTGTCATGGCGCCAAAGGGCGGGTAGTGAAGAACCGTTGACGCCCCCGGCTTCGGAAAACCAGCTGTTGTTTTCCGGACAGCAAATAATGAGCAAGTTTGGTGCCAAGGTTTGGGGACGACGGCGGCGGTGAAAGGGAGCATCCCGGCTTACATCTCACGGACGGCCGCCGTTGTGGTTCCTTTGCGAGAGCCTGTCCCAGCCGAACTCAGCAAGCCTCAGGCACGAGCCGAGAAACACCCGCATGTCGCGCCGGTCGGCATATCTGAATGCCTTCTTCCTGCCCAGCAGGTCCAGGAGGTCGCCCAGACAGTTTCTGCCCTTGAGCAGGTGCATCAGCACGCTGCCTATATCGGCCCATTCATCGACGTAGTAGACCGGCTCATCCACGGGTGTGTGGGGCTGCCCCAGTGAAAGGCCGGTGAGTGCGTTATAGGCGATGAGCGGCATGTTGATCCCGTTGGCCGTGGCCACGTACGACTGCTGGTTCGGCCTGCCCGCCGTGGGCTCCATGATATAATACTTGCCGGTCTTTTCGTGCCTTTTATACTCGACCGATCCAAAGCCCTGGTAGCCCAGGGCCGAGAACAGGGCGATGGTGACCACCCTGATCAGCTCGTTGTCCACCGGCCTGGTGGATGCCGTGCTGCCCGTGCCGACCGGCCACTGCCGTATCTTGGCCCCGGTAAAGCTCGCCAGGCACCGGGAATCGCGGTCGAAATAGGCGAGGCAGTATTCCACGTTCGCATCCGGGCCGGGCACCCACTCCTGGACGAGCAGCCTCGCTTCCACCACAGAGATCCTCCGGTAGAGCGAGACCAGCTCTTCGCGGCTTCCGATCAGATACGCCTTGGCCAGCCTGGCCGCAAGCCAGGCCCTGGTCTTGTGAAAGGGCTTGACGATCACCGGGAAGGCCATGCTGCTGATATGTGCCTGAAGATCATCCATGCTCGCGATCTTCCAGCTCCGGGGCATGGGGAGACCGCGCCTGGATGCATAGTCGAGGAAGGCATCCTTCCTGAGCAGCAGGTCAACGGTCTCGGTGGCGGGATAGTGGATCAGGAACAGATCCTCCAGGATATCGCGGTGCCTGATGAAAAACTCCACATAGACATCCGAGGTGATGAACAGCACGGGCTTTTCCCCGCATTCGCCTGCCAGGGACACGAGGCGCGCCAGCAGGTCGTCTTCGTCCGCAAAGGTGACGATCCGCCTGCACAGGCCCGACCTTGCCTCGGGCGGCGAAAGGTCCTTCTGAAACGCCACGATGGGTATGCCCGCGGATGCGAGCGAGCGCACCACCCCGTAGCCGGTGTAGGCGATGTGCAGCACCACGGCCAGAGGCACGGGGCTGTCCGCACTGTCAGCAGCCTCATATTGCATCGTCTTCATGTGGTCCTCCTGGAATTACTCGGCATGGTCTTGTCGAGCATACTTTTTACAGCCTTCCTGCCACCCGAGGCCAGAAATCTGAAGTACAGGCCCGAGAAGGTCTCGCAGATCACCCGGTCGAGAAGAATGCCCTGCCCGGGAAAACGGTTCGGGCTTCCCAGAGAGGTGAGCACAAGCCTCATGCCGCATCTGCGGGCGATATCCACGGTGGCGGAAGTAAACGATCCGGCCAGACCGAAGGGCAAGGCCAGCACCGGGCGATAGCCGGGCATTGCCGCCAGGGTGTCTCCCGCGTGCGCGATCTCCTCGCACACGCGCCCGTCACCCAGAGAAGCAAGATTGAGATGGTGATCGGTGTGGTTGCCCACCGTCCACCCATGGCCGGCGAGCCGGGCGATCTGCTCTTGGTCCATGAACCGCTGTCCAAGCAGATTGTGAGGTGCCTCGATGCCAAGCCTTTCTTCGAGGCAGGCGAGGCGCTCGTCGATCTCATGGATGTCCCTGCGCTTCAGGAGGGGCTTCAGCGAAGCGAGCACACCGGGTATCCCGTCCCTGCGGTTGTTGCCGCTTCGGGCCTCGTCTCCCAGGATATCTACACAGCCCGCGTCCGCGTTCCTCTCCCGGGCATGGTCAAGCAGCCAGTGGAGGCGGGTGATCCAGGGAATCCTTTTTTCCCGGATGACCGAACCGATGAGAAACACGGTCGCGGGCAGGCCGAAAGAGCTCAAGACCGGAAAGGCTGTTTCGGCAACGTCCCTGAAGCCGTCGTCAAAGGTGATGAGCGCGGCTTTTGGGGGCAGCGGCCTTCCGGAGAGCACCTCGTCCAGGCCCACCACCCGGTAGTGGCGGGTGAGCCACCTGATCTGGCTCGAAAAAACCCTTTTCGGCAGGGTGATGAAATAGTGGTCGTCGCAAAAACCCCCGGCGGAAACGCTCTCCGTTATCCGGTGGTAGCAGAGCACGAGCAGGGTGCCCCGCGCTCTTCTCCGGCTCATCCGCATCAGGGAAAGCGTCCACGGCAGGCCTGCAAGGCCGAGCAGCATCTGCCTGCACGACACGGGATAGTTCCGTGGATTGAACATGGGAACATGCATCGGATTCAATGGCTTCAATGGATTCATTGGATTCATTGGCTTCAGCATGGGTGCCTGCATCGAATTCAGCATCGGGAAAAGATGTCGGCATACCTGGCCGCCGCACTTTCCCAGCTCATGTCCTGGACACGGGCACGGATACGCTCCGGGCTCCATGTCCTGCTCATGGCCTCTGAGATGGCCCTGGCCAGAGACCGGGCGTCCGCCGGAGGCACCAGGATGCCGCTGCCCTCGTTCACCAAATCGGGAATCGCGCCCACGCGGGTTGCGACCACGGGCCGCCCCGAGGCAAGGGCCTCGAGCACCACGTTGGGCATGCCCTCCCGGAGGCTGGGCAGGCAGAAGAGGTCTGCGGCCCCCATCCATTGGGCGATCTCGCTGTGACTGCAGTTCCCTGCCAAGAAGACCCTGTCGCCGATGCCGAAGGACTGCATCATTCGGGTATAGTCCCGTTCAGCAGGGCCGCTGCCGATGAGAACGGTCTGAAAATCGAGAGTTCCCTGCTCATCGAGGATGTGCAGTGCCTCCAGCAGATCGTGTATCCCCTTGACCTGCCTGAACTTGCCGACAAACAGCATGATTTTGATGTCTTGTTTCAGGCCCAGGGCTTTTCGACACGCGGTTTTGTCCTGCAGGTGAAACAGGGCTGTGTCGACCCCGTTGGGGGTGTAATGCACGCGGCCGGGGTCCATCCCCATGCCGATGATCTTCTCACCCAGCAGCATGCTCTTGGCCGTGGCATGCCGGGCCTGCCGAAGGGCGTTCTTCGTCATGCGTAGTCTGAGCCTGCTTCCGGCAGCCTCGTTTATGTCCGAGCCCACGGCCGTGATCACCACCGGGAGATCGAGCCTGGCTGCCAGCCACACGGCGGCGATGCCCTCGGGAAACACGTTCTGGGCGTTTATCACATCGATGCGCCTGGTGCATGCCAGCCTCTTGAGCAGGGGATACGAGCCCAGAGCCATGGACCACGGGCTCAGCCAGGGCACCTTGGGCACCACCGGATATTTGGGAGAATACACGTGAAAACCCTTATAGTCATATTCCCTGGGGATCCGGGCGAAGAGGTACTGCGAGCTGAACCG
>JAHDKO010000053.1 GCA_018436855.1 Deltaproteobacteria bacterium | reverse complement strand
TGACCCCATGACTGATTACCACTTTAGGACTAGGAGTCGATGAGCCGGTGGTTCATGGCATAGAAGGTCAGCTCCGCGTTCTTCTTCATGCCCATCTTGTTCATCACGCGGATCCGGTAGGTGCTGATGGTCTTGACGCTCAGGCACAGCTCGCGGGCGATCTCGCCGACCGACTTCCCGGAGGCCAGCATCAGCATGACCTGATACTCGCGGGTCGAGAGCTTTTCATGCCGGTGCTTGTCCGCCTTGCTGTCAAGCGCAACGGCCAGCTTTTCCGCGAGCGAGGCGGTCACGTACTTTCCCCCGCGGGATACCTTCCGGATGGCACCGATCAGCTCATGGGCGGCGCTGGCCTTGGTGAGATATCCCGATGCCCCGGCCCTGAGCGCCCGCACGGCATACTGCTCTTCCGGGTGCATGCTCAGGATGAGCACGGGGAGCTTCGGTCTGGACTTCAGGATGTCTTCGAGGACCTCGAGCCCGCCCCTGCCGGGCATGGAGATGTCGAGCAGCACCATGTCGAAGCTGCCGTGAAGGGCCTTCTCCAGGGTCTCCTTCCCGTCTTCCGCCTCGCCTTCCACCACGATGTCGCTCTGTGCCGAAAGGATCTGTTTCACCCCTTCACGGACAACGGTGTGGTCGTCGGCAACAAGGATGCGTATCATGCTTGGGAAACCTCCCTGCGGATGGGAATCTGGATGCTCACCGTCGTTCCCTGCCTGCTTTTTCCGGTTATCCGCATGCAACCGTTCCACAGGCCGACACGCTCACGAATGCCGATGATCCCGAACGAGCGGGGATCCTCGGCCTGCTTGCGGGTGATGCCCTTGCCGTTGTCCGTCACCTCGAGGTTCAGCATACCTCCCTCCTGCGTCAGGCGGGCCCAGACCGCGGTTGCCCGGGAATGACGCGCCACGTTGGTGAGCGTTTCCTGAAAGATGCGGAACACGGCGGTTGCCAGGTCTTTTTCGATGCATTCGTCCCGGCAGTCCACATACACGTGGCAATCGATCCCGGAGCGGTTCTGGAACTCTTCGGCCTGCCACTCGATGGCGGCGGTCAGGCCGAGGTCATCGAGCATGATCGGCCTGAGCTCCGTGATGATCCGATGGACGCTGTCGATGGTGGCATCCACGAGCTGCTCCATCCGGCGCGTCTTCTCCACCAGGTGCGAGAAGTCGGCGGGGAGCTGGTCGCCGAGCCAGGCGACATCCATCTGCAGTGCAGTGAGCGACTGCCCCAGCTCATCGTGGATCTCCCGCGCGATGCGGGCGCACTCCTTCTCGCGGGCTGACTGGAGATGGGCGGAGAGCTCCCTGAGCTGCTTGTGCGAACGTTTGAGATCTTCCTCGGCCCGCCGCTTGTCAGTGATGTCTTCATAGGTGATGACGATCCGCCGCTGTGTGAGCCGGTCTCCGATCCGGGCGGCCCGCATCCGGCAGAGGATATCCCTCCCGTCCTTGTGCCGGCAGGGGAACTCGTTGACAAAGGTGCGCTGGCGCTTGAGAGTGGAGTAGAAGTATCTGGCGATCTCCTCCGACTCTTCCCGGTTGCGGTAGAGCTGGGTGACGCTCTTGCCGATAAGCTCTTCCCTGTCCCATCCGAAGGTCTGCTTGATGGCGTTGTTCGCGAAGATGATCCGGCGGTTGTGCAGCCCCACGATCGCCTGCGGGACGGCATCGAGGATGGACGATTCCAGTGCGACCAGCTCCAGGAGCCGTTCTCTCGTTACCTCCCGACCCATGAGTTCCAGAGAATCGCCGAGAGCATCCAGCCTTTCGTTGAAGATCATAGACGCAACTTTTTCCATTCCCTGTCCCGTCGACCCCCGGCTTTGTTATCAGGCACGTAATGCGTTGAATGAAACGTTTTTCCGGCAACGTGGATCTTTTGTATGAGTATATGACAAAGGCCCTGCCCGGTCAAGAAGAATGAAGACGATGATGGGAAAAATACACAGGAATTCCGGAACAATCCGACCCTCTCGCAAGGTGTTTATTCAAAAAGATATTCCAGCCCCCTCGTGACCGTAAAACCGGATCGCCGCACGCATTTCTCCCTGTGGAACGTGTCTGTCCTCCCTGCCGGCTGCGCTGTGCAGGCAGATACCGGTCCTTGGAGGCCGACGCGAAAAGACCACTGTCCGTGCCGGGTTTTTTTAAGCCCCTGCCCGGCACGGGGGGAAAGAGGCTCGCTGTGGTATTACGAGCGGTACTCAAGCATCCTGCGAATGCACTTCTTCGCCCGGAAGAGTGTCTCCCGGTCGAGGGTGACGGGGTGGAGCATCTCTTTGAGGGAGAAACGGATCTTCTCCGGGGTGACGAGCTTCATGTTCGAGCACAGGGCTTCCTCCGATGCAGGATGAAAGCGCTTTGCGGGGTTTTCTTTGCGCAGCCGGTGGAGTATTCCGGGCTCGGTTGCAACGATGAACTCCCCGGAGCTCATATTGTGTGCATAGAGGCACATGATCTCGGTTGAGACAACCTCGTCGGCGAGTTCTCTTACCTCGGCGCTGCACTCAGGATGAGCCAGGACCACGGCCTGTGGATGACGCTCCTTCTGCATGAGGATGTCCTCGGGAGTGATCCGTGCATGGGCCGGGCAGAAACCCTGCCAGGCCACGATATCGCAGCCCGTGGAGGCGGCTGCATAACCGGCGAGATGCTTGTCCGGCACGAATACCACCCTCCCGCCCGTTGATGCGATATCTCTGACCATGCTCAAGGCGTTTGCCGAGGTGCAGCAGAGGTCGCATTCCGCCTTGACGGCGGCTGAGGTGTTCACGTAGCAGAGAAAGGTGTGTTCCGGGTACTGCCTGCGCAGCTCCTGCACGTCGCCGGCGGTGATCATGTCCGCCATAGGGCACCCGGCATCGAGGTCGGGCAGGAGCACGGTCTTGCCCGGAGAGAGGATCTTGGCGGTCTCGGCCATGAAATGCACGCCGCAGAATAGGATCGTCTTCGCGTCGGTAGTGGCCGCCTCGATGCTCAGGCCCAGGGAATCCCCCACGAAATCCGCGATGTCCTGAACCTCGGGGATCTGGTAGTTGTGGGCGAGGATGACCGCATTCCTCTGTTTTTTGAGCCGGACGATCTCGCTGACGAGGCTGCTTTGGCTCATGAGTTGCCCTGCCTCCTGCGGAAATCGTCGATGGCGGAGCGAAGCGCCTCCTCTGCCAGCACCGAGCAGTGCATCTTGACCGGGGGGAGGCCGCCCAGGGCCTCGGCCACGGCACGGTTGCTCACGGCAAGGGCCTCGTCGATGGTTTTGTTCTTCACCAGCTCGGTGACCATGGAGCTCGTGGCGATGGCGGCGCCGCAGCCGAAGGTCCGGAATCTGACGTCTTTGATGACCTCGTCTTCGATCCGGATGCTGATCTCCATAATATCTCCGCACACCGGGTTGCCGGCCGTGCCGATGCCGTTGGGATTCTCCAGCTCGCCCGCGTTCCTGGGGTTTCTGAAATGGTCCATGACCTTCTCGTTGTATGGGCCGGTCTGTCTCATGATACTGCTCCTTTCCTTGCAAGCGGCGACATTGCGCGCAGCCGGTGGACGATGCCGGGCATCACCCGAAGCACCCGTTCGATATCTTCCCTTGTCGTGTCCCTTCCCAGAGTGAATCTGAGCGAGCCGTGAGCGAGCTCTACGGGAACCCCGATTGCCGAGAGCACGTGCGAGGGCTCCAGGCTGGACGAGGTGCACGCAGATCCGGTCGACACGGCAATGCCCTCCATGTCGAGGCTCAGCAGAAGGCCCTCTCCCTCCACAAAGGCAAACGAGAGGTTGGCGTTGTTCGGGAGCCTGCGAATGGGATGCCCGTTGATGCGGGTATCGTTGATTTCGGCGAGCAGGCCCTCCATGAGGCGGTCCCTCAAGGCCGACTGGCGGCTCGACTCGGTGTGCATCTCGGTGCCGGCGAGATCGACCGCGCGGCCGAAGCCCACGATGCCCGGAACGTTCAGGGTGGATGCCCTGCGCCTTTTTTCCTGGTCCCCGCCGTGGAGCAGGGGGGTGATCTTCGTGCCCGCGCGGATGTAGGCCAGCCCGACGCCCTTGGGGCCGTGGAGCTTGTGGGCGGATGCGCTTAAGCAATCGACCTTGAGCTCGTCCACATCGATCGGGACATGTCCGAAGGTCTGGACCGCATCGGTGTGAAAGGCCACCCCGTGCTCGCGGGCGATCGAGCCGATCTCGGCGATGGGCTCGATGGTGCCGATCTCGTTATTTCCGTGCATGACCGTGATCAGGATGGTCTTATTTGTCATGGCCTTCTTCACGTCGTCCGGGTTTACCAGGCCGTTGGAGTCCACCGGGAGAAAACTCACCGAAAACCCCTGTTTCCGGAGAAAATCGCAGGTCTCGAGCACGGCGTGGTGCTCGATGGAAGAGGTGATGATGTGGTTACCCCGGTCTTTTCGTGAAAGGGCGATACCCTTGATGATAAAATTATCGCTCTCGGTGCCGCCGCTGGTGAAGACGATTTCTTCCGGCCGGGCATGCATGAAAGATGCGATCCGCCCTCTCGCCGTCTCCACGGCGGCTTTTGCCTCCCGCCCGAAGGAATGGAGGCTCGATGCGTTGCCGTAGGTGCCTTCCAGATAGGGGAGCATGGCCTGGACCACCTCGGGTGCCGTCGGCGTGGTTGCTGCGTGATCGAGATAGATTGGTTTCATATTCATATGTGTCACTTCCCTTCAGATATGATACTCGGGTGCGCTGTCAGCCTTTTCCCGTGTCTTTGCGAGGAGATCTCCGAGACTGATGGACTCGAGCGTCCGCGAGATCTGCCCGCTCACGATCGACCAGACATCGCGGCTCGCACAGGTTCGGGCGCGGGAGCACGACAACGAGTTGTCGACGCAGTCCACCAGGGAGATTCCGCCCTCGAGGACGTGCACGATATCTCTGAGGGTGATTTCGTCCGGGGGTTTGGCGAGCGAATATCCGCCGTGCGCGCCCCTGATGGACTGCACGAGCCCGGCCGTTCTCAAGGGAATGATGATGAGGCTCAAGTATTTCTCCGAGATATCCTCGTTCCTGGCGATATCCTTGAGCAGGACCTGGCCTTTCCCGTAATTTTCGGCCAGCTCGAGCATCAGCCGTACACCGTATCGCGATCGTGTCGTTATTTTCATTGATCTTTCCCTCAAACACTATTAAGACTATCGAATAGCTAGTAAATAAGATCGTTCAACACAGGTGTCAAGAAAATTATCCAAAAAGGGTCTTGCCCGGGGTCGGGGGCCTTGTCAGGGATCGGGGCCTTGCCCCGCATCGGATGCCCCGGACTTGCGGGGGATCCGGGAGCGGGCATGGGTTTTTTCACGACCTGCGGATGCAGAAGGTGTCCATGACCGCGAACAGGGACGGGTAGAGACTCAGGAAGGTCAGAGGACGAGAAAGGAAGGGAAGGATAATGCAGCAAAGCGATACATCACGACAGGACGATACGTCTCTCGTTCCGGCGGGCACGGTGATCTCCGTCAACACCAGCCCCGGGAAGGGGCAGAAAAAACGCAGCGCCGGCAGGTGCCTGCTGAGAGAGAACTACGGAATCGAGGGAGACGGGCATGCCGGCACGGATTTCCGGCAGGTGAGCCTTCTCGCGCAGGAGAGCATCGAAAAGATCAGGGCAAAGGGGATCGATGTGGGTCCCGGAGACTTTGCCGAGAACCTCACCACGCAGGGTCTCACGCTCCATGAGCTGAGCATCGGGACACGGCTCAGGGTGGGGCAATCGGTTCTTCTCGAGATCACCCGGATCGGGAAGGTGTGCCACGACCGGTGCGCGATATTCCTCGCGGTGGGTGACTGCGTCATGCCCAAGGAGGGAGTTTTTGCCAGGGTTCTCGTCGGGGGCGAGCTCCTGGAGGGAGACGGGATCGAGGTGATGCCTTGAATCCTCCTTCTCAAGGCCGCTTGTTGAAGGACGTTGAAGGCGGGTTCATATTCCGGTTCGAGCTTTTCGGCTTTAAGTAGGGTCGAGGGCTTGCCCTCAAGTCTATGCCATTGATTTGAGAACGGCGTGCAGGCGAGTGGTGGAAAGAAAAGGCGAGCCCATTATTTCTCTTAAAAAAAGGAGTTTGGAAGTGGGCATGCTGAAGACAGCGGTTTTCTGCGCGATTGCCCTGCCGGCCCTGTACGGGTGCGCCGGCTACAACCGTGATCTCCTCGACCGCGACTACACGGTGATGACTGACGAGGAGCTCCTCACCTATTACTATGACCTTTCCAGCGCAATCGACCGGTGCGCGCGGGACCCGGGCAGGGCCACCGTGGGCATAGGGTCGGGGTTCGGGCTGGGAAGGCTCGGTGTCTGGCTGGGCCTGTCGCGGGGGATCGCGACCTGTGATCCTCAGAGGCTGATCCAGCGGCAGGCCCGGGTGAGGCTGGAGCTGCAGCAACGGGGGCTGAGCCCCTGAGGCGCCTGTGTACATCGTGCTGCGAGGCGCGGCTCTGCCACAATCCCGGTGAGGCGGGCAGTATGTGGGGGTGCCTCCCGCAAGAACTTGCCCGGTTCGTCCCGAGGATGCGGGCTGGTGAACGTCATGCCGGGCTTGTCCTGAAGAACCGGTCCGGGTTCAGGGTTCGCTCAGCTCCTCGGGCTGGAGGTCTTCCTGGCCGCCACCGTCCGCCGGTGCGGCTGCCAGTGCCACTCTGCGCCTCCGGACGAACGAGAACGATTCATGGTGCCGGGACTCGTGCGTCCGGGCGATGGACCTGAGGTAGATACCCACCTGGGACGAAACATCCCCGATGCCGTCGAAGAAGAGATTGACCACGGGAATTCCCACATACTCCGGGTGCATCTGGAAGATGTGAGAGGTGATCCTGCCCGGCATGCAGCTGAAGGGCGAGCAGTTGACCACCAGGGCCGCTCCCTGCTCGGCAAAGAGGCGGGCCCTGCCCACGGTGAGGATGGCCTCCCCTTCGAAGTTGAGCGGGATGAAAGGCTCTCCCCGGTGGAGCACTTTCTCTATGGAAGGCTCGCTCCGGTCGTCCAGCAGCGGCGAGAACAGCGAGCCGATCTCCTGCTCCAGATGGTGGAGGTAGGTCCGCTTCAGCAAGAGCAGCCAGGCGCGGAAGCGGCTGCTCTTGCGCGATATTATCTCCCAGGTGTAATGAATCCACTCGCTCATGGGAGAAAGCCATGCCTCGCCTCCCGCGTCTTCCACGGCCTTAACCACGTGCTGGTTCGAGAAGGTGTTGAGCCGCACGAAGATCTCGCCCACGATTCCCACCAGAGGCTTCCTGGGTATGGCGTGGTCGATGGAATAGCTCAATTCCAGCACGAGGGACCGGACAGTATCTTTCCAGTCTCTGCCCTGCGAGATCCGGTACCCGATCTCGTCCACTGCCTGGCAGATGAGCGTCTCGGCTGCACGGGGTCTCGGGTGGTAGGGCACGGTCCGGCACCTGAGCTTGTAGAGCATGTCTCCCAGGCACAGGGCGCGCCAGACATCCCGCTCGACATTCGGCTTGAGAAACCGGTAGCCGTTTTCCGACGTAGGGGACACGATCCAGGTCTGATCGAACCCGGCGCGTTTCAGGATGCGCGACTGGAGCGTGGCATACTGGCCGAACCTGCACGGGCCTTCCGCCCGGGGCATGAGGAGCACGTCGTTGCCCGTGCCGTTGCCGGAGCGGGAATCCGACAGGCAGGAAAGGAACTTGCCGATGGTCACCGCAGCGGGCAGGCACTCGCTCCCGCGGCAATAGGACTTTCCGATCGCGCATTCCCGGTCTGTCTCTTCGCCCATGGCCAGGGCGTCGTATCCGTGCCGTGTGAGCGTGGAGGCCCAGAGCTGCGGGGTGTAGGGATGTATCTGGGCTATCCATATTCTGCCCTGGCCGTTCGTAAAGTCCTTGAGCGTGTACTGGATCCTGTGGTCATGTGCCCGGGCGGGCGGGTGAGTGCAGGCCCGGTATTGCTCGATCATATCGCAGAAGGCCTCGATCCGGGTCTGATAGCCGGTGGCGGACCCGTGCTCGTCCAGCTCCAGAATGAGATAGGGTTTGTCCCGGGATATCTCCTCGAAATAGCTCAGGATGAACGAGTCAGGGCCGCACGAGAAGTTGGACAGCACCAGCGGAAACAGGTTCGGCCGTTTCCGGAGGGACATGGCCTTGCGCAGGATCCGCTGGCCCTGATACCAGTACATGTCGGGAAACTGGGCCATCATCTGCGCGTTGCTCACCTCGTCGGGGACGATGTCCATGGGGATCACGGTATAGCCCAGGGATTCGACGAGCTCGGGGATACCGAGGTTGAGGATCTTGTGATAGAGGTTGTACGACCGCCCGAAAAGCACGATGACCGGCCTGTCTTCCGGGATCTCGCGGAAGAGCGGCGTCCCCTGTTCGGCGAAGGTCCGGCGATGGTCGCTGAGCCTCCGGATACCGCGGCGCAGGGCCTTTTCGACGCGGGGAAGGGATATGCCGGTGAACCCCGCCTGCTCCAGCACATCGGCAAACCCGCGGGCCATGTCGGCCGGTTTCATGCTCAGATCGATGATCGGGGTGGAAATGCGCCGCTCGTCTTCGCCGGTGCGGTAAAAGCTCGGAAGTGAGGTGATGAACGGGCAGTAGACGCTTCGGGGATGCACGGTGGGGTCCTTGGCCTCCTGGATGAGGTAGGGCAGCAGGATGCGGTCAGAGGGGTAGGTGCGAAGGAGGATATTGGTGCAGGCGATGGCCGCCTTGAGCGGGTAGCAGAAATCGCCGGAGCCGAGACGGGAAAGCTCACGCGCGATCTCCTCCCTGCCCGGGGAGCAGACCTGGATGGGAATGCCGAGCACCCTGCCGATCTCGGTGAACATCGGGGTGAACTCGTCATACAGGGGAAGGGCCGGAACCCTGAAGACAGGACTTCCCTCCCGGATGTCCGGGGAATGCCGCCTCAGGAGGTCCCCTCGGAGGCCCATGGCGTGGTTGTTCCGGCGCCCCCTGCCCGCGGAATCCGGTTCGCGGCCGCAGAGATAGCCCCAGCTGATCTTACCGGAGCCGGTGTCCAGCACCGTGATCCTGCAGGTGTTCTCGCATTTTCTGCACACCACCTCGCCGACTGAGACATCGGGAATGGAAAATCCCCTGAACGTCGAGCATCCCTTCGTCTTTTCCCCGGCGAGCAGGGCCGCGCCGTATGCGCCCATCACATGGCAGAAGGGTGAGACCATCACCCGCGCCCCCGTGATCTGCTCGAGCGCGGCGACCAGTCCCTTGTTCCTGGCCGTGGCGCCCTGGAACACGATTTTATCCGCCTGATAGTGCCGGTTCCCCACTACGCGGTTGAGATAGTTCTTGAACACGGCGAGCAGCACGCCCGCCATAATCCGGTTCTTGGGATACCCGCAGGAGAGCTGCCGGGTGATCTCCTGGTTCATAAACACGGTGCACCGGTCGGAGTTGGGCAGCGGGGAGACACCCATGACCGCAGTGCTGATGTCGTCGAGGCTCATGTTCAGGGTGTTGGCCTGCTCTTCGATGAACGAGCCCGTGCCCGCGGCGCAGACATAGTTCATGTTCACGTCCACGATCCTGCCCCCTGAGAGCCGGATGAACTTGGAGTCCTGCCCGCCGATCTCGAAGATAGTCTCCACGCTTTTGTCAACGGTCTTCGCGCCCTTGGCGTGGGCCGAGATCTCGTTGACGATGAGGTCGGCCCCTATGATGACCCCCACGAGCTTCCTGCCCGATCCGGTGGTGCCGCAGCCCGCGACCTCCACGTCGAAGCCGGAGCTGTCCTTTAATGCGTTCAGGCTGCCGAAGATCCTCCTGGTCGCCTCGACGGGGTTGCCCGCGGTCTTGGTGTAGATGTCGAGCCTGATTGCGCCCGACGAGCCGTCCACGAGCACGGCCTTGGTGGAGGTCGAGCCCACGTCCACCCCCAGGCAGGCCGTGAACTTCTCCCCGGGGGCGATGTCGTGCCAGACCTCGTTGCCGAAGGCATCGAGGGACCTTCGGATCTCGTTTTCCGGAAAGCTGCTCCTGACCAGGGTCAGCGCGCCGGACTCCACGCCTTCGCGGTCGGGTACGGGCGATGCCTGCAGGGTATCGAAAAAGCCGTCCGCCGGGAACCGCTCCTGCCTGGCCTGCGCGCACAGGCCCCGGGCGCGGGAAAATACCGGGTCTTCCACGACCCGGGCCTCGGGGAGCTGGGCGAGGATATAGTGACGGATATGGGGGTTCGCCAGGAGCCCGCCGGAAAGGATGATGCCGCTTCCTTTGGGGATGCCGCCCCCGAACACGCTCTTGAGCCCGGATATCACCAGGCCCTTGCAGAGCCCGTTGTAGAGGGCCTGCGCCGAGTAGCCCTCCTGCTGGAGGTGGATGAGGTCGGTCTTCGCGAACACCGCGCAACGGGAGGCGACCGCAGGCGCGCTCTCGTCGATGCCGAGACGCCCGATGCTGCCGGAGTCGAGCCCGAGCCGCGCCATCTGCTCGTCGAGGAACGAGCCCGTTCCGGCCGCACACGCCGGGTTGGTCTGGTAGGAGAGGATGCGCCCGTGTTCGTCGAACTGCACGAGCTCGATCTTCTCGGCACCCAGAACGAGGAGCTGGTTCCGGGCATGGCTGCCCGCGAGATACGACACCTCGGCCAGCAGACCGTCCGAACTCCACCGGTGGAAGTCGCCCCCCTGGATGGTGCCCGAGCAGCAGATATAATCCGGCGTAAATGCAAGACGCGCGAGTTCACGCTCAAGGGCCTCGCGCGGTGAGCCGCGGTGGTGGACGCACCGCGACCCGATCATTGTCCCTGATTCGTCCTCGTGCCAGAGTTTGAGGTATGAGCTCCCCACATCGATACCGAGATAAGTCACGATTCTTCCTCCTTCAATCATAATAAACAAGAGATGCCCATTTCAAAAGTGGCTCTCTCATAACACAACCCGGCCCGGTCTTTCAATCAGGGTCTGTCCGCAAACCTTCCGGCCGATCCCCGGAGGTCCCGGAGTGCGGCCGGCCTGTCCGAGGCCTGCGAAACTCTCAGGAGAGGTGCTCCAGGAGGATCTTCAGCCCGATGCCGATGAGGATGACTCCGCCCAGGACCTCGGCCTTGCTCTCCAGGTGGTGCCCGGCCTTTCTGCCGATCACCACCCCCGCCAGCGAGATGAGGAAGGTAACGATCCCGATGATGCAGGCGGGCAGAATGATGTCGATATCGAGCAGCGAAAAGCTGATGCCCACCGCGAGGGCGTCGATGCTCGTGGCCACGGAGAGCACCAGGAGGGTGGCCAGGTTGTGGCCGTTTGTCCTCCGGCCGTCTTTCCGGCCGAACAGGGCCTCATAGATCATCTTGGCCCCGATGAAGGCCAGAAGGGCGAAGGCGACCCAATGGTCGATGCCGGCCATGAAGTCCCGGACACTCAGCCCGGCCGCGAACCCGGCAACCGGCATGAGTGCCTGGAACCCGCCGAAGAAGATCGCGATCTTCAGGGCATACCCGAGCCGGAAGCGGTCCAGGTTCAGCCCGCTGGAGATGGAGACCGCAAAGGCGTCCATGGACAGCCCTATGGCGATGAGGAGTATGGATGCTAATCCCATGCAGGTACCCGATATCCGGTAACGGTCAGCACACCTGCGGGGCGCGTCCTGCACCCACGACCACCGAGGCCTTCCGGTCGAAGGGGTTGGTGCGCATGGCGAGCGAGAAGAAATAGGGGAAATTCTCTTTCAGATGCTTCATGTAGGCAACCCACTCAAACACCAGCATGCCGTAAGCCCGGTCGATGTCGTGTGCCAGGTGTCCGAGGTCCTCTTTCGGGAGATTTTCGATAGTCTCCCTGAACTTCAGCTCTTCGGCGAGATGGAACACGGCGCGCAGCAACTCGGTGAAGGTCTCGTGCTCCATGAGGTTCGGGTTCTCCATCATGCTGAGGAGAAAGTCCCTTTTCTCAACGACATAGCATCGGATCTTTACCAGATCCAGCTCGTCCGGCTGCACCTGGTGGGGGTATGATTTCAGCCTCTTTATCAACTTGTCGAACTCTTCGTCAGACCAGTCGGACCTTACGATGAGATCCTGGCGGATCACGTCCAGGTTCGGGTCGAGGTCGGAGAAATAGGTGAGCAGTGTAGTGCCGATCTCGCTGAAGAAGGCGCCGATGACCATGTTGAGCTTCTCCAGCCTGTTGCGGCGCTCGCGCTGTTCGAGGATCTGGTGGATGATGAGCGACACCAGGAGCACCTCGATGAAGACAAAGGCCACGTCGCCCACCATGAAGATGAAGATATGGTGAGGATCCCGGAAGACGAGAAAGTGAACGTAATAAGTCAGGGCCGAGAGGATCACGAGCATGATCCCGAACCATACCTGCCTGGATAAGCGCGACACGAAAGACTCCTTTTTTCTCGATACTTGGGCTGACTCTGTCACACCGGGTGCATCTTTGTCAATCCTCCTTCTCAGTCCGCTTTTTAAGGACTGAGAAGGAGTGACACATTCCCCGCCTCTTGCAGATTCGACTCTGTCCAAGGCTTGCCGTCAAAGGTACATACCATTGAATGGGAAAAGATATGTCCGGCAGGCAAAAGAAAAAGAAAGATAAAAAAATTATCAGAAATGATCAGAGAAGTGAGGTCAGATAATCCGAAATTATGAACCATGAAACAAGGGCCATAATAAAAAAACGATTTTGATGTTGAAAAAAAAATTGAATCCCGGTATCTCTGTTAGCACTCAATAACGCTGAGTGCTAACAAACCTGATCAAAAGGAGGAAGGTATGAAGATTCGACCACTTCAGGACAGAGTGCTGGTCAAGAGAATCGAAGAGGAAGAAAAAACCAAGGGCGGCATTATTATTCCTGATACGGCAAAGGAAAAACCCCAGATGGGAGAGGTGATGGCCGTCGGGAACGGTAAGAAGACCGAAGATGGAAAGGTGGTTCCTCTGGACGTCAAGGCAGGGAACAAGGTGCTCTTCTCCAAGTATGCCGGGACCGAGGTGAAGGTCGAGGGTGAAGAGCTGCTGATCATGCGTGAAGACGATATCCTGGGAATAATCGAGTAAACAAGGAGGTCAGAACATGGCAGGAAAAGAGATCATTTACAGTCAGGATGCACGGACGCGGGTACTCAGCGGCGTTGACAAGCTCGCCAATGCCGTGAAGGCGACCCTTGGCCCCAAGGGCCGTAACGCGATCCTCGACAAGATGTTCGGCGCCCCCACCGTCACCAAGGACGGTGTTACGGTCGCCAAGGAGATCGAGCTCAAGGACAAGTTCGAGAACATGGGCGCCCAGATGGTCAAAGAGGTCGCGTCCAAGACCTCGGACATCGCCGGTGACGGCACCACCACGGCCACCGTGCTCGCCCAGGCCATCTACACCGAGGGGCTGAAGTATCTGGCGGGCGGCATGAGCGCCATGGAGCTCAAGCGCGGCATCGACAAGGCCACGGTCGCCGTGGTGGACGAGCTCAAGAAGATGAGCAAGTCGGTGGAGGACAAGAAGGAGATCGAGCAGGTGGGCACCATCTCGGCCAACGGCGACGTGGAAGTGGGCCAGATGATTGCCGATGCCATGGACAAGGTAGGCAAGGAAGGCGTCATCACGGTCGAAGAGGCGCGCGGCATGGAGACCACGCTGGACCTGGTCGAGGGCATGCAGTTCGACCGCGGCTACCTCTCCCCCTACTTCGTGACCGATGCCGAGCGGATGGAGGCGGTCATGGAGGATCCCTACATCCTCATCTACGACAAGAAGATCGCCAACATGCGCGACCTCATTCCGGTGCTTGAGCAGATCGCCAAAGAGAGCCGTGCCCTGGTGATCATCTCCGAGGACATCGAGGGCGAGGCCCTGGCCACCCTGGTGGTGAACAAGCTCAGGGGCACGCTCAAGTGCGCGGCGGTCAAGGCTCCCGGCTTCGGCGACCGCAGAAAGGCCATGCTGGAAG
>JAHDKO010000153.1 GCA_018436855.1 Deltaproteobacteria bacterium | reverse complement strand
TTGCCGTCAAAGGTGTCCGAGTACGAGGCGCCCAGGGCGATGTGGCAGTTCCCGCTCTTTCCGCCGAAGTTCTCGTCGTAGAGGGTGTTTGCCATGAACCGGTCGATCTTGGAGAACCGCTTGTCGGTCAGGGAGAACTCGCCGACCTTGTTGGCGCCTTCGTCCATGGTGAGCTGCTTCTGCACGAAGTCCCTGCCCTCCTGGGCCTCGACGCTCACCGCGGAGCCGTTGCGGAATTCGAGCCGGATTCCCCGGGCGTAGTTTCCGCTGCGGTAGGTGGGCTGATCGGCGTAGTAAACGCCGCTGGTGCCCCTCCAGTCGGGCGAGAGAAAGAGCTCGAAGCTGGGGATGTTGTGCCCGGATATCCCGATCCACTTTCTGAACTCTCCGGGGAAAATCTCCAGGTCCATGTGCTCGGACTCGACCTTGAAGAACTTCACCTTCAGCGAGTTGAGCCATTTTTTAATGGCCTGGGCGTCCTTGTAGATATTCTTCCAGTGGGATACCGGATCTTTCCGGTTCAGGTAGCAGGCCTTGACGATCTGTTCCGTGTATTCCTCCAAGGTGAGGCCTGCATGACGCGCGAGTTCTTCTGTGGGGCAGACGCACAGGGTCCACCCGAAGAGGCCCTGGGATTCCCTGGCGTCGAGAATATCGCTCAGGTATTTCCTGGCGACCGCCGCCTTGCCGATCCTTTCCGGATCGACCCCGCTCAGATGGGTGATGGAACCGGGCGCCCTCAGCGAGATACTGCCGTTGAGCGCACTGAAGAGCTCCTGGTCGCCGGGCACCTTGAACACCAGTTGATTTGCGTCCGAGCGCCGGTAGAAATCCTGCTCCATCTTCTCCGTGAGCGACATGCGCTGGAGCGTGTTGTATCCCTTGTCCAGCAGGCGCGGGTACAGCACCTCTGCAAGCGGCAGCGCCGCCTTGTCGTACCGGATCATGATCAAATCGCCTTTTTTATACCGCTCCGTCCGGGCGGTCTGAAGACCCCAGAGGAGGACATCGGCGTACCGTTCGAGTTGTGTTGGTGTCAGCATACCTTGTCTCCTGTCGCGTTCCCTTTTCATGCCAATGGCACGTGCCCGGGCAGCCGGCGGCCGGTCTCCCGAAGCTACGAGGCTCTGCCCTCGACGCTACCGGCCCGTCTCCTTTCCGGACCATCGGCCCGGGGGAAAAGCCTCGACAAGGGTGAGTCCAAAAAAACGGTCACCACCATACTACAAACATTCTCGAATATGCACCTGAAAAAAATGCGAAAGACGTTGCCAAAATTCTTTGCCCGACGGGAGACGGTGGGAGGGGTCGCACATCATGCGGGGCTGCCGTGAGCGTCTTCCTTCACGCCCGCGCTATGTTCGCCAAGGCGGCTCGGCCCGAAGGGATACCGGCCGCCTGAAAAACCTGGGATCACGAAAGAAAAGAGCTGGCTCAGGCCTGCTCCCGCTCCTGCTCTGACGTTTCCCCTCCCTCGTGCAGCAGCTTGTGCTCTCCGGCGAGCTCACGATAGGCGCGGGCGCTCTGGCGGTTCTTTTTCGAGCTTTCCGGACCGAGCTCTCTCTTGACCTCGGCAGGCGTGCCTGCTGCAAACCGGAAGGCGCCGACCACGCCGCCCTCTTTCACCAGTGAGCCGGAGGCGATGACGGAACCGCTCTGCACGTGGGCATCGTTGAGGATGACGGAGCCCATGCCGATGAGACAGTCGTCTCCGATGGTGCACCCATGAAGAACGGCATTGTGCCCGATCGTCACATAGTCTCCGACCACCAGCGGGCTCTCCGGATCTGCATGCATCGTGACATTGTCCTGAACATTGGTGTTCTTCCCGATGCGGATCTTGGCGCGGTCGGCCCTGATTACCGCACCGTACCAGATGCTGGCGCCTTCTCCGATCTCCACGTCGCCGATCACGCAGGCTGTCGGAGCGATAAAGACATCTTTGCCGATCTTGGGCTTCTTGCCCCCATATGGTGCAATCATTTCTCCTCCTGTTGTCTGTTTTACCACGAATATAAGACAGTGCTTGAGTTACCTGTTCGGCGAGAAAGGCTGTTCCCGGACCCCTATGAGAGAAGGTATGGGTCTCCTCGCAAAGGGCAGCTACACCGCGGTTGACACTTTCTGCCGAAGCGCTCCACAGCCACTGCGCGGCACGAGAGCGCTCAATTCGTCTCCAACTGTTCTGTTCAGCCCCTATTCAGCAGGGCGACCCGGCCCGGTCTTGATGTGTATGATACTTCAATGCACTTATCCGGCAAGCTCAGTCAAGAGAAAGTTCGCGTGGAGAATAATTTTCCTGAAGCAGACCACGAAAGAGGATGCACGCCAGGATTGCAGGACATCACTTCCTCCAGGAAATCATCAGTCAAAGGCCGTGGGCAGATTTGCATCTGCCGCGTGCGCCTTGGCGTCCTCAAGATGTCTTTCCGTCGTGCGATACGCCGAGAGCGGGGGCAGCGCGTCAAAGGAGAAGAATTCCACATTGGTGGTCTCGTCTCCCGGCCGGGCCTCGCCCCCGGTTATCTCGCAGAGAAAAACGATCTTGTAGGCATGGTAGAATTCCAGGTGCCTCGGCGCCCGGTTGGAGTCATACACACCGACGACCTTCCGGGGCTCCACGATAAACCCGCTCTCCTCCAGGACCTCGCGGGCGACCATCTCGGACGGCACCTCGCCCACGTCCGCCCAGCCGCCAGGCATGGTCCACCGCCCGTCCTTTCGCTCCTGCACGAGAAGAATCCGGCCGTCGCGCACCACGGCGCCCCGCACGTCCACCTTCACCGTGGCATATCCTGGCTGGGCCGAGAATCCTTTCACCAGCGGGCCGGATGACAGGCCGGTATGGCATGCCACGATCTCTGCCGCGATCTCGATCAGGCGACGGTAGCGAAGGGTATCGTAATCCGATTGACTGTAGGCGAGGCCGGTCTGGGACATGGACTGTATCTCCCGGGCCCACTGGAGCCAGTGCGGCGGCTTGGCGTCGTTCATGGTTTCCCCTTCTAAGGTTATCATACAGCGCTTGGGCAATCCCTCAATACAGCGTCTTTTTTGAGGATGGCGGAAGGCAGAGGCGCAGCGGGGGCTAATCCTTTTCGGGTTTTTTCGCATCCGGGAAAAACCTGCGGAAACACTCGGGGCACAGCCCGTGGCTGAACGATGCGTCGGAATGCTCCTCAACGTACTGCTCAAGCTGGTTCCAATATCCCTTGTCGTCGCGGATTCTCTTGCACCCGGCGCAGATGGGGATCAGCCCGCGCAGTGTCTTGATCTTGCTCATGGCGTCCTGGAGCTCGGTATTGAGCCTTTCCCGCTCCTCCTCGACGCGCTTGAGCTCGGTGATGTCCTGCAGCGTCTCGATGGCGGCCACCACCTCACCCGCACGGTCGTAGACCGGTGAGGCATCGAAGATGAGGTACCGGGGCCTGCCTCCGACCTCTGCAAACCACCCCTCGGCATGGAGCCCGTGGGGCAGGAGAATCGACGACCCGAACACCCGGTAGTGCTCCTGCATGGTCTCCTGCCTGCCGTCTATGATCAGATCGGAGAGGCAGGGCCGCTCACGCAGGTAAAAGGGCCGCCAGTGCCCCGAGGTGCCCAGGACATCATCCGCCCTGATGCCGGTGAGCTCTTCGCAGGCGATGTTCCAGTAGATCACGCGGTGATTCCGGTCGATGGCGAACACGGCAACAGCGCAATGCCGGATCATGCTCTCGGATATCTCGAGAAGGCTTTCCAGCGTGTGACCGGCCGGATGTCCGGAAGCCGGATCGACCTGCCGCAGGGTATGCTCTTCCGCTGCCTCCTGCCCTGTTCCGCCGGGGCGTTTCTCTGTTTCGTCACGGAAAGTCATGCGCCTTACTCCCTCCTTCATCCTCCATGCAGCTTGCGTTGCCGCACGCCCGGCACGCGGGTGCTGCACGCCTGTGTTACCCCCTCATCAGATTCCGGAGAATTCCGCGTCTGCCGAAAGCACCCGGCTGCTCCCCGGAAGAACCCATAAAAAAACAGGGCCTTCCCGTCCAGGCCTTTGCCGCCCGCCGGTTCTACCGTCCCTCGTCATTATACCGGATCATTCATGGTCCCCGGGTTCCACGTACAAGGTGAGCCCCGTCCTGCCCGTCACTCTCACCTTCCGCCCTTTTTCCACTGCACCGGTTCCTTCCGGAACCTCCGCCTTCCAGAGCTCGCCGCCTACCTCGATATATCCGGAAGGATCGAGCCTCTCTCTCGCCACGCCGGACATCCCCACGGGCGGACCGGGCTCGCGACAGCTACCGGTATCGTAGGACTTCCAGACAAAGGGGTACAGGGCCACGTCCTTTGCCACCCACAGGACGATCAGGAGCCAGAACAGCCACAGGGGAAACGCGATCAGCCAGTTCCTCACAAACAGCAGGGCCGTGACGAACACGAAGAGGCCGAGAACCTGCAGAACCGTGTACCGGAGTATCACTCTGCCCTTCAAGCATGTGTCGTTCACTGGCATTCTCCGCTTCCCCCAGTGCTTTATTCCTCTGTTCACGGGAGATTATCGAACGAAGCACTGCCAAAGTCAAGTAACGGCATCTCCCTGAACCATTGCCGTCCGCGGCTGCGACAGTTGAAAACCGCGATCCTGACTCTGTAGTACTAGAACAGCTCGAGCATTTTCTCTTCGTACCAGGTGGCGCCGAGCATGCTTGAGAGAAAACCGTTGTGGCCGCCATAGTCATGGATAATGAGCTTTCCGTGAGGGGCAAGACGCAGCCCGGGAAAATCGTCGGCCGGTATGGCCGGGTCGTCCCGCGATATGAGGATGGTCGTGGGCACAGGGGCCTCTTCGAGGACCGGCCCGGTGATGGTGTATCCGCGGAAATAGTCTTCCAAGCTTGCGTAGATGCCCGAAGCCCTGATGAGCGCGTCCGTGAGGCCGCTGATGGTCTTTATGGGGAGCAGGCCGGAGAAGTCGTAGCGGTCGGGGTACAGGGCCTGCTTCCTGCGCAGGGACCTCCGCCACTTCTTGAGAAAATACCAGCGCAAGAGTCCGCTCCGGTCGATGGCCCGGGTCGCCCTGGCCGGGTCGACCACCGGGCTCACGGCCATGACGTGCCTGAGGGGCTCGATGGGCTCCTGTGCGCACCTGCAGGCGATCCTCAGCGCGAAACTGCCACCCAGGGAAAACCCGGCGAGGTAGGCCCCGCTTCCCCGGGCGAGCGCGGCGGCCTGCTTGACGGCGGAGAACACCTCGTCTACGAGCGTGGCGTAGAAGAGGCCCTCGTTGAGATGGTGGGTGTCGCCGTGGTCCCGGAGGTTGAGCCGGAACACATCATACCCATGGGCGTGGAGAAACCTCCCGGTGTGCAGGATATAGGTGGACGACGCGCTCCCCTCCCACCCGTGGAGGAGAATGACCAGACCCTTTGCCTCCGTGCCCGGCGCAGGGGAGTGAAAGCCCTGCAGCCTCACGCCGTCGACGGTGTTGAAAATCATCTCGCGGGAGCAGGCGGCCATGGGGTTGGGGCCCAGGGTGCGAAGCCTGCTGCTGGCCAGGACGGTCTGCACATAGGGCGCCCGCAGAAGGGCGGGGGGAATGAAATCATTGCCTGATCTCACCGGTATCCCTCCTCCCCGTGCCGCGGCCGCTTCAGGTATCGGCGCGGAACCGAGCCTGTGATATCCGGATGAGGGCTTCTCCGGATCCCCTCACGGGCTGAGGGGTGTGACGATCGGGCGCGGCTGCCCCGGATACCGGCACGGGCATGCGGCACCCGTCCGCACACGAGCCGGGCACCGGCACAAGCTCGTGCGCGCTGCATTCGGCCGCAGGCCCCTGTCCCCGCCGCGTGCATTCCCGCTACACCATGAGATTGAGCGGCTCGATGTACGCAGGGTCTTCGTTGTCCATGACCTCGATGATGTGCTTGTGCAGCCGCAGCTTGTGCTGTTCGAAAATGGTCCTGCCCTTGCGGTAGGTCTTTGCATAGGCAAGGCTCTCGCGCATGAGCTCGTCAGCATCGGCACAGGCCTTCATGACCACGTGGTGCTCTTCCAGCTCTTTGGCGCCTACCCGCCTCCCGCTGAACACCAGCTCTTCGAGCTTGTAGTAGGGGATCGCCTTTCTCAATATCTGCAGCATGGCGGGAAGGAAGGGGATGTTCACGTCCACCTCGGGGAAACAGAAATAGCCCTTGTCGGCCTTCATGAAGCGGTAGTCGCAGGTGCATGCCAGGATGCTGCCGTTGCCGAAGGTGTGCCCGTTCATGGCGGCTATGACGGGCATGGGGAAGAGAAGGATCCGCTTGAACACGCTGTTCATGTCGTACATAAACTTCTTTATGGACGCGAAGTCCTTATTCTGCATGGCACCGGTGATCCACACCAGGTCGATGCCCTGGGACCAGCTCTTGGGATCGCTGGAGGTGAGCACCACCGAGAAGATCTCCTGGTCTTTTTCGATCTCGTCGAACACACCGAGCATGCCTGCGGCAAAATCCGGATTGTGCCGGTTCTCGGTGTTGGTCATGGTGACTACGGCAACGGATTCATCCTTTTTCCATTCAACGACAGCCATGGTATCCTCCTCTTTCATGATTTATGAATGATTCATTTTCCATATTCCTTAACACAGATCACCCGAAAAATGCAGAGAGGAATCACAGCCGTACCTCCCGGCCCTGCTCCGCGACCCGCTCGCTTACCCGGCGGAATCACAAATTACCCTGTAAATTATTGACACTCCCCTGCCCATTTGTTACAAGTGCTGCGGACTTTGATTCTACCTTGTAGGGAGGATGTTGTCGTGAAAGTACTCGTAAGTGATAAATTATCTGAAAAGGGCGTTGAAATACTCAGAAACGGCGGCCTCGATGTCGACGTCAAGACCGGCCTCAAGCCGGAAGAGCTGGTGAAGATCATCGGCGAATACGACGGCCTGGTCGTCCGCTCGGCCACCAAGGCGACTCAGGAAATCATTTCAGCCGGCAAAAGGCTCAAGGTCATCGGCCGGGCAGGAGCCGGTGTGGACAACATCGACATTCCCGCAGCCAGCAAGCAGGGCATCGTGGTCATGAACACGCCGGGCGGCAATACCGTGACCACCGGCGAGCACACCATCGCCATGATGATGGCCCTGACGCGTAACATCCCGCAGGCCAACATGCTCATGAAGCAGTCGAAGTGGGAGAAGAAGGCCCTCGAAGGCAGGGAGGTCTTCACCAAGACCATCGGGATCATCGGGCTCGGCAGGGTCGGCTCGGTGGTGGCGTCGCGCGCGCTGGGCCTGAAGATGAACGTTCTCGTCTACGACCCCTTCATCACCCAGGAGCTGGCCGAGCAGCAGGGCTACGAGCTGGTGAGCCTCGACGACCTCTATGCCCGGTCCGACTACATCACGGTGCATACGCCCAAGTCGAAGGAGACCATCGGGCTGGTCAACAAGGATGCCTTCGCCAAAATGAAGGACGGCGTCATGATCATCAACTGCGCCCGGGGCGGCATCATCGACGAGAAGGATCTCGTCGAGGCGCTCGACTCGGGCAAGGTGGCCGGTGCCGCGGTTGACGTGTACGAGAAGGAGCCGCCGGAAAACTGGTCTCTGGCGCTGCACCCCAAGGTGGTCAGCACACCCCACCTGGGCGCCTCCACTCACGAGGCCCAGGAGAACGTGGCGCTCGCCATTGCCGAGCAGATGGTTGACTACCTCAAGACCGGCCTCATCCGCAACGCGGTCAACGCCCCGTCGGTGGCGCCCGAGATGCTTCCCAAGGTGAAGCCCTATATCGAGCTCTCGGAGAAGATGGGCACCTTCTTCGGCCAGATCATCGGCCAGGTCATCTCCGACCGGCTGAAGAAGGTGAGCTTCGTATACACGGGCGAAGCGGCAACCGTGGACATCAGGCCGGTCACCATCGCAGGGCTCAAGGGCCTTCTCTCCATCATGTCCGACGACGTCAACTACGTGAACGCGCCGGTTCTGCTCAAGGAGCGCGGCATCGACCTGGTGGAGACCCAGACGAGCAAAGAGGCGGTCTACACCAACACCATCAAGATCGTCCTTGAGTTCGATTCCGGCACCCGGACCCTGGAAGGGTCGGTCTTCAACCCGGGAGACTTAAGGATCGTCAGCATCGACAGCTACTCCATCGAGGTCATCCCGGAAGGCTACATGCTGGTTATCTATAACAAAGACCTGCCGGGCACCGTGGGCAGGATCGCGTCAATCATCGGCGAGAGCAATGTCAATATCGCACGGCTCTTCCTCGGTCGTGACAGGCAGCAGGGAACTGCGATCCTCATCATCAATCTCGACACCGAGGCCCCAAGGGACGTCATCGAGAAGATCACGCAGATTCCCAATGCCCTGTCGGTCCAGGAGGTCGCAGTCTAACCAAGGAACCAAGAACAGGAGAGCTCGATTATGTCAAATGTGGTCGTTGTAGGCACCCAGTGGGGTGACGAAGGGAAAGGCAAGGTAGTGGACCTCCTCACCGAGCGATCGGACCTGATCATCCGGTTTCAGGGGGGCAACAATGCCGGCCATACCCTGGTGGTGGGCGACAAAAAGGTCATCCTCCATCTCATCCCTTCCGGCATCCTTCACAAAGACAAACTCTGTGTCATCGGGTCGGGGCTGGTCATCGACCCTGAGACCCTCCTGGAGGAGATCGCGGCCCTGAGGGAAAAGGGCTATACAGTCACCACGGACACTGTTGCCATCAGCGACCGCGCCCACGTGATCATGCCCTACCACAAGATGATCGACCATGCCCGGGAGGCCACCCAGAAGATCGGCACCACGGGAAGGGGCATCGGTCCGGCCTACGAAGACAAGGCCCACCGGACGGGCATCAGGATGATCGATCTGGTGAATCCGGACCTCCTCAGGAAGAAGATCGACGCCGTCTTCGACGAGAAGCAGGAATACCTCACCTGCATCCTCAAGGTCAAAGCCCCTGACAAGGAAGAGATGATCGAGAAGTTTCAGGCCATGGGCGAAAAGCTCAAGCCATTTGTCACCGACACCTCGGTGCTCGTGCACCGGTTTATCAACCAGGGCAAAAACCTTCTGTTCGAGGGGGCCCAGGGCGCCAATCTGGACATGGACCACGGCACCTACCCCTATGTCACCTCGTCCAACACCATTGCCGGTCAGGCGTGCGTGGGCGCAGGCGTCGGCCCCACCATGATCGACTCGGTGCTGGGCATCTGCAAGGCCTACACCACCCGGGTGGGCGGGGGTCCCTTCCCCACCGAGCTGAACGACGAGGTCGGCGAAAAGTTCAGGGCCTTCGGCGGGGAGTACGGCGCAACCACGGGCAGGCCCCGCAGGTGCGGCTGGCTCGACCTCGTGGGGTTGAGAAACTCCATCAGGCTCTCGGGCATCTCTCATCTCGCGATCACCAAGCTCGACGTACTCTCCGGGTTCGAGACCATCAAGGTGGCGACCGCCTACCGCTCCGGCGGGGCCCTCATCGAGAGCATGCCGGCCGACCTGGAGATGTATCCGGGCATGGAGATGGTCTATGACGAGCTTCCGGGCTGGGAGGAAAACATCTCGTCCGTGCGCTCGTTCGACGAGCTGCCCGCGAACTGCAAGTCGTATATCTCCTATATCGAGGAGAGCCTCGGGGTAAAAGCCGCGATCGTGTCGGTGGGACCGAAACGTGAAGAAACGATCATCCGGGAAGATCTGTTCGGATAAGTATCTTTCTCAAGAGTCTTGAGAGTCTTTTCGGATTTGAGGGCCCCTGACCGGGGCCTTCTTTATCACCCTCAGGAAAACCGGCTGCTAGAGCAGCTTCCGCAGCTGCTTGAGCTGCAGGATCCGCATTCCGATTTGCCGGAGGCCGGACGTGAGATCTTCTTTTTCACGTTGCGGCCGCTGCACTTCGGACACTCAGGGGGATTCTGAGCGGAAATCGGCATGAGCCGCTCGAATTCCTCGCCGCAGTCCTTGCACTGATATTCATAGATGGGCATTCGTTTCTCCTTCCTCCTTGGTCGTCCCTTTGCCGTACTACTAATGCCTGACGGGTGAAAAGTCAATGAAGCTTCTCCTCAAGTATGGTCCTGATCTCGAGGCTGTAAGTATTAGTTCCATCAGGTATTCAGCCGGGATGATCTCATCAAAAAACACGCTGCAGGCCTTGTCTCATCTCATGAAGACTTATACCGGAGTTGTCATTTTACATAAAAATAGGGCTTGACCGGACTTGGTTTCAGATTGTGTTTTGTCTTGGTCAATCTACTATTATTCTTATCACCCACTTTGATGGTTATTCCAGAACAAGGATTTCACCAAACGTCTCAGGTCAAGGTTTAACCACATGCCTCAGTGTTAATGAATTGATAAAGGGAGGTTTATTATGACGTTTCAGGCTAAAGCATTGGTCAGAGGATTATCTTGGCTCTGCCCTTTACTGTTTCCTTTATTCTTTCTGTTCTTTTCCTGCAGTGGAAGCAGTGGGGGAGGAGATGTCGAAGCCACGGGGTCTAGTGTACCGGTGAAATGGACTGTTATAGCCTATATAGATGGTAATAACAATCTTGATATAACCTCGTTGGGATCATCTTTCTATATTCGTAAAGTTCAGGACATGGAAAAAATTGGATCGACTGATGATGTAAAGGTCGTTACCATGGTGTCTTCAAAAAAGACCGGGAATACGGCGCAGTACTATCACATTGAAAAACACATAGATGAACTACCGGATAATATCAGTTCAACTCAGCTCGAAAACGTGGGTACGGTGGACATGTCGGATCCTGTAACCCTTGTTAATTTTGTGGAATTTGTCCTCGATAGGGAAGAATATCAGGCCGAACACTATATGCTTATTATCGCTGATCATGGGGAAGGATGGAAAGGCATCTGTCTGGATGATGCGCCTAATGGAGTAATAACGATGAAAGAATTGAACTCTGCCCTTACAGAGATCAATCATAAGTTTGATATCATTGCCTTCGATGCCTGCCTGATGGGGATGGTAGAAGTGGCACATGAAATAGCTGAATTTGCGGATTACATGGTGGCATCCCAGAATGTTACCTGGGCCACAATCGATCTTGGATATCCTGAATGGTTGGGAAACCTAGTCAGCGAACCTGATATGGACCCTGTCACTCTATCAAAGAATATAGCTGATGCCGTATATAACGAAGGGATCAGACGCAAGATGGATGTTACAACGAGTGTCATCGAACTTTCCAAAATGCAGCATCTCTGTTCAGTATTGGCGAGATTTGCTAGCGACCTGGCGACAATGCCTGGCACCGATCCTGTTCATATACAGATCGCTCGCGAGAACTGCTTCGAGGAGCAGAACGCTCCACATTTTGTCGATCTTAAACAGTTCGCCGGAAATGTTAAGAATGATCCTTATTTTGCAGATAACATAAAACAAGAAGCCGATGATGTGATGAATGCCATTACCGACTCCACTGTTTATATTGTGGGTAACGTCCAGTACCCCAGGAACGGGCTCTCAATCTATTTTCCCAAACTGAGTAATCAGTTTACCCCGGAATTGAAAATCGAATATGCGGATATCAAGTTTAAAGAATCCAACTGGTACATTTTTATCGATGCATATATCAATACCTTTGGAGGTGTAAACGGAAGTACCAGCAATTCCCTATCAGGAACAGTAATATGGCCCGGCCAGACTTTTTCGCCTAACGCCTTTGCCTTTCTAGATTCTTCAGAAACAGATGAATTCCAAATGGTGTGCTGGGCTAATCTCGATCCCGCCACCGGAGCATACACTTTTAATTTGCAACTGGATGCCCCCCTGACAGTTTCAGTCTGGGCATGTGATGATCTCGATGGTGATGGCAATCTTGATGCCCTTGGCTTTTGGGATGTTAATAATGATGGCGTCTGGAGCGTTGACGATATGATTACTATCTATCCAGGGGAGGGTCCAATAACCGGGGCCGATATATATTTATAGACCATGTTGCAGAAAAACCCTTTACCATCTTGTCTTGTAACTCTTATAAGCAAGGTATTTGAGGAGAAAGTATTCGTTTTACGGACAGCCGCGCAGAGAACAATCAGCCCAAAGAGGTGGCAGTTGAAGCCCGTGCCACTCAATTCCCAAAGGCCCCGGAGATAGCCTTCCGGCTTTCCATCCTTACGCGGAGGATAGACATTATTTATGGCTCTGCATGCTGATTATCACATCATACTTTCGCTCCCCTAAGCGGCTGACATTATTCTCTCTCATTGACAAGCCGCCTGTCTGCATTTAGTCTGGACCAAGGAGGAGGACTTACATGAGCACATCATATAATTTCTACAAGGTAGAGAAAAAAGACAATGTCGCATGGGTCTTTCTGAACAGGCCTGAGAAGAAAAACGCCATGGGACCCGATGCCTGGAGGGAGATCATCCCCATCTTCGCGGACATCGAAGCCGACGACGAGGTCAGGGTCGCGGTCATTGCCGGCGAGGGCAAGGACTTCTCGGCGGGCATCGACCTCATGGGCATGGCTCCCATGATCCCCACCCTGAAAAACTGGGATATGAGCGCCAAGGCCACGATCAAGCTCTTCCGCGACATCTTTCCCCTGCAGGATTCCATGACCTGCGTGGAGAAGTGCTCCAAGCCCGTGATCTGCGCGTTTCACGGGTTCTGCATCGGGGCCGCCCTTGACCTGGGCTCGGCCTGCGATATCCGACTGGCATCGGAGGACGCACGGATATCCCTGCGCGAGGCGGCCGTGGCCATCATCGCGGACGTGGGCGTGCTCCAGCGGCTCCCCCACATAGTAGGCCAGGGCGTCGCCCGGGAGATGGCCTTCACGGCAAAATACATCACCGCCCGCCGGGCCCTCCAGGTGAACCTGGTCAACGAAGTCTACCCGGACAAGGAGGCCCTGCTCAAGGGCGCCGCCGACCTCGCCGCGGAGATCGCAGCGCAGGCCCCCCTGGCGGTACAGGGAGCCAAGGATGTCTTGAACTACTGCCGGGGCAAGAGCATCGCCGACGGCCTGGAATACGTCGCAGCCCGCAGCGCCATGATCCTGCCCTCGGAAGACCTGGCCGAGACCATGGCTGCCTTCATGGAAAAGCGCCCCCCCAAATACAAAGGCAAATAACGCTCAAAATAAATCGGGGACGGGTTCAGATTAGCGGAAATCGGAAATTGGGGACGGGTTCAGATTAGCGAGCTAATCTGAACCCGTCCCAATACTGTTCGGCATAAGAAATGCGTAAGAGATGCGAGCTGGCCGAAGTAATCTGAGAGGGGAAGATCAAGGGGTGGCACAGTCACAGGAGTATGGAAGCGATACAGGATATGTGACAAGGGATGCGGA
>JAHDKO010000112.1 GCA_018436855.1 Deltaproteobacteria bacterium | reverse complement strand
CGTATTTTCTCTTTCTTGCACAATTATAGTGACTCGAGGGGATTTTCTGCAGCCAATTATGCCAAAATGATGACTTGATCCGTTCACCGTAAATCTACAGCAAAAATATTCATCAAACAGCTATTCGAGCAACAGCCCGTAGAGACCTGACCCCAGCGGTTGACCCCAGCGGTGACTCCAGGACTGCTTTATACCCGGTAATACTCCCGGTACCAGCGCACGAAATGACCGATGCCCTCTTCCACCGTGACGCGCGGCCGGAAGCCGACGGCGTCCTCCAGGTCCTGCGCATCGGCGCAGGTGGCCACCACGTCGCCCTTCTGCAGGGGCAGCATGTTTTTCAGGGCCTCTTTGCCGAGCGTCTTTTCCAGCACGCCGATAAAGTCCATGAGCCGCACCGGGCGCGAGCCCCCGATGTTGTAGATCCGGTAGGGCGCATAGCTCGTGCCCGGGTCGGGACTGCCGCCGTCCCAGGACGGGTCGGGCTGAGGCTTCATGCGCGTCACCCGCACCAGGGCCTCGACGATGTCGTCGACATAGGTAAAGTCGCGCTCCATATCGCCGTGGTTGTAGATGTCGATGGCCGATCCTTCGAGTATGGCCTTGGTGAACTTGAACAGGGCCATGTCGGGCCTGCCCCAGGGCCCGTAGACGGTGAAGAAGCGCAGGCCCGTGCAAGGCAGCCCGTAGAGGCTCGCATAGGTATGGGCCATGAGCTCGTTGGCCTTTTTCGTGGCCGCGTAGAGCGACACTGGATGGTCCACGTTGTGGTGCACGGAAAAGGGCATCTTTGTATTGGCGCCGTAGACCGATGACGATGAGGCGAACACCAGGTGAGGAACGCGCGCGGACCTGCATCCCTCGAGGATGTTCATAAAGCCTGTGAGGTTGGAGTCGATATAGGCGTGCGGATTTTCCAGGCTGTAGCGCACGCCCGCCTGGGCGGCCAGGTGGACCACCGCGTCGAACTCGTGCTCGCGGAATATGGCCTCCATGCCCTGCCTGTCGACCAGGTCGGTCTTCTGGAAGGAAAAGCCGGGTGTCTTCTCCAGGATGCTCAGCCGGTCGGTCTTGAGCCGCGGGTCATAGTAGGGATTGAGATTATCGATCCCGAACACCCGGCTGCCCTCTTCCAGGAGCCTCCGGGCGAGATGAAACCCGATGAACCCGGCTGCGCCGGTCACGAACACGTGCATGTTTTCCTCCCCTTATGACAAAATCTGGCAGATACTTTTCGATATCCTTCTAAAAAGCGATCTCTGCTACGGAATAGATGTCGGGTATCGCGTCCACCCCGGGCATGGAGGCGTCGGCTCCCACCAGGACGGCCTTCATCCCCATGTCTCGCGCCGTGAGGATATTGGGCAGCCGGTCGTCTACGAGGGCGCAGTCCTGCGGGCTGACGCCGTAGAGCTCGAGGAGCTTCCGGTAGGGATAGACCCGGGGTTTGGGGATATAGTCCATGAATTCGATGGTGAAAAGCTCGCCCAGCAGATCGATGACATCCAGGGACCTGAGCACCCGCCTCACATAGTCCACCGACCCGTTGGAGAACACGACCATGTCATGCCTGATGCCTGAAATGACTTTCTTCAGCCGCTCGTCCTTGTGCAGGAGCTCTTCAACGGGCACGTCATGGACCTTTTGCAGGTAATCGTCCGGGTCGACGCCGTGATTTCTCATGAGCCCGCCCAGGGTTGAGCCGTAGGTGTCGATATACCGCTTCCTGAGCGCCCGCGTCTCCTCCAGGTCGAGGCCGCACCACGACATGACATACTCATCGATCTTTCCGGTCACCAGGTTGAACGGCCCCGCACCCTTGGGATACAGAGTATCGTCCACGTCAAAAAGGATCAGTTTCACGTATGACTCCTCCTTGCATGGGGTCAGATCTCAACATCTCTCTTGGGGTCAGCAAGGGAACGGGGTCAGGTCTCTACATATGACACGAGTGTGTCATATGTAGAGACCTGACCCCAAGAGATGACCCCGTTCCCTTGTGTTGAGACCTGACCCCGATCCCTCTCATTCATCCTCGAATATCTCGAGCCGGTCCCTTTTGCGCTCCAGGCCCAGGAGCCGGTACCCGCTCGCGCATACCTGCCTGCCCCGGGGCGTGCGCTTGAGGTAGCCGCTCTGGATCAGGTAGGGCTCGTACATGTCCTCGATGGTGTCCTTGTCCTCGCCCAGCGATGCGGCCAGCGACTCGATGCCGACCGGCCCGCCGGAAAACGACTCGACCATGGTGGCGATGATCTTCCGGTCCATCCGGTCGAGCCCGGTCTTGTCGATATCAAGCCGGGAAAGGGCCGTGTCCGCGATCTCCCACGTCACGGTGCCGTCTCCCAGCACGTCGGCAAAGTCCCGCACCCTGCGCAGAAGCCGGTTGGCGATCCGGGGGGTGCCCCGCGACCTCCGGGCGATCTCTGCCAGGCCCTTCTCATTGGCCGAGACCTCGAGGATCCTGGCCGTGCGCTTGAGGATCGTGCACAGCTCGCCCTCGCTGTAGAACTCCAGGTGCCCGATGATGCCGAACCTGTCGCGCAGGGGCGAGGTGATCATCCCGGCCCGGGTGGTGGCGGCCACCAGCGTGAAGGGGTTGAGGTCGATCCGGATCGACCTCGCCGACGGCCCCTGGCCGATGATGATATCCAGCTTGAAATCTTCCATGGCTGGATAGAGGATCTCCTCGGCCGCCTTGCCGAGCCGGTGGATCTCGTCGATGAACAGGACGTCGCCCTTTTCCAGGTTGGTGAGGATCGCGGCCAGGTCGCCCGACTTCTCGATGGCCGGTCCGCTCGTGATCCTCAGGCCCACGTTTTTCTCATGGGCGATGATATGGGCCAGAGTGGTCTTGCCCAGGCCCGGCGGGCCGTAGAACAGGCAGTGGTCCAGGGCCTCTCCCCGGGCGTTGGCCGCCTTGATGAAGATCTCCAGGTTCTCCTTCAGGGCGTCCTGCCCCACATATTCCTTGAGACTCCGGGGCCGGATGTCGGCCTCGAAATCGGTCTCTTCACAATCTGTTTTGATGCCGGTCAGTTCTTCTCTCATCTAATGTTCTTCTCTTCTCACATCTCTTTTCTTATAACGATTCGTCACAGTTCTTGCCACGATTCTTTTCCCGCCGCTGTCCTTGCCTGGGCGAACGGGTTGTTCCATGAGTCTTTTCACCTCAGCGAATCAGCTCTTTGAGCGCGCTGCGGATGAGTTCTTCAACGTTGTCCGCCTTGACGCCGCCCACTGCCCGGCGCGCCTGCGACTCTGCGTAGCCGAGCGAGACGAGCGCGGCCACGGCGTCTTCCGAGATATCCGCGTGCGGCATGGCCCTGCCCGGGCCGTACTTCTTGGCGATGCGCTCCTTGAGTTCGAGCACGATGCGCTGGGCGCTCTTCTTGCCGATGCCGGGCAGACTGCTCAAATATCCGATGTTCTCGCTCACCACCTCTTCAAGGAAGCGGGTGGGATCGACCCCGGACACGATGTTCAGGGCGGTCTTGGGCCCCACCCCGGACACGCTCAGCAGAAGCGAGAATATCTCCTTCTGCCTGAGGTCTGAAAACCCGTAGAGCTCGAGCGCATCCTGGCGGACAATCATCTGGGTGTAAAACGTGTGCTCCTCGCCGCACGAAAACTGCTGCCCGGGCACGACAGGCACCCGGAGCTGATAGCCCACGCCCCCCACCAGCACGGTGAGCTCCGCGCCCGCGCTCTGCACCACCTCGCCCTTGAGCATGCCGATCATCGGGCGAGCTCCTTCATGCGCCTTGACGAGGAGTGGCAGAGCCCGATGGCCAGCGCGTCGGTGGCGTCGTTCGAGAGCGACGAATCCCGGGGAATGCGCAAAACGGCCGTGATCATGGCCGCGATCTGCTCCTTGCCCGCCCTGCCGTATCCGCAGGTGGCCTTCTTGACCTCGGTGGGGGTGTATTCGAACACCGGGATGTCGAGCAGGCTCGCGGCGAGAATGATCGCCCCCCTCGCCTGGCCCAGCTTGAAGGCCGACTGGACGTTGAGAGCGTGGAAGGTGGCCTCCACGGCTACCTCGGCTGGTTGGTATTTACGGAAGATCCCGGTTGCCTCCAGAAAAATCTGTTTGAGCCGCGATTCAAGGCTCTCGGCCCTGGGCCTGATGACCCCGTGCGCGACATAGGAAAGCGACCCGCGGGACATGTTCCCGATCTCGAGCACTCCATAGCCCGTGGCGCGCGTCCCGGGATCGATGCCGCAGATGATCATTATCCCTGCATCTGTGCCATCTCTTCGTCTGAGATATCGAAATTCGAAGAAATGGACTGGACATCGTCCAGATCCTCGAGCGCATCCAGAAGCTTTAAAGTCTGCTGCGCCTGCTTGCCCGTGAGCGTCACGTTCGTCTGGGGAATCATCTGCACTTCGAGCTGGCTGTATTTGATGTCCTTGCCTTCGAGGGCCTCTCTGAGATTCTCGATCTCTTCGGGCGCGATCACGATCTCGAACTCGTCCCCCTCGTCCGAGATGTCCTCGGCCCCGATCTCCAGCGCCAGGTCATAGAGGAGCTCTTCGTCCACCGCCTCTTTGGGAACGGAGGCAAAGCCCTTTTTGTCGAACATCCAGCCCACACAGCCCGTCTCGCCCAGGTTGCCGTTAAACTTGGAGAAGAGATGCCGTATATCCGCGACCGCCCGGTTTTTGTTGTCCGTGAGCACGTTCACGAGCACTGCCACGCCGCCGGGACCATATCCTTCGTATGTCGTCTCCTCGAAGTTGACCCCTTCGAGCTCGCCGGTGCCCTTCTTGACAGCCCGGTCGATATTGTCCTTGGGCATGTTGGCGGCCTTGGCCGTTGCCACCGCGGACCGCAGACGGGCATTTCCCTCGATATCGCCGCCTCCCATGCGGGCCGCCACCGTGATCTCCTTGATGAGCTTGCTGAACAGCTTGCCGCGCTTTGCATCGGCAGCACCCTTTTTGTGCTTGATCGTGCTCCATTTATTGTGGCCGGACATACGCTCCCTCCTTTTTCGCTACGCTCTGATGTGTACCACAAGAGTATGCATCGAGGCAAGTTTGCCCATGAATCTGCACCACTCTCATTGCGAACCATATATTATTGCTGCGTATGAAAATCAACTGATAGATATTGGATCGCCTGAGTTTCATAGGGGGTGAACGAGAAGATGAAGTCGACTCTTATCCCGGTCTTTTCATGCAGACACGGCAGCACCATGGTCTGAAGAGCAAATTCCCTGACGTCATCGGGGAGAGCCCGGAGCGACAGCTCCCCGGCAAGATCGAGGATCTCATCAAGGCAGCCGGTATCAACCCCGAGGGTGATATCGATATCTCTTGTCAATCGAGGCTCGCCATAAAGCAGGACAGCCTGCCCACCTATGACCATATAGGGGATCGAGCGTATCCGCAGGGCTTTGCCTAAGGATGCGAGGATTTCTTCGAACATGAATTCAGCACCCTTGCCAGACGGATATCCACCTCGATACCGGCAAGAGGATCTTCCCCGGGCAGAACGCCAAGAGCCCTGCCTTCATGCCAAAGGGATGAGAAAATCTCCATCGCCCGGGCATGAGGAACCCTGCCCTCTTCCCGGGCAAGATCATCTTCAAATTTCTTCAGGAGATCAGGTCGCCTGACCATTGCCAACCTCTTGTACGAATTGATTTCCACCCTGCTGCAACTGCAGCCGGCTCGACTCTCTTTTCATTATAAGAGATAAGAGTTGTTTTGGCGATCATTTTCTGAAATAATCCTGTCTGCACGACTTATTACGCAATCTGATGAGGTATCGGCTGTACGGTACTGTCTGAACGAAGGGAGGTTTGTCCGATGGCAGGCGCCAAGTCAAAAAAACCCGAACTCGGCATGAAAAACACCAAACAGGAGCTCCTCGATGCCTACAACGAGGTATTGGAAGAGCTGGAGGAACGAAACCAGGCAGAGCTGAAGCCTGAGAAGAAAATCGAGGAGAAGAAGAAGCAGGAGATTGTCCGTGCCGTGAGCGATGTCTCGATGGAAGGCGTGGCCCAGAACATAAAAACCCTGAAAACGGATATCGACAAAAACCTCTCTCAGCTCCAGGAGCGGCTCGAATCAGAGGTGAAAAAGCTGGGCGAAATTCAGGCGGCAATCAGCATCCGTGATGCCGAGCTCAAGGAAATCTACGAGATCGACAGGTCTGCAAGCTCTCTAGCCGCGCTCATAGAGGCCAACAATCGCAAAAACCGGCTCTTTGAAGAAGAGCTGGAGCTGAAAAAGTCGAGCCTTCTGGAAGACATCGAAGAAACCCGCCGGAAGTGGGACCAGGAGAAGGCCCTGCACGCAGCCGAGACGAAGGAGCAGCGAGAGCAGGAAGCGCGGCAGCGGCAGCGGGAAAAAGAAGAGTATCTATATTCGTTCCAGCGAGAGCGCCAGATCGAGAAAGACAAGTTCGAAGACGAGAAGGCCCGCCTCCTCTCAGAGAAACATGCCCTCGAAAACGAGATCAAGGCCATGCGCGAGGCGGCTGAAAAAGAGCTCGATGAGCGAAGAAAGACACTCGCCGAGAAGGAATCGGAATTCCTTGAGCTGAAAAAGCGCGCCGAGGCATTTCCCGAAGAGCTTCAGAGCGCTGTCGCAAAAACAGCCAAAGACACGGCGGAAAGGCTCAAGCTGGAGACGGATTACCAGACGAATATCCTCAAGCAGCAGTACGAGGGAGAGAAGAATGTGCTGCTCACCCGCATCGACGCCCTGGAAAAGACCGTGAAGGAGCAGGCCGAGCAGATATCGAAGCTCTCAAGACTTCAGGAAGCCGCTTATCAAAAGGTGCAGGACGTGGCGGTAAAGGCAATCGAAGGGGCCTCGAAGCACGGCTCGTTTTCCGGCCTGCAGCAGGCCCTTTCCGAGCAGGGGAGAAAGACGAATTCAGAGTAGTGCCTGCCGGTGCTTTCGGTAATCATGGGGGTCAGGTCTCAACATAATCATGGGGGTCAGGTCTCAACATATGACACTCCCTGTGTCATATGTTGAGACCTGACCCCCATTCTTTTACTGTGTCATATGTTGAGACCTGACCCCCATTCTTTTATGACCCCCATTCTTTTATATTGTTAAGACGCCCCAAATCTATCACCCTTGTGTCCTGTACCCCACAGGCTGATTATGGGCATAGTTTGGGTGCAGAAAATCCCTGCAATGCTGAAGCCGAGCCGTTGAGAGAGACGTCAGGGACAAGATGCACAGGCTCGAGACAGTCACCCCGCCGGGCATGCTTTGCCCGCGCTCACTCTAGCAGCAGTGAGAAAGAGAGAATAAACATGCCGCTCGCGCTCTTCAATGCCAGGGAAAGGAGCTTGGGAGTATCAGTCGGTAGAGCTGGTCTCCCCGGTGGTTCCGCCTGCCCCGCCTCCGGGCCTGAGTTGGAGGCCCGGGAAATTCTGGCGGAAGCGGCGCTCGCTGTCCTGCATGAGCTGAGTTCCCTGGGCCATCTCTCTTTTGCCCTGGTTGATCTGCGACTGGCCTTCCTGAATCATTTCCTGGCCGTCTCTGATGCGCTCCCTGCCGGTCTGCGACAGCTCCGAACCCCGCTCCCATTCTTTTGCCAACTCTTCCTTGAGATCGACTTCCGTCTGGACATCAGCGGCATGTCCTCTCATGATATCGGCTGTGGTGGCCGGCTTTTCATTGCCGGCGCAGCCCGAAAGCGCAAACATCGCTACCCCGAAGACCAGGATGATCGATATCGAGAGCCTCTGCATGACGTACACCTTCCTTTCGTTCACGAATTCTCTGAATCCTCTCGAAGCGAATGCTCTCGGGCCGGGCCTCTGTCCGGCTGCATCTCCTTTGCCGCGGGACATATTCTCTCATGCGCCGGCGGCGCGGACCCGTCGTCATAACCGCACGCATCCGCCTACATAATAGAATAGTACGAATAGCGCAGGCACCGCTCAACATGCGGCACAAAACACCGCGCCGCGGTCTTCTGCAGCATCCCGGGTCCATAACATATAAACCCCTTGATTCTCCCCTCACTTCCATCTTATCCTCTGCCGATAGAAGAGTGCACAATCTTTCTTTGTTACGAGGGGCGCATATGAAAATCTGCATGATCGGCACGGGTTATGTTGGGCTGGTTACCGGGGCGTGTTTTGCCGAGATGGGCAACGACGTGATCTGCATGGACGACAACGCGGAAAAGATCAGGATGCTGAACGAAGGCATCGTCCCCATATACGAGCCCGGCCTCAAGGAGATCATCGACAGAAACGTGCAGGGAGGCCGCCTGCGCTTTACCACTGACTTCAACGACGGCGTGTCGAAGTGTCAGATCTGCTTCATCGCAGTAGGCACCCCGCAAGACAAAGACGGATCGGCCGACTTGAAATATGTGCTGCAGGTGGCCCGCCAGATCGGCGCGATCATGGACGGCTACAAGATCATCGTGGACAAGTCGACCGTGCCCGTGGGCACAGCCGACAAGGTGCGGGAGGTAGTAAAAGAAGAGCTCAAAAAGAGGGGCCTCGAGCACATCGAATTCGACGTGGTCTCAAACCCCGAGTTTCTCAAAGAGGGAAACGCCCTGCAGGACTTCATGCGCCCCGAGCGGGTCATCGTGGGCACGGACAACGTGCGGACCGCGGCCCTGTTCAAGGAGCTCTTCGACCCCTTTGTCCGCACCACCAACAACCCCATCCTGATCATGGACATCCGCAGCGCAGAGCTCACCAAGTATGCATCCAACGCATTCCTGGCCGCCAAGGTCACCTTCATGAACGAGCTCGCCATCCTGTGCGACAAGGTGGGAGCCGACATCTCCCAGGTGAGAGAGGGCATGGGCACCGACTCTAGAATCGGCCCCCGCTTTCTGCTGGCAGGCCCGGGCTATGGCGGATCGTGCTTTCCCAAAGACGTGCTGGCCCTGATCCACACGGCCCAGAGCATGGGACACTCGCTCGAGATATGCCAGGCGACCCACAAGGCAAACCAGCGGCAGAAGAACTACTTTGCCGAGAAGATCATCAACTATTACCTCGACCAGAAGGCCGACCTCTCGCAGATCACTATCGCAATCTGGGGGCTTACCTTCAAGCCCAAGACCGACGACATCAGAGAGGCACCTGCCATCGACATCATCAACCGGCTGCAGGAAAAGGGCATGAAGGTGCGGGTTTTCGACCCCGTTGGCATGGACAACGCCAAGGCAGTGCTCGACAGCCGGGTGTTCTATGCAAAGGACAACTACGAGGTGCTGGAAGGGGTTGACGGTCTGGCGATCGTGACCGAGTGGAACCTGTTCAAGAGCCCGGACTTCGTCCGGATGAAGGAGCTCATGAAAAGGCCGGTGGTGTTTGACGGGAGGAATATCCTGAATGTGATGGATCTGAAATCAAAAGGCTTTATCCACTTCGGGATAGGCAGGGGCAACAATTCCTGACATCACACAAGAAAAAGCGCGCGCCTACAGCTGCTTCGCCAAGAGATCAAGAGAAACAGGATCCTCGTCATGCGCCTGCGGCGAGGCTCACAACGAGTTCACGAGAATATCGAGTATCCTTGCCGATGCCTTTCCATCCCATTTGGGAGGGACTGAAAACGAACCAGGGTCTGCCTTCATGCATTTCTCGTAGGCATTGAGAATCGATTCTTTCCTGGTGCCTGCCAAAACATTCGAACCGACTCGAAGCGTGATCGGCCGCTCGGTATTTTCCCTCAATGTCAGGCACCGCACCTTCAACGCGGTGGTCTCCTCCTGGAGCCCGCCGCTGTCGGTGAGAACTATGGCTGCATCCTTCCATAAATAAAGAGACTCGCTGAACGGAAGCGGCGGAAGCTGAATAATGTTGTCGGAAAGCTCTATCCCATGCTCCCCGATCATCTTCCGTGTTCTCGGATGAACAGGAAAAAATATCGGGCAATCCTGCGCGATGATGTTCAATGCGCCGGCAATCTCTGCAAAGCAATCCTTTGAATCGACATTGGCAGGCCTGTGCATGGTCAAAAACGCATACTCCGAATACTTCTCTTTCAAGCGTGAGGTGGAAAACTCAATGCTGCCATCGCCCCTTTCAAGCTCGCCCAGCTGATGAAAGAGGTTGTCTATCATGACATGCCCGACGAAATGGATGCGGTCTCCCGGCTTTCCTTCCTTGACAAGATTTTCAACACCGCTTTGCTCTGTCACAAAAAAATAATCGGATATCGAGTCGGTGACGATTCGGTTGATCTCTTCAGGCATGCTCATATCAAAGCTTCTGAGACCTGCCTCGACATGAGCGACCCTGATCAAGAGCTTTTTGGCAACGATAGAGCAGGCCAGTGTGGAATTCACATCGCCAACCACCACGACCAGATCGGGCAAATCCTTCTGGCAGAGCTCTTCAAACGATGTCATGATCCTGGCCGTCTGCATGGCGTGTGTCCCGGAGCCCGCGTTCAGGAAATAATCCGGCTCGGGCAGGGCCAGGTCTTTGAAAAACGCCTGGGACATCTCATAGTCATAATGCTGCCCGGTATGCACAATCCGGCAGCTTATATTGTCACGCCTCCCGGCCTCCCGGTAAATAGGGGCTATTTTCATGAAATTCGGGCGTGCACCGGCGACAAGGAACATGTTCATCTCATCATTCTCCTCACAGGCACTTCATCTCTTGTTGAGCTGTTACGACAGCCTCATAGCTTATTCGCGATAAGGCTGAAAAAGTCAAGAACCGCAAGGAAATACACACATACTGATGAGCGATTGGCAGCTGTCAGGTCTTTTTACACGCATCAGCGCTCGTTAACCGTCTTTTCACCCCTGATATTATAATGTTACATACAATTCCCATAATATCGCCCATGAATCCTGTCGATATATTTTACTGTTTTTATTCATAAAATAACACCTCTATACATATCTCTTTGTTATCATTGCTCATTCAACCCACCCTCTTCCTTGGCATCCATATTGCTCTAAAGGAAACCATATATCATGAAGACAAGGAGCGGCAATGAAGAAGCATTTTCTGGCATTTACAGCTTTTCTTTTCATCCTCGGATTCTCGGCACCAGCGAGTGCGGCAACCATCACCATAGACGACATCAATGGCTGGACACCGGTGAGGTTCAGCATCGGGTCCGCCTCCTATTACGTTTATGCAGGCGAGTTTCAGCTCACTATCGACGGAGTCGAATCAGCCGGGTATTGCGTGGATCTCTTTCACGAGACATACATCGGCACCAGCTTTTACGATGTCAGCTTCAGCGACATCAACTATATCTCGAACGGTGCCCAGGCCGCATGGCTGATGGATAAATACAGCGGCAGATCATCGGTGGAAAACGCGGCCCTGCAGCTGGCGATCTGGAGCGTGGAATACGGAACCGACAACACCCCGTTTACGTATCTCGGGACCACCGGTGCAGGCACGGTCGGATACTATCTCAACACCTATCTCTCCGACCTTGGAGACAACTTCTACAGCGGATACGACTATCAGATCGCCATGCTCGCACCCGGCGCGCAGAACATCCTGGTAAAGACGACCGCCCCTGTTCCCGAGCCCGCCACCCTGCTGCTCCTCGGCTCAGGCCTGCTCGGCCTTGCAGGGTTTAGAAAAAAGATATCGGGCTAACGGCTCACCGTAAGCGTCCGGTAAACCGCATCTATTCAAGATAAGGTAGTCATGCCATGGTATTGATCGAGGAGGATACCATGGAAGAAGAGAATCGAAGTAGAGGTAGTCGAGCCCAGAAGAGGCAGGAGTGGTCGGGTCATATTCGG
>JAHDKO010000020.1 GCA_018436855.1 Deltaproteobacteria bacterium | reverse complement strand
TGCCCCCGGCAGGAATCGAACCTGCGACACCAGGATTAGGAATCCTGTGCTCTATCCCCTGAGCTACGAGGGCATGGGGGTTAATTAAACACAGAGGGGTGGATAGTCAAGGGAAATGTTGCCGGTTGCCGCGAGATATCGAAAGGGAATTTGAAAGGTTTAGAGCAGGTTCTCAGGCACATTTTCAGCCGCTGAGAGCGAACGAATGGAACGGGAAAAACGATCGGTTCAAGAAACTCAAGAGGTGAAAAGCGAGAGCCGGACGATCGCTGACAGGCCCAAAACCCGAGAGCACCTGGAAGGATTTGAATTCGTATCTAGAGGGAAATATAGATGGTTATTCCACCTTGTATAACCATCCTGCATGCGCTATATCTCCCATGTCATGAAAACCCCTGAGATTCTCTCTCCTGCAGGAAACCGGGAACATCTGGAGACCGCGTGCCTCTACGGCGCGGAGGCCGTGTACCTCGGGGTTCAGGGAGAAACAAACCTGCGGGCCGGGGCCCGTAACTTTTCCCTGGACGAGCTTGCATGGGCTGTCTCCCATGCACATGCGCGCGGGGTCAGAGTCTACCTCACACTTAACACCTATCCCCACGACGCACAGATGGATGGTCTGCCCGGTATCGTCAGCCATGCCCGGGAAATCGGCGTGGATGCCGTCATTGTCTCGGACATCGGGGTGTTGAGCCTGGTGAAGGAGATTGCCCCGGACATGACGATTCACCTGAGCACTCAGGCCAATACCGTGAACTCACGGGCTCTCCGGGCGTGGGCCGGTCTCGGGGTCAGCAGGGTGATCCTCGCCCGGGAGCTCTCGTTCGAGGAGATCTCGCGGATGAAGGCGGAGAACCCGGTGGAGCTGGAGATTTTCGTGCACGGGAGCGTCTGCATCTCCATCTCCGGCAGGTGTCTGATCAGCAACTACCTATGCAGCCGGGATGCGAACCAGGGCAGGTGCACGCAGCCATGCAGGTGGGACTACGCCCTCGTGGAGAGGTCCAGGCAGGGAGCGCACATGCCTGTCGAAGAGCATGATGGATACACCTTTCTCTTGAACTCCAAGGACCTGTGCCTTCTCCCGGTCATGGACAGGGTCATGGCCCTGGGCATGGATGGACTCAAGATCGAGGGCAGGGGCCGCACCGCGCTCTATATCGCGACCGCGGTGCAGACCTATCGGAAGGCCAGGGACGCATACCTGAACAACCCGCAGGGATTTGCCGTGAAACCTGAATGGATGCAGGAACTGGGGAAAATCAGCAACAGGGGGTATTTCACCGGCTTCTTCTTGGGCAGCCCGGATGAGCAGGGCATCAACTATGATTTCGCCGGATACTTCCATACCCACCATCTGGCGGCAAAGGTGAAGGAGACAAACGGCGAGCACACCGTGTTCGAGGCGCGCAACCCCCTCGTTGATGGCATGGAGGGCGAGTGGCTCTCCTCGGAGGGCTTGAGCCGGAAGATCGTCTTCCGGGACATGGAGGTGGAAGGGTGCAGGAGGGAGAGGATCAGGCCCAACGAGCTCTTCGAAATGAAGACCGGCTTTGCTCCCCTGCCCGGGGAACTGGTCAGAAAGCCGTACAGCGAGGGCGACAAGGTGGTACGGAAAGAGGCAGGTATACCTTATGGCGCTATATGACAAGGGCGAGCACATGAATGACAGGATACTCGACGGGCTCAACCCCGAACAGGAGCGGGCCGTCCGGCACGTGAACGGGCCCATCCTGATCTTTGCCGGCGCCGGGTCCGGCAAGACCCGGGTCATCGTGCACCGGGTGGCCTACCTCATCTCCCAGGGGGTATCGCCCCGCGAGATCCTGTGCCTCACCTTCACCAACAAGGCCGCGGGCGAGATGAAGGAGCGGCTCAAGGCCATCATGGGAAGGGCCGATATCCTGCCCTGGGCAGGGACCTTCCATGCCTTCGGCGCGTGGCTCCTCAGGCAGGAGGCGCACCGCCTCGGCCTTCCCTCGTCGTTCGTGATCTATGACGAGGCCGACCAGCGCTCGCTCATGGGCAAATGCCGCAGGGAGCTCAATATCAATTCCGAGCGGGGCACTGACGCCTCCCTTGCCTGGCTCGCCAATTATTCCCGGGACACCATGAAGGACCTCACCGAGGTGGCGGGCAACTATCCCTTCAACCCCCAGCCGGTCCTGGAGCTTTACGAAAAGAGGAAGAGGGAGAACAAGGCCGTGGACTTCGCCGACCTGCTCTATGTGCCCTGCGTGCTGTTCTCCCATTACGATGATCTGAAGCAGAAATACCGGAACCGGTTCCGGTATATCCTGGTGGACGAGTACCAGGACACGAACACGGCCCAGTATGTCTTTCTCATGAACCTCGTGGGCGATGAAGCCAATATCTGCGTGGTGGGCGACGACGACCAGTCCATCTATGGCTGGCGGGGAGCAAACGTGGACAATATCCTGAAATTCCGCGATGATTTTCCCAACGCCGAGGTGGTCGTCCTGGAGCATAATTACCGCTCCACCGAGGAGATCCTCGAAGCCGCCTCCGCACTCATCGCCAACAACCAGAACCGGGCCCCCAAGAGGCTGAAGTCCGTGCAGGGCAGGGGCAAGGACATTGTCGTGTGCGAGTACATGGACGATGAGAAAGAGGCCGGCCATACCGCCATCGCAATAGAGAACCTCATCCGCTCGGGCGTGGACCCCCGGAAGATCGGGGTGTTCTACCGGGTCAACTCCCTTTCGCGGGTCCTTGAAGAGGCCTTTGTCCGAAGGCGCGTTCCCTATGCGGTCTACGGAGGGATGCGGTTCTACGAGAGGAGAGAGGTAAAGGATCTCCTGGCTTATCTGAGAATTCTGGTCAACCCGGCGGATACCGAGGCCCTCGACCGCATCATCAATGTTCCAACCCGGGGCATCGGAGAAAAGACATTGGCCGCGCTCAAGGCCTTTGCCCGGAAAAAGGGCGTCCCGGCCGTGAATGCCATCGAGGATGCGGTCGCGGGCAGGATCGTCAAGGGCACCGGGCTTCGCGGGATCGAGAGCTTTGGCCGCGTGTACCGCGAGCTCGCCGGACGCGTGGGCATGGGAGACGTGGCCCTGCTGCTGAGCCAGATCGTCGAGACCACGGGCTTCGACAAGGCGCTCAAGGCCGAGGTGGACGGCGAGGACCGGCTGAACAACGTCAAAGAGCTTATCGCAAGCGCCAAGGACTGGTGGGATATCGGCCGGTATCTGGAAGAAAAGGCCCTGATGAGCGCGGTCGACGTGGACGCAGGGGAGAGCATCAGCGTGATGACACTGCACATGTCAAAGGGCCTGGAGTTCGACCATGTGTTCATCCTCGGCCTGGAAGAGGGCCTGCTCCCCCACGCCAGGTCCATGGACACCAGCCGCGAGATCGAGGAAGAGCGCCGCCTGCTCTATGTGGGCATCACCCGCGCCCGCAGGGAGGTCACCCTCTCCTGGTCCCGGCAGCGTACCATCTATGGCCGCGAGGTGTATCAGGTGCCCTCGGGATTTCTCTCCGAGCTCGTTTCCGGCTAGCGCCGCAAAAAACGGCCTGAAAGACGGGCAACTGCACGCCGCATTATCCCGCTGGCACAGGGCGGTCGCCCATCAATGGCATGTTCCTTTGAAGAGCAAGCCTTTCGGCCCGGTTTCAAGCCGCATCTTTAGGGGAATGTTCCCCTTCCTTCCCAAGCTCTTAAAAAACGGGCTTTTGAAGGAGGATCCAAGGCTCGGATTCCCCTGCGATTCCGGCGGCGAGGACTAAAACTTCACCTTCGGTGCCTCCTGTTCTGCCTCGGACACCTCGAAGTACGCGGAGGGTCCCACCCCGGTAAGCGATGCGAACAGCACACCCGGAAAGGTCTTTACATAGGTGTTCAGCGCCCTCACCTCATCGTTATAGCGCTTGCGCTCCACGGAAATGCGGTTTTCCGTGCCCTCGAGGCTGTCCTGGAGCCTGAGAAAGTTCTCGTTTGACTTGAGCTCGGGGTAGCGCTCCTGGAGCAGGAGCAGCCGTGAAAGGGCTCCTTCCAGCTCGCTTGCGGCCCTGGCCCTGCTGTCGACCCCTTCGGCGGAAAAATACGCCTTGCGCGCCTGGGCCACCCCGAGGAAAATCTCCTGTTCCTGGGCCGCATAGCCCCTGACGCTCTCCACCAGATTGGGGATGAGGTCATAGCGGCGCTTGAGCTGGTTTTCCACCTGCGCCCACTGGGCGTCCACCGCCTCCTTCATGGTGATGGGACGGTTGTATTGGGATATGGTCATGACAGCGAGTACCAGGATAATTCCCGCAATGATTCCCAGTGTGGTCCAGAGTTTTCCGTTCATGGCTCCTCCCTGTGATGTGTCCGTGTCTACATTGTTGTTCAGTGGGGCTGTCCGGTGAATTTACCACATTGCCCCGCCGGTCGGCAAACCCCTGGTGAACAGGAAGGCGCATTCCTTTTCACCGCAGGGCGTGCAGTGATCATACGGCGGGTAAAGGCAAAGGCGGCTCATCGAAAAACGAGCGCACGGCAGGGGCAGACAGTATGCCGGCAGGGCGCCGTACTGAAAAGGGCACGCAACTTTGAGATCGTGTGCATGCCTACCACCCGCCGGATACGCCTCCGCCGCCGAATCCTCCTCCCCGCCCGCCGCCGAATCCGCCGAACCCACCCCCGAATCCGCGGCTGCCGGCCATGGGAAAGCCCCCGGCATAATACCGCCCCGATCTACCCGGACGGCCGCGGAGGGACGGATAGAGCCGGGAGAACCCCGAGCCGAGCATCAGGAAAAAGAGGACTATGAACAGGGCTTCCTTGAGGGGGATTCCGCCATTTCCGGTTTTCTGTACAGAAACGTGAGCAGGCGCCTGATCCAGCGTAACACCCTGAGACCGGGCGATGATGTCGGTGATGACGAGGACCGTGGCCGATATCCCATCAGAGAACCGTCCCTCTCCGAACAGGGGAACCAGGTACTGACGGGCGATGCCTCCGGCAAGGCTGTCGGGCAGGACTGCTTCGAGCCCGTAGCCGGTCTCGATGCGGTATCTTTTGTCCTGCATGGCTACCACGAAGAGCAGACCGTTGTCCTTGCCTTTCCGGCCCAGCCTCCAGCCCTCGGCCTTGTCCAGGGCATACTCTTCGATGGGCACGCCACCGGTCGAATCTATGGTGAGAACGACCATCTGCGTTCCGGTTTTCTGCTCGAGCTCCTGGAGTCGGCCAATGAGCAGATGCTCGGCGCCTTCATCGATCACCCCTGCAGAGTCGACCACATAGCTCCCCGGCATGCCGGCAGCCGCAGGGACGGAAACGGGAGCGGCCGCCAGCAGGCAGAGGACTGCGCAGCACCTAACGAGAAAGCTGGTCCATGGCGAGAGAGAGTTCATGCGTAAGCTGATATACCTCGGTAAAGAGTTCTTTGAGGGCCTGTCGGCCGGATCCGAATCGGCCTTTTTCTTCCGGGACCCTGATCTTTCTGAGAGGACCCAGATAAACACCGAAGGCGGCCTCGATGCGGGAGAGGACCTCCTCCTTGCTCAGAGGAGGGGTGCGGCTCATCTGCACGATGGCGAGCATGGCGCGGAAGAGCGGGAAAAAACCCGGATAGGCATCCGTCAGCAGGAGCTTTAAGGCTCGGGGTTTCCCCGAGGAAGAGATGTAGCCCTGATGGAGGTGGATAAGCTTTGATTTCAACTCCCGCTCGCACTGGAGACGAAGCAGGGACTTGTTGATGAAAAGGTCGGAAAAAAAGTCCCTGCCGTGGATGGTGGAATGGATGAGCTTGAGATCGAGAAACTCAACAGGAAAAACATCGAGCGATCTTTCGATGTACTCGGGCGTCATGATCAAGGGGGCGCTCAGGCCCTTCTTGCCGTAACGCCTGCCCAGAGATGCCAGTGCGTCGAGGATTTGCGGGGTGATCTCCATGAGCACGAGCACGGAGTTTATATCGGACTTTCCGGGCAGATAATCACCGGTGACGCAGCTTCCGGTCAGGGTCACGGATAGGACCTTTTCCGGAAGAGATGTCAGGATATCCTGCAGAAAGGCCCGGATGTTCTCCTGCATCTGCGGAGATAGGCCAGGCAGGTTTGCGCTGTTCGTCTGATCGCTCATCGTTTCCGACAATGCATGGGCTTTTTTGAAGAGTCCATTTCCCTCTTCGATTTTTATTGCCCATCTCGCGGCATCGGTCAAGGACATTTCTCGTCAAAGAGAAGTATTAACAATGTAATCAAGGCATTAATAGGCCTGAAGGGTGTTTTTTGATACCGTGCGGAAAACGGGCAAAAAAAAAGCCAGAAGAAGTTAGGTGTGAGGACAAAGCACGAGAGGACTTGTCCCCTCTTCTGGCGTAAAGGAGGTCAGAACAACACTTGTTGTGTTTATCCTATACAATATTATTGTATGACAGTAAATCGGAAATGTTCCATCGGAGACGTGGTGAAAATGCTTATAACTATGTAGGATTAGGCCTACGTCGATTCCCCCGGATGTTTTCGCTCCGTTATCCATGTGACGGAAGGGCCGGCTGAAGACAGAAGGATTTTTGCCCTTTAGTCTATCAGTTTGTTCTGCACGGCATACAGAACGATCTCCGCATTGTTTTTCATATTCATCTTTTCCAGGATCCGCGACCGATAGGTGCTCACGGTCTTGACGCTCAGGCCCAGTTCGAGGGCGATGTCCTTCACCGACTTGCCGGTGGAAAGCATGTGCATCACCTGGTATTCGCGGTCCGACAGTATCTCGTGCAGGGGCTTGCTCGCATCCCGGTCAAGCTCATAGGTCAACCGCTCGGCCAGTGTGGCGCTGATATATTTCCTTCCCGACGCAACCTTGCGGATGGCTGAGATCAGCTCGTCCGGGGCGCTCGACTTGGTGAGATACCCGGATGCCCCTCCCCTGAGCACCCGGACGGCATAGTGCTCCTCCGGATACATGCTCAGGATGAGCACCGGAAGCTTCGGCTTGAGCTGCTTGAGCTCGCGCAGAACCTCCAGGCCGTCTCTCCCGGGCATGGATATGTCCAGGAGGACAACATCGAAGTTGCTTTTGGCGGTACAGTCCAGGACCGCCTGACCGCAATCCGCCTCATCCACCACCAGAATATCTTCAGTGTCCGAAAGAATTTGCTTCAAGCCTTCCCGCACAATGGGGTGATCATCAACCACAAGCACTCGTATCATCGTCAACCCTCGCATCGTCAAAGGGAATGGAGATCACCACCGTGGTCCCCTCCCCTTTCTTGCCGGAAATCCCGGCCTTTCCGCCGCAGAAGTAAGCCCGCTCCTTGATTCCCATGAGACCGTATGATTTTGCATTCTCCAACTGTTCTTTCGTTATTCCGATTCCGTTATCCATTACCGTCATCTCGAGGATGCCGTCCCTGGCGATCAAAGATGTCCTTATCTCGGTGGCCTGAGCGTGCCGGGCAACGTTTGTCAGGGCCTCCTGAAAGATGCGGAACACCGACGTGGCCTGATCCTGACGCAGGGTAATGTCATCCGGGTCGACCGATAGGCTGCATCTGATCCCGGTCCGGTTCTGAAATTCATCCGCCTGCCACTCGATGGCGGCAACGAGCCCCAGGTGGTCCAGAAGCCCGGGCCTCAGATCCATGGTGATGCGCTTCACCGACTGGATGGTCATATCCACGAATTTGAGCATATGATCCACCTTCGTCCCCAGGGACGTGAGATCGGGGGGCAGCTTTTTGGCAAGAAAGGAAAGGTCCATCTTCAGCGCCGTGAGCACCTGACCCAGTTCGTCATGGATCTCCCTGGCTATGCGGGTGCGTTCCCGCTCGCGGACATCCTGGGAATGCTTATGGAGGTTTCGCAGCTGCTCTTGGGAAACCCTGAGCTCCTCCGCAGCCTTTTTCGTCTGGGTGATATCCAGCAGAGAGATGAGGCTTTTCCTGGTTCCGGGCAGCAGCGTTGCGGTGACGTACAGATCCTTGAGCCTGCCGTGCCTGTCCTTGAAGCGTAAATCGTAGTTTCTGGGGGCGCTGTTGTCATGCATTCTTCTGACGACATGATACTTCATGATGGGATCGATATCTTCCGGCACAACGAATTCCGTCCAGGGCTTCTTACCCTCGATATCCTCCCGGGAATAGCCCGAGAGGTGCTCGAATTCACTGTTGGCAAGGGAGATGGTCGTGTCTTCCTCGATGATGACCATGGCGGTGCCGGTGCTCCGGAAAATGGCACGATAGGTTTCCTCGCTCTGCCTGATGGCTTCCTCCGCCCTCTTTCTCTCGGTGATGTCGCGTGTCATACCCACGTAACCCGCGGGTTGTCCCTCAATATCCAGGATAAGGCTTCCGGTGATCTCCACCCAGATAGTCGAGCCGTCTTTGCACACCATCTCGAACTCCCGGGTTCGCGTTCTTCCGCCGGGAACAGGTTCTTTCCGTTCCTGGGCGTCGCGCAGCCCGGCAAGGATCTTCTTCAGCTCCCGGCAGGAGCCGGGTGTAAAGACCTTCTCCATGGGCAGGTCCATGGCCTCTTCCACGGTGTATCCCCTGGCTCTCTCCACGGAAGGGCTGATATAGGTGTAGCGCAAGTCCATGTCAACGGCCCAGATCACATCGCCCATGTTTTCCGCCAGCAGGCGGTAGCGAGCGTCGCTGGCGCGCAGAGATTCCTCTGCCTGCCGTTCCGCTGTAATGTCGTACACGGTTCCCTGTATGGCAGCCGGACGGCCGTCTTCAGCGCAAACGCTGCGGAAATACTCCCGTACCCAGCAGAGGGTTCCGTCTTTCCTGATAATCCGGTAGGTATTCTCTCCCATATAGTTCGGGATGGTTTTCGCCTTGTCGGCATTTGCCCTCATGCCGGGGATGTCTTCCGCAAAAATGAAGTCCTCCCACTGCACCGTTCCATTCAGAAACTCATCTTCCCGGTAACCGGTGAACTTCTCCACATTGCCGTGTATGAACACCGGCATGAGATCCATATCGAGCTGGTAGGCGAGGCCCTGGAGATTCTGCACGAACGAACGATACCGCTCCTCACTGAGCCTCAGCGCACGCTCCGTGCGTTTCTGCGCGGTGATATCGATGCCGGCTCCGTAGATAAAATCGACTGTCCCCTCTTCGTGATAGACCACCGTGCCTTCCCACTGCACGATAAACTCCTCACCTGTTCTGGTAACGATGTGCGAGATCCGCGGCTTGGGTTTCCCGCTCTGTACGAAATCGGTCATTTCCCGGGTGATCGCCTCGTGCTCGCGAACGGGAAAGAACAGGGAGAGAGCATCCTTGCCCACCACCTCTTCAAGGATGTAGCCTGTTTTGCTCAACAGCGCGTTGCTTGCCGTGATGATGGTTCCGTCGGGATTTGCGGCCAGAAAATAGGTGGGCGACTCACGGATCAGGATGTTTGAAAATATCGTCTGACGTTCATGGAGCCGTTTCTCTCTCGTGCGCTCGATGCCCGCTCCCTGGGTGAGCATCCACGCGGCCAGTGCCGCCAGGAGGACGAAGAGCGTTTCCAGAGCGGACTCCGCCCAGTTGCTGGGGGTTCGGGGCATGCCCAAGAGGAGGTGCGGGATATCGAGAAGCTCATTCACCCAGACGATTATGATAAGAAGAGCGAAAAAAAACGGCATGATGAGCCTTTGCAACCGTTGGAGAAGCCGCGTGTGAAGAGACCGCTTGTCTGTCCTTCCGGTGCCGCCCGGAAACGGGATGTGTTCTCCGGTGCTGTTCCGATTGTTCATACTCTTCCTGATGAATGATTCTGCCTGCATCCGCTCTTGCTCCGGCTAAAAAACTCCTTGAATCCGCTTCACCCCCTCTTTTGGTGAGAGGACTATGCCGCAGCACCCCGCCTGCTTTCGGCGAGCCCGGGGCTGTAATGTCCCCGGATTCATAGCATGTCTCATCCGGACAGATATATAACAAATAATTACAATCCCGGAATCCTAACAGAAGGATCGGGAAAACGAGGATTCATCAATGAACAAGCCCAAGCCCCCAAAAGGCAGGTATCAGAATGTTTCTCTGAACATGCCGCAATGTATAAGAATACACCAAGAAAAGGCCGCGCGATTTTATCGCCGTTCTTTTCTTCAGGCACTACCCGTCCAATATCTGCTTTTTCCTCGCTTCGCAACCGTTTTTATAACCGGAGATCTTTCCGTTAGCGTGGCATGAGGCAGCACCAGGCCAGCTTTCGAAAGGTAACTGTTCGACAAAAGGACCCATTCATAAAAAAGTCTCCCTGGTAAGCCGGTATGTCAGGGATAGCCTGCAAGAGGCGGTCCATAAAAGCCGGGCCTTTTTAGGGGCGCCCCTATGCGGCGATGGCTTTTCCCTTCAGGCGCAGTGCATTGCTGATAACGGATACCGAGCTCAGGCTCATGGCCGCTGCGGCAATCATGGGGGAGAGAATGATTCCCAGGAATGGATAGAGTGCCCCTGCCGCGATGGGTACGCTCAATGCGTTATAGACAAAGGCGAAAAAGAGGTTCTGCTTGATATTGCGCATCGTGGCCCGGCTCAGGAAGATTGCGGACACGAGCCCCTTGAGGTCTCCCTTGACCAGGGTTACCTGGGCGCTCTCCATGGCGATGTCCGACCCGCCTCCCATGGCGATGCCGACATGTGCGCGCGCCAGGGACGGGGCGTCGTTGATGCCGTCGCCGGCCATGGCCACGATCCGGCCTTCCTCCTGAAGGCGCCTGACCACGGATTCTTTGTCTGCGGGCAGGACATCCGCAACCACTTCGTCTATCCCGAGCTCGCCTGCCACGGCCCGGGCGGTTGCCTCGTGGTCGCCCGTGAGCATGACGATTCTGATGCCCCGGTGGTGCAGGGTCCGGATGGCCTCGAACGAGGTTTCCTTTATGGGATCGGATACACCCAGAAATCCGGCGGGACTGCCATCCACGGACACGAACATGATGGTCTGCCCCTTCTTCCGTACGTCCTCAGCCTTGTCTGCAAGCTCGCGGACGGAAACACCCTCATCCTCAAAGAGCGCCCGGTTTCCCAGGATCACCCGGTGTCCGGACACGGTGCCGGTCACCCCTTTTCCCGGAACATTGGTGAAATCCTGAACCTCTCCGATCGAGGCGCCCCGATCAAGGGCTCCCGTGACCACGGCCTGGGCGAGGGGATGTCCGCTCGCCTTCTCGAGGCTTCCGGCATACCCGAGAAGGGATTTCTCATCCAGCCCCGCGGCCGTCCTCACGTGAGTCAGTGCAGGTTTGCCTCGGGTGAGCGTGCCGGTCTTGTCCACCACCAGGGTGTCGATCTTGCCCAGGGTTTCGATGGCCTCCGCATTCCGGAAGAGCAGCCCCATGGTGGCGCCCTTGCCCGTGGCGACCATGATGGACACGGGTGTGGCGAGTCCCAGCGCGCAGGGGCATGCCACGATGAGCACGGATACCGCGGCGATGATTGCATGGGCGAACTGCGGCTCGGGCCCAATCCAGACCCACAGGCCGAAGGTGAGAAGCGCGACGAGGACGATGGCCGGGACAAAGTATGCCGACACCACATCCGCCAGCCGCTGGATAGGGGCTCGAGACCTCTGCGCCTGCGCCGTGAGCGCAACGATCTGGGCGAGCAGGGTATCGGCCCCCACCCGTGTCGCCTCCATCACCAGCGAACCGTTGCCGTTGAACGTACCTCCCACCACCGGGTCCCCGGTGAGCTTCTCTACGGGAACGGGCTCACCGGAGATCATGGATTCATCCACGTTGCTGCTTCCTTCGAGCACTGTGCCGTCGGTGGGCACCTTTTCGCCCGGGAGCACCCTGAGCCGGTCTCCGGGGTGGACCATGCCGAGCGGGACGTCCTCTTCACGGCCCTGAGCGTCGATCCGTCTGGCTTTCTTCGGTGCGAGGCTCAGGAGCGAGCGGATGGCCTCGCCGGTCTTGCTCCGCGCCTTGAGCTCCAGGACCTGGCCCAGCAGGACCAGGGTGGTGATGACGGCCGCCGCCTCGAAGTACACCCCGATGGTCCCGTCCATACCCCTGAACGATGCGGGGAAGATGCCGGGGAAAAGGGCGGCTATGAGGCTGTAGCCATAGCTCACGGCAACCCCCAGCCCGATGAGGGTGAACATGTTCAGGCTCTTGAAGACCAAGGACTGCCAGGCCCGCACGAAGAACGGCCAGCCGCCCCAGAGGACTACCGGTGTCGCCAGCAGGAGCTCGATCCACAGGAAGATTCCGGCCGGGGCCAGGGCATCCAGGAAGGCCCCGCCCGGAATCATGGACCGCATGGAGATGAGCACGATGGGGAGGGTGAGCACGGCGCTCGCCACAAAGCGGGTTTTCATATCGCGGTATTCCGAGTTTTCCTCCTCGCCTGCCTCCGCCGGGGAGACGGGTTCCAGCGCCATCCCGCAGAGGGGGCAGCTGCCCGGCTCATCGCGAACGACCTCGGGGTGCATGGGGCAGGTCCACTGGGCCGGCCCGGGAAATGCCCCGGGAATGGCCGGTTCCAGCGCCATCCCGCACTTTGTACAGCTCGCCGGCACCGGGCTGTGCACCTCGGGATGCATGGGGCAGCAGTAGCCCTGAGTCAGCCCGTCCGTCCGGGCGGCAGGTGCTGCATGCTCCTCTGCAGGGCGAAGATATTTTTCAGGATTTTCCCTGAACTTCTTCCGGCAGTGTTCGCTGCAGAAGTAGTAGGTCTTCCCCAGGTATTCCAGGGGGAGATACGCATTCGCGTCAGTGGTGACCATGCCGCAGACCGGGTCACGGAACTCCCTGGGTCCCGCTTCCCGGGCAGACGGTTCATCCAGATACTTCTCCGGATTGTCGCTGAATTTCTGGCGGCAGTGTTCGCTGCAGAAATAATAGGTCTTCCCACGGTACTCGAGAGGCAGGTAGGCGTCAGGGTCGGTCGTTACCATGCCGCAGACCGGGTCACGGAACTCCCTGGGTTCGCCGGTTCCGCAGCACGATTTCTTCGGTCCGGAGTCGTCCATTTCTTCATGCATCCTTTCCTGCTCCGCGTGGCGATCAAAATACGGAAGCATTCCTTTTTAGTAGGGTTGCCCAAAACGATATCAAGAGTGCCGGGGATCAACGCTCGTAAAAAAGCGGGTAACACAATGGCGGTTATTCGGCAAAGAGGGTGTCGACCTTCGTAATCTCCCAGGCGGCCAGCCCGTCACCGGAAAAGGCATCGAGGATGGCGACCGGTGAGATCGTTCTTCCCTCCCGCACGAGGATGGTCATGGTGGTATCGTCGTGATAGGCCAGGTAATCATCCACCATGAGCTCCTTCCCGCCCTTTTCGATGGTCCGGCCGGGCTTCAGATCCAGAGAGAACGGCCGGTCCGTGCGGTATACAAATGCATAGGGCAGACCCAGCTTTGCCTTTCTGCACGACATGACCCGGGTTCCCTCGGGAAGGACGCGGTTGATCATGTCCGGGACCACCCCGGGATCGACCTCTTCCCTGAGCTCGAACTGGAGAAACTCGCTCACCGAGGCGATGCCGAAGGACGGGGGCGGGGACGTGCTCAGTTTCATGGTGGGGCTGAAGCCTTTCGTATACACCGCGTTGAGCCCCGACCGGCGGACCGCACGCTTGAGCATCTCCAGGTAGTCACGGGGCGAGACGAACCGCAGAGGGCCTTGCTTGGAGAGCTGTACCACATATGGAATGTTCCCGCCTTCGCGGGAGGGCTCGAAGAGCGGGACAGGAGCCGATTCCTCATGGATGATGTTGGAGATATCCCCGGCGCAGACGCCGCACCCCGTGCACCCGTCGAACCTGCAGTCCGGGGTGGACACCCCCTTATACGCACGCTCCTCCTCCGCGAGAAGAAATGATCTCGAGATCCGTGCGTCGACAAACTCCCAGGGAAGGGGTTTTTCCCTGCCGCGGCCCTTGAGATACCGCCGGGGTTCGACGCCGGTCTTTTCGAACGCCGTTTCCCACACCCGCGCATCGAAGGTGTCGCCCCACCCGTCGAGATAGGCGCCGCCGGCCTCGGCTTCCTCGATGACACGGGAGAGCCTCTCGTCCCCCCTGGCGAACACGCCTTCCAGGAAGGTGAGGGCGGGGTCCTGCCATCGGAGCGAGAGATTCCTTCCCCGCAGGGTCTTCTGCAGGTATCGCACTACCTCTCCATGGGCATCGGGCGCGATCTGCTCCTGCCACTGAAACGGAGTGAAGGGCTTGGGAATGAACCCGGACACGCTGATGGTCAGGCTCCCCTTGAAACGCGAGGCGATCGCGCGGGAGAGGGCGCATATGGCCTCGATATCCTCGTGCCGCTCCGTGGGCAGACCCACCATGAAGTAGAGTTTCAGGGTCTTCCAGCCCAGGTCCCGGATGATGGACACGCTCCTGATGAGGTCTTCTTCGGTGTTGCCCTTGTTGATCACCTCTCTGAGCCTGGTGGTGGCTGCCTCGGGCGCCATGGTGAAGCCGGGCTTCTTGACCGAAGAGATGAACTCGGCCACCCGCCGGGTGATGCCTTCCACCCTCAAGGACGGGATGCCGATGGACACCTCCCGGGAGGGGCAGGAGAGCGACTCCATGATCGTATTGATATAGCTCAGGTCGGTGACGGAGAGCGCGAGCATGGAGATGGTGTCGTACCCGGTGGCGGCAAGTGATTTTTGAAGGGTATCCATGACCGAGGGAAACGACCGCTCCCGGTACGGGCGGTAGATCATCCCGGCCTGGCAGAACCTGCATCCGCGGGTGCATCCGCGGGCCACCTCGATCCCGATGCGGTCGTGCACGATGGAGGTGTGGGGAAGCACGACGCGGGATGGAAACGGCCGCGCGTCGAGATCCGCCAGGACCCTGCGCCTGGGCCTCGACCGTGCGCCGGGGCGGTGCACGCCCTCGATCTCCGCCATGGCCGCGATGCGCTCGCCGCGGTCTTTTGTCTCGATACATACCCGGGCCATTTCCTCGACGACCTCCTCTCCATCTCCGATGACGACGAGATCGAAGAAGTCCTGGATCGGCATCGGGTTGACGGTGCAGGTGCCGCCCGCAATCACGATGGGGTCGCCCGCTTTCCTCTCGGACGCGTGCAGGGGGATCCGGGCAAGCTTGAGCATTCTTAGGGCTGTGGTATAGGAAAGCTCGTAGAGGAGAGAAAACCCGACCACGTCGAAGAGGCGCACCGGGCGTTTTTCCTCCAGGCTGAAGAGCTCGGTTCCGTTTTTGAAAAGGGCTCCGGCCATATCGTGCCAGGGCGCGAACACCCGCTGCGCCCAGATGCCGGGGATCGAATTGAGTGTCTGATAGAGAATCTTGAGCCCGGCATGGGACATCCCGATCTCATAGGTGTCGGGAAAGGCCAGCGCAAACCGCGCCAGGACCTCGCTGTCGGGCTTGACGACCTGGTTCACCTCTTCGCCGATGTACCGGGCGGGCTTGGAGACGGACTGCAGGGTGCTGTAGTCAACCGGTTTCATGCGTATCATCTGTCCTGTGGAGAAAAAGGGGCGGCACAGGCAGTCCCCTTTTTTAGGATAGTCCTTTCATCTGATCATGATTTTCGTTCACCATAAGCTAACCTCATGTGCAAAGAATAGTCAAACAGATGATGGAAAGTCATAATTCTTGCCTCGTGGGGATTGTCATGCTAAGGGGAATGAGAACGCGAGGGGGGTGTCTATGTCGGAAGAAAAACTCACACTGGGACAGTATTTCAAGAAAGAAAGGGAGGAACGCGGGATTTCCCTGAAGGAAATCGAGCAGAGGACCAAAATCCCCGCCCAGACCCTGAAATTTCTCGAAGAGGACCAGGTGGACGTACTCCCTCCCAGAGCCTTTCTGCGCGGATTTCTCCAGGTTATCAGCAAGGAATTCGACATGAACGAGGAAGAGCTCGTCAGTCATATGGACGAAACATTGGCAGCTCATGGAAAGAAAGAGGAAATCCGCAGCAGGTTCATGAAAAACACCCAGGTGGAAAGCTTCACCCTTCAGCGGATCGTGATCATCTTCGTGGCCATCTTCCTGCTGATCGTGATCTTCGGTTTTTCCATGAAAACCTGCAGGGGCCCTGCACAGCAGGAGTCGGCAGGCGCGTATTCGATTGCGGTTTCCGGGAACCCCCCGGAAACGATTCCAGCCGATTCCTAGGAGTATCCCGACAGAGCGCTCGCCGCATTCCTTGTGAGGGATTGGTATGCCGGTAAAAGCAACGGACGTAAAACTGCTGCAAGACTATATCGAAAAGGGCTGGGAGTTCCATATCATCGATATGCTCCATGATCTCAAGCCCGTGGAGATCGCCGAGCTTATCGAGGCCCTTGACGAGGAGTCCAGGGGCAAGTTCTTCGTGCTCCTGGACGTGGATACCGCGTCCGAGGTGATCGCCGAACTTTCCTCCGAATCCCGGGAAGACGTCATCGACGGTATGTCCGATAAAGACCTGGCGCGGATCGTCCAGGACATGGACTCCGACGACGCGGCCGACCTGGTGGGCGACCTGCACGCCGAGCGCGCGGAGCGGGTTCTCGCGGAGCTCAGCCCCGAGGATTCATACGACATCAAGTCCCTGCTCAAGTATCCCGAGGACACGGCCGGCGGCATCATGCAGCGGGAGCTGATCTCCGCGCACCCCAACGCGACCGTTGACGAGGTTATCGCCCAGATACGCAGGCTCCACACGGAGATCAACAACATCTACATGGTCTACGTGGTCGACAACCGGCGCATCCTGGAGGGCACCGTGCCCCTGGTGAACCTCATCCTCTCCAAGCCGGACGCCACCATGGCCCAGATCATGGATCTCGACCCCCTGACCGTGCCGGTGGCCATGGACCAGGAGCAGGTGGCGAACCTCTTCAAGCGCTACGACTCCATGGTCCTGCCGGTGGTTGACGAACAGGGCCTCCTTCTGGGCCGCATCACGGTCGACGATATCGTGGACATCATGGAAGAAGAGGCCACCGAGGACATGTTCATGCTCGCGGGCGCCGAAGAGGACCTGCTGAGCTCATCCGTGGTCAGGAACGCATCAACCCGGATTCCCTGGCTCTTCGTGAGCTGGGTAGGGGGAGTGCTCGCCACCTTCCTCATCAGGGAGTTCGAATTCACCATCAGCAGGGTGGTGGGCCTGGCCGCCTTCATGCCCATCATCCTCGGCATGGGGGGCAACGTGGCCGCACAGGCCGTTGCGCTGATCGTGCGCGGCATCGCCACCGGCGCGTCTTCAGCCACGAACTTCCGGAGCATCGTGCTCAAGCAGATGGGGGTCGGCGTCCTGCTGGGCGCCATGTTCGGGGTCATGCTCGGCCTGATCGCCTTCTTCCTCTATCCCGACGAGCTGCGTATCTCTATCGTGGTGGCACTGTCCATCATGATTTCCATGTCGCTGGCATCATTCATGGGCACATTCCTGCCCATTCTCTTCTACAAGCTCGATAAAGACCCGGCCGTCGCCTCGGGCCCCTTTGTGACCACGACCATGGACATCCTGGGGGTCGCGGCGTACCTGGGTATCGCGGGGCTGCTGCTCTTCTAAAGAGTCATGAACAGGATCACCACCGACGCCATCATCCTCCACAGCATCGATTTTCTCGAGTCGGACAAGATCGTCTGCGCCCTGACAAAAGAAAAGGGCATCGTCCACGCGATCGCGAAGGGCGCCAAACGCAGCAAGAGACGGTTCCCCGGCACCCTGGAGCCATTCTGCGAGGTGACCATGGATGTCTTTGTCAAGCGGGAGGGCGACCTGCACCGGCTCGAGTCGGCCCAGCTCATCGACGCCCACCTGGGGATCAGGGAGGACCTCGAGCTCTTGGCGCATGCCTCGGTCCTGATGGAGCTCGTCAAGGAGCACCTGGGGCCCATGGACCCGAGCCCGGCCACCTACGAGCACCTCCGGTCCGCGCTCAAGGCCATGGAGCCCGACCGCCAGTGGTTCTCGGTGTGGGCCGTGGCCCTGACGAACATCCTCTCCTCGCTCGGCTACGGGATCGACCTCGGCCGGTCGGGCAAGACCGGGGCCCCAAGGTCGGTCCCGGCTAACATGCTCTCGAAGGAGGCGGCCATCTTTCTGCTCAATGCCTCCCGGCTCGACGGGGAGGTGCTGCAGAGACTTTCCGTCAAGGCGTCCCTGAAAAGGGAGATTACCTCCTCTCTCCTGGCCGTGTGTAACAAGGTGTCCGAGAAACGGCTCAAAACCGTTTCCTTCCTGGCGAAGCTGCTTGATTTTGACCTGAACCAGTGATAGAGGGGACCATTATGGACTTCCAAGAACTCATACTGAATCTGCAGGATTACTGGTCCCGTTACGGCTGTCTCATCGGGCAGCCCTACGATCTGGAGGTGGGGGCGGGAACCTTCAATCCCCACACTTTCTTAAGGGCCTTAGGGCCCGATCCCTGGAACGTGGCGTACGTGGAGCCTTCACGCAGGCCCACCGACGGCCGGTACGGCGAGAACCCGAACCGGCTCCAGCACTACTACCAGTTCCAGGTGATCCTCAAGCCCTCGCCCGTCGACGTGCAGGAGATCTACCTGGACTCGCTGCGCCAGCTCGGGATCGACACCCTGGAGCACGACATCCGGTTCGTGGAGGACGACTGGGAGTCACCCACCCTGGGCGCCTGGGGCCTGGGCTGGGAGGTCTGGCTCGACGGCATGGAGATCACCCAGTTCACCTACTTCCAGCAGGTGGGGGGCTACGACCTCGACCCGGTGTGTACAGAGCTCACCTACGGCCTGGAGCGGATCGCCATGTTCCTCCAGAACAAGAGCTCGGTTTACGACATCATGTGGAAGGGCTCGACATCCTATAGATACGTCCACCACGAAGGCGAGCGCCAGTGGTCCACCTATAACTTCGAGCTGGCAGATGTCCCGACCCTGCTCAAGCTCTTCACCCTCTACGAGGAGGAGGGCAGGCGGGTGGCGGAAAAGGGCCTGGCCCTTCCCGTGTACGACATGTGCCTCAAGTGCTCCCACACCTTCAACCTCCTGGATGCGCGCAACGCCATCAGCACCACCGAGCGCCAGTCCTATATCGCGAGGGTCAGGGAGCTGGCCAGGACCGCGGCACGGCTCCACCTCGAGAGCCTTGCGAGCGAGAGGAGCGAGGTGTAGGCATGGACAGGTCATTGTTGTTCGAGATCGGCACCGAGGAAATACCCTATAGCTACATCGTCCCTGCCCTCGAGTTCATGAAATCGTGGATCTCCGGCAGGTTCAAAGAGGCGGAACTCCCGCACGAGCCCGCAGAGGTGTTCGGCACCCCCAGGAGGCTCGCGGTGAGGGTTTCCGGGCTTCCGGACTCGCTGCCCGACACCGTGGAAAACCGGATGGGCCCGGCGAAAAAGGCGGCCTTCGACGTGGACGGGAACCCAACCAAGGCGGCACTGGGGTTCGCGCGCTCGGCAGGGGTGGACATCTCCGAGGTGGGCTTTTCGCAGACGCCCAAGGGCGAGTACCTCTGCGTGACCCGGACCATCCCGGGCAGGCCCGCGGATGAGTTTCTGACAGAAGTATTGCAGAACATGATCTCCCAGATCCCCTTTCCCAAGACCATGAGATGGTCGAATCCCGGCGTGCGGTTCGCCCGCCCGGTCCACTGGATCGTGGCCCTTTTCGGCGTAGAGGTCCTGCCCGTGAGCTTCGGAAGCGTGAAGGCCGGCAGGCAGACCCGCGGCAACCGATTCATGGCCGGAGACCCTGTCGAGGTCCCGGGCGCCCGGGCATACGAAGGCCTTCTCACCGAACGCTTCGTGATCCCCGGCATCGAAAAACGCAAGGCCCTCATCTGGGAGGGGGTGGGCATGAACGCCCGCAACCTCAAGGCCCAGGTGAAGGACAAGGACCTGCTGGACGAGGTGGCGAACCTGGTGGAGTATCCGCACGTCATCATCGGCCGTTTCGACGACGCCTTTCTCGAGCTGCCCGCCGAGGTCCTGGTGACCGTGATGAAGCACCACCAGCGGTACTTCCCCATGTACTCCCTGGAGGATGCCGCGAGCCTGCGGCCCTACTTCGCGGCCGTGAGCAACATCGTGCCCAAGAACGACGCAGTGGTCCGCACCGGCAACGAGCGGGTGCTCAAGGCACGCCTCGACGACGGCAAGTACTTCTTCGAGGAAGACCTCAAGGTGCCCCTGGAGGTCTATGCAGAGAAGCTGAAAAACGTCATTTTCCACAAGGACCTGGGCACCTCGTATGAAAAGATGGAGCGCTTCCGGAAGGTCGCGTTGTACCTTGCCGACATGCTGGTTCCGGAGAAAAAGGAGAAGGCGGCCGAGGCCGCGTACCTGTGCAAGGCCGATCTGAACAGCCTCATGGTCTGCGAGCTGCCTGAGCTCCAGGGCATCATGGGCAGGGAGTATGCCCTGCGGCAGGGCCGTGATCCCGAGGTGGCGCGCGCCATCCACGAGCACTATCTCCCCACCTCGGCGGAAGACGAGCTCCCCTCAGACGTCATCGGCGATCTGGTGGGCATCGCGGACCGGATCGACACCATCTGCGGGTGCTTCGGCGTGGGCCTGATCCCCACCGGCACCTCCGACCCCTTCGCCCTGAGGAGGCAGACCATAGCCATCGAGAACATCCTGCTGGCAAAGGGCTACCGCATATCCGTCTCCGAGCTCATCGACCAGTCGCTGCTGCAGCTCGCGCACAAACTCAAGAGAGATCGCGCCGAGGTGAAGGAGGACGTGCTGTCCTTTTTCCGGTCCCGGTTCGTCTCCATTCTTCAGGCGAGGGGCATTCCCGGGGACGTGATCGAGGCGGTGCTGCAGGGCTTCGACGATCCCGTGGACACCTTCATGTGTGCCCGGGCCATCGCCGGGGTGAAGCAGGAGGAGTGGTTCGCGTCCATCTCAGCGGCCTCCAAGCGGGTGGAGAACATCCTTAAAAAAACGCAGGCCGAGGGCACCGTGTCGGAGGCCCTCTTTGCCCAGGACGAGGAAAAGGCGCTGTACGCACGTTTCCGGGAGATGGAAGACCCCTTCATCGCCCACGCGGTCAAGGGCGAGTATACCCGGGCGCTCAAGCTTCTGGCGGGCCTGAAGGAGCCCATCGACGCCTTTTTCGACAAGGTTCTGGTCATGAGCGAGGACGAGGATATCCGCAGGAACCGCATCGCGCTGCTCAAGAGTCTGGTCGGACTGTTCGACCGGGTGGCGCAGTTCTCGAAGATATCCTCCTGAAATGACAAGGATATGAGTGGCGCTCGTCCCGAATGCGCAATGAGGAGGAGAGCCGACGATTCGAGCACGTGGGACATGCGGGATGCGTTTTCCATCGACGTGGACCGGATCCTTCACTCCCAGGCCTACACCTCGTACATCGACAAGACGCAGGTGTTCTACCTGGTAGGGCACCAGGGGATTTCCCACCGTGTCATCCACGTGCAGCTGCTCTCCAGGATCGCCCGGACCATCGGCCGCAGGCTCGGTCTGAACGACGATCTTATCGAGGCCGTGGCCATCGGCCACGACATCGGACACCCCCCCTTCGGCCACGACGGCGAGCAGTACCTGGACGAGCTCTGCACGCAGGCGGGCATCGGCCCGTTCAGGCACAACGTGCAGGCGGTCCAGGCGCTGGAGCGCATCGAGAAGGGAGGCAAAGGGCTCAACCTCACCCTCCAGGTCCTGGACGGAATCCTCTGCCACAACGGCGAGACCACCGAGCAGGCCCTGTGCCCCGAAGCCCTGCTCTCATTCGATGACCTCGACCGGAAGATCGAGCTCATCCGTCAGGGCCGGACCCCGCCGCCCATGACCATGGAGGGCTGTCTGGTGCGTATCGTGGACACGGTGAGCTACATCGGCAGGGACATCGAGGACGCCATCTCTTTAGGCATCATCTCCCGGAGCGACATTCCCCGGGCAGTGTCTGGGGTCCTGGGAAACACCAACGGCAAGATCGTCTACGCCCTGGTCGAAGATCTCATCCGGCACTCCGGAAAGGGCACGATCTCCTACTCGCCCAGCGTGTTCGAGGCATTGAAAGATCTGAAGCAGTTCAATTATGAGCGGATCTATCTCAACCCCCTGGTCAAGGCCGAGTCGTCCAAGATCCGGACCATGTATGTTCTCGTGTTCGACCGGCTCATGGAGGATCTTCTCGAAAAGAGACCCGAGTCCAGGATTCGCACCCGCTTTCTGGCAAGGCTCGACCGCGGCTACGAAGAGAGCCACCTGCCCGGAGAGATCGTCCGGGACTTCATCGCGAGCCTCACGGACTCCGCATTCCTGAGGCTGTTCCGGGAGCTTTTCGTGCCCGAGGTACTGGAAAAATAGTATCGGGGACGGGTTCACATTAAGCATACCCCCACGACACGCGGGTCACCCCCGCTCGCGTTCACCGATGAATCGGGAGCCGTGCACAGTATAATATCAGTATCAGGGACGGGTACACATTAGCTGTCAATGGTACGAGGGGCAACCTGCTTGCTTTCGACGAGCCTGTAAGGGTCGATGCATATGAGTGGGAATAGTGAGCAATCCGGGGTCTCGGTGTTCTGTCTCAACCAGCTGAACGAAGCAGCGAAAACGATGAGTGGAATGTCCAAATTTCACGGACGTCCCCCTGTGGGTTTGTCCGGCTCATGCACGATGAGCCTCTATACCCCTCAGGAACCTCCGTACCCCACTTTGACGGCGCCGTTTTCTACGATGACCGGGACCTGGCGGGTGCCGTTGGTGAGGGAAAGCATCTCCTGGAGCCTGGATGCGTCTTTCTTCACATCCACATATTCCGCGTTCCGGTAGGCCGACCTGGCCTGATCGGTGTAGGGTCAACCCGCCTTTCCGTAGATAATGATCCTGTCAGGCATGAGAGTCCTCCATATGAATGTTTTTCTTCATGCTTATAGACAATGTATTACAGATTTTTGAACATATCAAGGACGCCGGGCGAAAACAGAGGCCTTTGCCGGGACGATCGGGGCGGATGGCCCCAACGCCGACCGTCAGCCGGTCTCGATTCCGGTCTTCGCACAGGGTTTGTCCCCGTTTGTCTTCGCCGCCTGCGTGATGAGCTCGAGGGGAAGGACTCCCGTCTATCCCCGGCGGCGCTTGATCTCCTCGTCCTGCCTGCCGGAGACGATCAGGGCCATGAGATCCTGGATGCCCTGCGGCAGCACGGAGACCTCCCTGCCCGTGGACAGGGCATAGTAGTATACCTGTGCGGCCTTTTCCAGGAGCTCGGCGTTGCGCCTTGCCTGGTCGAGATCCCTGCCCAGGGACAGGGCGCCGTGGTTCTGAAGGATATAGCAGTTGGCGCGGTTTCCGAGCTTCGAGACCACATTGGCCACGAGCTCTTTGCTGCCCGACAGGGCATAGGGCACGATCTCCACCTTTGGGCCGATGGCGCCCGCTACCTCGTCGAACAGGGCGGGGATGGGCTCGCTGATCAAGGAGAAGACGCTCGCGAAGATCTGGTGGGTATGCACAACCGCGCCCGCGTCCCGGCGGTTGCGGTAGATCGCGAGATGCATGGCCGTCTCCATGGACGGGGCCGCGCCGTTGTCTTCCAGAGGTTTGAGGTCGAGGTCCACGACGCAGATGTCATCGAGGGTCATGGTTGCATACTCGCTCTGGGACGGGGTTACGACAACGGCGTGCCCGTCTTCAAGGAGCAGGGAGACGTTGCCGCCGGTCCCCTGGACAAATCCTTGCGAAACCAGGGACATCATGCAGTCGAGCACCTGTTTTTTCTGCGCGTCGTATTTCCCCATCGTATACCTCCTGTCGGGCTACTTCCAGGACCTCTGATCCACCATGGACGGAACGTCGTCTCCCAGGGTGCCAGCGGGTACGGGATCGATGGAATCGATCTTGACAGTGCAGATCTCCCGAAAGGCCGTGTCGAACCGGCTGGTGAGCTCCCGGAGCGCATCGCCTGTCGCTGAGGTTTCCAGCCTGGCAGCGAGGTGGTCACGGTGCCCCGAACGGGTGACGACGAGCTGGAAGCGCAGCCCGTCAAAGAGCAGGGAGAGCCTCTTGAGCTGGCTCGGCGCCACGAACATGCCTCTGATCTTGACCGCGTCGCCCAGGCGCCCGGCAATGCCCGAGAGCATCCGGGAGGCCCTTCCGCACGGGCACGACCCTGGCATAAAGCTGGAGAGGTCACCGGTTGCGAAGCGCAGGAGGAAGAAGACGGAGTTGAGCCTGGTCACCACCACCTCGCCCAGCTCCCCTTCAGGGAGATTTCTGCCGGTCTCCGGATCAACGATCTCCACGATGACCTCCTCGCAGATGTGCCAGCCGTTCTTTTCCCGGCACTCATACGCGATGTCGCCCACCTCGGTGGCCCCGTACATCTGGTAGGTGTCGATGCCGTACTCCTCCTCGAAGAGCCTTCTCATGGAGGGCTGCAGCGGCTCCGCGCCAAAGCTCGCCCTCTTCACGGAAAAGTCCCGGGCAAAGTCGTGTCCCATCTCGGCGGCCTTGTCGATGATGGACATGAGGAAGCTGGGAGTGCCCGTATAGCCCGTGACCTTGAGGTCTCGGATGAGTTGCACCTGCTGTTGCGTTCCCGACGATCCCGAGGGCACGACCGTGGCCCCCACGTGCCGCAGGCCTCCGTGAAAGGTCAGCCCCGCTGCCACCATGTGGTAGGAGAAGGCGTTGAGCACGATGTCTCCCCTGCGGAACCCGGCGGCCTGGTATGCCCGTGCCCACAGAGGGTCATCCGGACTCAGGTGCGGCTCGTACACGGGGCCGGGCGAGGTGAAGATCCGGTCGATGTCTGCTTTTGTGTCGGAGAAACCCCCGAAGGGCGGATCCTGCATCTGGAGCTCGATGAGCCCGCTGCGTGAGATGACGGGCAGCTTCTGGAGGTCGTCCACGGTGCGGATGTCATCGGGGCGGACCCCGCGCTCGTCGAAGATCTTCCTGAGCGCCGAAGAGCGCTCGTATCCCTGAGCAGCCATGGCGGCGACTCTGCGGTTGAAGTATTCTTCCCGATCTTTTCCTGTCAGGGTTTCCTTTTCATCGAAAAACTCATGCATGGTTTCCGTCCTCCTCGATCAGCGAGCTTCGTACCTATAATCTTGCATCCAGCGGCCAAAAATCACTCTGTAACCGCTTAAGATATCTTGCATGTGCACGAACCGTATACTGAGCAAAGCCGCACCTTGCTTACAGCCACCTCTTGCGCCTGCGGTACGACTTGATGTCCTTGTACGTCCGGGTCTTGCCCCCGGCGCCCACCCCCAGGTAGAACTCCTTGACGTCCGGATTTTCCCTCAGGGAGCGCGCCTCACCCTCCATGACGATCTTCCCGTTCTCCATGACGTATCCGTAGTGCGCGATCTGCAGCGCCATGTTCGCGTTCTGCTCGACCAGGATGATCGTGGTTCCCTGCTCCTCGTTGATCCGCCTGATGATCCGGAAGATCTCCCGGACCACGAGTGGCGCCAGGCCGAGCGAAGGCTCGTCCAGGAGCAGGAGCCTGGGGTGCGCCATGAGGGCACGGCCCATGACGAGCATCTGGAGCTCGCCGCCGCTGCAGTACCCGGCCAGGGACTTCCTGCGCTTGGTGAGGGCCGGGAAATAGTCGTAGACCATTTCCAGATCTTTTTTGTATGGCCTGGTCCACCGTGTGGCGGTGCCGACCTTGAGGTTCTCCTCGATGGTGAGGTACTTGAAGGGCTGCCTGCCCTCGAGCACCTGGATGATCCCCTTGCGGGTGATCTGTTCGGGCGAGGAGTTCTGGATGACGGCGCCGTCAAAGGATATCGACCCGTCCGTCACCTTGCCGTTCTCCGGCTTGAGCAGGCCGGAGATCGCCTTGAGCGTGGTGGTCTTGCCCGCGCCGTTGCTGCCGAGCAGGGAGACGATCCGGTGCTTCTCCACGGACAGGGATACCCCTTTGAGCACCTGGATCACATCGGAGTAGACCACGCTGATGTTGTTGAGCTGCAGGAAAATGCCGCTTGGGTTATCGGTCATGAGTCCCCTCCGTCAGTAGGAAAACGGCCAGAGCCGGAAGTTCGAGCGCACGATCCGCCAGATCTCGGCGAGGCCCTTGGGTTCGAAGAGGATGAAGAGCACGATGGCAAGGCCGAAGGCCAGCTCCCTCAGCGAGGCCATGTTGAGCCCGAAGCCGCTCGCCATGCCCATGCTCATGAAGATGTCCGTCAGCCAGCGCAGTATCTCGTTGAGCCCGGTGATGAAGATCGCCCCGAAGATGGCGCCGGGAATGCTGCCGAGCCCGCCGATGATGACCATGGCGATATACTCCACGGAAAGGCCCAAGGTGAAGGGCTCCGAGGTGATGCTGATCATGTAGAACGCCCAGATGGCGCCTGCGAACCCGGCATAGAACGAGCTGATCCCGAAGGAGAGGAGCTTGTAGGGGAAGATGGGGATCCCCATGCCCTCGGCGGCCCGGTCGTTGTCGCGGATGGCGATGAACGCTCTGCCGAAGCGGGTGCGCATGATGTTTTTCGTCATCCAGGTCACGAGCACCAGGCAGACGAAGATCACGTAGAAAAACGGGCGGTCGCCGTCGATGACCAGCCCGAAGAGCGTGGCCTCGGGCAGGACGATGCCCATGGTCCCCTGGGTCAGCGACTCCCAGTGGACCAGGATGTACTCGATGATGAACTGGCCGGCCAGGGTGGCGATGGTGAGGTAGAGCCCCTTGAGCCTCCCCGACGGGATGCCGAAGACCATGCCCGTCAGTGCGGTCACGAACCCGGCCGCAGGCACGCAGACCCAGAAGGGCAGGCCGAGCCGGGTGGCGAGGATGGCCGCTGCATAGGCGCCCACCCCGAAGAAGGCCCCGTGGCCCAGCGAGATAAGCCCGGTGTACCCGATGAGGATGTTCAGGCCAAGGGCCGCAATGGCCGCGATTCCGATCATGTTGCACACATAGAGAAAGTACGGGCTGCTGACAAAGGGCAGCACGCAAAAGAGCAGGACGAGGCCCGCCAGGAGCCAGAACCGTCCGAAGTCGGTCTCGAAGATGGTGATCTCCTGGGCGTATGACTCCTTGAAGTTGCCGCAGGGATGGAAACTGAGCCTTCGCATGAGCCCTCTCCTATACCCGCTCGATATCCACGAGCCCGAAGAGCCCGTAGGGCTTGATGAGCAGGATGCACACGAGCACTGCATAGGGCACCACGTCGCGCAGCGAGGGGGAGATATACCCGCAGGTGAAGGTCTCGAGCAGGCCGATGATGATCCCGCCGATAATGGCGCCCCCGATGCTGTCGAGGCCGCCCAGGATCACCACGGGAAAGACCTTGAGCCCGATGGCGCTGATCTCGTGCACGTTGATGCCGTTGATCACCCCCAGCACGATCCCGCTCATGCCCGCCACCATGGCCGCGATGGCCCACGACAGCGCGAAGACCTTCTTCACGTGGACGCCCAGCGACAGGGCCGCGGTCTGGTTGTCGGCCACCGAGCGCATGAAGATCCCCTGGGACGAAAACTTGAAGAAGAGTCCGAAGAGCACGAGGAAGACGATGCCGATGAACGACGACGCCACGTACACCGGCGGAACGAAGACATTGCCGAACTGCAATCCCAGGCCCGCGGGCAGGAACTCGGGATAGGTGTGGAGGTTGCCGCCGAAGAAGAAGAGCAGGATCCCCTTGAAGATGGAGGCCAGCCCCACGGTGAGCATGATCACGAAGATCAGGGACTCACCGATCAACGGCCTTAAGAACAGGCGCTCGACCGCAAACCCCAGCACGAAGCTCCCGGCCAGCGTGATGAGAAAGGCCAGATAGACGGGGAGCCCGGCCCAGGTGGTGAGCACCAGGAAGAGGAAGGCCCCCATGGCGAGCAGCTCTCCGTGGGCGAAGTTGAGCACGCTCGATGACTTGAAGATCATCACGAACCCCATGGCCGAAAGCCCGTAGAGCAGCCCGATACTGAGCCCGTTCACCAGCAGTTGTATGAAAAAATCCATCCCTTACTCCTTAGTTGATCATGATAACCTTGGCATTCCTGCCCAAGGGGTCTTCTCTTTTTTCCTCCCCCTTCCTGAAGGGGGAAAGGAGAGAATCGAACAATGCATTCATTCTCCCCCGCGCCGATGCGGGCTGCCCGCCGGAAGCGGGATATCTCCCTCTGTCATCACTCCACGCTGATGACCCTGACCGTGGTCCGGATCATGCCTACCTGCCCGTCGCGGTAGCGCACCTTTCCCTCCACCTCGACCTCGTTCCTGCCATCGTACATGGCCTCGATCATGGGGAGGTAGAGCCCGTAGACGAACCTCCTCCTGACCTTTCCCGTGCGGGTGAGCTCTTCGTCGTCCGCGTCCAGGAGCTTGTAGAGGAGGACGAACTTCCTGATCTTCATGGGCGGAGGCAGCTGCGTGTTGACCTGGCGCACCTCCTCGAGGACGAGCTCTTCGACCCGGGGCTGCTGGGAGAGGTCGGTATAGGTGGTGTAGGGGATCATGCGCTCCTCGGCCCAGTTGCCCACGTTGCCCATGTCGATGTTGATGAGGGCCGTGATGAACGGGCGGCCCTCGCCGAAGATGACGGCCTCCTTGACGAAGAGCGAGAACTTGAGCCTGGTCTCGATGAAGTCGGGCGAAAAGGCGTTGCCGTGCTTGTCCCGGATGATGTCCTGCTTGCGGCCGATGATGACGAGGTGCCCGTCGTCGTCGAGATAGCCTGCGTCGCCGGTGCGGAGCCAGCCCTGCTCGAAGGAGGCCCGGGTGGCGTCGTAATCGTCGTGATACCCGGCAAACACCGTATCGCCCGACACCAGGACCTCCTGGTCATCGGAAATCCTCACCGTGGTTCCCGGCAGAGGCTTGCCCACGGTCTCGAGCTTGACCTGGTCATCGGGCTGCACCTGGAAGATGCCGCAGGTCTCGGTGAGGCCGTAGCACTGCTTGAGGTTCAAGCCCACGGCCCGGAAAAACCGGATGACGTCCGGACTGATGGGGTGCCCTCCGGTATAGGCGCTCACGAAGCGTGAGCATCCTACCCGGTCGAGCAGCGGCCTGAAGACCGCCAGAGACGCCCATGCATTGAGCGTCTTCAGCCAGACAGGCACGGGCCTCCTTTCGGCCTCGCACTGCACCGCGGCAGAGCCGATCTTCTCGGCCAGGGAGAAGAAGGCCCGGTTGACGAACCCGGCGTCGTCGATCTTCACCCTGATCTTCGAGGCCAGGTCTTCCCAGAACCGCGACGAGGTGATGAGCACCGAGGGGCCGATCTCCCGGAAGTCCTGCTGAATGGTTTCCACGGTCTCGGGGAAGTTCATGGTCATGCCGCCCGCGAGCGTCACCCCCACGCCCCACATCTGGTCCACGATCCATGCGGGCGGGCTCATGGACATCCAGTCCGACCCCACACCGACGGTCACCGTGCAGAGCCACTGGCGCGCCATGGCGGTGAAGTTGCGGTGGGTGAGCATGGCGAGTTTCGAAACCCCGGTGGTGCCGGAGGTCATGATCATCAGCGCGGTCTCGTCGGCCCTTCCCTTGCCGAGCTCCTGCTCGAAGAGGCCCGGGTGATCCCGCCCGTGTTCTTCCCCGAGCTCCAGGAGCTCGCGGAAGCTCATCAGCAGGGCGTTGTCCCGGTAGGGGCCCATGCCCGTGGGATCGATGTAGACGATGGTGCGCAGGAAGGGGAGCTTGTCGATCTGTTCCAGGAGCTTGTCCACCTGCTCCTGGTCCTGAGCCACCACGAGCGGGGAGCGGACCCGGATGAGGGCCTGGACGAGCTCGCTGGCGACCGCGGAGGTGAAGAGGTTGAGCGATACGCCCCCGAAGGCCTGGGCACCGAGCTCGCTGAACAGCCACTCGGAATGGTTGTCCGTGATGATCGTCACGATGTCGCTGCGTTTGAGACCCAGCGCCATCATGGCAAGGGCGGTATTTTTCACGTAGGCGAAATAGTCTTTCCAGGTGTAGCGCTGCCAGATCCCGTAGGCCTTTTCCCTCAGTGCTACATGCCTGTCCCCGAGCGTTTCCGCCTGCGCGGCCAGGACCTGTGGAAGGGTGAGGTGCGCGTACGCGTCCAGGGGTGTGTCCGTGGTCTGCTCGTGATTATTCGTTGCCGGCATCTGCTGCTCCTGATTCCCCGCTCAAGTCGTCCGCGCTCAGGTCCGTGGACTCCCCGAGGTACGCCCTGATCACCTCGGGATGGTCCTGAATCTCCTCGGGAGGTCCCTCGGCGAGCTTCTCGCCGAAGTTCAGGACCACGACCCGCTTGGATATGCTCATCACGATGGACATGTCGTGCTCCACCAGGATCATGGTCTGGCCCCACGAGCCGTTCAGCTCCAGGAGAAAGCGCACCATGTCCTCTTTTTCTTCCAGCGTCATGCCCGCGAACGGCTCGTCCAGCACCAGGAGCCTGGGCTCCAGCGCCAGGGCCCTGCCCAGCTCCACGCGCTTGCGCATGCCGTAGGGCAGCGAGCCCACGAGTTCCTTGCGTACGGACTGGATCTCGAGGAAATCGATGATTTCTTCCAGGATCCGATGGTGGCGGACCTCCTCCTTTCTCACCGACGATGCGAACAGCGCGGCCGGACCGAAGCCGTAGCGGCAGTGGATGTGGCGGGCCAGGAGCAGGTTGTCGAGCACGCTCATGCCCGGGAAGAGCTCGATGTTCTGGAAGGTCCTGCCGATCCCCATGCGCGTGAGCTCGTGGGGAGGGAGCCTGGTGATGTTTCTGCCGCCGAAGATGATGTCTCCGGACGTGGGGCGGTAGAACCCGGTGATGCAGTTCATGAGACTCGTCTTTCCTGCCCCGTTGGGTCCGATGACCGCCACGAGCTCGCCGCCGGCGACCTCGAGGGACACGCCGCTCAAAGCGTGAATCCCGCCGAAGCTCAAAGAGAGGGAGCGCACCTGAAGGCCGGTGCGCTTCCCCTTCATGTTCTCGTTGCTGAAGATACTCGGCTGTCCCCGAAAAGCTCTCATATGGCGTATCCTTACTCGAGAATCTGAATCTTATCCTTGCCCGGAACGAAGAAGTTGGTGAGCGGGGCGTACGAGCCGTCTTCCCGGACCTGCACGATCCGCGCGGTGAACGAGGCCCCGTGGTCCTCTTTCGTGTAGGTGACGTTCGGCACAAGACCGCCGAAATCCTCGTCGGTGAACGACTCCAGTGCCTGGTTGATGGTCTCGGGCGTGATCTTTCCGGACTTCTCGCCGGCCCTGATGAACGCGCGCTCCATGATCATGGCCACCACCACCCCTTCCCAGTACGCGGTGTCGAATGAATCCACGGTCTTATACCTGCCCCAGAGATCAATGATGGTCTTGACCCCGGGGGTCCCGTCCACGGGAAGCCCTCCCGGGAACTGCATCTTCAGGCGGTCCCTTATGAGCCCCTTGCCCATCTTGAAGAAGTCGGGGTCTGTCGAGGTCCAGGTGCCCAGAAACATGGGATCGTAGTTGATCCTGTCCGCGCTCTTGAACGCGGAGATGATGGCCGCGGGCAGGATCTGCATGAAGACGTACTCGGCCCCCTTCTCCTTGAGCCTCAGCAGCTCGGTGGTGACGTCCACGGTCTTGGGCGGGAACTCCTCGATGGCCACGAGGTCGATGTTCTGTTCCTTGGCGTACTCGATGCTGGGCTTGTGGATCGAGCGGCCATAGGCATTGTTGTAGGTGAGCAGCCCGACTTTCGGGGGCTCGCTTCCCTGATGGACCGCACTCACGTAGTTCAGGATCGCGTAGCAGTCGAGCCGGTAGCTGCCGAAGGGCAGATACATGAAGTCGATAGGCGGCTCGAGGATCTCCCACGCCGTGGAGTAGTTGATCGCGGGTATCCCGTAGCGCTTGATGATGGGCTTGGCGTTGAGACCCGCTCCCGCGCTCCAGGTGGCGATCATGTCCACCTTGTCCTGCTGTGCGAACTTCCGCACGGCCGAGATCGCCTCGGGCACCTTGTATGCGGTGTCCACGAGAATCAGCTCGAGCTGCCTGCCTGCCACGCCCCCCTTGACCTCGTTGACGTAGCGGAAATAGTCCTGATGCCCTTTCGCGTGGTACTGCCCCCACGTGGACGCAGGACCTGTCAGGTTTATCGCCGCCCCAACCTTGATGTTCTCTGCAGACGCCTTTGCGAGGAGAGCCCCGCAGAGAACCACCATACTCATAACTGAAACCGCCAGTAACCGGAAAACCTTCATCATACCATGATCCCCCTTGTCTATTGTGCTTCTCATGCACACATGCCAGGGCACTGTGCATAAAAAAAGGCCGCGGGTAGATCCATCGGGTCTACCCGCGGCCTTTTTTGACTAGCTCTTCTGCTCAGTGAAAAAAAGCTTTCAGCAGGTAGACCTAACCAAAAAAGAAAAAGAAGCTGGAGCTTGTCGTCAGTGAAACATAGTGTGCCATGGGAATAGGTAGTTAAAGAAAAAAGTGCTGCCAAGTCAAGGAAAAAGTGGACAATGGGACATACCGCACAGGGGGACCTCGGGAGGGAAGAGGCCTGGGAGTATGATATCGGCCTGAAAAAATAGCCGGATGCAGGGAATGTCCCTTTATGGATATGCCCGAGAAGGAGCCCTATCGCGGTTTACCGGGAGGAAGGCAGAAGAACATGAGCGGCGGAATACCCCGCAGAGCCCGTCTCGAAATGAATCGCCAGGATGAAAAAATTTCATGCATCAGGGAAAAAGTTTGCATTTTCTGGGTCCCCGGGATGGTGGCGAGTTTTCAAAATGATATGATATCCAAAGGTTATGATTTGCACGCATATTGCATTTTGTGGAAGCGGTTATTAACGCCTGTTTCATGTGAACGAGTGGATTGAAAGCAAAGATGAGGGGGGCCGTTCATGGAGACGCTGTTTCTGCGCTGGATAATAATACTCTCCCTTGCCCTTGTGCCCGGCTGTTCGTACTTCGAAGACGATGATGACGACGATGTGGTCGCGGCCGAGCAGATCATCGCCTGGTCCACGGTCGATGCGGGAGGATGGCACAATCTCGGTCTGAAGTCCGACGGCACCCTGTGGGCGTGGGGCAACAACAACCAGGGCCAGCTCGGGCTGGGGAACTGGAGGGAGCGCCTGGCTCCCGAGCGGGTGGGGATCGATGCCGACTGGGTATCCGTCAGCGCCGGCGGGATGCACAGCCTGGCACTCAGGGCCAACGGCACGCTCTGGGCCTGGGGGCGCAACCTGTACGGCCAGCTCGGAACGGGCTATTTCAGGGGAATCTCTTCCCTGCCAGCCCATACGCACATTGCCGGGGCCGACTGGGTTGCCGCAAGCGCCGGTGAATATCACAGTCTCGGTCTGAAGTCAGACGGCACCCTGTGGGCGTGCGGCAACAATGAAAGGGGCCAGCTCGGCGACGGCACAACGCAGATCAGATCGAGATTCACGCAAGTGGGTACGGACTCCGACTGGGCAGAGGTGAGCGCAGGAAGCATGCACACCCTGGCACTCAAAACCGACGGCACGCTGTGGGCATGGGGCGACAACAACAGAGGCCAACTGGGCTTCGACGATCCCGAGGCGAAATATCTGCCCGGCAGGGTCACGGAAGAGTCCGACTGGGTGGCCGTCAGCGCGGGAAGAGAACACAGCCTTGCCCTGAAAGCAGACGGTACGCTGTGGGCCTGGGGGGCGAACGACTCAGGCCAGCTCGGAGATGGATCCGCGGCAGACAGGAGCACGCCTATGCCGGTGAATGAAGAGTCCGACTGGGTGGCCGTCAGCGCGGGAAAGGGCCACAGCCTTGCCCTGAAATCGGACGGCACGCTGTGGGCCTGGGGAGGCAATGGATCCGGCCAGCTTGGAGACGGCACCTTTGAAGGCAGCAGCGTGCCAGTGCTTGTTGACAGCAGTCTTGCGTGGACCCTGGTCAGCGCCGGTGGCGCCCATTCCCTGGGAATCATTTCCGAGGGGGCGCTGTGGGCCTGGGGTGCGAACAGCGAGGGCCAGCTCGGAGACGGCACCGATGTCTTGAAGGGCGTCCCGGTCATCTCAGGCGAGATTGCGGCGGAAGAGGAGGAGGCTGAAGCCTCGACCCAATAGCGGCCCGGAGTGGGCCCGGCAGCGGTTGATCGCCCGGTTTTGTTCCCGGCCGTCTCAAAGAGCGATGCAACCGTCAGATCACCGAGGGGATGGATTCGTAGTGGGCGATCCTCTGGCGCTCGGGCAATGCGAGGAAGGCGTCGATGATCCCGAGCATCCGGTCTTTTTCAGCGTTGAGCCTGCCGAAGACCTGCAGATAGTTGTTCGCGTGATCACAGGCAAAGGTCGACCCTTCGGCATCGAGGCCCTCGAGCAGATATTTGAGCTCCAGCACGGTGCCCTCGGGCGTCTGCTCCCGGAAGTCCCCGGTCTTCAGCTTTTCCGAGAGCCGGGACAGGGGGTGGATATAGAGCCTCCTGATCCGGATAAAGTGGGGCTTCACCTCGTTGAGCACCTTGGCCGACTCCCCGGCGTGCTCCTTCCAGAGATCCCGTCCGCCCAGGCCCAGGAGAAAGTAGAAGCTGAGCTCCATGCCTGTTGCCATAACCTTCCTTCCCGCATCGACAAGCTGCCTCTGGCTGGTGCCTTTTTTCTGGAGCCTCAAGACCTGGTCGCAGCCGCTCTCAAACCCCACGTGCACCCGGTTCAGTCCTGCTTCCGAGAGGGCTGAAAGATCCTCCTGAGATTTTTTCGCCAGGCTCGAGGCCCTGCCGTAGGAGGTGATCCGCTTCAGGCGGGGAAATTTGAGCCTGAGGTGCCGGAGCACCTCGATCAGAAAAGAGGCATCCAGGTTCAGGGGATCGGCGTCTCCCAGAAAGGCCGTGGTGAAGATATCGCCATACCTCTCGGAAAGGGCGTCGATGTCCTTCAGGACATCTTCCAGGCTCCGCTGCGAGTAGGGCACGCCGAAGAGGTCGTAGATGCCGCAGAAGGCGCAACGGTTCCAGTGACAGCCTCGTACGACTCTGACCAGCAGGCTCTTTGCCTCGCTTGGCGGCCGGATAACCAGTTGTTCGGGAACATGCATGTTCATCTTTATAGGAGGAATATCCCGTCAGGTCAAGGAGGTGGACAGCGCTTGCCCCGGGAGGGACACGAGTGCGGCTCTTGTCTGATCCCCGGCGGCTTGGGGCCAAGCAGCCGATGCCCGTGGTCCTCGGGAATCGTCTCCGGACGGCCCCCCATCGGGAACGGAGCAGGGAGAGTTTTTCCCGTTTCAGGATTCGGGATTCTGCGTATGCGGTCGCGCCCGGGGGGCACCGCCGGTGAAGCCCCCTCACAAAAGGCATGGACCCCCGGATTAACCGACCATCCCGGGAGGGGCCCATTCGATGGGCTCGCCCGTCATTTTCTCGGCAACGGTCTTGTACTTCTCGTGGATCATCCTCCGGTCGAACTCCTCGAACTCACGCATCATTTCATCCAGCTCTTCCTTGTTGAAGTAGTCCATGGACTGATGGAAGAAATCCCGGTCTTCCTTGCGGATGTGTTCCGGATAGAACCGGGCCAGAGACTGGAGGTGACCGGTTATCTCCTCCACCGTGTCCTGGCCTTCAAGGTACCTCTCGGTTGCGGCCACGAGCTTCTTCACGAGATCTCGTGCATGGATGTGCTCGTTGATGAGCTCCACCATGATCGCCCGGTGCTCGGGCAGCATGTCTTTGTTCTCAAGCCTCCGAAAGAGGATGTCCTCTTCCTTGCCGTGGTGCGTGCGGTCGGCATAGGTTCTGATGAAATCGACCGCGGTCTGGATAAAGGCCGTATTCACCCGGTTTGTCTGTCCGATCCCGGCGATCTGATCGGGGAAAAGGCCGATGACCCGCTCGATGAGCCGGTGCTCCCACATCAGGATTCCAACAGGTTTCATACCGTAACCCTCCCTTTTTTCTCTTATCATCTATGGTAAGGCCTGGAGGTCCTTCGTCAAGGCCTGCGATGCAAACGGCTGCAGAGAGACCTGCCGGTGCAGTTCGAGAAAAGTGAAGATTTATCTGTTGATGAACAGATAATATTATACTAGAGAAAACGGTGCCAGTTGCGAGCGGGACGGTTCCGCCCCTTTTCGAGAAAACCGGGACCGGTCGCGCAATCAAATCATTACCGGCAAGGAGGATTACATGACAACGGAGAATCTCGAGCAGTCGCTTGTGCTCATCAAGCCCGACGCGCTGAAGAATTCGCTGACCGGATACATACTCTCGCAGTTTTCGGAATTCCATACCGGTCTTCGTTTCGCGGCCTTGAAGGTTGTTTCGGTAAACCTCGTTCTGGCAGAGGAACACTATGCCGAGCATAAGGGCAAGTTTTTCTACCCCCCCCTTCTCGACTATATCCGGGGATATCTCCACTACCCCGATGACCCCCGGAAACGCAGGGTCATCGCCATCGTCTACCAGGGCCCCGGCGCCATCAGAAAGATACGGGATATCTGCGGTCCCACCAATCCCCACGACGCCCGCGTGCAGCGGCCCGGGTGCATCCGCGCGCTGGGCACGGTGGTGCCGGTCAAGGACGAAGAGGGGAAGATCGTCGGGGACCGGGTCGACAACCTCATCCATGCGTCCGCCAATCCCGGTGATGCCGAACGCGAGATAAAGCTCTGGTTCAAGCCCACGGATATTCCGTCGAACATGCGGCAGTACCCCGCAGAGATCAACGAAAAACACTATTACTACAAGGACAATACCGTATACACCGAATACCGGCCGGGAAGTTTCTGTTTCATATCTCCCGGTGATCTCGTCTGGAAATCCGACCTTGATACGCTCGGGCTGATCGTTGCGGGCGAAGAGGCTCCGCTTACGGTGAATGCCGTAGTGGCGAAGTATCTCATCAACAAGGAGAGCGAGAGCCTGTAGCGGCCGGAACGTGCTTTTTCATTGCTGGCTAAAGAGAGAATTCTTTCTTCACGTGCGAAAAGATTTCAGATAAGGAAATCCATCCATGAAGGTCTGTTATGAGGCCATCGGCGAGATGCATTGCGAGGTAAAAGATCCTGCGAGCGCTCCCCGTTTTTACACCGCGTCCACGGTCAAGGGGATCATCGAGATCTACGAGCCTTTTCTGGAAGGTATGGACTCGCTTGAGGAGTACGAGCAGATCGTGGTCCTCTTTCACTTCCATCTTTCCGAGGGATATGCGCTGAAACAGAAGAGCCCCGCGGGCAGGACAAAGGGCGTGTTCAGCCTGTGTTCGCCCATGAGGCCCAATGCCATCGGCATGTCTGTTCTGAAGCTCGTGAAGGTCGAGCCCCCGTTTCTGCATGTGGAGCACGTGGATCTCGTAGACGGCACCCCGATCCTGGACATCAAGCCTTTCAAGCCGCCGGAAGGACGCTGACGGGCACACGCGTGCGCTGATGTTCCAACAAGGATTGAATTTTTCAACCCAATATGATTAGTACTTCAGAGACAGCTCGGGGGTGTTAACGTGATTTACGAAATTCTTCTCGCGACGCTCGGAGGCCTGGGCCTCTTCCTCTTCGGGATGCATCTGATGTCGGATGCACTCCAGAGGATAGCCGGGTCGGGTCTGCGCCGCATACTGGAGAAGCTCACCACGAACAGGGTTGTCGCCGTCATCGCCGGGACGGCCATCACCGCCATCATTCAGAGCTCGAGCGCCACCACGGTGATGGCCGTGGGCCTGGTGAACGCCGGGCTCATGTCCATGCAGCAGGCCCTCGGGGTGGTCGTCGGCGCCAATATCGGCACCACGGTGACCGCCCAGATCATCGCCTTCAAGCTCACCGATATCGCGCTGCCCATGGTGGGCGTGGGCATGTTCATGAAGATCCTGAGCAAGCGGGAGAGGGTCCGCTACTGGGGCGATTTTCTTCTGGGATTCGGCCTGCTCTTCTACGGCATGCTCGTCATGCAGGGCGGGGTCATGCCCCTGAGAGACGCCCCGTGGGTGAGGGATATCTTCATCCACTTTTCCAGCACGCCGGTTCTGGGAGTGCTTGTGGGAACGATCATGACCATGGTCTTCCAGAGCAGCTCGGCCACCGTGGGGCTCGTGATAGCCCTGGCATCCACAGGGGTGGTGAGTTTCCCCGGGGCAGCGGCACTGGTTCTGGGGGACAATATCGGGACCACCATCACGACCCAGCTGGCCTCCATCGGCACCAGCGTATCGGCCAGGCGGGTCGCCCGGGCCCACTTCCTCTTCAACCTCTTCGGGGTCTGCGTCATACTCGTCATTTTCCCGTACTTCGTCCAATTCGTCGATCACATCACCCCCGGCGACCCCATGCAGGTGGCGGCGGCGGGCGCCATGCCCTATGCCGCAAGGCACGTGGCCAACCTCCACACCATCTTCAACGTGACCAACTGCCTGCTCTTCCTGCCCTTCCTGGGAGCGCTCGGGTGGGTCGCCTCGCTCATCACCCCCGGGGAGGAAAAGCCCAGGATCTTCCGGCTGGAGTCGCTCGCGCCCACCATTTTCGAGACCCCCTCGTTCGCCCTGGACGAGGCGCGCCAGGAGTTGGATTACATGGGCTCGGAGGTGTACCGGATGCTCTCGGCGGCGGAGAAGCCTCTGCTGGATAACAAGGGAACGGAAAGGTTCCTGGAAGAGATCGACAAGACCGAGAATATCGTCGACTCGCTGCAGAAGGAGATCAACACCTATCTCACCGATCTCTCGCGCAACTCCATCACGGAAAAACAGTCGCGCGAGGTCTTTTCCATGCTCCAGATCGTGAGCAACCTCGAGAGGATCGGGGACCACTGCGAGAGCATCGGGAAGCTCTGTAAGCGCCGCAACGACTTCAGCCTTGATTTCTCCGAAGGAGGCAGGCAAGAGCTCTCGCTCATCTATCACCACACGCAGATGTTCTTGAAGACCGTGGTCGACGCCATCACCGATACTCCGGACGATCTCATGGAGCAGGTGCAGAGCTTCGAGCCAAGGCTCAACGCCATGCGATGGGAGATGAGGGTGAATCACATGGACCGGCTCAAGACCTACAAATGCGACGCTGATGCCGGGCTCATCTTCATCGATATCCTGACCAGCTTCGAAAAAATCGGCGACCATGCGTATAATATTGCAGAGTCACTGTCCGGATTGACTCTGGGAGGAACCCGTGAATTACGATATGCCACTGTATAGGCCGCCGTCCGAGGGGCGGTCGCTGATATTCCAGATCACGCTCGGATGTTCGTGGAACAAGTGCCTGTTCTGCGGGATGTACAAAGGCAAGCGATTTCAGGTGCGGCCCTGGGAAGAGATCGAAAAGGACATCATCGAGATGTCCTGGATGATGCCCGACACCCGCAAGGTTTTTCTCGCCGACGGCGATCCCTTGGGTGTGGACACCGGTTTTCTCATCAGGGTGCTGGATCTCATCAACGAGAAGTTTCCCCGCCTGGAGCGGATCAGCGCCTATGCCGGCCCCACCAATCTCATGGAGAAGAGCCTCGAAGAGCTCAGGGAGCTGAGCGAGCGCAAGCTCGACGTCCTGTATCTCGGCATCGAGACCGGGAACGACGCCCTGCTGAAAAAGGTCTGCAAGGGCGCCACGGCCGACGAGATCATCGAGGGGAGCAGAAAGGCCATCGATGCGGGGCTGCGGATGTCTACCTTCATCATCTTAGGACTGGGAGGCGTGGAGGGGAGCTTCGATCACGCCAAGGACTCGGCCCGCGTGGCCAATGCCATCGATCCCCAGTTTCTGGCCTGCCTCACCCTCATGCTCGGGCAGTACGAGGAAATCTACGAGAAGAAGCTCATGGGCGGCAACTTCAAGCTGATCGACCGGGTGCAGTCGCTCCAGGAGCTCCGGTGGTTCGTGGAGGACCTCGACGTGTCCGACTGCAAGTTCGGGACCGAGCACGCATCAAACTATCTCCCCTTAAACGGCCGCCTTCCCGAAGATAAGGAGCGGATCCTGGAGATCATCGACCGGGCGCTCAAGGGCGGCAGGTCCGGGATGCTCCGCCCGGAGTGGCTGCGGGGGCTCTAGTCTCTCCCTGTCCAGGATCGGCAGTCTCCCGCCCCTTCCCGTCTCTCCATCGAGCGCGGAGGGAAGCGCCCGATCGTCTTGGGCGGCCATGGCGCTGTTCCACTGCTCTTTCGTCCCAAAGGATACGAAGGCTGCTTGAGGCCGGACGTTCATTTGTCTGCCCGAAATAATGCCTTTCCCGCTTTTTTCAGTCGGATGCAGCAGGGTGTTCCATGGCCGGGGGAGTTTAATAAAGATACAGCCGCCAAGCCGGTGCGGTCGATCCGGGACGCCTGAGGGAAAGTCATCCCGGTAAGGCCTGAGACCCGAGGCCGGCCGCTTCGGGGCGCAACCGACGGTGAAGCCTGATTGACAGATGCGGGCACAATGGGATACCAATGGGTTAATTCGGAGGAAGATTGTGGAAGTGAAAGCAATACGTGGAATGAGCGACATCCTCCCCGGCGACGTGCCAAAGTGGAGGTTTGTGGAAGAGACCGTCAGGAAGGTTTTTGGCCTCTACGGGTTCGTGGAGCTGCGGACACCTGTCCTGGAGCGGACGGAGCTGTTTCTCCGCGGCATCGGCAACGAAACCGATGTGGTGGAAAAGCAGATGTACACCTTTACCGACAAGTCGGGTTCCTCGGTGAGCCTGCGGCCCGAGGCCACGGCATCGGTGCTGCGGGCCGTCATCGAGCACGGCCTCCTGTCGGAAGACCCCATCCGGAAGATTTTCAGCATGGGGCCCATGTTCCGGTACGAGAGACCCCAGAAGGGGAGATACCGCCAGTTTCATCAGATCAATGCCGAGCGGCTCGGCGAAGGCGGACCGTTCAGCGATGCCGAGACGCTCCAGATGGCCTATGCGCTGGCGAATGCCCTGGGCCTGAAGGGGCTTGTCATGGAGGTGAACTCCCTGGGGTGCGAGACCTGCCGCGAGGAGTTCAAGAAGGCGCTCCAGGCTTATCTCAGCAAGCAGGCTGACCGGTTCTGTGCCGACTGCGCGCGGCGCATGACCGCCAACCCGCTCCGGGTTCTGGACTGCAAGGTGGTTTCCTGCAAACAGGCTGCCGAGGGAGCTCCTCTCATCGAAGACTATCTCTGCGAAGAGTGCAGGGACCACTACGATCAAGTCCTGTCTCATCTGAAAAGCTTCGGCGTGCCCTATGCGAAGAACCCTTCCCTGGTCAGGGGGCTCGACTACTATACCAGGACCACCTTCGAAATCACGGCCAAGGGCCTGGGCTCGCAGAATGCCATTGCCGGAGGCGGGAGGTACGACAACCTCGTGAAGGTCCTGGGGGGCCCGGACGCCCCCGGGATCGGCTTCGCCTTCGGGGTGGAGCGGGTCATCCTGCTTCTGGAGGAGAGGGACGCCCGGGAAGAGGGGTGCTTCGTGGTGGCCCAGGGAGACGAGAGGGTGAAGACCGCCGCCGTAGGGCTGCTCTCGGAGCTCCGTTCCGCAGGGATACCGGCCCAGGCGGTCCCGGAGAAGAGCTTCAAGGCCCAGATGCGGCGTGCCGGTAAATCCGGATATCCCTTCTGCGCGATCATCGGCCAGGACGAGCTGGAGAAATCCCTGGTGACCGTCAAGGATCTGGAGACCTCTTCACAGGTTCAGGTGTCGCGCACCGATGCGCGGGAAAAGATACACACGCTTCTGAAAGACAGAAAAGGAGAAAGCCGGTGAAGGCCGCCATGCAGGAAATGAAGAGAACCCATTATAACGCGGAAGTCACGCAAGCCCCCGTAGGCAGTACCGTGGTGCTGACGGGATGGGTCCAGAAACGGAGAGATCTGGGCGGGCTCATCTTCATTGATCTCCGCGACCGCACCGGCATCGTCCAGGCGGTGGTCAATCCCGAGACCGACCCCCAGGCGCATGCCGTGGCACATGGCGTCAAACCGGAGTACTGCCTAGCCCTGGAGGGAGAGGTTCGGATGCGGCCCGAGGACATGCGCAATCCGAGCATGCCCACCGGGAACGTGGAGGTCGCGGTGAAGGGGATTCAGGTCCTCAACGAGGCCAAAACCCCCCCCTACGTACTGGAAGACGGGGTGGAGGCCAGCGACGCGCTGAGGCTCAAATACCGCTACCTGGACCTGCGCAGGCCGTCGCTCCAGCGCAACATCATCCTCCGGCACAAGGCGGCGGCAAGCGTGAGGAGGTATCTGGACGCCGAAGGGTTCATCGACGTCGAGACCCCGGTCCTCACCAAGAGCACCCCCGAAGGGGCCAGGGACTACCTGGTGCCGAGCCGGGTCTTCCCGGGCAAGTGCTTTGCGCTGCCCCAGTCGCCCCAGCTCTTCAAGCAGCTCCTCATGGTAGCGGGCTTCGACCGGTACTACCAGATCGTCAAGTGCTTCCGGGACGAGGACCTGAGGGCGGACCGGCAGCCCGAGTTCACCCAGATCGACATCGAGATGTCGTTCGCCGGGATGGACGATATCCTGGACATCACCGAGGGCATGATCGCGACCCTATTCCAGGAGACCATCGGGGTGGATCTGCCCAGGCCCTTAAGGCGCATGACCTATGACGAGGCCATGGAGGACTACGGCACGGACAGGCCTGACACCCGCTTCGGCATGAAGCTGAAAACCATCTCCGATATCGTTGCCGGGTCCGACTTCCGGGTGTTCTCCTCCACCCTTGCGGAGGGCGGGACGGTCAAGGCCTTTGCGGTCAAGGGCCCCCATGAGTTCAGCCGGAAGGACCTCGACTCGTTCGGCGATGTGGTGGCGGACTTCGGGGCAAAGGGCGTTTTATGGGCGAGGCTGGAAGCGGACGGCTGGAAGTCGCCCCTGACCAAGTTCCTTCAGCCCGGCCAGCTCGATGCCCTGGCCGGCCGGCTCGATATGGGCCCGGGCGATCTCGCCCTGATCATCGCGGCCCCCAAGGATACGGCCAATGCGGGCCTGAGCGCCCTGAGGATCCATGTGGCGCAGCGCCTCGGGCTCATCGACCACGATGCCTTCGCCGCCCTGTGGGTGACCGATTTCCCGCTGCTTCAGTGGAGCGAGGAGGACAAACGGCTGGTCTCGGTCCATCACCCGTTCACCGCACCCGTGGCCGAGGACCTCCCGCTGCTTCAGAGCGACCCCGGGAAGGTGCGGTCCCAGGCCTACGACATGGTGATCAACGGCTCCGAGGTGGGGGGCGGGAGCATCCGTATCCACACCCCCGAGGTTCAGAACAGGGTCTTTCAGGCCATCGGACTCGGCGAGGAAGAGGCGAGGACCAAGTTCGGGTTCCTGCTGGACGCCCTGCAGTACGGCGCTCCCCCTCACGGCGGCATTGCCTTCGGGCTCGACCGGCTCATCATGATTCTCACCCGGGCCGCGAGCATCCGGGACGTGATCGCCTTTCCCAAGACCCAGAAGGCATACTGCACCATGACGGACGCCCCCTCGGAGGTGAGTCCGGCCCAGCTCGCGGAGCTCGGGCTGAAGTATCGGAAGGAGGGCTGATGAAAAGGCTCGGCTTTGCTTTCATGGTTCTGTCGTTTCTGCTGGGGTGTGCATCGAACCCCGCGCCGGACATCACCGATGGGCCGGATACCGTGGCCACGGGGAAGACCCCGCTCGAACAGGGGCTCGAGAGCATGGAAACGGGCCTGAAGGCCAAGGCCGGAGGGGATGACGAAGAGGCGCGCAACGCCTTTGTCCAGGCCAGCAGACATTTCAGGGCGGTGGACGAGCAGAGCCGCGTCATCATGCACCGGACCCTTGCCGAGTTGGGAAAGGTTGTCGAGATATCCGGGTTCGTGTATGCACCGAAAGAGGCTTTCGAGGCCCTGACCCTGTATCTGAAGATGCAGAACGCCTATCTGGACTGCGAGCCCAAGGTGCTCTCGGTCCTGGAGCAGCAGTTCAACGAAAAGGTGCTCAAGGTTCAGGAGATCACGGTCAGGGAAAAGCAGAAGCGACTCGAGGAGCTCGGCAAGGAGATCGCCCAGAAGCGCGAGGAGATCCAGAAACAGTCGCAGACCGACATCTTCGAGGTCTATCCCACCATCTACGTGGTGAAAAAGAGCGACACCCTGCCCAGCATCGCGGCGCGCCACGAGATCTATAACGATTCGTACATGTGGCCGCTCATCTACAAGGCGAACCGCGACCAGATCAAGGATCCCAAACTGGTCTACGTGGGGCAGGACTTGCGTATCCCGCGGGACATCACCATGGAAGAGATCATCGAGGCCCGCCGGGAGGCAGGTGCCCCGGAGCCTGAAAAGATACCCAAGGATGCGTACCTCCCCAGGAGGAACAAGTAGGGTGGCCAGGTGGGACGAGGGGAAGAAACTCTTTTACTATACCCCGGGCCGGAATTTCGAAACCGGGATCAAGGATACCGACCAGGGCAACTTCTACCGGTCCATCTTTCCCTATACCGAGATTCCCAAGATCGACTTCGATATGCGGCTGATCCCCATCCAGCCGGCGGACGACATCTTCATCACCGACACCACCTTCCGCGACGGGCAGCAGTCCATGACGCCCTTCAGCGTCGAGCAGATCGAGCGGCTCTATGATTTTCTCCACCTCATCGGCGGGGAAAAGGGGCTGATCCGGACATCCGAATTCTTCCTCTACTCCCGCAAGGACCGGCTTGCCGTGGAGAAATGCCTGGGAAAGGGCCACGGGTTCCCGGAGGTGACCTCGTGGATCCGGGCCAGCAAGGAAGACCTGAAGCTCGTGCGCGAGATGGGCATCCGGGAGACCGGAATGCTCACGTCGGTCTCCGACTACCACATCTTCCTGAAGCTGGGCTCCGACCGGAGAAAGGTCATGGACGAGTACCTCGGGATCGTCAAGGACGCCCTTTCCTTAGGCATCGTGCCCCGGTGCCACTTCGAGGACATCACCCGGGCCGACATCTACGGGTTTTGCGTCCCCTTTGCCCGGGAGCTCATGAGGCTGAAAGAGGAGAGCGGAATCGACATCAAGATCCGGCTCTGCGACACCTTGGGATTCGGGGTTTCGTTTCCGGGCGCGGCGCTGCCCCGGGCGGTGGACAAGCTGGTGCGCGCCATGATCGACGATGCGGGCGTGCCCTCGCACCTGCTGGAGTGGCACGGGCACAACGACTTCCACAAGGTGCTCACCAACGCGACCACGGCGTGGCTCTACGGGTGCGGCGGGGTGAACGGCGCCATCCTGGGCTTCGGGGAGCGCACCGGCAACACCCCCGTGGAGGCCATGGTCATCGAGTACCTCTCGCTCAGGGGGCACGACGACAGCATCGACACCCGGGCCATCACCGAGATGGCCGAGTATGTCAACGCCGAGTTCAACTTCACGGTTCCCCCCAACTACCCCTTCGTGGGCGAGAACTTCAACGTCACCCGGGCCGGCATTCACGCCGACGGGCTGGTCAAGAACGAGGAGATCTACAACATCTTCGACACCCGCGCCCTCCTGGGCAGGCCCATCGAGATCGCCATCACCGACAAGTCCGGCAAGGCGGGCATCGCCCACTGGGTCAACCGTCATTTCAAGCTTTCCCCGCCCGATGACGTGGACAAGCGGCATCCCGGCATCTCTCGCATCCATCAGCACGTGGTCAAGGAGTACGAAGACGGCAGGGTCACCTCCATGTCCGACGAGGAGCTGGAGAAGCTCGCCATGCGCTTCATTCCCCAGCTTTTCCTCTCCGGGTTCGATCTCATCAAGTTCGAGTCGCGCGAGTACGTGAGCCGGCTCATCGTGGAGCTCATGAACAACGCCGACATCCGCAGCATGGACCCCAGGCGGCAGGAACCTGTGATCAGGGAGTTCATCAAGGAGTTTCCCTTCATCCAGTTCGCCTATGTCACGGACATGAACGGCGTCAAGATCACCCAGAACATCACGCAGCCGGAATACCGGGGCCAGTTCAGGCACATGATGCGCGAGAACGAAGACTGTTCGGACCGCGAGTGGTTCGTCAAGACCATCGAGGAGGGCAAGCTCTACGTGAGCGGGGTGTGCACCTCGCGGATCACCCGCGCCCTGATCATCACCGTCTCGGCACCCATCACCGACGATAGCGACGAGATGGTGGGCGTTCTGGGCCTCGACATCCGTTTCGAGGACGTCGTGAAGGTCATCCAGAGCGTGTACGAATCGCAGGGCATACGGATGAGCACCCGCGACCTGCAGAAGTATCAACACCTGTTGTGGGAAGAGCTCCACCGGATCACCCGGGCCGGGGCCCAATAATAGAAAATGCAGAGGAGAAGGAATGGCTGAAGGCACGAAAATCACGTTTTCCCGAGGAAAGCTCCATGTTCCCCATGATCCGGTTATCCCCTTCATCGAGGGCGACGGCACGGGTCCCGATATCTGGAAGGCATCGAAGCTCGTCTTCGACGAGGCCGTGAAAAAGGCATATAGCGGCGAGAGACGCATCGCATGGAAAGAGGCGCTGGCAGGGCAGAAGGCCCAGGACACAGTGGGCAGCTACCTGCCGGAGGAGACGGTGGAGGCTCTCAAGGAATATATCGTGAGCATCAAGGGCCCGCTCACCACGCCCGTGGGCGGCGGCATACGATCCCTCAACGTGGCCCTGCGGCAGGTCCTGGACCTGTTCGCCTGCGTGAGACCCGTGAGGTATTACCAGGGGACCCCTTCCCCGGTCAAAAAGCCCGAGCTCGTGGACATCACGGTGTTCCGGGAAAACACGGAAGACGTCTATGCCGGGATCGAATGGCGCGAGGGCACTCAAGAGGCCCGCAGGCTCATCGATTTCCTCAATGGCACCATGGGCACCTCCATCCGCACAGACTCGGGCATCGGCATCAAGCCCATCTCCATGACCGGCACCAGACGCCTGGTGAAGATGGCCGTGGAGCATGCCCTGGCAAACGGCAAGAAGGTCGTGACCCTGGTGCACAAGGGCAATATCATGAAGTTCACCGAGGGCGCCTTCAGGGACTGGGGGTACCAGGAGGTGAGGGACGAGTTCAGGGATGTGGCTATCACCGAAGACGAGCTGTGGGACAAGCATGACGGCAGACTGCCCGAAGGGAAGATCCTCGTGAACGACCGGATCGCGGACTCCATGTTCCAGCAGGTGCTCTTAAGGCCTTCTGAGTACAGCGTGCTCGCGGTCCCGAATCTGATCGGCGACTTCATCTCCGATGCACTGGCCGCCCAGGTGGGTGGGCTCGGCATGGCGCCGGGAGCCAACATCGGCATCCCCACCGCGGTATTCGAGGCCACCCACGGTACGGCGCCAAAGTATACGGGCCTCGACAAGGTCAACCCGGGCTCGCTCATCCTCTCGGGCGCCATGATGTTCGACTACCTCGGCTGGAAGGAAGCCGCGGAGCTCATCAGAAAGGGCATCGCCCGGGCCATCTCGGACAAGCAGGTCACCTATGACCTCGAGCGCCAGATGGAAGGAGCGACACTGCTCACGTGTTCCGGGTTCGCCCGCGCGATCGTCGAGCGCATGTGAGTTCTCCATCGCACATCATGGGGTCAGGTCTCTATCTGCATATTGAAAGAAAAATACGGATTCGGAAAGGTAAGGGACAGCATCCGTGCTGGTGTCACATTTATCTCTGCAAGAAAACGTCTTGCAATGGCAGAGCCTTTTCTTCTTGACAGAACCTTTTAATGGGTGACCCCTATCTGACTATCTGAGCTTTTTTCAGGAATAGCAAGGCCAGAAGGGCCAGCCGTTCAAAGGCACATGCCGTTGATCGCACCACTCATGCCCCCCAAGCCGGTGGTCTGCGCCGATCCGGGTGTCTCATTGAGAAAGACGTCGGGAGGCTCATTAATAACAGTAAAGACAGATACGGAAGAGGCATCTGAAGGGATGATGCGAACGGGTGGAAAATGGCGAAGGCCTTTGACTTCCCGGCACCAGATCACATTTTCCATTTCAGGTCCGGCCGTGCAGCCGTGTCGGCAGGATACCGGAACGAGCGGCTCTGCCGATGACCAGCAGGCCGACCTGCGGCAGGAGAATCCATGTCACTGGTCGAAACCGTGGAGCGCTATCTGGGTGAGGCGGCAGGCGATTTGCTGACGTACCGGTGCATCTTTCCCGCAGACCGCCTTCACCTGCCCGGACCGGATTTCGTGGACCGGGTTCTGATCGCTTCCGACCGGAGCCCGGCGGTGCTGCGCAACCTGCAGACGCTCTTCGACCACGGCCGCCTGGCCCGTACAGGTTATCTGTCCATTCTGCCGGTCGATCACGGCGTGGAGCACGGGGCAGGCGCGGATTTCGCCCGAGAGCCCGGATACTTCGACCCCGAGAGCATCGTGGAGCTTGCCCTTGAGGGGGGATGCAGCGCGATCGCCTCGACGCTGGGCGTGCTGGGAAGCGTCTCCCGCAGGTATGCTCACCGCATTCCCTTTCTCATGAAGATCAACCACAACGAACTGCTCTCCTTTCCCAACACCTATGACCAGCTCATCTTCGCGGAGGTGGGGCAGGCGTTCGACCTTGGGGCCGTAGGCATTGGCGCCACGATCTATTTCGGCTCGCAGGAGAGCGACCGGCAGATCCGGGAGGTATCCTCCGCGTTCCGCTACGCCCACGAGCTGGGTCTGGTGACCGTGCTCTGGGCGTATGTGCGCAACCCGGCCTTCAGGAAAGAGGGAAAAAACTACGAGGAGGCAGCCGACCTCACCGGGCAGGCAAATCACCTGGGCGTCACGATCCAGGCCGACATCGTGAAGCAGAAGCAGGCCACATTCAACGGCGGCTTCCACGATCTGCGTTTCGGCAAGAGCGATGAAAGGATGTACACGGAGCTGGCATCCGGCCATCCCATCGATCTGGCACGCTACCAGGTCATGAACTGCTTTATGGGCCGCGCCGGGCTGATCAATTCGGGCGGCGCCTCGACCGGGAAAGACGATTTCGCCTATGCCGCCAGGACCGCGGTTATCAACAAACGGGCGGGGGGCATGGGGGTCATCTCCGGCAGAAAGGCGTTCCAGAGGCCCATGTCGGAAGGGATCAGGCTGTTGCACCTGATACAGGACATCTATCTGAGCAGGGACATCACGATTGCGTGATGACGGGCGGGGTTACATGAAGAGGGAAGACCGGGGGGATCTGTTCGAGAACATCGATGCCGTCGTCTTCGACATGGACGGCGTGGTGACGAGCTCTGCACGCGCGCACGCCGCAGCCTGGAAGAGAATGTTCGACGAGTATCTCAAAGAGCGCTCGCACCGCACTCGGGAGCGACACGAGCCTTTTGACGACCACAGGGACTACCTTCGCTACATCGACGGGAAGCCCCGCTACGAAGGGGCGCAGAGCTTTCTCGAATCACGGGGTATATCGCTGGCCTATGGGAATCCGGACGACCCGCCCGGAAAGGAGACCGTCTGCGGACTCGGAAATTTGAAAAACCGGTATTTCCGCGAGCACTTGCAGGAATACGGCGCAGAGCCTTACCAGTCGACCGTGGATTTCGTGCAGTTCCTGAAGGGAAGGGGTGTCCGGGTCGCCGTCATATCCGCCAGCCGCAACGCGGGCGCGGTCATGGAGGCCGCCGGTGTGCAGGGCCTTTTCGAAGAGGCGGTGGACGGGGTCGACTCGGCCCGGCTCGGCCTCAAGGGCAAGCCCGCTCCGGACATATTTCTGGAGGCTGCCGGACGGCTGAGCGTGAGCCCGGATCGGGCGGCAATCGTGGAAGATGCCCTGGCCGGAGTTCAGGCAGGCAAGGAGGGAAACTTCGCTCTGGTCATCGGGATCGACCGGAGCGGCCAGGCCGAGGAGATGAAGAAACAGGGGGCGGACATCGTGGTGACCGACCTGTCCGATCTCAACCGGGAGACGGAAACAGGAGGCGTCCGGGCGGCCGGTCTTCCCTCTGCTCTTGCGAAACTCGACGAGATCGTCCGCGCCCTGCAGGGGGGAGAGCCGGCCGTCTTCCTGGACTATGACGGCACCCTTACCCCCATCGTGCAGGAGCCCGCACAGGCGGTGCTCTCCGAACGAGTCCGGGGGGTCATCAAGAGGCTTGCGGGGCACTGGCCCGTGGCCGTCATAAGCGGCCGCGCGCTCCCTGATGTCAGGGAAAAGGTGGGGCTGGACTCGATCGTCTATGCCGGGAGCCACGGGTTCAGCATCCAAAGGCCGGGGGCGGCATCCGAAGACCGGATGTGGCAGCGTTTCCTGCCGGTCTTCGACAAGGCGCACGCGGATCTGGAGAGAGCCTTGCAGGGATTCGGAGGGGTTCATCTGGAGTTCAAGCCCTATGATATCGCCCTGCATTATCGCGGGGCTGACGAAAGGGATGTGCCCGAGATCGAGCGCCGGTTCGACGAGGTGGCCGGGAGGTTTCCCGAGCTGAAAAAGACCGCGGGCAAAAAGATCTTCGAGCTCCGCCCGAAGGTGGACTGGGACAAAGGCAGGGCGGTTCTGCATCTGGCGGAGAGCCTTCAAGGCCCGGGACGGCGTGTTGTCCCGCTGTACATCGGGGACGACGTCACCGATGAAGACGCCTTCCGGTCCGTTGCGGGAAGGGGCATCGGCATCCTGGTCAGTGACGAGGACCGGCGGACGCGTGCCCAATATACCCTGAACGACCCGGAAGAGACGGCCCGGTTCCTCGAAGGGCTGGCGGAAACGGCTGAAAGGGAAAATCCCCGGGATGCCTGGACCCTTGTGTACCAAGGCTTCGATCCTTCCCGGGAGAAGCTGCGCGAGGCCCTGTGCGTCACCGGAAACGGATATTTCGCCACCCGGGGGGCCGCACCCGAGTCGGCCGCCGATGAAATCCACTATCCGGGCACCTATGTGGCGGGCCTGTACAACCGGCTTCAGAGCACCGTGGCCGCCCGCACCATTGAAAACGAGAGCATGGTCAATGTCCCCAACTGGCTCACACTCACCTTCCGCTTCGAGGACGGAGACTGGTTCGATCCGGGCTCCGTTGACCTGCAGGAATACCGGCAGGAGCTCGATATGCGCAGAGGAGTGCTCTCGCGGACCGTGAGGTTCAAAGACGGGCAGGGAAGGCACATACGGCTCACCCAGCGGCGGTTCGTGCATATACGCCTCCCGCATCTGGCAGGGCTGGAAACCACCATCGTGCCGGAAGATTTCTCGGGCACGATCCGCGTGAGGTCCGCTATCGACGGGAGGGTGGAGAATACCCTGGTGAAGCGGTACCGCCAGTTGAACAACAACCACCTCGCCCCGCTCGAAAACGGGGTATCGCAAGACGGAATCATATGGCTCGAGGTCCGGACGAGCCGGTCCGGCATCCGGATCGCCGAGGCGGTGCGCAACCGGGTCTTCCTGAATGACCGCATTGTCCGTGGAGACGTCCGCACCCTGGCCGAACCCGGGTATATAGGCCAGGAGCTCACCATCGGTGTCCGGGCGGGGGAGGCGGTACGGATAGAGAAGACCGCGGCGATCTACCACTCCCGCGACCGGGCGATGTTCGAGCCCCGTGCCGAGGCGGAAGATGCCGCACGCCATGCGGCCGGATTCGCCGAGCTGCTTGAAGGCCATGTCCTGGGGTGGGATCATCTGTGGGATCTCTGGGGTATCGGCATCGAGACGGAGCGCCTGCGCATGGCCCAGATACTCAACCTGCACATCTTCCACCTTCTCCAGACCGTATCGCCCAACACCACGGACCTGGACGCGGGCGTTCCTCCGCGCGGGCTCCACGGTGAGGCCTACCGGGGGCTCATCATGTGGGACGAGCTGTTCATCTTCCCCCTGCTCAACCTCCGCATGCCCGAGATAACCCGGTCTTTGCTCAGATACCGCTACCGGCGTCTTCCCCGGGCGCGCCTTTCTGCACGGGAGGAGGGGTATGAAGGCGCCATGTTCCCCTGGCAGAGCGGAAGCAACGGCAGGGAAGAGGCCCAGGCCCTGCACCTGAATCCGGAGTCGGGACGCTGGATTCCGGACAACTCGCATCTCCAGCGGCACATCAGCATCGCGGTCGCCTATAACGCGTGGCAGTATTACCAGGTCACGGGCGATATCGATTTCATGGCATTCTACGGCGCCGAGATGATGTTTGCCGTGGCCCGTTTCTGGGCCTCGAAGGCTCGGTACGACCGGTCGCTGGACCGCTACGAGATATGCGGGGTCATGGGGCCTGATGAGTTTCATGACGCATACCCGGACGCAGGCGAGCCCGGCATCCACAACAACGCCTTTACGAATATCATGGTTTCCTGGCTGATGTGCCGCTCGCTGGAGATGATGGACATCCTTCCCGCAGACCGGCGGAAGGTCCTGGAGGAGCATATGTCGCTCAAGAGGGAAGAGCTGGAGCACTGGGACGATATCAGCCGCAAGATGCGCCTCGTCTTCCACGGCGACGGGATCATCAGCCAGTTCGAGGGCTATGGCGAGCTCAGGGAGTTCGACTGGGAAGGCTATCGGAAGAGGTACGGCGACATCCACCGGCTCGACCGGATTCTGGAGGCCGAGGGAGACACGCCCAACCGCTACAAGGTCTCCAAGCAGGCGGATCTGCTGATGGCCTTCTACCTGCTTTCGGCAGAGGAGCTGGGCGCCCTGTTCAACCGGCTGGGATATCCCTTCGACCGGGAGACCATCCCCAGAAACATCCAGTACTATCTGAGGCGCACCGTGCACGGCTCAACGCTGAGCAGGGTGGTCCACTCCTGGGTGCTCTCACGGTCACGGCGCGACACCTCCTGGGATCTTTTTCAGGAGGCCCTTAAGAGCGATATCTCCGATATCCAGGGCGGGACAACCCATGAGGGCATCCACCTTGGCGCCATGGCAGGGACCGTGGATATCATCCAGCGGTCGTACACCGGGCTGGAAACCAGCGGGGACATCCTGCGATTCAACCCCTCGCTGCCGCACGGGCTCAAGTCGGCCCGGTTCACGATGAAGTACCGGCAGCACCGGCTGACCGTGAACATCACGGAGAGCCTGCTTCAGGTCGACAGCGAGCCGCTTGACACGGCCCCCATCAGGATCGGCTTCAGGGACCGGGAGTTCGAACTCAAGGCCGGGAATATCCTGGAGCTCGACCTGCACGAATCGGACAGGCGGTGAGTTGTCCTGGTCTGCCGGATCCCCGGGGGGCGTACGATCCATTCCTTGTGCGGGACAAAAAAGAAAGGGCCGGGATATCCCGGGGCCGGTGATGTGAGCGGCGAACCCAGGAGGTGGTGACTGCGGATGTCGCTAGACGAGGGGCTCGGTCCTTTTGGCCTCGGTCCAGACCTTTTTCTTGGCATAGAGGTAGCCGAAGATGAATCCCAGGAGGAAGGTCACGGTGAGAACGAGCCATTTGGGCGCCACGAAGAGCGTGAATACGAGAAACTGAAACGAGGTCATCTCGAAGTTCTGCAGCAGGAAAATGACGAGCAGCACCACGCCGATGGCGATGCCGATGAGCTTCGTATTGCTTTTCATTTCACCAAACCCCATGTAAAAGGCCCCTTTGAGGGATATGTTGGAAGATATTGCACGGACAGGGCGTATGTGTCAATACCGGATGGATATGCCCGATACGAGGCGTCTTCACCCTCCCGACCCTCTATCCACCCTGTCTTGATTTACTGTCCGGGTTCTCTATCATTACCTGTAGAGTTCATCTTGAGTGTACCGGAGCACCATGTCCTCATGAAAAAGCACGTGTCATTCCAGTCGGTAAGGGGCCGGAAATCCGCATTTGCATGGGAAAACAGCGGAGAGCCCCGGCTTGCATGAGAAAAAAGGGGCTCTCTGAGAAAAAAGCCAGGGCTGCTTATCAAGTCCGGGCGGAACACTCACGATGCGACGAAGGGAGATGCCGTGCCGGTTCTGAAATGGCTGTACGAGAACGAAGGATACAAGGGATACGGAGAGTCATCACGCGCGTGGAAGTGCCCCCTGTGCGGTGACGTGCAGCAGGGCGATGACCCGCCCATGGAGTGCCCCTACTGTCTTGCCCCCCGGGATGCCTTCCGGGAACTGGGGAAAAAGAGACGGGTGTCTGCGCGGCAGAGCCCGCCCCGGAGCCCGGTTCGTCCCCCCGGGCAAGAGAGAAGGGAATTGTTCGATAAATACATGACACAGGAGGCGAGTGAATGGATCAGGTCTATAAGAAGATAGAGATGGTGGGCTCATCCAGGAACAGCGTGGAAGAAGCGATCGGCAACGCCCTCGAACGGACAGGGGAGGCCGTCAGGCACATGCGCTGGTTCGAGGTTGCCGAGATACGGGGCTATATCGAGAACGGCAAGGTGTCTTATTACCAGGTGACGCTCAAGGTCGGATTCGCAGTGGAGCAACACGGATAGAGAACACGCCCCTGCCGGGTCACGGGCATCTGTTCCGCGCCCGTTCTTTTGTCAAGGGACATCCTCCTTATCATACGTGAAAGCGCGGGAGATTCGATCTTCCGGTGCCTGCCGCCCTGATCGCAAACATTCTCCCTGTCGTCAGCTCGACATCCTGATCTTCTCTTCATCCATCTGCACAGGCAGGGGGATTGACCGTCTGGTGAACAGGTATTTCCCGGATTTCTCCCTGGGTATTTCGTCGACGATCTCGAAATGTACGCGCATGCCGTGACCGAAAAGCTGCTCGACCATGGTCTTCTGGTGCTGCATATTTTCAGGGGTGGGGGACGGGTCTTTGGTCACGCGGATGGTCAGGTGATCGATCCGGTCCTGAATCACCTGCATCTGGCCCACCAGATCAGGGGCCTCGCCGATGAGGTACAGGTTGAGGGCTGCCGGGGTGACGCGCCTTCCCTCAGGGCTCACGAGCATGTCGCCCGAGCGTCCCGCGATTCGCTCGAGCAGGGGGAGCCCCCTTCCACAGGGGCAGGTCCTGCTGCCGAGCGTGCCCTCGTCGCCGGTGTCGTACCTGATCAGCGGCATTCCGTAGTTGAGAAGGTCCGTAACGATCAGCTCCCCTGTCCTCCCATCGTGCTCGTCATATCCATTGAGCCCGTTCACCTCGATATGGAGGCACTCGGCATTGACATGCATGCCCCGGTGGACCTCGCACTCCTGGGCAATGGGCCCCGCCTCCCGCGAGCGGTAAGAGTCGAACACCGGGCAGTCGAATGCCCGCGAGATGCTGCGGCGCTGGTGTGCATAGAGGGGTTCGCCCGTGGTCACGACGGCCTTCAGCGGGATATCCGCCCACCCGGTGCTCTGCACGAACCGGGCGAGATCATGGAGCGGGCTGCTGAATGCGCGAATGATGGTCGGGCGTTTTTTCACGATCTTCCGCAGGAAGTCCTCGCAGGCGGCATCGTCGACCACGGCTGCCGGAAACACGATCTGCCTGCGGAAAAACTCGTTTTTTATCGAAGACCTCATTGTATGGTACCCCACGTGGTCCTGCCGGGCCGGACAGACCACCCCGACGGGTTCGCCAAAATCCCACCCGGTCCATCTTTCAAACCGGTATATGGCGGCCTCCTTTCCGGCAAGGCAGGCGTCGCTGCGATAAAACCTCATCTGCACCCCGGTGGTCCCTCCGGTCTGAGAGAGATGGAGGGCTCCCGGGGCGTGATTCTTCGCCACCATATCCGGGAGATTGTCCCGCACCTCTTCCCGGGTGAGCACGGGCAGGGTTTTTATTGCATCGTGGTGCCTGAAGGTATAAGGATTGAACCCGGCCTCCTGAAATCTCCTGTGGTAGAAATCCGTATGCTCATAGGCATGGATCATGATCTTCTTCAGGCGGATCTGCTGCAGCTGCATGATGCGCTCCGCCGGCCAGAACTGGCTGTCTTCCAGGGAACGGAGCTCCTGCATGATCCCTCCGAGCCCCTCCCGGTATGCAAGAAATGGGAATGAAACACGTTTTACGAAAGAGCGCAGCATACGGCTTCCTCCTTTCTTTTCAGCACAGAACGAATCCCGCGTTCCTTCTCTCGTTCATCGGCAGGGGATGTGTGGCGAAGCCGGTCATGAGCGGACGCCGCAAACGAGAGAATCGAGCGTCTTCCCGGGGATATACGCATTCGGCCAAGACGCAGGCAGGATGAACCATGCCCTTCTATAACATGGAGATGGAAAAACTGACTCCACACGCATAAGTACTAGGAGTAAAAGTATTACCCGTCCGATATTTCTCAATCCCCATTCATGAATTTCCGCCTCCATATGCCCTCTCTCCCTCGTGAAGGGCGCTGCCCAAGATCGCTGAAGATCACGCCGCCCCCTGTCCGGCTGGTTTTCCCTCCCTGAGGCACGTATATTAACCATAGGGGTTTTGTATGCCAGTGAAGCGCCCCTTAAAGCCGGATAGAAGAGGTGTCGTCTCCCATGATGCAGAACGAACGCAGGGCTATTTGCGGAATCTGCCCTGCCGGGTGCTGGGTGATCGTATCGTATGACGAAAAGGGGCGGATTGCTGCGGTCAGGGCCGATGATTCTTCCCCGCTGGGCATGATCTGTCCCTTGGGGGAGCACTCGGCCGAGATCGTCTATGCAAAGGAGCGGCTCACCACGCCCTTGAGGCGGACAGGACCCAAGGGCACCTACGAGTTCGAGGCCGTCTCGTGGGATGATGTCTATGGGGAAATTACACGGCGTTTGCAGGCCGTCAAGGCCGAGTCCGGCCCGGAGGCGGCGGCCGTATACACGGGACGCGGCAGCTTCGAGCTGGCCATGTGCGACGTGTTCCAGCCCGCGGGCGTGTCGGTGTCCTCCGCGTCGAGCGTGCTGTTTCCCTTCGGTTCTCCCAACACCATGGGAGTGGGTGCGCTGTGCTATGTCTCGTACGCCATGATCGCCCCGCACGTGACCATGGGAGGCATGCACAGCGACATGTTTTCAGACATCGAAAACGCCGAGGTGATCGTGGTCTGGGGCGCGAACCCGGCCACGGACTGCCCGCCCCTGGACTTTGAGCGGATCCGGAGGGCCCTTGCCCGGGGGGCGGAGGTGGTGGTGATCGACCCCCGCAGGACACTGACCGCAAAGCTCCCGGGGGCGCGCTGGGTCTCCATCCGCCCGGGCACCGACGGAGCCCTGGCCTTAAGTCTCTGCCGCATCCTCATCGAAGGAGAGCTCGTTGACGAGAACTTTGTCCGTGACTGGACTCTCGGCTTCGACGAGTTTGCGCGGTATGCCGGGCACTTCAGGCCGGAGGTGGTCGAGAGCATCACCGGGGTGGAGCGGGAGACCCAGCACTTCCTTGCGGAGAGGATCGCGGGAGCCCGGGGCGCGTGCCCGGTCATGTACACAGGACTGGAGTACAGCGACAGCGGGGTCCAGGCCATCCGCGCCGTCATGGTGCTCTGGGCCCTGGCCGGCCAGCTGGACGTGCCGGGAGGCAGGTGCTTTTCCATGCCTGCAGAGCAGTTTCCGGTCAATCGGCAGGGGCTCGTGGAGAACCCGGACGTCACAAAAGCCTTGGGGTTTGACACATTCCCGGTATACAGCGCCTACCGGGGCGAGTCGCACGCCAATGCCCTGCCCGAGTCCGTGCTGAACGGCAACCCCTACCGCATCCGCTCGCTGATCATCCTGGGGGCCTCCATCATCACCTCCTGGCCGCAGCCCGATCTGTGGCGCAGGACCCTTGGCGCCCTGGACTTCCTGGTCTGCATCGACGTCAACATGACGGCCGACTGCGCCTATGCGGACATCGTGCTGCCGGCGGCCACCTGGTACGAAATCGAGTCCTACATGCGCTATGGTTCGCTCTTCCGCATCAGGGAACGGGTGATCGACCCCGTGGGGCAGTCCCGCAACGCCTTCTTCATCCTCGCCCGCCTGGCGAGCGAGCTGGGCTACGGGCACCTCTACCCGCAGAACGAAGACGAGCTGCTGCGGCATGCACTTGCATGCTCTCCCTTTACCCTGGAGGATGTCCGGGCCGCGGGTGGAGAAGTGCGGGTGGAGACCTCCCTGATGGAGTACCGGAAGTGGGAAAAGGGGCTCTTGCGAAAAGACGGGAAACCGGGCTTCGACACGCCAACGGGCAGGTTCGAGATCGCCTCCACCATCCTCGCCGAGCATGGTTTTGAGCCGCTTCCGGTCTACACCGAGCCCGCGGAAGGACCCCTGGCGAGCCCTGAGCTTGCACGGTACTATCCCCTGGTGTTCAACTCGGGCGCCCGGGTAAGCACGGATTTTCGCAGCCAGCATCATCATGTCCCGGGTCTGGTGAAGCAGCGGCCGGAGCCCACGGTGATGATCAACACGTACGATGCCTCTGCCAGAGGAATCCGGCACGGGGATGCCGTAGTGCTCAAGAGCCCGCGCGGAAGCGTCCGTATGCGGGCCATCGTCACCCCGGATATCGTGCAGGGGGCCGTGGATGCAAACATGGGCGGCGGCGGCCCGCTGGGGCCGGCTGCCTGGCAGCGCTGCAACATCAACGAGCTGACGGATCTCAGGTATGATCCCATCTCGGGATTCCCGATCTTCAAATCGCTTCTGTGCGAGGTCGAGAAGGCGGGAGAGGCCGGCAAGAGGCTCAAGATCGATACCGGCGAGCCGCAGCCGCAGGTTTCCTCCGCAGGCACCAGGGTCGCGATCGAGCCCGCCGAGAGGATCTATCTGGACAACAATGCCACCACCGCCCCTGATGCAGAGGTATGCAGCGAGATGGTCCTCGCGCTGAGGAGCCTCTACGGGAATGCCGCGGCCATCCACCGCGACGGGCGGGCCGCCCGGGAGGCTATCGAGAGCGCCCGGCGGAAGGTGGCCGGGTTCCTGGGATGTACGGCCAGGCGGATCGTCTTCACCGGAAACGGGAGCGAGGCCAACAATCTGGCGATCAAGGGGGCAGCCTTTGCCTGTGGGAGCGGGAAAAGGCACCTCGTCACCTCATCCGTGGAGCATCCCTCGGTGCTCCAGGCCTGCCGCTGGCTTGAGAGGCGGGGATACCGGATAACGTATCTGCCCGTGGACGGCTCCGGCAGGGTGTGCCCGGACGATCTGAGCCGGGCCGTGACCCCCGATACCTTTCTCGTGAGCATCATGGCCGCAAACAACGAGACCGGCACGGTGCAGCCTGTCAGGGAGCTCGCCGCTGCGGCGCGGGAAAAGGGGGTGCCCTTCCATACGGATGCGGTCCAGGCCGCCGGGAGGATCGAGCTGAAGGTCGAGAACCTCGGGGTGGATTTTCTGAGCCTGTCCGCGCATAAGTTTCGCGGTCCCAAGGGAGCCGGAGCACTGTATGTGCGCTCCGGCAGTCAGCTGGAGCCCCTCGTCCATGGCGGGGGCCAGGAGAACGGCCTGCGGGCGGGTACGGAAAACACCATCGGCATTGTCGGCATGGGCAAGGCGGCGGAGCTGGCCATAAAGCGGCTGTCCGAGATGGAGGGCCGTGTCCGTCCGCTCAGGGATGCCCTGAGGGAGGGGATCATGAGCCTGGTTCCCGGTGCCCGTGTCAACGGTCATCCCGAGCATTGCCTGCCCAACACCCTGAACGTCTCATTGCCCGGGATCAGGGGAGAATCCCTGGTCCTCGCGCTCGACGCCAGGGGCATCTCCCTCTCGTCGGGTTCTGCATGCCGCTCGGGCAACCCCGCTCCGTCACATGCCCTGACGGCCATGGGGCTCACCGAGGAGCAGGCCCACTGCGCGCTCCGCTTTTCCCTGGGTCTGGAGAACACCCGGGACCACATCGAGAGGGTGCTCGAAGAGACGGGACGGGTCATACACGACTCTCTGAACATGGTGTGTTTTGTATCCTGCCGCTAGGCCTTTTTCCGGCAGGGAAAGGATGATACCCATGAGAAGAATAGACCCCCAACGGGTTATTGATACCATATACGAACAGGACGACCGTACGCGGACTGACCGGTGTTGTCCCGGAAGGTCTCCGAGCGTTTTCCGCTGTATGGACACGGATTTCGGGCAGGAGATGGCCGGAGATGTGCTGAGCGGGATGACCGGAAGCGTGAAATCCATCCCGTGCAAGTATTTTTACGATGCCTATGGATCCCGGCTTTTCGACATGATCTGCACGCTCCCCGAGTACTACCCCACCCGCACCGAGCTGGCCATCCTGGAAAGAAACGCGCACCGGATCATGGACTTTTTCTCCGGGAGGGAAGGGAGCCTCGTCGAGATCGGGAGCGGTTCGGATCTGAAGATCAGAAGTCTCCTCAGGGGCTTGAACGGCAGGAGTGCCAGGCAGGTGCGCTACGTTCCGGTGGACATCAGCGAGACCAGCCTGCTCAGGTCGGCCCACCGGCTCCTGGACGATTTTCCCTGGCTCTCCATCCATGCCCTGGTCGCGGATTTCACCCGCCATCTCGACTGCTTGCCCGAGGGACGCAAGCTCATCGCGTTCTTCGGGGGCACGTTCGGGAATTTCACCCATGAGCAGGGCGTTGCCCTGCTGCAGGGTTTTGCCAGCATCATGGGCGGCCGGGACCGGATGTTGCTGGGCATCGATATGCTCAAGCCGGCGGGTATCATCGAAGCCGCCTACAATGACCGGAGCGGAGTGACGGCGGAGTTCAACCGGAACATCCTTCAGCACGTCAACCACCGGCTCGGGGCGGACTTCCGGCCGGGCGATTTCGAGCATACGGCATTTTTTAATCCGGAAAAGGAGCAGGTGGAGATGCATCTGAAGGCCCGCTCGCGCGTCATGGCGCATATCGCCGAGGTGGGTTTGAGCGTCTGCCTGCGACCGGGAGAGACTATCCTCACCGAGATCAGCAGAAAGTTCAGCAGGACGCGGGCAATGGCCTGCTTTGATGAGGCAGGGCTTGTCCCCGTGAACTGGTTCACCGATGCGGACGCCTGGTTTTCCCTGGTGGAGCTCGCGACGCTGAAGGGATGACGGTCCGGCCCCCTCAAGCCTGCCGCCTGCTTGAAGCGGATGATCCCGCCGTGCGGAATACGCCTATTGAGTGAAGAAACGGGAATGAATTCTCATCCGGTTGAGGATATGTCCGATAATAGAGCAAAATCATGTGCGTGGTAGATACATTCGCCAGCACGGCGCCTGGGAGGAAGGCTGCGCCCGGCACATAGATCTTGACACAGACACGAAATAGGGTTAGTGGCCGAAGAATCTGAAACAAGAATACGTCTTGCTTGAATCCTGCTGAACACATTTGAAGCGACATCGCTTCTCACCAGGTAGAAAATTCATGAAGATGACTTGTCTTTCAGAAATACAACACCGGAGCTCCTGCGTATGGCGGAGCTTGAAACAAAAGGAGTACCGATCAATGGCTACAGGAACAGTCAAGTGGTTTAACAGGGAAAAAGGGTATGGCTTTATCACTTCCGAAACCGGCGAAGAGATCTTCGTCCATCATACGGCGATCAACCAACAGGGCTTCCGCGCCCTCGAAGAGGGTGACAGGGTAAGCTTTGACGTGGTACAGGGACAGAAGGGACCGCAGGCTTCAAACGTGACAAAGCAGTGAACGGACCGCCGGGGGAGCGGGATGCATCCCGCTCCCCCGGCGATTGATAATTCGATTCCCGACAAAGAGCACCGGGGAAGACTCTCTTTCGGACGAGGTTCTTCCGGCCGGCTCCCGCAGGCCGATCGAGCTGTTCCGGATGCGGCGGAGGGGTTTGAGAACAAAGCGCCCATTTTTCGATTTTTATGCGGGGTGCTCCGCACATGTTTCACAACTATGTACCGGGAGGTGCGTATGGCAACCAAGTCGGCTGTTACATTTAAGAAAAAGGAGCGCGAAGAGGCCAAGCGCAGAAAAAGACTGGCCAAGGAAGCTAAGAAGACCGAACGCAGGGAGAACAAGGTCGGCAAGGAGTCCATTGCCGGATGGGAAGATCCCGATATTGCGGGCATCGTTCCCGGGCCCCAACCCAAGGACGAGGGATGAGGCCCCGACCCTTAAGACGGGAGATGGCCCGTTTTAACGGGTGGTCACTCCCGCGGGGGTGCTGCCGCGGATCTATGCACGTCGTTTCCTCATGACCCTCTTCCGGGCGGATACACACTCCAGATAGCCTGAAATGACGGCGCGTGCCATGTGGTCGAAGAAGAGGTTGACGTCGGTGAGGGACTCTCTGGTCAGACCGGGCAGGCCGCCCCTGCCGCGGGTGTCCTGCTCGGACATGCACCGGAAGATCCCTCTCCTGATAAGAAAGAGAACCTGAATCATCTCCTCCAGGGGTATCCCCTCTCGATGCCGCTGCCTGCCGATTTCAGAGTAGAGGGAAAAGATCGTGTTCTTCGATGCGCCCTGGTGCAGCCAGTGGGGAAGGCGTTTGTAGATATGGTACAGGACCCGGTTGATACGGTCGTACAGGGAGCTGTCCGTAACGTTCCGGTAGTGAAGTATCCCAGGTGTCTGCATGATTTCCTTCACTACATCCCTGGTCAGGAAGTATTCGTTCTTCCGGATCATTTCCGCGAGGCTCGAGAATGTCATGTGTACCCCCCTTGTGTTTTCCTCATAAGAAAATCGTGATCTGCCTGTTGCCGCGTCGCCTTAAGGGGGCGCCCCCCCATCCTGCACAGGGTGTGCATGGAGCGTGCCATGGCCCCGATCAGGAACATCCACGGCAGACTATCCGGATTTTTGGGGGAAAATCAAGAGAACCCGGCTGCCCTGTTCCAGGAATGAGAAAATGTTCGAACAAGGCTGGCAATTTTTCGAATGTGCGGACGCGGATCCCATAGTGCCCCTCCCGCGGGACCGGACCTGAAGACGGTGGTTTTCACGAAGAGCGGCGGTTTGATACGCGAGCGGTCTGCAGGCCTGAGGCGCATCGACTTTCCGGATGCCTGGAGAAATTTCCCGGAATCTGCCGGCCCCGGCTGCCGGAAAGCCGGCCCAGTCGCCCGCGATGAGCGGGATAATCATGTTGAAACGAAAAAGAAAATACTGATTGCTTTCCCATAAGAATATGCTATGAATTCTTATCCTGAAATGCATCCTTCTGTGGTTTTTGTTCATCCAATTCAAAAAAGGCGGTGCTCATGCAGCAGGGTAAACAGAGAGCATGCGAGGAACTCCGGTTGGAAAAGTCCCCCACCGGAATCAGGGGGTTCGATGAGATCACCCAAGGTGGTCTGCCCAGGGGACGCACTGCGCTGGTGACCGGCGGACCGGGTACGGGGAAGACCATGCTCGCCATGGAGTTTCTGGCGAAGGGGGCCACCGAGTTCGGCGAGCCCGGAGTGTTCGTCTCGTTCGAGGAGACCCCGGACGAGCTGATCGCCAACTCCGCATCGCTGGGGTTTTCCCTGCCCGAGCTCTGCGAATCGAACCGCCTGTACATGGACTATGTTCGGGTGGAGCGCTCCGAGATCGAAGAGACGGGCGAATACGACCTCGAAGGGCTGTTCATCAGGCTGTCCCACGCAATCAACACCGTGGGGGCGAAGCGCCTGGTCCTGGACACCATCGAAACGCTCTTTTCCGGGCTCTCGAACGCGGCCATCCTGCGCGCGGAGCTGAGAAGGCTCTTCCGCTGGCTCAAGGACAAGGGCATGACCACGATCGTCACGGGCGAGCGCGGCGCGAACTCGCTCACCCGCGAGGGACTCGAGGAGTATGTCTCCGACTGCGTGATCCTGATGGACCACCGGGTGACCGAGCAGGTCTCCACGCGGAGGCTGCGCGTGGTGAAGTACCGGGGAACCGAGCACGGCACGAACGAGTACCCCTTTCTCATCAGCGACCGCGGCTTCATGGTGCTGCCCATCACCTCCATGAAGCTGGACTACGCTGCCGCTGAAGAGCGCATCTCCTCCGGGATTCCCCGGCTGGATGCCATGCTGGGGGGCAAGGGCCTCTACCGGGGCTCCCTCGCTCTCGTGTCCGGCACCGCGGGAACGGGCAAGACGAGCGTGGCTACGGCCTTTGCGGATGCCGCGTGCCGCCGGGGCGAGCGGTGCATGTACTTCGCGTTCGAGGAGTCGGCGCAGCAGGTGATCCGCAATATGAGATCGATCGGCCTGGACCTGGGGCGGTGGGTGGAAAAGGGGCTCATGAAGATCATCGGTCAGCGCCCGACCGTTCACGGGCTCGAGCATCATCTCATGACCATGCAGTTCATGATCGACGACTTCGATCCGGCCGCGGTCGTGGTGGACCCGGTCACCAACCTGACCCAGGTGGGGGCTATAAGTGAGGTGCGGGCCACGCTGGCGCGCCTGGTGGATCATCTCAAGAGCCGGAATATCACCGTCCTCTTCACCTCGCTGACACCGGGCGCCGCCGATGAGGAGATGACCAATGTGGGGATCTCGTCCCTGGCGGATACGTGGCTGTTGCTGCAGAATCTGGAGACCGCCGGAGAGCGCAACCGGGCCATCACCATCCTGAAGTCGCGCGGCATGGCGCATTCCAACCAGGTCAGGGAGTTTCTGCTCACCGGCAAAGGCATCGACCTGGTTGACGTCTATATAGGCCCCGAAGGCGTGCTCACCGGGTCTGCGCGCGTGTCCCGGGAGGCCGACGAGAAGGCCCGGGAGGCTGCCTTGAGGCTGGAGATCGACCGCCTGGAAGCGGACAGAAGGAAGAGACGGGCGCTTCTGGAGGAGCAGATCGCGCGGCTCCGCTCCGAGTTCGAAGGCGAGGAAAAGGAGCTTGAGAGCAGGATACGTCTGGAAAAGCTCAAAATGGAAACCATGTTCCAGAAAAAGAAGGAAATGGGAATCAGCCGGAAGGCGGAGACATAGAAGGGGCCGTTCGGGCAGAGCCCTGCGTCCAGGCAGAACCCCGTCATGTTTTTTCGCCCCTCTGTGCGGAACGGGAGGCCGGGGGGAGCCATGGACTTTATTGACAGACGGAAAAACAGGGAGGATTCAGGAGACCGCATGAAAGACGAAAATAACGGCGAGGTGTGGGAGCTGAGGCTCTATGTTGCAGGGCAGACGCCCAAGTCTATTCAGGCATTTGCAAACCTCAAGAGGATCTGCGAGGAGTATCTGGCCGGAAAATACCGCATCGAGGTGGTCGACCTGATGGAGAATCCGCAGCTCGCGCAGGGGGACCAGATTCTGGCCGTGCCCACCCTGGTCCGCAAGCTTCCCCCTCCCATCAAGAAGATCATCGGGGACCTCTCCAATACCGAACGGGTGCTGGTGGGTCTGGATGTGCGGCAGGTATAGCCGCTTCCGCGGCAGGGAAAAAAAGAGAGACCATGGCAAAGAAGAACGACAGCGGCAGCAAGACCGAGGCATTTGAAAAGGCCCTCGCGGGCGATCAGGCAAAGCGGTATGTTCTGCGCCTGTACGTCACCGGGTCGACGCCCAGGTCCGCCCGGGCGATCAGGAACCTGCGGAAGATCTGCGAGGAGCACCTTCAGGGCAGGTACGAGCTCGAGGTGATTGACATCTACCAGCAGCCCGAGCTGGCGCAGGACGCGGACATCGTGGTGACGCCCACCCTGGTGAAAAGGCTCCCCCTGCCCTTGAGGAAATTTATCGGAGACCTCTCCGACATGGAGCAGGTCCTCAAAGGCATGGATATCACGGTTAAGAGCTAGAGGTATGAACGGAGTTCATGGACAGGAGCATCACGCAGCGCAGAGCAGGGATCATGAGTGAGAAAACCAGAGACGATCTGCTCCGGGAGATCGACGATCTGAAGTGGCGCCTCCATGAGGCCCAGGAAAATCTGGATGCCATCCGGCAGGGCGAGATCGATGCAATCGTGGTGTCGGGCGCGCAGGGCGAGCAGGTCTTCACTCTCAAAGAGGCAGACCGTCCTTACCGGATCATCATCGAAGAGATGAGCGAGGGAACGGTTACGGTGAGCGAAGACGGGGCGATCCTCTACTGCAACCGGCAGCTCGCCAGCATGCTGGGCGTGCCTCTGGAAAGGCTGATCGGCACGTCGCTGTGCGATTATGTGAGCCCGGCCAGCAGGGCCGAGCTGACCGGCCTCATCTCGAAGGACCTGGGCCGCACCGGGAGGGCCGAGATCGTGCTCCGGCGTGCGGGAGGGGAGAATGTCCATACCCTCGTGTCCTTCTCCCCTTTCCGGATCGAGGATGTCCCCGCCTTTCTGGGCGTGGTCACCGACGTGAGCTCCGAGAAAAAGGCCCAGGAAAGCTTGAAGAAGACCAACGAGCTCCTGGAAAGGATGTTTGCCAATACCCACATCCTCATCGTCTACCTCGACCGGGAGTTCAACTTCATCCGGGTGAACCGGTCCTTCTGTGTGGTCTGCGGCAGGCCGGAGGAATTTTTCGAGGGAAAGAACTACTTCGACCTGTACCCCGACCCCGCCACCCGGCGCATCTTCCGCGGAGCGGTGGAGACCGGGGAACCTTACAGTGCGGGTGAGAAACCGTTTTCCTGTTCTCTGGACCGGCCGCAGGATATGTACTGGGACTGGAACCTGCAGCCGGTCAAGGGCACGGCAGGGGAGATCGAGGGCCTCATCCTCACCCTGGTGGACAGGACCGCCCACAAGGCCCTGGAGAAGGAGCGCCAGCGGCTGGTCAAGGCGGTGGAGCACGCCGGGGACGTGGTCATCATCACCGACAGCGGGGGGATGGTCCAGTACGCGAATTCCGCTGTGGAGCGGATCACCGGGTTCGAGCCGCGCGAGCTGGTGGGCAAGCCCCTGGATTTCATCCGGGAGAACGGCGAGGGCGCCCGGGATATCCACCGCGCGCTCGCCGACGGCGGGGTATGGAAGGGGAGGCGTTCCGGGCAGCGCAAGGACGGCGAACACCTCGAGCTCGAGTCCACGGTTTCGACCGTGTATGACGAGTCGGGCAGGGTCCTCAACTATGTGGTCATCGAGCACGACATGACCCACGAGACGCTGCTGGAGCAGCAGGTCCGTCAGATGCAGAATATCGAGGCCCTGGGCAGGCTCGCAGGCGGGATCGCCCACGATCTGAACAACATCCTCTACCCCATTATCATCAACACGGAGATGCTCATTGACGACGCCGGGCCGGGCTCTCCCGCATACGAGCCGCTGAACCAGGTACTCCACGCGGCCTACCGGCAGAAGGACCTGGTGAAGCAGGTGCTGGCCTTCAGCCGGCGGAACGAGCAGCAGCGCCGGCCCATCCAGGTGACGCCCCTGGTGCGGGAGGCCCTCCACTTTCTCAGGGTGTCGCTGCCCAGCACCATCGACATCCAGGAGCATCTCAACGCAGCCTGCGACACCGTCATGGGCGACCCCACCCAGATCCACCAGGTCATCATGAACCTGAGCACCAATGCCGCCGAGGCCCTCGGTTCGAAGCCCGGCACCATCGAGGTGACGCTGGCGAACACCCGCCTGGAGGAAAACCGGGTGCTGCCGGATATGCGCCCGGGGCAGTATCTGCAGCTCACCGTCAGGGACACCGGCAGCGGAATGACCGGCGAGGTGGTCGAGCGGGCGTTCGAGCCGTTTTTTTCGACCAAGGACACGAGCAAGAGCAGCGGCATGGGGCTGGCGGTCGTGCATGGAATAGTCAAAAGTCACGGAGGCACCATTACAGTGGAAAGCAAAAAGGACAAAGGTTCCCGGTTCACCGTCTATTTTCCGGTTGTCGACAAGAGCGATCAGGCGCGGACGTCCGATCGGAACGCGCCGGGGGAATCAGGGGACAGGAGACAGCGGGTTCTCCTGGTGGATGATGAGAGCCTCGTTCTCATGAGCGTTCAGCGGGCTCTGGAGCGGCTGGGGTACGAGGTGGACGCGGTGAAGGACGGGCCCGACGCCCTCGAGATCTTCTGTGAGGACCCGGATTCCTTCGACGTGGTCATCACCGACCAGACCATGCCCAAGATGACGGGTGCGGAGCTTGCCGAAGAGCTCCTGCACATCCGGCCCGACATCCCGGTCATCCTCTCCACGGGCTTCAGCGAGACCATCAGCGAGCAGGAGGCCAGGGCCATGGGCGTCCGGGACCTGCTCATGAAACCCGCCACCACGAAAGATCTGGACGCCGTCATCCGCAGGGCTACCGCGAAGCGGGCGTAGAAGAGGCCTTCAATACTTTTCACCGGCTCTCTCGAATGACCGGCGCATCTCCTCATAGCTTCGGACAAACCCTCGCTTCACCTCGTCCCACGCCCCCGACGAGCTGGTCCGGAGCTCGTCGAGCCACCGGGCCGTCTCGCTTCGCTGCCTCTGAAGCGCCTTCAGTGTTTCTCTTGCCTGGGATCTCACCTCGGGCTCCATCTCGTCCCACTGCTCGCTGATCCGTCCCCGAAAGGTGCGGATCCGGGAATCGATGTCGTCCAGCGCCTCCCGTCCCTGCCTGAGGGCCTCGTCCCGCTGCTCTATGGAGTAATCCCGAATGGCCTCAGCCGCTTCGTCCACCTCCCGCTCCACGTCCTTGGAGGGTTTTTCGGGGCTGTTGCGGTTTGCGCAGGAAACCGGGGCGGCAATCAAGAGTACGGTGAGAATGATTGCGAATATGACAGCCGATAGCGTACAGGTATTCATGCCGTTCTCCTGAAGCGAAGGGGTTCAAGACGGAGGAAAAAGCCCTGACCGGGCCCCCTTAGCCTCCGCGGGAGGAGTGCCCGTCATCCTCTCTAACCCTCGGACTGTATCTTTTCGAAGGAGCTCTTAAGATCCCGATAGCTGTTGATGAACCCCTCCTTGATATTCTCCCACGCGTTTTCGGAGCTGTGGCTCATGGCGCCGTACCACTCTCCCATCCGGTTCCGCTGATTCCTGATCTCGCTCAGGTTGCTCCGGTGGGCGGCACGGGTCTCCTGGTCCATCTGGTCCCAGGTGTCGAAGAGCTGTTCTTCCATGTCTGTGATACGGGCGTCCAGCTCGTCCAGGGATTTTTTCGCCTTGGCCAGAGCCTTGTCCCTCTGCCCGGATGAATAGTCCTTGATCGCCTCTGCGGTCTTTCCGAACTGCTTCTTGACGCGCCGGGCAGACCGGTCGGCCGCGGTGCGCCTCATGAGGGCAACGGGCAGGATGACGAGGAAGATTGCGGAGAGGACGCCGATTACCAGGGTTACCAGTCTCATAGGATTCATTGTGGTCTCCTTTCCTTAAATACGTTTATCGGGAAGTGCAACCGGCGGAAAGAGGCTGCCCTGCGCCGGAAGGCTGCACATGAAGGGGCGGGGTGTCTCACCGGAATCGTGCCCAGGCCGATTTGACAGCCCTGCTCAGGTCGTTGAACGCCTGCCCGGCGCCGAGCCGGATGTCCTGCCAGGCCTCTGTCCCAGAGCTCCTGAATTCCCGGAGATTCTCTTTCATCGCCTGTCTTCTGTGCGTCAGACGGCCGATATCCCGCTGGTATCCTTCCCGGGAATCGGCGTCTGCCATGGTTGCCTTGGCCTTCGTGCGGTCGATCTCCGCATCCAAGTCGCGAAGCCTCTTCTCCATGTTCCGCTCGGCTTTCTTTTTGTTCATCTTAGCCTGCCTTTGCCTGTGTCAAAGGCGTGATCCCGGCCGAATGCGCCTTGGAACCGGGAGAGCACGTTCTTAAAGGCCGGTCTTCTGACTGCGCGGCTGCTTCCTGTTTTATCATTCGATTGCGATACCATTATTAATAGTCTGCGCCGGATTCACCTCAATGGGCAGCGGCAGAGGGTCCTAAGGGAGAACGCGGCTTACTCCTCTTTGTGTCGCCGCCTCCGGTAACGGAAGGTGTGATGGTTCATGTTCAGGAGCCTGGCGGCCTCGCTCTCGTTTCCGCGGGAGAGCGTGAGGGCCTGCTCGATGTAATGACGTTCGAATGCGCGCTCCAGTGCGGGAAAATCTACGCCGCCGGCGGGAACGGGAGGAAGGCGGAGGGCGGGTGATGCGGTTTCGGTACATGCCGGCAAACCCAGGTCGCCGGGCAGAAGCTCCGGGCCTCGGCCGGTGAGGGTCGCGCGCTCCACAAGGTTTTTCAGCTCCCGGACGTTGCCGGTCCAGCGATGGGCAAGCAGGGATTCTTCAGCCTCCGGAGAGATTCCGGTGAAATCCCTGCCGAACTTGTTGTTGAACTCCACGAAAAAGTGCCGGACCAGGGGAAGGATATCTTCCTTGCGCTCGTTGAGGGAGGGGACCGTGACCGTGACCACACCCAGGCGAAAATAGAGATCGCGGCGGAAAAGCCCCTGCTCCATCAGGTCGGAAAGATTCTTGTTGGTCGCGGATACGATTCTGGTCTTCACCTGCTGCCTTTTTGTGGACCCCAGACGGTAGAACTCCCCGTCTTCCAGAAACCTCATGAGCTTGGCCTGGGCTTCCATGCTCAGGTCGCCCACCTCGTCGAGGAACAGGGTGCCGCCCCGGGCATCTTCGATGAGGCCCCGCTTGCCTGCGGGGCTGGCACCGCTGAAGGCGCCCCGCTCATAGCCGAAGAGCTCGCTCTCGACGAGATCCCTGGGGATGGCGGCGCAGTTTACCGTGACGAGCGGTCCCAGGAAATTGGGGCTCTGGTAGTGGATGGCGCCCGCGATGAGCTCTTTGCCCGTGCCGGTCTCCCCGAGGATGAGCACCGGGGTGTCCGGGCTCTTGGCCACGCGGAAGATGAACTCCATGATGTCCTGAATGGCGTTGCTCTCGGCAATGAAGCAGGGAAGGTTTTCCCGGAGATACCGCTGCTGGAGCTGCCGGACCTCTTTCCGGAGCCTGACGGACTCCAGGGCATGGGCAATGGATGTCTCCAGCGATTCCATGAGGATGGGTTTGATCACATAATCATACGCCCCGAGCTTCATTGCCTGGATCACGGTCGGTGCATCCTCGTAGGCCGTGATCATGATCACCAGGACATCGGGGTGGGTCCGGCGTATCTCCTGAAGCGCGCCGATCCCGTCCATGCCCGGCAGCCCGATATCCAGCAGAATCAGGTCCGGCGGTTCTCCGTTCAGGCAGGAGAGGGCCTCCTCCGCTGCGGCGAAGGTCAGCACCCGGTAGACGGGCGAGAGACTCAGGGAGATCCCGTCACGGATGCTCTGCTCGTCGTCGATGACAAAGATCGTGGAGGAGATCACGGCCGGCCGCCTCCCTGCCTCACTGGGATGCGGACGATGAATTCGGCCCCGCCCAGACGGCTCGCACCCACCTCCAGCCTGCCTCCGTGATCTGTGATGATCCGGTGGCTCAGGCACAGGCCGATACCGGTGTTTCCCGCCTTGGTGGTGAAGAAGGGGTCGAAGATTCGGTCTCTGCGGGCAGGCGGGATACCGGGCCCCGAGTCGCCCACCCTGATCACGATGCTGTTCCTGCCGGACGTTGCAATGACCTCGATCTTTTTTTCCCGGGGCGTATCTTTCACGGCCTCGATCGCATTGGTGATGAGATTGAGCATCACCTGCTCGATGAGCTGAAGGTCGGCAAAGCACTGGGGCAGGTCGCCGGGGATGTCGGATTCCACCGCGATGCCTGACTTGCGAAGCGTCACGGCCGACAAGGAGAGAGCCTCTTCCACGGGCCTGCGGATGTCGATGGAAGAGAACCTCGGCTCTCCGGGGCGGGAGAAGTCCATGACCCGCTTGATGACGGCATCGATCCTGCGCGACGCATCGAGCATCCTGTCGATGACGGCAAAGGCCTCGTCCACGTCCCTGCCTTCGGCGAGGATTTTCTTCATCGAATGGAGGTAGATGGTGATGCCGGACAGGGGATTTCTGATCTCGTGGGCGATGCCCGTGGCCACGCGGCCCAGGGAGGTCATGCGGTCCTGCATGATGAGCACGTGCTCGAGCTCCCTTGCCATGGTCACGTCCATCATGTTGAGCAGCATGGCATCCCTGCCCTCGTGCTCGATCAGGCTCGCCCTGCAGTGGAGCCACCGGACGTCGGCGTTCTCCCGCGTGGATCCTCGGGGGAAGAACCTCACCACCCTGCCCGGATGATCAACCTTGCCTGCAATGAGCTCTGCATGGAGGGCCTCGATTGCCGGTATGTCATCGGGATGGATATGTTCGTAGATGGACGCGGGGCCGTCTTTGGAGAGCGGGCCGAAGAGCCGCTGCTGCTCGGGATTGCGATAGACCACCCTCCCATCCTGGATGATCGAGATGCCTGTCAGCGAATGCTCCACCAAGTCACGGAAATGACGTTCGCTCTTTCTGAGGGCGTCCCGTGTCTGCCTGATCGGTGACTTTCTCTGCTGGTACACCGGTTTTTTTCGTGCCATGGACCGCCTTGTCTCGAAGAGGTTTTCCAAAAAAGCTCCCATGCTGCTGCCCCATGCGGAAGACCACGTCCGGTAGCGTCATTCTAAGACGGGAAGGGAGAAATGGCAAGCAGAGAAGCGCCTTGAAAGCCCATACGCGCAACAGGGAGCGTGAGCAGGCGCTCCTCTGCCCACACGGCTGTGGCAATGATCCGCTCCTGACCGCCGGGCCGATGCCTTTCCCCCCTCTGCCCACACGGTTGTGGCAAAGATGCCTGTCATAATCGAGGGCGATCATTCCGATGAGGGTATCGAAAATCTCCTGAATCAACCGCCCGGACTACTGCACTTTCACGGGAGTGAGCTTCTCGTCCCGGGTGCCGTCGCCGAGCTG
>JAHDKO010000080.1 GCA_018436855.1 Deltaproteobacteria bacterium | reverse complement strand
GCAGCGGGTCATTTTTATGAGGATCATCAAGACATCACATTTGAGACCAATTATGTGAAGCTGGGTGTAATGTCGGTATCAGTGCAAGTGACCCGTCATGCGGGAGTGGACTCTGACCAGTGGTTGCTGCATGAGGTGGAGGATAGTTTTAGGGACCCTGATTATGAACAGTTGGGCACCCATATATATGGGTCAATAGTCAGGAATGTTAATAATCAACGGGTGTTGTGGATAGGAATGGGAGGAGGGTCATTTAAGTGGTTAAGCGGTTATACAACGATATTCATATCTTACACAGACCTTGACGGCACGAAGCCTGAGCCATTGGAGGTAGTACAGGCATATCTTGAGAAGTATCCATCGACTCTGCCGGCAGATTTTGTCTTTGATGCCGCACGCGATGAGCAGTGGATCAAGGACGAGATGAGCCGGAGGCTGTGGCTGAGTGAGAAGTGGTTTGCCTGGCAGGCGGGCGGGAACGTGGAGATGGTGGAGGCATTGGGAGAAGTGGTGGATCATCTGGAGGAGTTTCTCGACTATCGTCAGCGGTACTTTGGGATGAATGCCGACCAGGAGAAGATGGATCTGATAGCTGCCAAGCGCGTTAATGGCGACGTGGCGATCAAGGCCAAGCTTACCCAGTACAAGCAGTGGTGGGAGGGCCACAAGGGGGACTCGATCACCCTGCCGTGAGGATGGAATCTGCCAGGAGGGGGGAGGGCTGTACCATTTTGCGATCGACCCGGGCCGGCACATCCAGGTGCTGCAGATTCCGCAGGACAAGTTGAGCTCGCAGCACTTCTACATCCAGGTCTCCGGCGAGCCCATCAGCGGCACGCCCGTGTTCTACAACAACGTAAGCAGGGGCTCGCCCGACTTCGCCTCCACGGGTGCCAACCCGGGCAGGCTCTCCAGCCGTCCAGACCGCTACGTGCCGTTTCTGGTGCAGGAGGCGACCGAGATCAGGCGCCAGGCCTACCGCGAGGCCCTGGCGGGCAACCCGGGGGCAATCAAGCCCGAGCCTCTCTACCGGTGGTGCTACCGCCCGGACATGCCGCCGAGCTATGATCTTAAGAAGCTGCACGGGCACATCCGGGTGGTGGATCGTGAAGGCAAGGTGGTGACGGTTCCTGCGAGCGGGTCACCGGGAGATACGAAGTATGCGGCGGTGGAGTATCCTCTTGAG
>JAHDKO010000144.1 GCA_018436855.1 Deltaproteobacteria bacterium | reverse complement strand
GGATCAACTCGATGTGATTGAATGCTTCGGCAGGCCCGGAAAGGACTTGCGTGTCGGCGAAATCACCAAGAAACAACAGGAACTCTACACCACCCTCGGTGTCGATCCACCCTCATCGTTATGAGGTGGCGGGAATCCAGGTTATTACTGGGACCCGCCCGATACAATCTATATGCTCTTTGCATACAAAGAGAATGAGCAGGAAGATTTAACAAAGTCACAAATCAAAATACTAAGCAAGCTGGTCCAGGAGTATTTAAAATGAAGAAAGACGATTTTTCCAAACTCGTTGAAAGCATACGGCAAGCAGGTGAAATCAAAAAAGGTACCTGTAAGCCCAGTCGTACAGCAGAGTACAAGACGCCTAATATAAAAGATATCCGAAAAAAGCTTCGGGTATCACAGGTAGAATTTGCATTAATGATTGGCGTGAGTACCAGTACACTTCAAAATTGGGAGCAAGGTCGTCGCGAACCTGAAGGGCCGGCAAAAGCCTTGCTCAAAGTCGCAGAAAAAGATCCAGAAGCCGTTTTCAAGGCACTCCATTCGTAATTTACAATCACTTGCAAGGCCAACAAATCAATGCACCTGACGGCTTACAGCTGCCGGTGATCAGCACGTTGTGCCTCTCCTAAGCTATTACATACATTGACTACTGTATGAGTTTCTTCTATCTAATACATAGGAGACTTATTATATGAAAGACAAGAAGTTACTTGAAAAAATTGTGTTAAATCCCCAGGTGATGGCAGGGAAACCGGTCATAAAGGGAACGCGCTTAACGGTTGATTATATCCTCAACCTGCTTGCCCATGGCTCTACTGAGGATGATATTATTAACGAGTATAAAGGTCTCACTCACGATGACATCAGAGCCTGTATTTTGTTTGCAATGAAATCATTAGAGAATACTGAATTCATGCCGTTGGTCATGGAGTCGTCGTAATGCGATTTCTCATCGATGAATGTACCGGTCCTGCAGTTGCAGATTGGTTGAAGTCCCAGGGACATGATGTGGTTTCCGTTTTTGACCAGTTCAGAGGCATTGATGACGACGAAGTCATAAAGAAATGTACTGATGAGAATCGAATCTTAGTCACCAATGACAAAGATTTTGGAGAGAAAGTATTTCGTGAAGGGGTTCTTCACAAAGGGGTAGTGCTTCTCCGTTTGGAAGATGAAAGATCATCATCAAAAATACTTGCATTTTCAAAGCTTCTACAGTCCTATTCCAATCGATTATCCGATTCTTTTGTAGTTGTTACAGAAGATCAGGTTCGTTTTGCTCGGCGATAATTGAAAGAACGGCACAACAAGCGCATGCACACGGTCGCGGGCTGCAGCCCGCGCCGGTGATGCGCAGCGTTATGTGTGAGAAAATATACTTGACATTGAGTGACGATAGTGTACACTAATTATAACACAACTGGAGGGTGATAGCCATGAAGTTTATCAGTGTACGCGACTTGCGAGGAAAATCGGCTGAGGTCTGGAAAAATCTTCCTGGAGAACGGGAGATGGTTGTTACCAGCAACGGACGGCCCATAGCAATTCTTGCAGCAGTAAGCGAATCAAACCTCGAAGAATCTATTTCAGCCTTTCGTCAAGCACGCGCTATCGAGGCGGTGGTAAATCTTCAGCGTAGATCTTTGGAGCAGGGAACCGATAGTATTGAGGCAAAGGCGATTGAAGCTGAAATTCAGGAAGTACGAAAAAAGCGCATACGATGAAGATCGTTCTCGACACCAATGTTCTTGTAGCAGGCCTTCTATCGCCCTTCGGTCCATGTGGTGATATTGTTCGTATGGTTTCCTCGGGTGAATTAGTATTATGTCTCGATGCCCGCATCCTATATGAATATCACGACGTATTGCGTCGTCCCAAATTCCAATTCGAACAGGACAAGGTTGCGGCCCTTATGGATTATATTGAATACCGAGGTCAGATCATAGCATCCTCACCTCTTTCCCATCCTTTGCCAGACCCTGACGATGAACCATTTCTTGAAATTGCCATCTCCGGTGATGCCGAATATTTGATCACCGGTAATCATGCTCATTTCCCTCCAGATCTGTGCAAGGGTGCCAGAGTACTTTCTCCGGCAGACTTCCTTAAATACTACAGCAAGAGGCAAAAACCAAAGAAAAGGATCACATAACCCGCCAATCCACCGGACGGCTTTCAGCCGCCGGTGATCCTTATCGTGTGTGCCAGGCATGGCACAGAGCTAGCGAGGTGAGAGTCCTCGCGCCAGGTATAAACGGAGCCGAAGGCTAGGAGAAGGGCAAGGGCGTCATCGTGAGGTGGGGTCTGGAGGAAGCCCAATCCAAAAGCTAAGGGGCGACGAACAGGAACCGGATATGAGGTGTGGCGTACATAGGACGAGTTGGCACGTGACAATGAAGTCCTCCATCCGTGAGTTGTGTGCGCTTTATAAATCCGGCGCTTATGCGCGAGAAAGTTCTGTGTCTTACCCTGGGAGGCCTGCATGATGTTCTTTGGAACTGAGGGAGGAGAGATCCTGCCTGACCGTCATGCAGGAGTCAGCAGAGGGCATAGTAGGTGGAGGTTTCACTGAAGGCCCGAACGGTTCCCCGTATGGGGATCAAATGAGAGGAGCAGTCATTCCGTGACGAGGGGTGGTAATGCATCTGGCAAGCAGGCATATCTGTATCCGGCTGGTCCGGAGGATGAAACCACCACTGGGAGGCGGGAAGAAGACACTCCGGTCCAAGTTCCACAGGTCATGGAGCGAGCCCTTGAGCGGAGGAATCTGCTTCGGGCGCTCCACCAGGTAACGCGCAACAAGGGTGGTCCGGGGATCGACAGCATGACAGTCGAGCAATTACCGGAGCACCTGAAGAAACACTGGCCACGCATCAAGGCAGATCTCTTGAGCGGGAGGTACAAACCGCAGCCGGTCAAGCGGGTAGAGATACCCAAGCCGGGAGGCGGTGCCCGCAAGCTTGGTGTGCCGACAGTTGTCGATCGCTTTATTCAGCAGGCCTTCATGCAGGTTCTGCAGGAGGACTGGGACGGAACCTTTTCACGTCACAGCTACGGGTTCAGGCCGAGACGATCGGCCCACCAGGCCGTAGCCAGCGCACAGGGATATCTTAAAGAGGGATACGACTGGGTGGTGGACATCGACCTGGAGAAGTTCTTTGACCGGGTGGATCACGATGTACTGATGCACAGGGTCCGGGAGCGGATGAAAGATAGCCGTGTCCTGAAGCTGATCAAAAGCTTTCTGAAAGCCGGAGTCAGCGTGAAAGGGGTAGCCGGACCGATAAGGGAGGGAACTCCGCAGGGAGGGCCGCTCTCGCCACTGCTGGCAAACCTGTTGTTGGACGATCTGGATAAGGAATTGGAGAGTCGGGGGCATCGTTTTGTCCGGTACGCGGATGACTGCAACGTTTACGTCAGGAGTAAGCGTGCTGGGGAACGGGTCATGGAGAGTGTATCCCGCTTTCTTAAGCGTCGGTTGAAGCTCATGGTGAACAGGGAGAAGAGTGCAGTGGACAGACCTTGGAAGCGCACCTTTCTCGGATTCACCTTCACCTCCGGACGACCGAACAGGCGCCGGATCTGCAAGGATGCCATTGAGGGATTCAAGCAGAGGGTGCGGAGATTGACGCAGCGCACCAGGGGCAAGAAGATCCGCCAGATCATAGAGGAGCTCATGGTATACCTGATAGGTTGGAAGGGATACTACGGCTTCACCGAAGCACGCTCGCCTTTGCGGGATCTGGACAAGTGGATCAGACGGCGTCTGAGGTGCTATGTATGGAAGCAATGGGGCAGACGAGGATACAGGGAACTCCGGGACAGGGGGGTGAGCTTAGACCTAGCCTGGAACACGGCCAAGTCGGCACATGGGCCATGGCGGCTGAGCCAGAGCCCGGCGCTTTCCTTTGCCCTTCCAGGTAAGTTCTTTCGTGATCTTGGTCTGCTGAGCCTGGTGGCTTAAGGGTACATGGACTGAATCAGCCGAACCGCCGTGTACGTGACCCGTACGCACGGTGGTGTGGGAGGAGGGGCGCCGTGAGGCGTCCCCCTATCCCGATTAGCTTCAGAACCATAAGAAAATATTTCGACTTGCCATAGTGGGTTATTGATCATATAATCTTACTGGTAAGATAATATCATTGGGAGAGAAATATGGCAAACCTAGCAACAACAAAAATGTCATCAAAAGGTCAGGTTGTTATCCCTGAGGATATTCGGAAGCGCCTCAATCTAAAAGCCGGTTCTCAATTCGTTGTCATGGGTGAAGATGGTGTGGTTATTCTTAAAGCAATAGAAGCTCCATCAATGAAGGATTTTGATGCATTAATCAGTGAGGCACGCAAACAAGCACGGCAGGCCGGATTAAAGCGATCAGATATTGGCAAAGCTATAGCAAAGTCCCGGGCACACAAGTGAGAATTGTGCTCGATACGAATGTATTTGTTTCAGGGATCTTCTTTTCGGGACCACCTTCACGCATTCTCGAAGCATGGCGGGATGGCAGGATAGAGCTGGCAGTATCGCCTGATATCCTCAATGAGTATCAGAGAGTTGGGAATGAGTTGTCAAAACAATTCCCTTCAATTGATTTGAGTTCCATACTTGGTTTAGTGACGATACATGCAATGATGTTCCAATCGCCCCAATTACCGAAACCAGTCTGTGAAGACCCTGACGATGATATGTTTATCGCTTGCGCAATAGCCAGCAAAAGCAATGTGATTGTGAGTGGTGACAAACATTTATTGAAGGTGGCAGATTTTGGTGGTGTACCTATTATTAAGCCACGAGAGTTTGTGGATATTTACCTAAGCAAAAGCTAACAACCGCATCCAGGCGGACCGCAGCTTCGCTGCGGCCGCTGATGCTGCTCGTTGGGCGGTCCGCGTTGAACCAGATCTACTTTGCTTCGCGTGGAGGAGAAGGACGTGATGGGTGAGGCGGTACTCTGGCATAGACTGGATAGACCGGGTCATGAGTATGCTCGGCTATCGCAGGATGGGACACGGTGGCAGGTTGCTGGCGTAGCTGTATTCCAGCATGAGCAGCAGCCGTGCCGGCTCGACTATTCCGTCATATGTGATGGACAATGGCTGACGCAGGCTGGCAGGGTCACCGGGTGGGTCGCTGACAAGGCCGTGGATATCGCAGTGTCGGCGGACGCTTCCGGAACCTGGCGCATCAATGGGATTGAGTTGTCAATGCCGATTTAAAATGTCCCCTTTTTGCCGGAATAAAATGTCCCCTGATTGCCGGTTTCACTCTGAGAGGTTCTCGGGTTCGGGGTGTTCCTCGTCCCCCTTTGGAGAAGGCCCGAACATGCCTGCTTTCCGCTT
>JAHDKO010000171.1 GCA_018436855.1 Deltaproteobacteria bacterium | reverse complement strand
GATGAGCTCGATGTCATTGAATGTTTTGAGGTGCCAGGTCAGCAACGGCAGGTCGGCGAAATCACGAAACGCCAGATGGATCTCTATGCCAAACTGAGCGTCACCCCTCCTGCCTCGTTACAATAACTCGGGAACTCAGGAGATAAGGGAAATCCAATGCCATGGTATAAATACCTTCCACAAGAAATAGCAGAGTTAATGGTTAAGAAAGGGAGTGTAAAAATTGGGACATTATTTGACTATAAAAATGAGGATGAGTTAGGTACTGACATTGGCGATAAGAACGAAGGTGTTTTGACAGAATGGTCTAATGATAAAGAAACTAAGCGAACTCAATCTGATCTGAATAGAATAGAAAAATTAGCGTTTCGTATAAAAGAAGGGTTAGAAGGTGTTCAGATAAAAGATTGTTTAGTTCAAGCAACTCAGCAAAGTCCAGATTTTTTCATTTATTCTGTGTCGGACGTTTTTAATGTCCACATCATGCGGAAATTATGCAGAGACTATCACACAACATATGATGCCTGTGTAAGGATAATAGATCCAAATGCTTTTATTAATGCAGTTAGCAAGTTATTCAAAGACAAAGGTCATTATGAAACAAGTGCATATATTCAATATATGGATAGAACCAGACACTATAAAGATTTAACCCCACATCCTGCCTTAATCAAAAAACCAAAATTTGAGTATCAAAAAGAGATACGTTCTATCTGGTCACCCGTAATTACAACCGCAATAATCCCTGAAATTATTGAAGCAGAGGAAATAAAACAATATTGCCAAATTATTTATATTGATAAGTGTAATAACAAAAACGACGAGGTTGCAATGGTAAGATTAAAAGGTAATAAATTCAATAATGATCGGATATTGATTGATAATTCAGAGTTTGCAGATTGTGAGTTTCATAATTGCACAATTGTATATAGTGGATCAGGACCAGTAGGGCTCAATTCTTGTGCTTTTTATTCTTGCCAGTGGGAATTCACAGGAGCAGCAAATAACACAATAAATTTTATGGCATCCTTGTACCACGGATTAGGAGAAGCCGGGAAAGAATTGATTGAGAAAACATTTGATAACATACGTTCAAGAGGAAGTAATCTTTAATAATTGGCAGCCCAACCATTGCATCCAGGCAGACGCGGCGGAGCCGCGCCGCTGATGCCCGCGTTCGGCGTGATTGTTGAGGGGAAACTCTAATATGAATGTAATTAATAATTTTCCTGGGGGATCAAGATCTCGGGTTAACCTTGCTGGCAACAGAATTCGTGAAAAATCTTATACAATAGATGATTTGCTTGTGGTTAATGAATGGCGTGCTTCTCATCGCGCTGTGTTGAATACATTTCAGGCGATTTTGCGAACTAGGACTCGTGGAACAAATATTGTTGTCGCACAAAGGCACAAAAGAATATCCACAATATTTGGTAAACTGAATCGTTATCCTGAAATGCAATTGTCACGTATGGATGATGTCGCCGGATGTCGATTAATTTTTCCGGATATAGACTCTCTCTACCGCTTTAGGGATACTTTCCTTAATGCGCGGTTTCATCATAAGAGACGGAATACTCTTGATAAGTATGATTATATTAAAAATCCCAAAAGTACTGGTTACCGGGGTATACATGATGTATATGTCTATGATGTTAATTCATTTATTGGTCGCAACCTAAAAGGGCTGATGGTAGAGGTTCAGTATCGGACTAATATTCAGCATGCGTGGGCGACTGCTGTTGAAGTTATAGGATTCATTACTGAGAGCCAACCTAAGTTCCAAGAAGGGGATACAAGATATCAAAATGCTATGGCGCTCGCTAGTGAGATCCTTGCAAGAGCGTATGAGAAAACTGTCGGTCCGTTTCCAGAAAAAGACAATAAAGAGCTTGCAATTGAATTTTTAAAGTTGGATCGAGAATTAAGGCTATTGAATACTCTTCGAAGTTTAAATGCTGCAGATCAAACCGTAAGTACAAACCGTAACACCATTCTTATTTTCTCTGAATCTGGCGAATTGGAAATAAAGACATATCGTGATGCACCTGAAGCACTTAGAGCATTGTTCCAGTTGGAGAAAGAACGTCCTGGCAAGGACATAGTTTTGGTTAAAGCAGATACATCAGAAGACATTCGTTTTGCTTTTAAGAACTATTTCTCTGATGCTAGAGATTTTATCAGTTTGGTCGAAACAGGCTGTCAAATTCTTTCAAGTGCAAATGTTATTGAGAAGAAAGTTTTATTAAAAGCACTTGAAGGGAAAGTACATGGAATAGCCGAACAAACAAATCCAGCTGACCCGTCGCAAGCGCCGGGCAGCTGATCAGCGTGTTATGTGTTATGAAATATAAAATATCGAGTGGCGTATGATAGAGGAAGCATACATCAAAGAACTACTTAGAATTCAAGGTGATCATCTTTATCACCGTGAAGGTCAAGAATTAGAGTTTAAAGAACAATTCAATTTTGCTGGCCTTGCAGATTATTTCAGAGATTTTGCTGCGTTTGCTAACAATCGAGGTGGTTATATAATTTTTGGAGTCAAGGATTCACCAAGGTTTCCAACAGGACTTAGTGAATTATCAATAAGACAATTTAATAAAATCGATCCTGAAAAGATCACTGGATATTTATTAGAGATTTATTCATCAGATATTTTTTGGGAGCAGGCCACTGTCCGCATTGGTAAGAAATTTATTGGAGTGTTCTATGTATATGAATCAAGTGTTAAACCTGTAATTGCAAAGAAAGATGAGGGTAAGGATCAAATAATTAAAAATGGAGAGATATATTATCGATATGGCGGACGCACACAAAAAATTCAATATGCAGAGCTTGAAAGCATAATTAATAAACGCATAGAGTTTAACAATAATCAGTGGTTTGATTTAATGTCCAAAATTGCGCATGCAGGTCCTCAAAACGCTGCTATCCTTGATACCGAAAAATCTCTAATAGAAAAAGATGACGCACGTATACTTGTTTTAGATGAGAATCTAGCAAGTAAATTGAAATTCGTAAAAGAAGGTCAATTTGTTAATAAGGGTGGTGCACCAACTTTAAAGCTCGTAGGAGATGTGGTTCCTGTCAGTAAAGTAGAAGTAATTAAACGAGTCAAAGAAAATCTGATTGGCGTCAATTAAAAAACCTCATCGCATTGACTCATAGAAAATGCTACCGAAGCCGAGCTGTTGCCTCATGGGGGATGTTACCAAGAAATGGAGGCAATAAATGGCAGACAAAGGCATCAGCAAAGGGACAAGGAGAGAGATAATCGAAGCAGTAAGGATTCGT
>JAHDKO010000159.1 GCA_018436855.1 Deltaproteobacteria bacterium | reverse complement strand
CCCCGGGTGGCCATGGACAGCAGCGGCAATGCCGTCATCGCATGGCTGCAGTCTGACGGGAGCAAGACCCAGATATTCAAGAGCGAGTACCGGGGCGGAGAGTGGACCCACCCGGCAGACCCGAGTGACAACATCAGCCCGGACGGCCAGTATACGTTTGATCCCCTGGTGGCCATGGATGACAGCGGCAACACCGTCATCGCATGGCTGCAGTCTGACGGGAGCCGTGATCAGATATTCAAGAGCGAGTACCGGGGCGGAGAGTGGACCCACCCGGCAGACCTGAGTGACAACATCAGCCCGGATGGGTGGTCTGCGGAGTTTCCCCAGATGGCCATGGATGACAGCGGCGATACCGTCATCGTCTGGGACCAGTCTGACGGGAGCAAATGGCAGATATTCAAGAGCGAGTACCGGGGCGGAGAGTGGACCCGCCCGGCAGACCCGAGTGACAACATCAGCCCGGATGGGCAGCATGCGCTGTTACCCCAGGTGGCCATGAATGACAGAGGCAACGCCGTCATCGTCTGGCAGCAGCCTGACGGGAGCAGCAATCAGATATTCAAGAGCGAGTACCGGTTCTGGGAAGAATAACGACAGACGCGGGCCGGGGGCCGCATCCCCCGCCCGCCGCACCTCGGCTCTCATTTTTAATGTCTTGCTCCTGATCATTCCTCTCCCGGGCAGCTGGAATCACCATTTTCTGAGCACCTTTAATCTCTGTCAGGTGAATTCCTTGCATCTTAAGGGAGAGATCCTTTTGATGCCTTTTCAAGACATGCTAAGGCTCGATAAGAGTTTATCTCTCTGAATCCTATGATCTCTGATTGATACATGTATTTCATGATACCGCATGCCAGAGTAACGATCGTGGCACGGTATCTATAACCCTCTCCGGGCGAGGAGCGTGATCCGGAATCCGCTTCCCGGTCCTCGAGAGGCCTTATCCGGACCGCTGCACCGCCTTTTTACTGGATAGGCCTCACAGCGCCCCGGCAATGCGCTTAAGGGCCGCCGGGACATCCTTGTCCATGATGTGGAGGCGCAGCACCCTCCTTCCCTTTTCCTTCAGCGCGTTCCAGTCGCCCAGGGCCTGGGCGCTCTCCAATGTTCCGAAGGAGATGGACGATTGCCACGACCCGGGCTCGTCAGGGACCGCGAAATCGTCCGAAACCTGCCGGGTGATCTGGACGAAGAGCCCCCTGCCCTCGTCGCCCTTGTGGAGCTGGCCCGTGGAGTGAAGGTAACGAGGCCCGTACCCGCTCATGACCGCGATCCGGAAGGTGTCCCTGATCTTCGTGCGGAGCATGTCGAGGGCTTCGCCGATCTCGTCCGAGGGCGGCAGGTATGCCTGGATCGCCACGTACGAGGCTTCGTCCGCTCCGCCCAGGAACGATGCCAGGGCATCTTCCGGGGTTTCCGCCCGCACGTCGCCGTACACGCTGATGTGCCGGTCCTTAAGCGCCGGGGCGGGCTCGGGGAGCGAACCGGTCTTTCTGAACAGCTCCACCGCCTCTGTCGCTCGTTTCTTCGCGGCCTCCACGTCGGGCTGATCAAAGGGATTGACGCCGAGGATGTGCCCTGCCACGGCAGTGGCCGTCTCCCAGAGGTAGAACTGCCCGCCGATATCGCATAGATCGTGGAGCCCGATGCGCACCACGGGGTGCCCGGCCTTTTCGAGCCTGTCCAGGATCTTGTCGTGGGTGTGATCGCCTTCAAGCCGCAGACTCACGAAGAGCCGGTCGTCCCGGTACTGCCCGGGCGATCCCGGGCGTTCGCGCACGATGGGCACGATGCCCGTGCCCTGCTTGCCCGTGCTCTCGGCGATGAGCTGCTCCACCCAGTCGCCGAACGGGGCGATCCCGGGCGACAGGAAAAAAGTCACCTTGTTCCTGCCCGCCAGCGCCGCCTCACCGAGGATCGCGCCGAGGATGCCCCCGGAGTTTGCGCCCTTAGGGGTGCAGGTTCCGGCCTGGCAGTTCTCGGTCATGACCAGGGCCCTGTCCAGGAGCGACTTGACGTCCGCGCCCATGAGAGAGGCAGGCACGAGCCCGAAATGGGAGAGGGCCGAGTATCTGCCGCCCAGGTCGGGTTCGTTGAGGAAGATGTTCCTGAAACCGTACTTCCGGGCCGTTTCCATCAGAGGGGAGCCCGGGTCCGTGATCGCGACGAAGTGCTCCCCGGCAGTCTCTGCGCCCAGGGCGTCCACGGTCACGGTGTAGAAGTATCTGAACAGCGAGAGCGTCTCCACCGTGGTGCCCGATTTGGTCGATACGATGAACAGGGTCGTGGCCGGGTCGACCTTCTGGAATTCGGCGGCAAGAAAGTCGGGGTCGGTGCTGTCGATGACATTAAGGTCGAGATATCCCTCGCGCACGCCGAAGATCGACCGCATCACGTCCGGGGCCAGCGATGACCCGCCCATGCCCAGAAGGATCGCGCGGGTGTATCCCTTCGAGGACATGTCCCGGGCGAACTGCTCCATCCCGTCCGTGCTCTCGAGAATGTCTGCGGGCAGGGAGAGCCAGGCCAGCCGGTTGGCGATCTCCCGGGGGCTCTCGCTCCACACCGTGTGGTCGTGCGCGTGTATCCGGGACATGACCCCGGCCTTGTCCATCTCCCCAAGGCGGGCATCCACCCTGGCCTGAAGTTCTCCCAGGGCGGATGTCATCTGATGCCACCCGGAGATGATGGCCCGCCTCTTGGCCGCGATGCTGTCCATGAGCGAGCGGAACGATCCGGCGAACAGGTCCACGCCGTCTTTCTGCAGCTTGGAGGTCACGGCTTCGAGGTCGATCCCCGCCTGCGCGAGCCGGGAGATCTGCCCGAGGGCCTCCTCAATGCCCGTGCCCAGCGTGCTCTCCGTCTTTCCGTGGTCGAGAAAGGCCTGGAGCGTGGCAGGTGGAAGGGTGTTGACCGTGTGGGGGCCGATGAGCTCGTCCACATAGAGCGTGTCCGGATACTTCGGGTTCTTGGTGCCGGTGCTCGCCCACAGCAGCCTCTGGGGACGCGATCCCTGCTGCTCGAGCGCCAGCCACCGATCCCCGGAGAAGATCCCGCCGAAGAGCCCGTAGGCCGCCTTGGCGTTGGCCACCGCGATCTTTCCCATGAGGTCGCTCAGACCGTGTTTTTCGAGCTCGGGATCGAGCGATGTGTCCACCCTGCTCACGAAAAACGAGGCCACCGAGGCCACTCGGGCAATGTCGCCGCCCGAGGCAAGATATTTTTCCAGGCCGCGCAGATAGGCGTGGGCCACCTCCTCGTAGCGCGTGACGGAAAAGAGCAGGGTCACGTTGACGTTGATGCCCTCGGCGATCAGGGTCTCGATCGCGGGCACCCCTTCTGCGGTGGCAGGGACCTTGATCATGATGTTCGGCCGACCCAGGTCCGCAAAGAGCCGCCTGGCCTCGTGGACGGTCCTCTCGGTGTCGTAGGCCAGCACCGGGCTCACCTCGATGCTCACGTACCCGTCCAGACCCTTTGTGTCATCGTAGACCTTCCGGAACAGGTCCGCTGTCCGGGCGATGTCGTCAAGCGCGAGGTGCTCGTAGACCTCTTCGATCGACAGGCCGTTGTGCACCAGGGCCGTGAGATCGTCATCGTAATCCGAGCTGCCCGCAATGGCCTTTTCGAAGATCGTGGGGTTCGACGTGACCCCGCGGATGCCCTGATCGATGAGTGACTGCAGCTCGCCCGAGGTGATCAGCGACCTGCGGATGTAGTCGAACCATATCGCCTGCCCCATTTGGGCCAATGTATGGAGTTTTGCCATGTCTTGCGCTCCTTCACAGGTATTGGAAAGTTACTGACCGGTCACCTACCATACAGGAATCAGGGATGAAATCTCAAGCCCCTTTCTCCGCTCAGGAAAACTCTACGGTGTTTCGCTTTCCGGGCCGTTCTCCCGGGGCTCTCCCTGACTCAAGGCAGGGTATCCATGATATCCAGCCCGAAATGGGCGGCCCCTGTGAGGCCGGCCTTGGGATTGAGAATGACATGCACCGGAAAGGCGGAGATGACTCCCGCGAGCCTGCCCTTGCGGTGATATGCCTCCATGAACGGGCTCTGCCCGATGATGGACACGAGTCTGGGCGGTATGCCTCCCCCCACGTACACCCCACCGGAGGCGAGAATCTTGAGCGCCAGATTGCCGGTCTCCGCCCCGAGAATGGAGAGGAAGATGCGCACCGTCTCCTGGCAGATTTCACAGGTCGTATCCCGATCCAGCGCGGCATTCACGATAACGGCGGTGGCATCGGGCTCTCTGACCAGGCTTTCCGCGAGCCAGACAGGCTCTTCGTGCCTGCCCTGGTCCTTGAGGAACGAATAGATGTTGGGAATGCCGCTGCCCGAGCATATCCGCTCGTAGCTGACGTGCTCGAAGCGGTCCATGAGGTATTTCAGCAGCTCGAGCTCGACGGCGTCCGCGGGGCCGAACTCGGTGTGCCCGCCCTCGGATGCGTGGGCGAGATAGCGGTCTCCGTCCCAGGTGAGGTATGCCTCGCCCAGGCCGGTCCCGGCCGCGATGACCGCGCGCGGACCCGTGGGGACCGGCCTGCCTGCGTTCAGGGTGAGCAGGTCCTCGCCCCTGAGCAGGGGAATGCTGTAGGCGACGGCCTGGAGATCGTTGATCAGGCGCACCCTGTCGATCTTCAGCTCGGTCTGGAGATACCCGGCATCGATCTCCCACGGCAGGTTCGTGATCTGAGCACGTTTTCCCACCACGGGGCCTGCCACGCCGAAGACCGCGTGATCGACCCCCGTGATATGATGCCGGGTCGAGAACTCCTTGATTATGGCCCTCAGCGAGCTATAAGACCTGCTGGGATAAATGCCCTCGTACAGTGGCCTTTCGGGACCGCTCTGCGGGGTGTATAGAGCGAGTATGGTCTTGGTCCCTCCGATGTCACCTGCAATCAATTTCATGGCACGCTCCATTTCCTTGGTTTACTCTATATTATCCGTCATGGCGCTCTCGATGGCAACATGATGAATGGGAGGCTCATGCCCTGTTCACCCGTTTCCCTCGAAAAGGGTGCCAAGTTCCCCGTTTTCCAGACGCGGCCCTTTTTGCAGCACCGGGGAAAGGGCGGGGAATGCCCTCCCCTGCCATCGACCATTTTCCATCTCGAAGCGGTCCTGGGGATCACCCCGGAAAACTCAGCCTGACGAGCTTCTGCGTCTCGAAGATATTTTTCACCTTGTTGACGAAATCTCTTTCCCTGATGGGCTTGCGGATAAACGCGTCCGCGAGTCTCCCCTCGAAGAGTTCCTCGAGATCTCTGATTTTTGCGCTTCCCGAGCAGATAAGCACCTTGATGTGAGGATATTTGAATTTGACATAGTGGATGAACACGATTCCGTCCATGCCGGGGCGGCTGATGTTGGTGGAGATGATATCGATGTCGCCGTGCCTCTTCTCGATCATCTGCAGGGCCGTGTCACTGGAGGGGGCGGTGAGGATGTCCAGATCGTACTCCTCGAAGTTGTTTTTGATGACCGCCCTGATGAATGACCTGACCACCCGTTTGTCATCCACGATCAGGACGATCTTTTTTCTCTTCACGCTCATGTTGTGATGTCCCTTACGAAACTCAGTATACGTGCCTCAGGACAATTTGCAAAGAATGCTTCACTCCGGAACGGTATTGTCCTATAGATGAGTGAAGAGGGAATGAAGAATCATGGCGCCTGAAAAAGGGAGAATCCTTCTCCATACCTGCTGCGGACCGTGCGCCACCACCTGCGTGGAGCGCCTCGTCCCGGATTACGAGGTCATCCTGTTCTTCAGCAACTCGAACATCGCGCCCGAGGCCGAGTATCTCAAGCGCATGGAGCACGCCGGAAGGCTCTCGCAGATCCTGGGCATCGCTATCAGGGAGGACGTCTACGATCACCGGGCATGGCTCGAACACGTCAGGGGTCTCGAAGACGAGCCCGAGAGAGGAAAGAGGTGCGAGAAATGCTTCGCGTTCAGCCTGGCGAGGACCGCGGCCATGGCCGATGATCTCCGGATTCCGGCCTTCACCACAAGCCTGAGCGTGAGCCGATACAAATCCTCGCCCACCATCTTCTCCCTGGGCAGGGCGTATCAGGCGTTCGAGGCGATAGACTTCAAGAAGAGAAACGGCTATGCCCGGAGCATCGAGCTGAGCCGGCAGTACGGCCTCTACCGGCAGTCCTACTGCGGATGCGAGTTCAGCATGAGGCCCTGATCCAGCGCACCCCTTACGGGGTGAGAGGGTCCTTGAAGCGTGCGTATCCCGCCGCAGCTTCGGAAAGGTGCCGTCTTATCAATGGCAGAGAAGGGGGATTCAGTCTCCGGGCTATTCCGCTTCCGCCTTTTTCTTTGCCTCTTTCTTCACCGGTTGCTCCCCGCCCTCTTCCTTCTTCTTTTTCTTCTTGGGCTTGGCCTCCACCACGGGCGCGGCCTCTTTCTTGCCCTTTTCCTTCTGAGGAGCGGCCTTTTTCTCTTCCCTGAGTCTGGCCATGTCGAGGAGCTTCTTCTCGTTCGCATCGATCGCGGAAAGCCTGATGTTGGTATCGTTGATCTTCGCCTTGAGCTTCTTTACCACCGAATCCTTTTCGATCAGCTTCCCGTCGATCCCCATCTCGGCCAGCACGGCCTTGCGCCGGCCCAGTTTCTCAATCCAGTACGCCTTCTGCGACTCACGTACGCTCCGAAGCTTTGAAGCCATATGTTCTCCTTTCGCTCTGGATACTCTCGATCATGAAATCGCCCTTCGGAACTTATGGTCCATAAGCTGCTCCGACAAGGGTGTTTTCCTCTAGCACAGTTTTTTTCGGATTTCCAGCCCGTAAGATCTCGGAAAAGATGGTACGCTTCGCCTGATATATCAAAAGCTTTTCTTACCGGTGCACATCGGGCCCGTTTGAGAGCGAGCCGAACCGGATGGAGACCGCGGCCTCATGGTCAAAGGGCGGGGCCAGGAGCGAGAGCGCCTGTTGCCGGCTGTCGCAGGACTCCACGATGCCGAGCGAGAGCACGAAACCGTCCCGGTCGCACACCGCTGCGAGCAGTCCCTCATGCACGCCGTGCCCGCCGGGGGCCGGGATCACCCCATGTATCCCTCTGCCCTCCATGCTCACCTTCTGGAGACGAGCCCCTTTGAAGTAGGCTCCGAACATCCGTTGCCGGTATTCCCTCCGCTGGATCATGCCTCGGGTCCTGACCTCGGGAGAGACAGGCATGCGCAGGATCGAGATCCCGGGATGCCCGGCAAATCCCGCGAGCAGGCCCTCAAGCTCGTATTCATGCTGGATGGCGACCAGGAAACCAGGCTGCAGCAGATCGATGACGTGAAACTGGAATTCCCGGGCGGCATCGGGTAGCGCGAACCCCGAGGAGTCGAGCACCAGGATCTCGAATCCGAGCTTGCGCGCCTTTTCCACGAGTTTTTTAGTCCCGCTCAGACAGTGCAGCAGATGCCCCCGGGGAGAGGTCGACCCGATGAAGTACCGGGTGGGCACGCCATCCGGCTCTCGCGGCCCGCTCATCCCCTGCATTCCGATGGTGGTGGGCGGACCGATGGACGACTGTCCGGGATCGCAGTCGATATATGCAACTCTTGTCCGGCTGCTCAGGCGCCGGGCCAGGGAGCGGCAGAAGGTGGTCTTGCCCCGGTTGCCGGCCCCGACGACATACACCATCCGCTCGCCGCGCGCATCGCTTACCACGCAGGCGAGCTCTTCCCATGGTCCCTCCATACCGGCCGGAAGCGGTTCGTCCATAAGGTACATGATCTTTCTTCAGGACGATCATCTCAAACATCATGCTGTATACTTCCTTCATTTCAAGCGCCGGCCCGGCTTTTAGTGACCCGGCTCTTCCTGCAGCCCGCGGTTCGTTCTTCCGATGTGCCGCTGCCACGCTCTTATTCCACCATGAGATTCATGTCTCGCCCGCTCCCCGGATCAGGGGCTCACCCTGGGTCCGGGTTTCGGATCAGCACTCAGGAGAACTGCCGGAGAGGTGCGCGCACATCCGTGTTCCGCTCCTTGAATCCGGCCCTGCGGGCCGTACTATGTCATTGAGAAACGATCGCTTTGCTCCGGGGATACGCCCCCTCTGATTTTCAGGGGCTCGGCCCCGGTGGAACCTAAGGAAAGGAGGTGTCTGCATGAGGGTGCTGGTATTGTTTTATTCATCCTATGGTCATATCTACCGAATGGCAGAGGCCGAGGCTGAAGGCGCGAGACAGGTGAGCGGGGCCGAGGTGGATATCAGGCGCGTTCCCGAGACGCTCTCGGACGAGATCCTGGCCAAGATGGGGGCCGCGGAGGCCCAGAAGAAGCTCGCCCACATTCCCGTGGCACGCGTGAGTGATCTGGCCGAGTACGAGGCCATCATATTCGGCACCCCAACCAGGTATGGGAACATGGTCGGCCAGATGCGCCAGTTTCTCGATGCAGCGGGGTCGCTGTGGGCCGGGGATAAGCTGGTGGGAAAGGTGGGGAGCGTGTTCACGAGCAGCGGAACGCAGCACGGCGGTCAGGAGTCGACCATTCTCACCTTTCACGTCAACCTCCTCCACTTCGGCATGATCCTGGTGGGGCTTCCCTACAGCTTCAAGGGGCAGACGACCCTCGACGGGATCACAGGCTGCTCGCCCTACGGGGCGTCGACCATTGCCGGCTCCAGCGGCGAGCGGTGGCCGAGCGAGACAGAGCTCGAGGGTGCGCGCTTCCAGGGGAGGATGGTGGCCGAGACCGCGAAGAAGCTCTTTGCCTGACCTCTCTCCCGGCTGGAGGAACTTCGTATCGAGCGGGCAATCAAGTGCGGATGCGCTTTTTGAGCTCCCTGATCAGGGTGGTGCATACCTGGCCCGCATCGGCTACGATAGCCACGTCGGCCATCTTCATCATGGCGGCGTTGGGGTTCTTGTTGACCGCGATGATAAACCCGGCGTTCTTGATCCCTGCCGTGTGCTGGATGGCGCCCGAGACGCCGAACGAGAAGAGCACCTTGGGGCTGATGTGCCTGTCCGCCTGCCCAACCAGTGCGTCCTCGTCCGCCCATTTGGCATAGACAACAGGCCGAGTGGCGCCCACCTCGCCGCCCAGCACCCGGGCCAGCTCAAAGAGGTTTTTGAACCTGGTCTTGCTGCCCATGCCACGCCCCCCGCACACCACCACCGGTGCCTCGCCGAGCTTCTGCTCCCGGGAGACCTGCCGCTCGGAGCTGATGAGCCTGACCCTGTCCCTGGGGAGGTCTCCGGGCAGGGGCACGTTCACGATTTCTCCGGTTGCCTGGTAGTTATGGGGTATCTCCTGGAACACGCCCGGCCGGACAGTCGCTATCTGTGGCCGTTTCTCCGGGGTGACGATCTTGGTGAGGAGGTTCCCGCCGAAGGCGGGAGCGGTCTGCACCAGCAGGCCCGCATCGTCGATGTCCAGGCCCACGCAGTCGGCGGTCAGCCCGGTCTTGAGGCGTTTTGCCAGGCGGGGGGTGAATTCCCTGCCGAACGAGGTGGCGCCTACCAGGATGATCTCCGGGCCGTACTGCCGCACGATCCGCTCCATCAGCGCCACGTAGATATCCGTGCTGTAAAACTTCAGCCCGGGGTTGTCGCAGACATAAACCCTCGCGGCCCCGTGCGCGATGTACTCGCCGACCCACTCGTCAACCTCGTGGCCGAACACCGTGGCGCACACCTCGGCGCCGATCTTCTTTGCCAGGTCGGTTGCACGCGAGAGAAGCTGCAGGGTCACCCGGTTCTGGAAGTAGTTGCGGTAATCCCCGAACACCCAGATGCTGCGCATGTTCTGTGCCATGGGTTATTTCACCGCCTTGAGGTCTTTGCGGATAAGGCTCCCGATCGTGTCGTCGAACCGGTCGAGAAGCTCTTCCACAATCTTCTTGGGCGCTCCTTTGAGCACGATGTTTTCCTTTTTCGCAACGGGCGAGAAGATGTCCACGATCCGGGTGGCCGATCCCTGCAGGCCTACGGCATCTTCACCCAGGCCCAGATCTCTTGCCCCCACGGTCAGGATGCCGGGCTCCCTGAACGCGTCGTGCAGGCCGGCCATCGAGGTGTAGCGAGGGTTGAAAAAGCCGGTGGCCACGGTGACGAGGCCGGGCAGGTCCATCTCCAGGGTTTCGAGAAAGTTGTCCGACACCCGTTTGATCCGCAGGGCGTCCCCTCTGAGATCGAGGTCTTCCACGGCCGCGATCGACGGGATGTCCAGCTCCTCGGCAAGCTGGGGCCCCACCTGGGCGGTCTCGCTGTCAGAGGTGTGGCATCCGCAGAGGATCAGGTCGAAGTCGGGGCAGAAGATCTCGATGGCCCGTGCAAGGGTGAACGAGGTGGCCAGAGTGTCTGCGCCCGCCATCTTCGGGTCCGAGACCATGAGGCAGCGGTCCGCTCCCAGTGCGATGGCCTCCCGGAGGATCTCCTCCGCCATGGGCGGCCCCATGGTCATGGCCGTGATGTGACCGCCGCAAAGCTCCTTGAGCATCAACGCCGCTTCCAGGGCATGCTTGCAGGCGGGGTTCATCATGCCCTCGGCCGCGTCCCTGGTGAGGGTGCCGGTCACCGGGTCCCACGGAAGGTCGCTCACCATGGGCACCTGCTTCATGCATACGATCATCTTGAGCATCGTCATCACCCTCTTTACACCGGCTCGGCCAGGATGGCCCGGGATATCACCATGCGCTGGATCTCGCTCGTTCCCTCGTAGATCTCGGTCACCTTGGCGTCGCGAAAATAGCGTTCCACGTCGTACTCCTTGCTGTAACCGTAACCGCCGTGGATCTGCACGGCCTTTCCGGTCACCCTCGATGCAGTGGCGCTGGCATAGAGCTTTGCCATGGAGGACTCCTTGCCGAAGGGCCTGCCGCTGTCCTTGCATGCGCTGGCACGGTATACCAGCAGGCGGGCCGCATCGATCTCGGTGGCCATGTCCGCGAGCATGTTCTGGATGGACTGGAACGACGATATGGGCTTCTTGAACTGCTGCCGCTCCCGGGAGTACTTGACCGATGCCTCGTAGGCCGCCTGGGCGATACCCACGGCCTGGGCACCGATTCCGACCCTGCCGGTGTCGAGCGCGTCGAGCCCGATCTTCAGGCCGTCGCCCTCGCGGCCGAGCAGGTTCTCCCTTCCGACCCGGCAGTCCTCGAAGAACAGCGATGACACGGGGTTTGCCCGCATGCCGCACAGATCCTCGATCTCCCCCACGGAAAAGCCCGGCATTCCCTTTTCCACGATGAACACGCTCGCGTTCCTGCCCGGTTTGGCCTGCGAATCGGTGATGGCGAAAATGAGCGGCAGGCCGCACACCCCGCCGTTGGTCACGAAGATCTTGGTGCCGTTGATCACGTAGTGCCCGTTGTCAAAGACCGCGTGGGTCTCCACGCCGCCAGCGTCTGAGCCCGCATTGGCCTCGGTGAGGCAGAACGCGCCGATGCACTCCCCGCCCGCGAGCCTGGGCACGAAGCGCTCCTTCTGCTCTTTCGTGCCGTACTTGAGGATCGGGGAGATGCCCACGGAGTTGTGGACCGTGAGGCACAGCCCCAATGAGCCGCTCACCCGGGAGATCTCCTCGATGGCGATCGCATAGCTGATGCTGTCGATCCCGGCACCGCCGTACTCTTTCGGCACCTGGAGCCCGAAGAAGTTCAGGGGGCGCATCTTCTCGACGACCTCCAGGGGGAAGCGGGCCTCCTGGTCGATCTCGTGGGCGATGGGCCCGAGCTCGGCCTCCGCGAACTCCCGCACGCTCTTGCGGACGAGCTTATGCTTCATGCATGCATCGAATTCCACAGCAGTTGCCGCTCCTTTGTCATGAACCGTTTCTCGTGTGGTCCGGAGCAGCACCATAACCCAATTCACCGGAAAGATCAATGGCATGCAATACCCGGTCCGGGCTGAAAAATGTGTGCGCAGGGCCTTGAATATTCCTGCTTGAGATCCTAGGTAAACGAATGATATCCATACATATTCAAAACCGACACTCAAGATGGAGGAACCATGGAGCACAAGAAGGAAACCCGCCAGTTCAAGACCGAGGTGCAGCAGCTGATGAAGCTCATCATCAACTCGCTCTATTCCCATCCCGAGATCTTCCTGCGGGAGCTGATATCCAACGCCTCGGACGCCATCGACAAGGTCAGGTTCAAGGCCCAGACCGACCCGGACATCCTCGGGCAGGACGCCGAGCTCAGGATCAGAATCATACCGGACAAGGAAAACCGCACCATCACCATTGAGGACAACGGCATCGGCATGACCTATGACGAGGTGGTGGAGAACATCGGGACCATCGCACAGAGCGGCACAAAGGCCTTTCTCGACGCCATGGAAAAGGCGAAGAACAAAGAAAGCCTTCTGCCCGAGCTCATCGGCCAGTTCGGGGTCGGGTTCTACAGCGCCTTCATCGTGGCCGAGAAGGTCACGCTCCTCACCCGGGCCGCGGGACAGGACAAGGCGGTCAGGTGGGAATCTGCAGGAGACGGCTCCTATACCATCGAGGAGACGGACAGGGCGTCGCGCGGCACCAGCGTGATTCTCACGCTCAAACCCCGCGGCGACGACGAGCCCGACTACACCGACGAGTGGACCATCAGGAACATCGTGAAGCGCCACTCCGACTTCGTGAGCTATCCCATCGTCATGGACGTCGAGCGCCGGGAGCAGATCCCGGAGGGCGAGATCATCAAGGACAAGGAAGGGAATCCCGTGGGCTCCACCTCCCGCACCGTGGTGAAGGAAGAGACGCTCAACTCCATGAAGGCCATCTGGACCAGGAACAAGTCAGAAGTCACCGAGGAGGAATACACAGAGTTCTACAAGCACATCAGCCACGACTGGGAGGCCCCCCTGGCGCACCTCCACATCCGGTTCGAAGGCACCACCGAGTACCAGGCCCTGCTGTACATCCCCTCCCACCTGCCCTTGGACTTCACCCTGCGGGAGCGCAGGCACGGCATCCACCTCTACAGCAAGCGGGTCTTCATCATGGACGACTGCCGCGAGCTCATGCCCGAATATCTCGGGTTCGTCCACGGCGTGGTGGACGCCCCGGACCTGAACCTCAACATCAGCCGCGAGATCCTGCAGCACGATTCCCTGGTGAGAAACATCCGGAAAAACCTTCTCAAGCGGATCTTCGACCTGCTCGAAAACATGGAGCCCGAAAAATACGAACAGTTTTTCTCCGAGTTCGGCGCCATCCTGAAGATCGGCGTCCCCACGGACCACGAAAACCGGGAGCGGATCGCGAAGCTGCTCAGGTACCGCACCACCAAATCCGAGGGCAAGTTCGTGTCGCTTAAACACTACGTGGAGCGGATGCAGCCGGACCAGGACGAGATCTACTACATCACGGGCGATAACTTCGCCGCCCTTGCCAACAGCCCGCACCTGGAGCGGCTCAAGGAAAAGGATCTGGAGGTGGTGCTCATGACCGACCCCATCGACGAGTGGGTGGTCCAGCACTTAGGGCTGTTCGAAGACAAGAAGTTCACCAGCGCGGAAAAGGGCGACCTGGGCCTTGACAAGCCGGACGACAAAAAAACAGGCGAGTTCGGCGATTTCTTCGCCTTTCTCAAGGACGAGCTCAAGGACCTGGTCAAGGAGGTGAAACCTTCGACCCATCTGAAGGACTCGCTCTCGTGCCTTTCCGGCGAGGCGTACGACATGAGCGCCTACATGGAGAAGATCCTTCGGGCCTCGGGTCAGAAGACCGAGCCCGTGAAACGGGTGCTCGAGCTCAACATCGACCATCCGGCCATCGCGAACGTCAAGTACGTGTTCGAGAAGGACCGGACCGACCCGGTTCTCAAGGATTACGCCCGGCTCCTCTATGACCTGGCCGTGGTTGCCGAAGGGGGCAAGGTGGAAGACCCCTCGCGCTTTTCCCGGACCGTGGGCCTGCTCATGGCCGAGGCCATCACCGCCGAAGAGCTCATGGCAGGTGATGCGATCGAGGTGTGAGAAGGATATAAAAAACAGGGGACCCTGCTCAGAGCAGGGTCCCCCTTTTCCATTTCAGATGAAACTGTCTTTTTACCCTATTCCACCCAGTCGACATCGGACAGCTGGGTAGGATAACTGTTCAAGAAGCCAAGGCAGAGATCGTTTGTTTCGTCGATGAACGCCAATGCCCCCTCTTCGTAATCCGGCATATCCGCGGAAAGGATCGGCACTACCTCTTCAGGGGTCGCACTCTCGATGTTGTCCAGGGTGGTGACAATATAATAATCCTCCGGGACACCTCCATCTGCGATAATAGCCCTGAATGCCATATTGCTTTCCACCTCTCCGCCGGCCAGAACCTCCCATACGGCATCCGGATTCATGCCTGCATCGTTTGACTGGCTGAGGGCGAACCATCCTTCATCCGGACTCCCCCTCCACTTGAATGCGCAGTGAAAATCATCCTCGCCTTCCGGCTCCGAGACTCCGGCGAACCACAAGTCCATGATGCCGGTGCCGATGTCCTTGCATCCGTAAAAGATTCCCGCTTCCCCGCCGTCCAGCAGCACGTCCCGGACAACCACTATTTTACGCAATGAAATATTGATTTTAGTTTTTGTATTATTCCGGGCCTGAGGTTCACCGGCTGATACGGGCGCTATGCCCGGCACGACAGTAGGTCCGGTATGACGAAAAGGAACGAATGAGCGCATGACAGTGGATACGAAATCATGCTTGTGATACAAGGCAACCGGATTTATCAACTGACAGACAGGGGTTCTTGAGGAAGGTATGAAGAAGCTCATCCTGATCCTGCTCGCCGCAGCCTATGCCGCGAGCCCCTATGATCTGCTGCCGGATTTTCTCATCGGCTGGGGCTGGCTCGATGACCTGTTCATCCTCTATCTTCTGTACCGGTATGTGCTCTTCCCGGTCGCGGGCCGATTCACCCGGGCTGAGAGCTCCGGCGGCCGGAGACGGGAATACGCTGGCCGGGATTCAGCTGCGGGCGGTCGGCATGATTCCGGAAGCGCGCCCGGCCCCAAAGACCCCTACTCCGTGCTCGGCCTGAACCGTGAGGCGTCAAGGGACGAGATTCAGAAGGCCTACCGGGAGCTGGCGAACAAGTATCACCCTGACAAGGTCCAGCACCTGGGCGAGGAGTTCAGGGTGCTGGCCGAAGAGCGTTTCAAGGAAATCCGCCAGGCATACATCTCGCTGACGGAATGAGCGCGGCGCTCGTCCGCAGCCGCATCATTCAGAGTCGAGAAGCCCCTCGGGGCGGCGCATGGACATCGGCCCTGAAGGATTCTCCGGCACACCTTCCTTAGCCGTATGAAAACAAACCCTTGCAGATATCTTTTCCGGATACTATAGTACCCGGCCATGAGCAGCCCGTGTGTCCGCGGATAATTCATAATGATACGCGGTCTGCGGGATATTCTTTCTCAAGTATTGAATGGCACGGGACGATAGGGACCTTCAGAAAGCAATACCGATTACCCTCAGGCGAGGAGAAAGGACGTCGAAGCGCCATGGGAATTTTCCGGAGGAATGAGATGGGGATGAAGAACGGATCGAACATGGATAATATCGTGGGCCTGCTCGGCAAGGGCACCGAGTTCGAAGGCAAACTGATCTTCGAAGGAACCTTACGGATCGACGGCAAATTCAAGGGAGAGGTGATCACCAGCGGGATTCTCGCCGTCGGCGACGGAGCCCTGGTCCATGCCGAGATTCAGGCCGATACGATCATCGTGCGCGGAGAGGTTCACGGCAACCTCAAAGCCGCCAAACAGGTGGAGATCAAAGGCAACGGCAGGCTTTACGGCAACATCAGCACACCTTCCCTCATCGTGGACGAAGGAGTGGTTTTCGAGGGGAGCTGTCAGATGACCAACGCGGAAAAGACCGTCATCCCTCTGGATGTGAAGAAGTAGCTGCCGGTTTCCCCACGTCTTTTCTCCATTGCCCCGCCGCATTCCTTTTCACAGGAATACCTGAAATGGACTCCATTTACGACGGTACCAGACCCTGCCTGAAAAGACTATGACCGCGTCGAGACCTTGCAGGAGCGGGCACGCGCATTCCCGGCTCCGACAAGCGGAGCAGGCCTTCCGTCCGTGCTGCAGCGAACGAAGCAGCTCTTGCGCTCCTTTGCCTGATACATGGCCTCGTCCGCGCGTTTCAGAAGCACCTCGGCGTCATTGCCGTCCTCGGGAAAGACACTGATCCCGATACTGGTGGAGATGAAATCGATAGTGATGCCCATGATGTGATACGGCATGCGCAGCACCTCGATGATTCTCCCCGCCACCCGCTCGGCATTGAGGTTTCGCGAATTGGTGAGGATGACCGAAAACTCGTCGCCGCCGAGCCTGCTCACATAATCGCTTTCGCGCACGGTCCTCCGGAGTCTGGCCGCCACCTCGGTGAGAAGCCGGTCGCCGGTCTCGTGGCCATGAACGTCATTGACCTTCTTGAATGAATCCAGATCCAGAAAAAGCACCGCCCTCCTGCCTTCGTAGCGTCTTGCCTCCTTGATGGTTTCGGTGAGCTTTTCCACGAAGGCCTTCCGGTTGAACAGCCCGGTAAGGGGATCGTGATACGCCATATAGGTGAGCTCCTGCTCGAACCTCTTGCGTTCGGTGACATCGCGGATGATCCCCTGGAACCCGACCGGGTCGCCCTTGCGGTCTTTTTTCAGGGAAACCGAGGTATCGGCGACGAAACTGGACCCGTCCTTCTTCATGAGCTCCCACTCGATCGACTTGACTGATTCACCTGTGGTGAAGATCTTGTGGAATGCGCTGAAGACGTACTCGGCATTGGTCTCGTCCATCAGCCTCCGGTAGTTCATTCCCATCATCTCTTCCTCGGTGTAACCCATGTGTGCGGGAACCCGGCTGTTGAAAAAGGTGAAGTTGCCCGCCAGGTCAACCTCAAAGTATCCGTCTTCTATGGAGTCGAGAATGATCCGGAAGCGGGTGTCGCTCTCGATGAGGGCATGTTCCGTCTCCAGGCGTTCGGTGACGTCTCGGGCCACGCCCTGCACCATCTTCTTCCCCTCTTTGTCCGTGACCAGAATATTCTTGTATTCAATGACGTGGGATCGGCCGTCCCTGGATATCACCTGCATGAGCCCCTCGTCTTTTCCGTTTGAGGCGACCCGCTGGAGATAGTCGTCGAACTGTTTGCGGAAATGCTTCGGCATCATGCTGCGGGCGTTTCTGCCCACCACGTCCTCGCGGTACAGCCCGAGCCTCCCGGTATAGTGGGGATTGAGCTCGGTGAAATTGCCTTCCAGATCGTGCTCGAACACGAACTCGGTGATGTCCTTGGAAATCTCTGCAAAACGCTCGCAGTAGTCCCCAAGCCTCATGTTTAGCTCGGATATCTTCCTCTCCAGATCCCGGTATGTCGGTTTTCCGGACATGAAGGCCTTCCTCAGGCAGGACCGGCGGCATGAACGAGGAAATACCACGTTTCATCCGCTGCTTGCTGCGTGTTCCGGAGCTTCAAGTATAGACCCCCCCATCAAGTACTTATTACCATTCAGCACCTATCGGAAAATCTTCAGGAAAAAATTACCTTGATTTCGGGGCCCATGCTGCGGCGGATTGCGATTCGCTTCTACCTTTCACATTTTGCGCAGGCATCTTGACTTCATCCCGCACACCATTATCATTAACCCTACGCCTTGGGTTCACATTCAAAAAAGTGAGTATCTCCCCATAGACCCTCACTCGGATTGAACCCAAGGCTTCTCTCTCGACCAGCGGATCCGGACCGGCACGCAATCCCCTCACTGCCGGGGCCGCGCATGCGTACATTGCACACCTATACGCACATCCCTGTATGGCCCACCGCGCTCAGGTACAGCACGCTCTCCCGGATGCCGTCCACGCCGAGGATCTCGTTGACCTCATTGTCGAACAGGGCCCCTGCGTGGCAGCATCCGAGCCCCATGCTGATGCTGGCCAGCGACAGGTTCTGGGCCATGTGCCCCGCCTCGATATACACGTACCGGTATCCTCGCTGCCGGTATCTCCAGACCGTCCTCTGAAACACGGAGGTAAAGACGATGACCGCAGCGGCATGTGCGCACATGGCCTGACCCAGTGCGGCCCGGGCCATGGCCTCGCTGAAGTCGCCCAGCTTCAGCTCTTAGAGCTGGTGCGTCTTCACCTGGTAGTGATATACCCCCTGCTCCAGCCCTGCGATCCTGGCGGCGATCACATAGGACTCCACCGGGTAGAGCGCCCCGGCCGAAGGGACCGTTCGGAAGGCAAAGCCCATCTCCCTTCTCTGGATGCCGCTCGAGGTCCACAGAAGCGAGGAGAGGTTCTCCAGTGAAATCGGGGTGTCGAGAAAACGCCTGAGGCTCTTTCTCCTCAACAGGGCTTCGTACAGGCTCAGGTCCCCGCACCGGTCGATGGCCGGCAGCGCTATCTTGCGCGCATGAGGTTAATCTTTGTAGGTGGGAGGCTTCCCGTCCAGATCCAGGGATCCCCTGGGCATCCGCATCCTGTTGTACTTCGTTTCTCTTTGAAACCTCTCCCCGATTCCATCTTTCATGGCACCCTTCCCCTGGTTCATCCCTGGTGCGAAAAGGAAAACGCATGTATATCGCACCCCCTTAAGCAGCAGGGAAAAGAATCACGCCTTTTGAAAGCGGCGTTCCCCTTCCAGGAGAAGGCGCCCTTCAATCCTCGCGGGATCCGTAGTGTTCATCGAGCAGCTTCCTGGTCACCGACCCCGGCTTCTTCAGAATCTTCGAGCCCCGGGTTATCTTACAGAGGCTGATCTGATGGCGCGCCGCGATAGTTCTCTGGGCATGTCCGGCATGCAGCTCCTTGAGCAGCTCCCACCTGAGTTCCAGGTCATTGATCTCCTTGGGGGTGAATATTTCCTGAAAAAAAGAGGCCATCTCCTGATGGTCGTGGATGTCGGCGAATATCTTTTCCAGCTCGTGACGGGCAGTCATGGCAGCCTCCTGCAAGGGAATTATGGATATAGTTACAACACAACGAATCCTTTTTCCAGAGAATCCTTGCCCCTCTTAGACGGCCGTCCATCCCGTCTCTCCACAGTGAACAGCCGGCCGCACAGGGCTCGTGGTCCGGGCTCAGCGCATCATCCACTGGAGGCGGCCCTTTTCAAGGGATATCGCCGCCTTGGGGCACACCTCGAGACAGCAGAGGCACCGGATGCACGCGCCGTAGTCGAACCGGGGTATCTCTTCGCCCTCTTCCGCCCGGCCGATCGCCTGGGCAGGGCAGATTTCCATGCACTGATAGCAGAGCGTGCAGCGCCCGGCCGCCGGCACCGGTCGGTCGGTGAACAGATCCTTCATGATCCTGCGGATCAGGGGAACCCGCAGGAGCCGGGTCGCCCCGGCTCTCTGCGGCGCGCGGAAATCGCGTACGCGCATGTCAGCGATCCTTTCGCCTACGACCCGGACCTCTTCTCCGGACAAGATCCCGAACCCCCGCTGAAAACCCTCGGCCAGGGTGGCGCACCGGCTGATATCGAGGCCGCTCACCTGCACGCCCACCCAGTCGACGGCCAGGGCATCGAGGCCGGTGATAACCGCGTTCATGGTCCGGGGCCTGCCCGCGGACCCGGGACCGTCGCCCTCCATGGCGACAATGGCATCCATGAGATGAACCATGGTCCTGGGAGGATCGAACCCGTTGAGGAAGGCACCGTACAGGTCCAGGAGAAACCCGGAAAAATCGTCCTTTTCCGGAAACTTGAGGTGCATCTGGGACTTCCGCATGCCGGGCACGGCCCCGAAGAGATTCTTCACCGCGGCGGTGATATAGGTGAGCCCGTGGGTCTTGAACTTGGGCAGATTGACGATCATGTCCGCATCGAAGAAGGCGCGGGCGATCTCGAAGGACTTCATCCTCCTGCCCCCGGGGTAGGAGAGCTTCCCTGTTTCGGACAGATCCGCCACCGGGATTCCCAGATCCTTGAGTACCGGCGCGTAACCGGCCGCCTTCAGGGCGTTCCCGAGGGATGCCACGGCGGGAGACTCAGCCAGGACCGGCCTTCCCCCGTGTTCGATGACGATCTCTGCAGCCGCACGGAAAAATTGCGGATGGGTGACCACCGCGCTCTGGGGCCGGGCCGCGGAGAGGAGATTCGGCTTCAGGACGACTCGTGCCCCGCGAAACGACGAGACTGAGAAGCCGATATCATCGAGGCCGCGGAGCATAGTTTCTTTGAGTGCCGGCAGTTCGTAGCCCCTGCATCGCAGGAGCGCAACACTGGTCATGAGTGAGGACCTCTCTTTCATCAATGGGTATGAACCTTCAACGGCAAGCCTTGTACCCTTTCTAAGCAGCAAGATTGAACGGGAGCCAGACCCGCCCTTGCGTCCTCCGTAGCGAATGCGAAGGAGGATTGAGAATGAATGATATTCTTCATAATACCCGATGTATTTCCCCGGTCAATCCGAAGATGATTTGACGCATGAAACCCCGGAGGGTTATAAAAACGGATGAATCATACAAGGAGGAGGTAACCGGGGAGGATGAAGCTGATCTCATGGAACGTCAACGGGCTCAGGGCAGCAGTGAAAAGCGGGTTTCAGGAAAAGGTGCAGACGCTCGACGCCGATGTCGTGTGCATTCAGGAGACCAGGTCGGGTAACGGTGAAATCGCTGTCGATCTTCCCGGCTATCTGCAGTACTGGAACAACGCCGAGAAAAAGGGATATTCCGGAACAGCCGTGTTCTCCCGGAAGGAGCCTCTGTCCGTCTCGTACGGCATGGGCATGCCCGAGCACGACCGGGAGGGGAGGATCATCACCCTGGAGTTTCCGGGCTTCTTCCTCGTGAATGTCTACACCCCCAACGCCCAGCGCGGCCTGACCCGGCTCGGCTACCGCATGAAGTGGGACGCCGACTTCCTCGCGTACCTGAAAAAACTCGAACACACAAAGCCGGTGGTCTTCTGCGGGGATCTCAACGTGGCCCACAAGGAGATCGACCTCAAGAACCCGAAAGCGAACGTCCGCAACGCGGGGTTCACCCCGGAAGAGCGCGCCTCCTTCGACAGGTTCGTGGAGAACGGCTTCATCGACACCTTCCGGGTGTTCAATCAGGAGCCCGGCAACTACACCTGGTGGTCCTACCGGTTCAATGCCCGAGCCAAGGGGATCGGGTGGCGCATCGATTATTTCTGCATTTCCTCTTCGCTGAAGATCCTGCTCAAGGACGCATTCATCCTCGATCACATCGCCGGCTCGGACCACTGCCCGGTGGGAATCGTCCTGGAGGAGAACTGATCCATCTTCTCATTTTGATATCTATTTCAGCAAATACAGGCTGATTGCCATGACCATCATGCCCGTTATCACCCCGAGGATGGGGGCATGCTCGGAATCGAGGGTCTTGGCCACGGGGATGAGCTCGTCCAGGGAGATGGCCACCATGATCCCTGCCACACATGCCAGGGCGATGCCCATCACGGTCTCGGACAAAAAAGGCATGAGAACCGCAGCCGCGAGAATCGCGCCCATGATCTCGCTGATCCCGGAAAAAAACGACCAGAGAAATGCCTTTTTCCGGCTGCCCGATGCTGCGTACACCGGCGCGGAAATGGCCAGGCCTTCCGGGATGTTGTGAATGGCGATGGCAATGCCCAGGGCCATGCCCACCCTGATATCCTCCATGGCGCCGATAAAGGTCGCCATGCCTTCCGGAAAATTGTGGATGGTGATGCCGAGCATCACCAGAAGCCCGGTCCTTCCCAGTCCCTCCTGGGACTTCATCCCGGCATTGCCGGGCCTGACAAGGGCGTGGTCGTGCTGGCCGATGTATTCATGGGGGATCACCAGGTCGATGAGAAAGTAGGTCACCATGCCCGCGAAGAACGCGCCGTAGGCTCCGGCGAACCCCAGCGCCGGGACCGCGACCGCAGTGGGGAGCAGCTCCCCGAAGGCCACCAGCACCATGACCCCGGCGGAGAACCCCAGGGAGAACCCGATGAACGCGGCCGAGGGTCTCCTGGAATACAGCCCCATGACACTGCCGATGGCCGTGGACAGCCCCGCCCCCGTGGTAATGAGCAGGGCCTGAAACACCCCGGTTTCAGCCAATGCCTCACCTCCTTGTACCGGATAAGGGGCATCCCTGCATTACCCGCTCCGCTTCAGGCGCAGGATGAAACGACAACGCCGGCTCGTGCGTGCCCGGGATGCCTAGCGGATACCCTTCCAGGTAAAACTCTCCTTTTCCACGGACCCGGAATCCATTTCAAGCGCATCCAGCTCGCCCAGGATGTAGTCCTGCATGGGGGGAGGACCGCAGAGAAACACGGCAGGGTCCTCGGAAGGCAGATATCTCTTCATCAGATCCCTGCTGCACCTCCCGGGCTCATAGAAGACAGCCGGAAAGTCCTGATGAGCATATTCGCTCAGATCGGTCCCCGGAGCCTCCCTGCTCAGGTTGTGCACGATCGTCAGCGGTATTTCCCTGCTCATGGCGTTCAGCTCGTCCAGGGCAAACGCATCGTCAAGGGACTTGTTCGACCACAGCAGAAGCACGTGGTTGCGCGCGCGGATATTCCGGAAGTGCCTGAGCACGCTCAGGAAAGGGGTGATGCCGACGCCGCCCGCGATCATCACGATCTCCCCGCGCGCATCGATATCCTTGCAGAACCCCCCGTACGGACCGGATACGATCACGGGCTCGCCCTCTCTCATCTCAGATATCAGCGAGGTGAACACGCCCAGCTTCTTGATGGTGACCCTGAGCCGGGGGTCTTCAGGGGCGCAGGATATGGTGAACGGGTGAGGCTTGCTCCACTGGCCCTCCTGCATGATCTTCAGGGTGAGGAACTGGCCTGCGCGCCGTTTTTTGAACGATTCACCGTATCCTTCTATGAAGAGCGACGTGATATCCCGGTTCTCCCTGACCTTCTTCACTACCCGTGCCGTGTCCTTGCTCATGATCCACTCCCTTATGCGCCTGCCGATGGCATCTCATGTATACAGAAGTTATAGAGAAATACCGGGGGGTAATCAAGGCGCGAGGGCGAAGGAAATATCGGCAGACATTCTTTTTTGAGGGTCTTCATGGGCACGGATGGACATTCCCTCATGCATGTTCAGGCACGTGCGTTCAGGTCCATACCCGGCGTACTCTGGAAAAATGAAAGTCAGGTGTTTTTCAAGCCTCCCTGGGAGATCGGGGCACCCGTGACACGCCTTCAGGCGCCGTCCAGGCCGTGGTGCTCCATCTCGGCAAACCATGAGCCCGGGTCTTTCAGATATTCCTCGACATCCCTGATGTCGAGAAAATGCTCATGTTTCATCCCTGCAAGCGATCGGAAGAGCTCCCGCTCCGCAGGGTCCTTGATCATTTCGCTGAAGTGAGAGAAAAAAGCCGAAGCCTTATCGATGAGAGATGAAGCCGCTTCGAGTATAGTATAATCGTCATAGTCTGCGAGCGCACGTGCGATCTCGCGGGAGAGCCTTTTCTCGAAATCATCTTCGCTGCCTTCGAAGGCGGCGGCGGAATTCTCCAGTGAATCGATCAGTCCGGGTCTTTCGCCTGCCCGCCTTCTGCGGAACCGGTAGAGCATCCTGAAATTTCTGCGCCCCTTCTCGGCAAGATCCTGGAACATATCCTTGCCCAGCGGGTTTTTGATGTTCTTTGCCTGTTCCATGAAGAAATCGATGGTCCTCTTTTCGTTGATCAGGGCGGCATCGAGCCTGGACAGAGATTGAATGCCTTCCATGCGATCCCCCTTTCCCCTGATACACGAGCAGAACAACAGTCAATGAATAAGTCTATTATAAGGCCTCATGCAGGAAACAAAACCGCTTCCCGCCGCTTTCTCTGGGCTGCCGGCGAGGGATGCCATGGTCCTCAAGGTTTTCTCCCGGCTCACGACTCTCCACCGGGCCTCCCCTTATCGGACGATGTCTCATCGGCCCTGGTTATCAGCCAGGCTTGGGCATCGGCGAGGGCCATCCTCGTCGATTCGCCGAGGATGGACGTCGCCCGGTAAGCTCGCAGGCGAAGCCTTCGCATGCCTGTAACCTCTCGCTGCACCGATTCGCTCAAGCCTGTGAGGTACAGCCTTCCGTCCACTTTTTCGAGCTTGTCGTAATAACGGGACAGCACATCTGCCATGGTCGCGCCGAGGCTGGTTCGACCTCGCAAGCGCAGGATCACGGCAGGATGCTCATGCCCGGCCTTGGGCATGGGCAACAGGCCCTCCAGGATCCTCGCCCCGGCGTAAAAGATGTGGCCGTACACGTCGAGCACGATCACCCTGTTTGCCGGCAGGTACCTGGGTGGTTTGCGTTCTTCGATCCGCCTATCGGGCCTCTCCACCAGTTCGACTATGGAGACGTCGCTCGAGGCCCTGATGATATACAGCAGTCCGGATATTGCGACACCAATCCCCATGGCGAACTGGATGGGCAAAATGAGCGTTGCCCCGAACGTTATGCCTGCAGCCAGCCTGGAACGCCAGCCCGAACGCCAGACAACGGCCACATCGGAAGGCCTGATGCTCTGGAAGGCGATCAGGACAAGCAGTCCACCCAGGGCAGGCAGCGCCACATGAGCTATCAGTCCGGGAAATCCGATTACGATAACGGCCGTCCATAGCCCTGCAGAGATTGACGACCATCGACTCCCTGCTCCAGCAACCACATTGAGGGTGGTTCCGCTCAGCGATCCTCCAACCGGCAGTCCCCGGAAGAATCCGGTTATTATGTTCGCCACTCCCTGGGCGGTGAAGTCGTGCGAAATGCTTCTTCGAGAGCCGCCGGGGTTCGGCACGGTCTGGCTGACCCCTGCGCCCTGCACGAGAATTACCAGGGCAAGGGATAGCGCGCCGGTGAACACATCAAGGGAAAGATTCGAGAGTGACGGCAGGGCGGGCATCGGTACAGCGCCGGGAACCCTGCCGAGATCAGAGACGATCTTCACGATTCCCGGCTGTATACAGGCGACCGCGGCGGATGGAATGGCAATCGCCAGCAGGCTCGCGGCTATACGCAGCCGGGTATACCTCAGAAGGGAGGCAATCAACAGAGTTACGGATGCCACGGCAAGGGGTGCGATACCGACCTTGTCTGTGTTCTGAAGCAGGTCAACAACTTGAGCTATCCGATTGGAACCCCCGGGTTCATAGCCGGTAACCGTGGAGAGCTGGCTTAAGATCAATACCCCTGCGATGCCCGCGAGAAACCCTGTCATAACCGAATAGGACACGAAGCGCGTCATTCGTCCCAGGCGCAGCAGACCGAAGAGGGCCGCGAAAACGCCCGCCAGTATGACCAAGAGGAACAGAGAGCTTTCGCGGTCGCCAGACGGGATGCCGATGAGCGACTGGCCGGCCACCAGTGATATTGCGCTGGTGTTGTGTATTACCATCAGCTGGGTGCTGGAGAAAATGCCGCCAACGAGTGGGCCGAACATATTGGCGTACAGGCCATAGATCGGATTGACTCCAGCCAGAATACCTCCCGCCATACCACTCGGCACGCTGCCGACCGCGACTGTCAAGCCGGCAATCCCTTCTCTGCGGATTGCCGCGCTACTCGGGAGTTTTCTGTGGGTATAATTCTCCACTGCTTCGCGCAGGGTGTGGAGCCCCGGGATATGAAGCTCGGGCGCGAGGTCTGATGAACGGGCTGTATCTGAGCCTTTCGCCTTTGCCATCATCTCCTCTCGCGGATCTTCACCTCTGCATGCCGAACAGGTTCAGAGGCAGAAGGAGGGACCTGCGCTATTCCCTTACGAGGACGGCCTGCAGACGATCCCGGCTTGATATCTCCGCATCGCTGTCGGGTGCGCCCTCGGGTATCTCGATCTCGACCCAGTTCACCTCGCCGGAGAAATCGTGCTCGGTGTAATCGCGGGTCACCGGCGAGCCGCAGTCGCTGCCGATATCCAGCGGCTCGTCGCTGGCGAACGGCAGGGGCTGCGTTCGCCCGACCCGGCCGTCCCCGGCCGCCCTGCCGTCGATGAAGAGGTGAACGGTTCCGCCTTTCGCCGTGCCTCCGCCGTCATAGTCGAACTCCATCCGCACGGTGTGCTTTCCTTCCGGCAGAGGCTCTGCGCCCTCTACCGCGAAGAGGTCGATGCCGTAGAAGTTGTAGCAATACTTCGGCCGGCCGGCCTTCACGTAGATCGTCCATCCGCCGGCAAGCCCGCCCTGGGCGACGATCACGCCCTCGCACCCGCCTTTAGGCACGACGACTTCCGCTGTCACCCGGTGGGACTTGTTCTTGATATTGATCACGGAAAACGCGTTCAGCCGCCCAATGCCGCGATACAGCCGCTGCCGCCTGCCTTTCGCTGGCGACGGCCGCCCCGCGAGGTCCGGATCGGCCCGCTCCGCGGTACGGCCGTCGAGGGGCAGGACGTTGTACCGTGCGGCCTCGATGAGGAACAGCCGCTTGAGCTCACGCAGCTTCTCCGGCCGCTCGCGCGCGAGATCATGCGCCTGTGTCCAGTCGGTGTTGGTATCGTACAGCTCCCAGATGTCGTCCTCGAATTCGCGCTTCGGCCAGTCTGCTACCGGCGTGTTGTGCGCCGTGACCGCTGTCCAGCCGTCATGGTAGATGCCGCGGTTGCCGAGCATCTCGAAGTACTGCGTCTTGTGCCTCTCGGGTGCGCCTGCGTCATCGAAGGTATACGCCATGCCGACCCCCTCCATGGGTTGCTGGTCGACCCCGTTCACCTTGATCGGGGGGGGGATCTGCGAGACCTCGAGAAACGTGGGCGCGACGTCGATGACATGGTGGAACTGGTGGCGGAGCTCGCCCCTGGCCTTGATTCCGCCAGGCCAGTGGACGATCAGCCCGTTGCGGGTCCCGCCCCAGTGCGACGCCACGCGTTTGGTCCACTGGTACGGCGTGTCCATCGCGTGTGCCCAACCGAGCGAATACTGGGGATACGATTCGGGCGTTCCAAAGGTGGGGAGTCGCTCGCGCAGGAACTCGGGCGTCTCTATCCCGGCCATTCCGGTCATGGTGATCGACTCGTTCCATGTGCCGCTGAGGGACCCCTCGCCCGAGGCCCCGTTGTCACCCGTGATCACGTATATCAGGGTGTCGTCGAGGATACCCAGTTTCTCGATCGCATCGACGACGCGTCCGATCTGGCAGTCGGTGTGCTCGAGAAATGCGGCAAAGATCTCCATCTGCCGGGTGAGCACAGGCTTGAGATCAGCGGGCATATCGCGCCAGGCAGGGATGCCGCGCGGCCGGGAGGTGAGATCGCAGTCCGGAGGAATGATGCCCATGTTCTTCTGCCGCATGAAGATCTCCTCCCGCACCGCGTCCCATCCCTTGTCGAACTCGCCCTTGTAGCGGTCGATCCAGTCCTTGGGGACATGGATAGGTGCATGCGTGGCGCCCGGTGCAAAATACAGGAAGAACGGCTTGTCCGGCATGAGGCTGCGCTGCTCGCTCAGCCAGCGCAGCGCCTTTTCCGCAATATCCTCGGTGAAGTGGTAGCCCTGCTCAGGCATCTTGCCCGGCTTGACCGAGCTCGTGCCCTCGATGATGCTCGGGTAGAACTGGTTCGTCTCGCCGCCTACGAACCCGTAGAAGTGCTCGAACCCGCTTCCTGTGGGCCAGCGGTCGAACGGGCCCATCGGGCTCCACTCCCAGGTGGGTATCTCGTGGCATTTCCCGAACTGCGCGGTCGAGTAGCCGTTGAGCCGCAGGGTCTCGGCAATGGTTGCTGCCGTGTTCGGCCGCCGGGAGGTATAGCCCGGCGCCGACGTCGCCATGTCGGAGACGGTGCCCATCCCCACCGAGTGGTGATTGCGGCCCGTCAGCATCGCCTGCCGCGTAGGGGAACACATCCCGGTCGTATGAAACCGGGTGTAGCGCAAGCCTCCCGTGGCGAGCCGCTCGAAAACGGGAGTGCGGCATGGGCCGCCGAACGCGCTGCTCGCGCCGAATCCGGCGTCGTCGAGCAGCACGAGAAGAATGTTCGGCGCACCCCTGGGCGGCCGTATCGGCTCGATGGGCTCGTACCTGGCATCCGGGTCTTTCATGTCGTACATGGTCGGACCTGCGTACGTGCGGTCCGGAATCGGAAGGATCTCGCGCGGGATGTTACCGGTCATTTTCATACCCATCATATGGGCCTCCTTTTTTTAGCTATGCTCCGCCGCATGCCTGCTCAGGATCGAGGCTATCGGGAAGAGAATGGCCAGCCCGATCAGAGATGAAACCACGACCATGACCAGTGTGTCAGGATGCCCGAAGCTCTCCGCCGCAACGACCATTGACGCTGCAATGCCGCGCTGGGCGGTGCCGAGCCCCAGGGCGCAACGCCTCTCGTAACGCCCGCCCCCAAGTACATAGCCGATCGCGAATGCCCCGATTATCACAAAAACAGCCGCAAGAATGGCGCCAGTGCCGAACAGGTTGAGAATGGCTCGGAGGTTCAACAGAAAGGTGGCTCCCACCAACACCAGCAGCGAAACGGTCGACACCTTGCCCATGACCGGCTGCAGATGCATGGCCCAGCGGGGAGAGCGTGTCCGGACGAGCAGACCGACCCCCAGCGGCAGCAGCATCGTGAGCCCCAGCGGCACGGCAATCGCACCGGCACTCACCTCTGCCTCGGGCAGCAACAGCGGCACGACGATCGGCATGTAGATGACCGTGGCCGGCAGCAGGAGCACGAGAAGCGCTGCGCTGAGCGCCACATCATGCCTGGCGAATTGCGTCAGCTTGATCAAAAAGGGCGCGCCTGCAGACGTCGAGATAAGGATCAACCCGATCTCCAGGGGCCGGTCCAGGGATAAGAGCCGGACGACGGCCACTCCCAGGAGCGGAACCAGCACGAAATTGGCAAGGAGCGGAACGATCACGCTCCTCGGCCTGCTGAACGGCTCGATGATCTCCTGAACCACGTGGCCGAAGCCCACGGAGAGCATGCTGGTCACCGAGAAGGCCGGAACAGCCACATTCGGGAGGACCGATAGGATTTCAGTCAGGTAAATCATATCATTACCAGCCGCTGCTCACAGGGCATCGGGCCTGCCTGCCCAGACCCTCTCCCGCCCCCCAACCAGCTTCTTCTTGTGTGGCGGCTCTTCCGGCTTGCTTTAAATCCAATGCCCGTTCCATCCCACCTTCTGCATATCGCTTCCAGCGGTTGAGCACCGTTCTCAGAAGATATTCACCCTTGATGAAGGACTGGTTCAGAAAGAAGTGCGGATACAAATGATAGTAACCCTTCCACGGCAAGTATCAAAACTCGCTCCTGACCGGCATGGCATCAGAGAAAATCAGAGAAAGATGATGAGATAAATCTTTATTCTATCTCACACTTGTCCAAAATAGCATAAGAAGAAAAAGTTTGTGAAAATCCTCCTGGAGGGTAGAGTTGTTTTTAGCAAGAAACACCAAAACCCAGAAGGAGGATTGAGCAGATGGTACGTTGCAGCAGCCTTTTCAGTCAAGT
>JAHDKO010000076.1 GCA_018436855.1 Deltaproteobacteria bacterium | reverse complement strand
TTCTTGCACAATTATAGTGACTCGAGGGGATTTTCTGCAGCCAATTATGCCAAAATGATGACTTGATCCGTTCACCGTAAATCTACAGCAAAAATATTCATCAAACAGCTATTCGAGCAACAGCCCGTCAACATATGACACGGTCATCATAAGGTCATGTCATATGTTGAGACCTGACCCCACGATGACCTGTTTCGAGAACCTGCGAACCTGCTTTCCCGGAATACCAAGCCTGTTTACAACATGCGCAGATCCCGCTCACAAATGCTGCTCGGCCATCAAACCTGTTGATTCCCCTTCTTCGTATGCACATGGTGTGTGCGTGCGGAATATCTTGAGCAGCCATGGAGAGATTTCTTGACCGCAGGATTACGATTACGCGGACGAAGCAGGAGGATTCACGGCCGCCCCCGGCGCCCGTTCAGTGCTTTCCCTTGCGCTCCGCCTCGACGGCGCGCTCCTGCAGGTATTGGTAGGCCCGCAGGGCCTGCCCGGCCGTTTCCTCTCGGGAGGCGCTGTTGTCGATCACGATGGTCGCATACGCCCTCTTCTCCTCGATGGGCATCTGCGCGCGCACCTTCCGGACGGCCTCGTCACGTGAGATGCCGTCCCGGTCCATGAGCCTCCTGATCTGGAGCGGCTCGGGAACGTACACCAGGACCACCTCGTCAAAGCCTCGGTGCATACCGGTCTCGATGAGCAGCGGCACATCGCAGATCACGACATCCGTCCGGTTCTCTTCCCCGAGCTCCCGGATGCGCCGGTCCATTTCCCGGAAGACCTCGGGATGGACGATGCGGTTGAGGACATCCTTCTGAGCTGCATCGCTGAATATGACGCCGCCCAGACGCTCCCTGTCGAGCTCGCCGTCCGGCCGGAGCACCCCAGTGCCGAAATGCTCCACGATCTTTTCCCACGCGGGGCTCCCGCGGGCCACGACCTCACGGGCGATCTGGTCCGCATCGATGACCGCGGCCCCAAACGAGGCGAACAGCGCGGTCACCGTTGACTTGCCCGTAGCTATCCCACCGGTAAGCCCGGCAACGACCATGACTTCCCTCCGATAAGCGACAGGTTTCTGCCTGCCTGCTGCCCCTGCCTGCGATAGGAAAAAAACCGGTCCGTGTTGCACGCGGTGCAGAGATCGTGCATTTCGATGGCGTTCCCGCTCACCCCGGAATTCAGGAGCTGGGAGCGGGCCGCTTCCCTCAAGTCGACCGCCTGCGACCCGTCTGCCCTGACAAACGGCTCCGCACCGAGCGCTTCGAGAACCTCCCGGCCCACCTCGTAACAGCACGGGCCGATCGAGGGGCCGATGCCGGCCCTGATATCCCTGGCCCCCAGGGCGCGCATCATCCGGATGCACGTGGCCACGATGCCCTGTGCCAACCCCCTCCAGCCGGCATGGACCGCTGCGTTCAGCGGCATGTCCCCGGCCCATGCCAGCACGGGAACACAGTCTGCCGTGCGCACGCAGAGCACGGCATCCGGGTCGCGCGAGATGATCCCGTCAGCCCGGGGCGTCTCCAAGGGGGCGAGGTCCTCGGCAAGCACAACCCTGCCGGAATGAATCTGGTCCAGGCAGAAGATATCGCAGCCCGGGATGAGGTCCCCGAGCATTGATCGCGCCGAGACCGGCCCGCCGTCGATACCGATGGTGAGTTCCTTTGTGCAGAAAACCCCTCTCATATCCCTTCGTGTATATACAGAATTGCCCCTGCGTGACAAGGCTGCAAAGACGTGCGGGTCCTGCTGCCCCGACCGGGAGGAGCGAACTGGGCGGACAACCGGGATGCAGGTGCTCCGGCTGGACAGGGGCGGACATCGGGAGCGGGGGATCGACAGGCACCCTCAACAGAACGATGCTCTCCGGGCGCATCAATGCCAGAACTTTCTAAGGCCTGGATTCTCCCAAATCAAAACCGGCATCTATACCCCTCGTTGGGAAAATCCCCCCACCCTTTTGCCGCTTGACAATCATTGACCTGGTATGTAAATACTATGCCCCTAAATCAGAAGATCGAGGTATTCGATGAAGCGGACATTTCAACCACATAACACGAGACGCAATCGTACTCATGGATTTCTCGTCCGTATGAGCACAAAGGCAGGACGAGCTGTAATCAATCGAAGGAGGGCCAAGGGACGCAAGCGTTTGGCTGTGTAATGTCAGACGAACGATTCCCGAAGCAGGAGAGGCTGAGGAAAAGACGGGACTATCTCAATGTAGAAGCAAGGAAGGTACGCAAGCTCATCACCCCACACCTCATCATCCTCGCCGCTCGAAGCTCAGAAAATCACGCTCGCATCGGTATCACTGTGAGTAAAAGGATCGGAACCGCTGTAAGGAGGAATAGCATCAAAAGACTCTTACGGGAGATTTACCGCAGAAATAAAGAGATCTTTCCTCCCGGGTACGATTTTGTTCTCATAGCGAGAAAACAGGATCGGAACACGTGCTACGAGACATATTTTCAGGAAATAACCAGCGCCATGGGATCGCGTACATGGTGAGGACGCTGCTGATAGGTCTGATTCGCTGCTATCAGAAAGTCATTTCTCCATGCCTTCCGAAGTCGTGCCGTTTCTGGCCGAGCTGTTCAGAATACGCTATCCAGGCGATCGAAACGTACGGGATAGGGAAAGGTCTCCTGAAGGCCTCTTTGAGGGTATTGAAGTGCCATCCCTTTCACCCCGGCGGATATGACCCTGTTTAGATCACCTTAAGGAGACATGATCTGATGGAAAAAAGGACACTGCTGGCCATAGTCATATCAATAGCCATTCTTCTGTTCTGGAATTTTTTCTTTATCGAGCCGAAATCTCCGGAACAGCCTCAGGGCCAGATAGCTCAGACAGAGCAGACAGAACCCCAGGAGCAGAGCACGGAGCTCCAGGTGCCTTCACAGGGGCAGGACCAGGCACGGCAACCCGTTCCCGGGGAGACCATCGTCGTGGAGACGCCCAGGTACCGTGCACAGTGGAGCACGGCGGGGGGAACGCTGACCTCCATCCAGCTCAAGGAGTACAGGGAAAACCTTGCCCAGGATTCACCCCCCGTTGACACCATCAAAACGCCCATGCCCACGGTCAGCATGAACGATCAGCCCGTCGACTCGTCCATCGTGTACGAGGCATCGAAGAAGGGGGGCTCGGACATCCCGGAGGAGCTGGTCTTCTCCGCCCAGGTGAGCCCCGGCATTACCTTGAAAAAGATCTACACCATCGATCCGCAGACCTATATCATGGGCTACCGGACCGTGGTGGAGAACGGCACCTCGAGCCCGGTGACTGCCGATGTCGACCTGCACCTCAACGGGGCCTACCCCTTGGACATGGACAAGGACGGGTATGCCTTCCAGGGCCCTGTTCTGCTCAATGGAAAGCATCTGGAGGAGTTCAAGCTCTCCAAGGTGAAAAAGGTGGGGGTGTACAGGGAATTCACCGGCGAGATCAAGTGGTTCGGCTTCGAGGACAAGTATTTTCTCTCCACGGTCATCCCCGCCGGGTCTCCGGAGACCACACTCACCATCAAGCGCATCAGCGAGGAGATGGTGAGGCTCACCTACGATACCGAGCCGTCCCGGATCGAGCCCGGGTCAAGCATGGAGAGATCGTACGAGATCTTCTCGGGCCCCAAGGAGCTGCAGACACTCAAGAACGCCGGAAACGAACTCAGGAAGGCCCTCTATTTCGGGTTCTTCGACATCATCGCCAAGCCGCTGCTCATGGGCATGAACTGGATCTACTCCTTCACCATGAGCTATGGGTGGTCCATCATCATCCTCACGATCATCATCAAGATCTTTCTCTATCCGCTTACCCTGAAGAGCTTCACCTCCATGAAGGAGCTCCAGAAGGTCCAGCCCCTCATGAAGGAGCTCCAGGCAAAGTATAAGGAGGACAAGCAGAAGCTCAACCAGGAGATGATGAAGCTGTATAAGGAGCACAAGATCAACCCCATGGGGGGCTGCCTCCCCATGCTCCTGCAGATACCCATCCTGTTCGCACTCTACAAGGTGTTCTACCAGGCCATCGAGCTCAGGCACACCTCGTTCCACCTGTTCGGAACCTGGCTGCCGGATCTCTCCGCCCGGGACCCCTATTTCATCACACCCATTCTCATGGGATTGAGCCAGTTCGTGATGCAGAAGATGACCCCGACCCCGGGAGATCCCACCCAGCAGAAGATCATGCTCATCATGCCGGTCTTCTTTACGGTTCTGTTCCTGAACTTCCCTTCGGGTCTTGTCCTTTACTGGCTCATCAGTAATATTTTGTCGATTGCCCAGCAGGCCTACATAAACAGGAAGCATACATAGGAGACGTCAGCACATGGAAGAGGATTACAGAGAATTCGAAGCAAAGACAGTGGACGAAGCCATCGTCACCGCCATGAGGACGTTCCGGTCGGATTTCGAAAACCTCGACATTCGGGTCATTTCAGAAGGGTCCAAGGGGCTCTTCGGCCTCGTGGGGACGAAGTCTGCAAAAATACTCGCCCGGCCGGCGCAAAAGCAGAATACGAAAGCCGGGTTCCCGGCTGGGGAGACGGCTCAGGAGCCTGCCATGGAAATGGAACCCGCTCCCGCTTCGGAAAAGAGGCTTGCCCCCGAGCAGCATCCCGTATCCAGGGAGGAGATGGACAAGGCCTGCCGGGTCGTCACCGAGCTTCTCGGCCTCATGAACATCTCAGCAGAGGTCAGTGTCCGGGGCGAGAACACCGTCGAGGTGGTGGGGGACGGGTCGGGCCTGCTCATCGGGAAACGCGGACAGACGCTCGATGCGCTGCAGTTCATCGTCAACCGGATGCTGAACAAGAACCGCGAAGAGCCTGTCTATGTCACCGTGGATACCGAGGGCTACCGCCAGAGACATGTGGAGCTCCTCCGGTCCATGGCGCTCAAGATGGGCCAGAAGGCCAAGCGGACGGGGCAGTCCGTGTTTCTGGAAAAGATGAACCCGTACGACAGGCGCATTATCCACCTCGCCCTGAAAAACGACGCTCAGGTCAACACCAGGAGTGTGGGGGACGGGGTGTACAAAAAGGTGCTCATCGTACCGAAAAGGGCGTCACGATCGTAACAGACACCATTTACGCAGAATCCACGCCCCGAGGGCGCGGCGGGATCAGCATCATCCGGATCAGCGGCCCCGACGTCTGCGAAATCCTCAGGCGCATCACCCCTTCAGAGCACTGGCCCGCCCACGTGCAGAGACCGTCCGAGATCCTCGACTCAGCCGGAGAGGTCGTGGAAAAGGCCATGGTGGTCTTCCACCCCGGCCCCCGGTCGTACACGGGAGAGGATGTGGCGGAGATAAGCTGCCACGGCAACCCCCTGCTCGTGGACGCCCTCATGGAGATCATCAGGGCCACGGGCCTGGCCAGAACCGCGGAAAGGGGGGAATTCACGAAGAGGGCGTACCTGAGCGGCAAGATGGACCTGGCTCAGGCAGAGGCGGTGGGCGCACTCATCAATGCGGAAAGCGCCTGCGGGGTCGATATGGCCCGCTCCCTGCTGGCCGGAGACCTTTCCCGCCGTATTACAAGCCTTGGAGACGAGCTCTTCGAAATCATATCCGGAGTCGAGGCATCCTTTCTCACCGACGATGCACCGTACGATGCATCCGTGTTCTCCCAGGCGGTCGGCGCCGTAATCCAGGAGGTCGATTCCCTCCTCGCTCATGGAGACAGCGCACCAAAGCGCTATTCAGGGATCGTCACCACCATTGCGGGCCTTCCCAACGCAGGCAAATCGTCCCTCTTCAATGCGATCCTTGGATACCCGCGGACGATCGTACACCAGGAGAGCGGCACGACCCGGGACATCATCAGTGAGCGTCTCGTTTTCTCCGGCGTGGACTTCCTCTTCCACGACACCGCTGGCATCCGGGAAACCGCCTCGGGCCCCGAGCAGGCAGGCATCCAGAAGACCATGGACATCCTGCGGCAGTCCCACCTGGTTCTCTATGTGGTGGACGCGTGCAGAGGCCCGACGAGCGAGGACGAGCCGTGGCTGAATCTCGGGGAGAAGACGATCGTGGTCATGAACAAGGCCGACCTCCTGACTCGGCCGCTCTACGGCGTCAGGAACGATACGGCCTGGGTATCCGCCAAATACCGTACCGGTATCGACGAGCTCATGGACGCCGTGGCCGGCCTCTTTCCCCTGGGTCAGTCCGGGGTGTTTCTGGGCAGGCACACCTACCTGCTCTCACGGGCCCGGGAATACCTCGCCCACTGTCTCGCCGCGATCGATGACGGGATGACCCCGGACGTCCTCGTCCTGGACCTGAAAACCGCCCACGAGTCGATCCGGGAGATCGCCGGCGAATCCGTGGGCCGGGACGTTCTGGAGAGCATATTTTCGGACTTCTGTATAGGCAAGTGATGGACGAGAAAATCACCACGTGGATCAGGGAGGTGCGCCGCTATAACCCGCGGCTTCACCTGGTGAGCCGTTCCATGGAGAAGGACCTGGAAGGGCAGGCCGGGGATACACTGGGTCTCCTGGAGCAGGTGAATGAACCGGAGATAGCCGATCTGGGAGCCGGGTCAGGATTTCTCGCCATCCTCTATAAAACGCTTCATCCGGAATCACGCGTCTGGCTGATCGAGCGGAGTCAGAAAAAGGGTGTCTTCCTCCGCCACATCATTGATCTTCTGAATTTCAACGACATGGAACTGATCGATAGCGACCCCAACACACAGCCGGCCGGGCCCTTCCCCGCGGTTATGGCCCGGTCGTTCTCCCCCCGGGAAACGCTGGCCGGCACCGTGCTGGGCATCATATCCCGGCCCGGACGCTTCTATTATTTCTCGACAGGCGATTCCCCGCTCATCGACCATCCCCTCTTCGGCCTGATCGAACGATCCTCGCGGGAGTGTCGAGGCTACCGGCTCAACCGGGAGACGTACGAGATCACTTCTCGATAATGGGAATCTTGCGGGCGCCGACATCGTTGAGCTTGGGCACCCTGACCTCGAGCATCCCCTTCTCCAGCCTGGCCTGGATCGCGTGAACGTCCACGGCCTTGGGAATGTTGAAGGTCCTTCTGAACGACCCGTACTGCCGCTCGATCATGTAGTAGTTTTCGTTGCGGTTATCGTGGGTGAAGGGCTTGCTGCCGCTGATGGTGAGCACACCGTCGGAGAGATCCAGGCTGATGTCTTCCCGCTTCACTCCCGGGAGCTCGGCCCGGATGTACAGGGCCTCGTCGTCTTCCGCCACATCGACCTGGGGATTCCACTGTCCGGGCAGCCTCACGTGCTCGGAATCCCTGAGGCTCTCCTCGAAGACCCGGTTCATCCTGTCCTGAAGGTCCAGGATGTCGCGTATGGGATGTCTCTTCTGATAACCCATCAGGTGCCTTCCTACTGCACCATCGCGTCCATCTTGCCCTCAAGGGCCTTCCGGAGCTTGTTCTTTACGTTGTTCTCGATCTGCCGGACCCGCTCCTTGGAGATATTGTACTGCCTGCCCAGCTCCTCCAGGGTCCGGGGGTCGTCCGCCATGATCCTCTGCCTGACAATTTCCTGCTCCCGGTCGGACAGGTCTTCCAGTGCCTCGTTCACATGGTTCTCCACGTTCATGGCCCGCTCGGTTTCCATGACCGTGTCCTCGGGATTCAGCCCGGAGTCTGTCAGAAAATCCACGAAGCTGGTCTCGCTGTCGTCGGCCAGCGGGCTGTCGAGAGACTGATCCCGGTAGATGAGCCTGGTGATGATCTCTTCCACCTGTTGAGGATCGGCATCGAGGCGTGCGGAGATGGCCTGCGCGCGTTCGTCGATATTGCCGTCGACCACTTCCTCTTCCGCCATCAGCCTGTTGAGGCCGTAAAACAGGCGCTTCTGGAGCTTGGTGGTCCCGAGCTTGACCTGGGAGAAAAACTTCAGGATATAATCGTGAATCATTGCCTTGACCCACCAGACCGCATAGGTCATGAGGCGGTATCCCTTGTACGGATCGAACTTCTTCACCGCCACCATGAGTCCGATGGTCCCCTCCTGCACGATATCCTCCAGGGGGAGCCCGTACCCGGCATAATCCATGGCGATCCGCACTACGTTCCGCAGGTTCGAGGTCACGAGGCGATGCGCGGCGTCGACATCATTGTACTCTCTCAACTTCACCGCGAGATCGTACTCCTCGTCCTTCGCGAGGACGGGAAACGCCTCGAATCGACTGATCAACTCTGACAGCGAACGGCTTTGTGCTACCGGAAGATTCATATCCTCTCCTTTACATCGCTGAGTTCAGTTCCGTCAAGTTGCGGCTGTAACCAACCGATACATATCGGAATGATTCATCCGATATATTAGATGAAAAAAAACCGTTGAAGGGTTCAATTTTTCCAGGTAAATTAAGCGTTCTATTGACGGGCAATATTCCAGGCAGACAGACCTGTCTCCGGAGGTTATATGTGATGGTGAAATTGCGGGCATTGCTTCTCATCCTGGCTCTGTGCATCGTACAAGGCTGTTCTCTCACCAGTGAAATTCCTCCCTCTTCGGGGTATCCTGCTGCAGGGTGTCCGACGACCACGGAACCCTTTCCTCCTTCGAGCGAGCTGGGTGAAATCCCTCCCCTGTTCGATAATCACAGCCTGGCACAAGAACCGTTCTTCGACCGTGAAACCCTCTACGACTTCGACTTCGAGATGAACGAAAGAATCGAATGGTGGGTGCAGCAATACTCTGGCCGCTACCGCAAACAGTTCCTGCTCACCCTTGCCCGTTTCGACTCTGTGCGGCCCGCAATGGAGGAGATCCTCGCAAGTCAGGGCCTGCCCAGAGACCTGGTGTATCTCAGCATGGTGGAGAGCTCGGGCAAGGCCAACGCCATATCTCGCACCGGCGCCACAGGCTACTGGCAGTTCATGATCGGCACCGCCAGACACTACGACCTCACGGTGAACAGGTGGATCGACGAGCGACGGGATCTGGAAAAATCCACCCGTGCAGCAGCCCGTTATCTGAAGAACCTGCACGCGCTCTTCGGCGACTGGCTTCTGGCGGGCGCCGCGTACAATGCGGGCGAGGGGACCATCAACCGGATCATGAAGAGAAACCCCGAGGTGAGCTGTTTCTGGGACATCTCTCATCCCATGCCCATCAAGACAGAAACCCTGGAGTATGTGCCCAAGTTCATTGCCACGCTCATCCTCGCGAAGAACCGGGCCCACTACGGGCTCGAGGTGCCGGATGATCTGAAGATCGCCCCTCTCAGGTACGAGACCGTCCGGGTGAAGGGCTTTTCCTATCTGGATGAGATCGCCGAAGCGGCAGGATTCTCCGAAGCCCAGCTCGTCCGGCTGAATCCCGAGCTCATCAGGCGGTGCACCCCCCCCAGCGGCAGTGAATACCTGCTCAAGGTTCCGCAGGGGACCGCGCCCGCGGTTGCACAATACCTGCAGAAAACTCACAACACCCGGGTCGAGTATGTGACCCACACCATCCGGAAGGGCGACACCCTCATCGGCCTGGGAAAGAAATATTCGTCTTCTGCCCGGGACATCGCACGGGCGAACCGAATGAAGGCCAGTGATATCCTCACCATCGGGAAGATACTCGTCATCCCGCGCGGCGAACTCTCGGCGGACTTCCGTCCGGCGAGCAGACACCGCCACGTGGTCGCACGGGGGGAGAACCTCAGAGGCATTGCCCGTCTTTACGGGGTGAGCCTGGAGGATATCGTCGAGGTCAACGGCATCCGGAACCCGTCCCTGATCCACCCCGGCACGGCCCTGAACATTCCGCCGCAGCTCCATTCCTCCTCGAGCCCGCGGATGGTGCAGTACCGCGTGAAGAAGGGCGACACGGTGTGGGGAATATCCCAGAAATTCGAGGTGTCGACCAGTGATGTCATCAGATGGAACAGGCTGAAGCCCTCGGCCCGGATCCAGCCCGGGGACGAGATCACCATCTACCATCGCTGAGGACATCCTTTTCGCAGAACATGCCGGCCCACCGGACCACTGCGGCGCTCCTTTCTTATGCCCGCGGGGATTTATCCTTTTTCAAACAGCCGAAACAGTATATACTTATATTATATTCAGCGCACCGAACGTGTTTACCTGCCGGGGAGGAAACAAGGTCATGAGCTTGATCCGGGAAATATTCACCAGAACTTCCGTGTTCTCACTTGCATTCGTCTTCATGATCACACCTGCCTTTGCCCAGCAATGGGTCCAGGCGGACCCGGATGATATACCCACGGATTTCGTCCTGAATGACGTCTGGGTAAACGCCACGGTGCCGGATGATTCGGATGAGGTTTCCCTTGCGATATTCAGCGTGGGGAATACGGGAACAATCCTTCTCTCGGATGGCGAGAACTGGGTGAGCCAGGCAAGCGGTACACCATGGAGCCTCAACGGCGTGTGGGGAACCTCTACGAACAACGTCTTTGCGGTAGGGGATGCAGGCACGGTCCTCCACTTGAACGGCGAGATCTGGCAGGAGCGGGAAAGCAACACCCAACAGAATCTCCTCGATGTTTGGGGGACCACCTCAGACGCTCTTCCCAAGCTCTTTGCCGTGGGATACCAGGGAACGGTCCTGCACTTTGACGGCACCGAGTGGAGGCTCATGTCCAGCGGTGTCATCCTCCATCTCCACGGCGTCTGGGGAAGCTCGGCCCGAGACGTCTTTGCCGTAGGAGAGGCCGGCACCATCATCCATTTTAATGGAGAAAGCTGGAAGGAACAGACAAGCGGTACTATCCGGAACCTCTCCGGCGTCTGGGGAAGCTCCCCCCAGAATGTGTACGCCGTCGGGGAAGGCGGCACTGTCCTTAGGTACGACGGGCGTACCTGGACCAGCGCCTTCAGCGATCCCTCGCTCGCTGCTGCTCTGAGAGACACCACCCTGAACGCCGTCTGGGGCACCTCTCCCTGCAACGTTTATGCAGTGGGTCAGTCATCCGAGCTCGTGGGCACGGTCCTGCACTTTGACGGCAGCTCCTGGACCATCCAGGACGGCCTCGTCACCACCGATCCCATCACCCCTGTCATCCCCTCCCTGAAGGGAATCCACGGAGGCTCCATCCGGGACATCCGTGCCGTGGGCAGTACAGGGTTTGTCATGAGCTACGACCCCGAGGCCGACCTTTTCCCCACCCTGTGCTCGGTATTTCCAGCCGGAGGCACTCAGGGCGCGGCCGTGGACACGGTGATCTCGGCCACCTTCTCCGCCGCGATGTCCTCCGCATCCATCACGGACAGCTCATTTACCCTCTCGGGCCCTTCGGGCGAGGAGGTGGAAGGCTCCGTCTCCTACAGCAGTAACACCGCCGTATTCAGCCCCGGCGCGGACCTCGCATACGAGACCACCTACACGGTTACGTTGAGCGATACGATCACGGACGATCTGGGCTTTCCGATGGAGAACGGTTACAGCTGGACCTTCACCACGACGGGCGAACCGGCCGACTCCGATGGGTCCTGCTTTATCTCCGTGGCCCGGTAATCCTTAAAGGGAGGCGGTTCTCTCTTTTTGAAGGGATTCCTCTACCACACCGCGATCTTCATGCCCGTGGACGCAAGATAGCGTGCGATATCCGTATCCAGGGCACTGAGAAGAACGACCACCTCTCCCACCTTCACCGCCGGGAGCTCGAGTTCGGTGCGTTTTGCCGCCACCTCCGTCTTTACCGGCGGTCCCTGCCGCTCGATGCCGAGGGTATCGAGCACGGTTTCGAAGACCTCGGCCGAGGTATCGACGACCGTGTATCCTTTTTTCGCCAGGAGCTCGCTCATGGTCTTGTCCGGCAGCTCTTCGGTGAGGACGATATGCTCGTTATAGAGAAGCGGGGCCTTGTAGGCGATCCGCAGCGCATCGATCGACACGAGCTCCAGCTCCTTGTCCTGCTCGTAGGGCATGCCCAGAAGATCGAAGAGTTTCCGGTACGAATGCCCGAGCTCGGTGAGTGCAGCCTCGGATGTTTCCTGCGGAACCCAGGGCTCCCCCCCCATCTCGATGAGATCGATGCCGAATCGGGAGGCGTAATTCCTGATGGGTCCGGGGGTCTGCTGATCCGCTTCGCCGAGAAGATTGATGACAAAGACGTTCTGCCGGGAAAAATCCTTGTACACGATCCATTTCCCGGAGAAACGGATCTTCTCGTCCTCCCCGACCAGGAGCGGGCCTGCATCCTTGTTGATGGAAAAATACCCCGACACGTTCAGCACCCGGTCCATGAGGGACTCCAGACCCTCATGGGGACCAGAGATGATCTTGCACGCAGGGAATGCCTGCTCCAGGATGTCCTTCACCTCAGGCGATATCCTGCTGTTCATGTCGAGGATGACGCGCATGCCGGTGTCCAGTTCGATCACGGGAATCTCGCTCGTGTCGATGGAGACGCTGCTTCCGCCCGCCATGGGCATGAAGTAGGTGCCCTCGTCCTTCTGCCTGCCACCCATCCTGGTCAGGGCCGGCAGCAGGGTGTTCTTCACGATCCGGGAGATGGCGGACTGTTTGGGTTGCGCATCGGGAGAAGCCTTTTCCCGGCCTTCGCCTTGGCTCGGCCCGGATGGCGCCGGGGTTTCTCCTTCCCCCTGCGTCCCGGCTGATCTACGGCTCTGCACCGTGGTATCGGGCTTCTTCCCGGCCTTTTTCCCGGGCGCGTCCTTTCCCGGAGGCGCGGAAACCGTCTGCCGGGAAGGTTCCGGTGCAAGTGTGAGTTGCTGATTCCCGGAGGTTTTAGCCCGATCTTCCTCAATGACCTCGATCTTGTTCTTGGGGACCGTTTCCCCCACGGATGACGCTGCCTGTGCAAGGGATGCAGATGCCGGCTTTTCCTCCCTGTCGATCTCCGGGGGGGCCATCCGCTGCCGTCGCAGGTTTTCCAGGATGCTCGCTGTCCCCGCCCGGTCATCCGGAATCTCTGCCTTCTCAAGGGATTCCGGATCCACCTGCTTCTCCTGCTCCCCGCGTTCCGCGGCCTTCTGCTGCCGGGTGAGCTCGTGCACCTTCTGCTCGATGAGCTCATGGAGAAGCTGGTCGGGTTTCTTGTCGTTCCTGCCGGCGACCGTCTCTTCGGCCTCCCGATCCTTCGCCGCCTCCCTGGCCGCACTCACCACCTGCCTGATCTCGGGCATCCGGACTTTCTGCCCGGCCTCCACGAGATCGAGGTTCTTGATCTCCGGGTTGAGGTCTCTGATCAGGTTCAGGTATTCATTGAAGATGAGGTCGTCAGGCAGGCCGTACACCTGCCTGAGGATCATGGCCAGGTGCTGGCCCTTCTTGATCACATAGACGTCCTCAGAGGTGGCCTGGACCGAGAATCCCTCACCTCTCCCGGGGATGGTGGGGACACGGATCCGCCGGCCTGAGATGATGTGGTTCAGATCGGTGATTTCCGGATTGAGCTCCCGGAATTTTTTGTAGAGGTACGGAAAGTCGTTGTAGCGCGCGTTCCGGGTCTGGACCAGGATTTTCCACAGGGTGTCGCCCGGCTGAACCGTGTAGCTGGTGAACTCGGTGGGATCAGCCCTGCGTGCATGCTTGACCAGGGTGATCTCTTCCGCCCCTGCCGGCCACGGCATCAGCACGATGCACACCAGGAGCAGAATCCCTGACCTGAGCATCAATAGACCTCCTTGAGCATGAGATCATCAAAGGTGGACTGCTCTCTGGGGGGAAGCCCGTCGGCCTTGAAGCATTCGAAACGGATGGCCTGCGAGCTCTCTGAGGCGAGCCTCCCGGTTTTCGTATCCACCTTGGCGAACACGATCCCTTCAGGAATCTGGAAATCGTGAACCGGTCTGCCCTTGAGCGCTGCCTGCATGAAATCAAGGAAGATCGGGCACGCCGCCCTGCTGCCGGTCTCGTTCTCTCCCAAGGGCATCATGTCGTCGTATCCCACCCACACCCCGCAAATCATTTCCGGGGTATAGCCGATGAACCAGGCATCCCGGTTATCATCGCTCGTGCCGGTCTTCCCCGCCACAGGCCTCCCCAGCTTCTTGGCCCGCCAGCCGGTGCCGCTCTGCACCACATCGGTCAGGATATTGGTGATGATGTAGGCCGTCTGCTCCGAGATGGCTCGGTTTTCGCTCTCTGCGCCGGGTTCTGCAGCGGCGCCGGATCTGGCCGAGTAAATGGGCCCGACATCGATCTGGGTGATGTAGTCTACCAGACGGGGATTGAGCCTCTGCCCATAGGTGGCGAACACCGCGTATCCCTTCACCAGATCGTAGGGCGTCACCGACCCCGAGCCCAACGCCAGCGAGAGATCGCGGGGAAATTCGGCATCCATGCCGAATCGGTTCAGGTAGCCGATTGCATACCCGATGCCGACGTCTTTGAGTATCTTGATCGTGATCACGTTCCTGGAGAGCACCAGCCCCGTGCGCAGAGTGGTGGCCCCGTAGAACCTGTCTTCGTAATTCTTCGGCTTCCAGGGCTCTTCATCTTCCTCTCCCTGGAAGGTGATGGGGGTATCGAAGATAATGGAGGCCGGGGTAAATCCCTTGTCCACGGCGGCGGCATAGATGAAGGGCTTTATGGCCGACCCGCTCTGCCTCCTGGCTTTCACCGCCCGGTTGAACTGGCTCTGGGAATAATCGAACCCGCCCACCAGGGCAACCGTGCCTGCGTTCCGGAGATCGAACGCCACGAGGGATGCCTGGACCCTGGGCTCCTGGGACAGCATGAACCCTTCCGGGGTATAGCACAGGCGGATAACATTCCCGGGCTCGAGCACGCCCGTGGGGGTCCAGCTTCCCTTGGGATTGATCCAGGCATAGCTCTGGGGGGGGAGCTCCATGGTTTTTCCGCCGATATTCACGACCAGCGGGGAGACGGAGACCACCTCGGCCCAGTAAAGCTGGTAAGGCTCCTCGCCCTTCCAGGCCAGCTGATTCTCCTGGAAGGCCAAGATCCTTTCCTTCCTCGTCTCGCTGATGCCTTTCTCGGGACCGCGGTACGCGCCCTGCCTCATCTCCAGGTCGATGATACCTTTGCGCACCGCCTGGATCGCTGCATCCTGAAGAAGGGGCGAAAGGGTTGTCTGGACATTGATCCCGCCCGAAAGGATATCTCCGCCGTAGCGCTCGGTAACGAGGGATTTCACATGATCCATCACATAGGGATACCGGGTGAACAAAGCCACCGATTCTCCCGTGATCATCAGGGGTTCCTTGTACGCGTCAGCCGCCTCCGACTCGGTGATGTACCCCTCTTCCACCATGCGGGTCAGCACATACCTCTGCCTCCTCTTGGCGGCGGGAAAATCATTGAGGGGTGAGTATCTGGCCGGCGCGGGTGCAAGCCCGGCAATCATGGTCATTTCGGCCAGGCTGAGATCCCTGCACTCCTTGTTGAAATACCGCAGAGACGCCGCACCCACGCCGTAAGCCCCGCTGCCCAGATACAGGCGGTCCAGGTAGAGGTGCAGGATCTCGTCCTTGGACAGGGTCCGTTCGATGCGCAGCGCCAGCACGGCCTCCTTGAGCTTGCGGGTGATGGTCTTCTCCCGGGAAAGAAGATACGAGCGCACTACCTGCTGGGTAATGGTGGAAGCGCCCTGAACGTACGAGTTGGCGCGGATGTCCGCAATGAGCGCGGCGACGATCCGTGTGACGTCGAGGCCGGCGTGCTTGTAGAAGGTGGAGTCCTCGGCCGCGATAAAGGCCTGCATCAGCCTTACGGGGATATCCTTTCCTCCCTGGACGATCATGCCTTCCGGCGGAATATAGCCGATGGAACTGCCATCGGAGGCGATGATCGTGCTCAACCTCGTCGGCTCGGGTTGCTTGAGCTCATGTATCGAGGGCAGACCGCGATACACGAACCAGTACGCCGAGAGTCCCAGAAGAAGCATGCCGCATACCAGAAGCCCAGCAAAGATTTTCAGCCACCTCATAGCTCCTCCAAAATATCAGCATGCGGATGAAATGCAAGGGATAATTGCGTACAGTGCCGACATCCGCCGTGACAAAAGATGCGTCTCCCTACTCGCACCATCTTCTCGGCATCCCGGGCAAAGAAATACACCCCGTTGTTTCGCGGTACTGGAGCAGACGCCGAATCATTCCCGGACTGGACGAAGCTTGAACGGTTGTGCTAATGAAGCAACCAACATCAACACGGAGGCCGATATGAACACGGAGTACAATCCGCAGTCAGTGGAATCGAAGTGGCAGCAGAGCTGGCAGGATACCAACCTCTTCCGCGTGGATACGGAAAGCGACAAGCCCAAGTACTATCTGCTCGAGATGTTCCCCTACCCGTCCGGGCGCATCCATATGGGTCATGTACGCAACTACACCATCGGAGACGTGGTGGCCAGGTACAAGACCATGAGAGGCCACAACGTGCTGCATCCCATGGGATGGGACGCCTTCGGCATGCCTGCGGAAAACGCGGCCATCGCGAGCAGGATCCACCCCAAGAAATGGACGTACGAGAACATCGACTATATGAGGGCACAGCTCAAGAAGATGGGATTCAGCTACGACTGGAGCAGGGAAATCGCCACCTGCGCCCCCGAGTACTACAAATGGGAGCAGCTCTTCTTCATCCAGATGTACAACAAAGGGCTCGTATACAAGTCGCGGGCCTTCCTCAACTGGTGCGAGCAGTGCAAGACCGTGCTCGCCAACGAACAGGTGGTGGAGGGGCAGTGCTGGCGGTGCGGGTCCCAGGTCTTTCTCAAGGAGCACGACCAGTGGTTCTTCAAGATCACCGCCTATGCCCAGGAGCTGCTGGACGATATCGAAAAGCTGAAGAAGGGCTGGCCCGAGCGGGTGCTCAGCATGCAGAAGAACTGGATCGGCAGGAGCACCGGCACCCTGATCCGCTTCCGGATCGAGGGTACCTCCGACGATATCGAGGTGTTCACCACCCGTCCCGACACCCTCTATGGCGCGACCTTCATGAGCCTCGCCCCGGAGCACCCGCTGGTGAAAACCCTGCCCGCCGGGACCGGCCAGGAGCAGAAAGTTCAGGATTTTGTGAATAAGACCCTGCAGGTGGACACCTTCACCCGCACCTCAGACCTCTACGAGAAGGAGGGCGTGTTCACCGGCAAATACTGCATCAACCCGCTCACCGGCTTCAGGATGCCCATCTATGTGGCCAACTTCGTTCTGTACGACTACGGGACCGGAGCGGTCATGGCGGTTCCGTCCCATGACCAGCGCGACTTCGATTTCGCCAAGAAATACGGGCTCAAGATCATCGTGGTGATCCAGCCCGAAGGCGAGAGCCTGGATTCCGAGACCATGGAGTGCGCCTACGAGGGTCAAGGCGTGCTCGTCAACTCCGGGAAGTTCGACGGCATGAAGAACACGGAGGCCATGGAGACGATCACGAAGCACCTCGACGCCCAGGACAGGGGATCGGCCACGGTCAACTTCCGGCTGCGCGACTGGGGGATATCCCGGCAGCGCTACTGGGGCGCGCCCATCCCCATGGTGCACTGTGAAAAGTGCGGAACCGTGCCCGTCAATGTCGAGGACCTGCCCGTCACCCTGCCGGAAAACGTGGAGCTGACCGGATCGGGCATCTCCCCCATAGCCCAGAACGAGTCCTTCGTGAACACCACCTGCCCCGCGTGCGGGGGAAAGGCCAGGCGGGAGACCGACACCATGGACACCTTCGTGGAGTCCTCGTGGTACTTCATCCGCTACTGCAGCCCCCACAGCCACGACAAGCCGTTCGACAAAGCAGAGGTGCAATACTGGATGCCGGTGGACCAGTACATCGGCGGGATCGAGCACGCCATCCTGCACCTGCTCTATGCCAGGTTCTATACCAAGGTGCTCAGGGATCTGGGCTATATCGACATCGACGAGCCGTTCGAGCGGCTTCTCACCCAGGGCATGGTGATCAAGGACGGGGCCAAGATGTCCAAGTCCAAGGGCAATGTCGTGGACCCCGAAGACCTCATCAAGAATTATGGGGCCGACGCCACGAGGCTGTTCTGCCTCTTCGCGGCGCCTCCGGAAAAGGACATGGACTGGAGCGACAAAGGAATCGAGGGCTCGTACCGGTTTCTCTCCCGGCTCTGGAGACTCGTGTTCGATATGAAGGACCAGCTGCTCTCCGCGGATCTTTCCGGGGACGCTCCGCCCAAGTCCATGGAGGCCCTCAAGAGAAAGATCCACCAGACCATCAAAAAGGTCACCGGGGACATCGAGAAGCGCTTCCGGTTCAATACCGCCATTGCCGCCATGATGGAGCTGGTGAACGACCTTTACCGGGCAAGGGAGGCCGCCTCGTCCCCCGGGGAGTTCGCCGTCGTGAGGGAGGCGGTGCAGAGCCTGCTCGTCATGCTCTCGCCCTTTGTCCCCCACATCGCCCAGGAGCTCTGGGAGGCCATGGGCAACAAAGAGCAGCTCTTCAGAACATCCTGGCCCGAGTTCGACCCGCGCTGGTGCGAAGAGCAGGAGGTCACCGTCGCGGTGCAGGTCAACGGCAAGCTCAGGGCGACCGTCACCGTTGCCAAGGACGCCGATCAGGAAACGGTGAAGGAGCTGGCCTTCGCCGAGGCCAATGTGAAGCGGTTTCTCGATGGCGCGGAGATTAAAAAGGTCATTTATGTCCCGAATAAGATTATTAACATTATTGCTCCTCTCCGTTAGCCTCGCCGCCTGCAGCTACTCGTTCGTCCTCGACGGAGGGGCGGGCGGATCGCAAGATTTCGTCCTGCGCCCGAGCACAAATAGGACCACCCTCATCGAGGCGGGGATGACCCTGGATACCGAGCTCGAACGGACGCTCTCCTCCATGGGCATGCTCGCCCCGGAAAGCGGGGAGTACATCCTGCACTGCACCCTCACTTCCTATTCGAGCCAGGCCATAACGTCCCCGTCACTGTCGTCCGACGACCGGTACCGGCTGACCATCCACGTGGCCGCCCGCGTCCTTGACGCCCAGGGAAAAGAGGTCTGGACCATGGGATTTTCCGATCAGGGAACCTACCCCGAAAGGGGTGCTGAAGAGGACGGGCTCGAGGAGGCAGGCAGGAGGGTGTCCCTCCAGATAGCGCGGGCACTGGCGGCCGTTGCCCTATGAGGATACCGCAGATTCACCCCCCCTTGAAGGATGTCTACCTGCTCACGGGCGAGGAGGTGTTCCTCATCGAGGAGCAGCTCACCGCGGCCAAGGCGCTGCTGGGCGAAGACGCGTCCATGAACAGCTCGTGGTTCCAGGCCCAGGAGATCCAGCGGGTCGAGGAGGTCGTGGAGCTCTGCAACACCATGCCGTTTCTCACCGACAGGCGGCTCATCGTCATCAGAAACTTCCACAAGATGGTACAGAAGGAAAAGGAGAAGATCCTGGCCTATGTTCAGCGTCCGTGCGGCTTCACCACCCTGATCCTTACCATGGAGGGGGTGGCGGAGCGCGAGGAGAAAAAACATGCGAAGGGGCTCCCCGCAAGGCTGGAGGTGCTGCGCTTCAGCACCCTCAAGGGCAGGGACCTTCACGACTGGATAACCGGCAGAATCAGGATGTACGGAAAGACCATGGACCGGGACGCGGTTTACCTGCTCGCGGAGATAACCGGGGGCAACCTCTGGTTCATCGCATCCGAGATCGAGAAGCTCAGCCTTCACGCCGGAAACAATCCGTCCGTTACGATCAAGGACGTCGAGTACCTGGTCATGGAATCCCACGAGCCGCCGGTCTTCACCTTCATGGACTCCCTCTTCGACAGGAAAAAGGATGTTCTCGTGAGGCTCCACGAGCTCGAGCACACCGGGATCAACGAGCTCGAGGTGATTACCCGGATCGAGAACCAGATCGGCCAGCACTATCAGGTGCTCTGCTGCGGGAAGAACAGCCGGGCCGGAGTGCATCCCTTTGTGGAAAAGAAGATACTGGGCCGCCGATCGCTGTGGAACGCACATGAGCTTATCGGTCTGCTCTCGGCGGTACGCAGGGTGGAACACGGGATCAAGTCCGGACGGACCATGCATCCGTACTCGGCTATTCAAGAGGCGTTACTGGAGGTTATATTTCCGGCATGATCCCTTTTCTGTAAAGAACGCGATCTTTTTTAAGGGACCATGGCCGGTAAGGGAAGCAGGGCTGTTTTTAAGAGGCCTGGGAATTGAATTTCCTGGTAAGCCGGGAGACCTTCCGCGATGCGGCATTCCGGTGAAGGATGCCCTTGTTCACGGCGCTGTCCAGACGTGCAACCGCTTCTTTGAAATATTTCTGCGCTCCCTCTGTATTTTTCTCATCCAGGGAAATAAACGTCTTCTTCACCGTCGTGCTGATGGTGGATTTATAGCTCTTGTTTCTCAGTCTTCTCTTTCTGTTCTGTCTCACCCTTTTCAGGGCTGAAGCATGATTGGCCATTCCTTACTGTTCCTCCTTTTTCTAATGAAACCCGAGGTGATTCTTATTAGCTATGCTTCTTCCATATGTCAAGCCCTTTGTCTGCTCCACAACACGAGGAGCCTGTCGATAGATGAGACATCTTGATTTTTTCTCAGCAAAGACAATGAAATCTGGAGAAGGGTTTTACCGCGGAAACGATACGGAGAAGATGAAGAGCTCTTCGGGCTTTCAAAAAACCGGTTCTCCGTGCGAGTTCGGACATGCGCCCGCAGCCCAGAGCTTGTTGCATGTGATGATGCTTGAACGTACATAAGATGAGAGGAATATCAAAGTCATCGGGAGCTCACTCCAGCGGTTGATTTTTCCTGCAGGATCGATGTCTCAAAACAGGAGAAACGCATGGGAAAGGCCAGAAAAAAGAAAAAGAAAAAAGAGCTTACCTACGAGCGCAAGGCCATGGAGATGGCGCGCAGGCACTGGGAGGAGCAGAAAGAGAAGGCGATAAAGGAACGGCGGACATTTGAGGGGCTGCAGATCATCCCCACGGCAAGTTACTATGATGAGGCCCGCGGGCATAAGCCCGGTGAGAATAACTGGTCGGGCTTCGGGTTCGATCTGCATCCTCAGGTTGCTCTGGCCTCGGGCGGACTGGTCCTGCTGTTTATCGTGCTGACCGTCATATTCAGAGAGCAGTCGGATGTCTTTTTCCAGAACCTGCTCGACGGCATCGGCAATACGTTCGGATGGCTCTATATTCTTGCGGCCAACTTCTTTATCATCGTCATGGTGCTGATTGCATCGAGCGATTACGGCAAGATCAGGATCGGCGGGCCGGATGCCCTGCCCGAGTTCAGCACCTTCAGCTGGTATGCTCATCAGCGCCGGCATGGGCATCGGGCTGATGTTCTGGAGTGTTGGCGAGCCGATTTTCCACTACATGACCCCCTCCCCGATGTTCGATGTGCCGCCGCGGACAGCCCAGGCAGCGCAGGTCGCCCTGGGGCTCACGTACTATCACTGGGGGATTCACCCCTGGGGCATCTATGCGCTCGTGGGACTTTCGCTGTCCTTCTTCGCCTATAACCGCGGCCTGCCGCTGACGATCCGGTCAATTTTCCATCCGCTCCTGGGAGACAGGATATACGGCTTCTGGGGCAACATCATCGATGTCCTGTCCGTGCTGGCCACCCTGTTCCGTCTCGCCACATCGCTGGGGTTGGGGGTCAAGCAGGTCGCTTCCGGGCTTCACTACCTGTTCGGGTTTCCGAACACGGTGGGGTTTGCCGTGGTGCTCATCGCGGTGATCACCTCTTTTGCCGTTGCTTCGAATGCAACCGGCCTCGATAAGGGGGTGAAGACGCTGAGCATGGCCAATATGTATACTGCGGGGGCCTTCATGGTGTTTCTTCTCGTGGTCGGCCCGACGGTCTATATCCTCAAGGCATTCACGCAGAATATCGGGTTTTACATCCAGAACCTGCCGCAACTGAGTTTCTGGGTCGAGACCTTTTACGGAGCTGAGGGGAGCAGCTGGCAGAATCCATGGACCATCTTCTACTGGGGGTGGTGGATATCGTGGTCTCCCTTTGTGGGCATGTTTATCGCCCGCATCTCCAAGGGTCGAACAGTACGTGAGTTTATTCTCGGGGTCATGCTGTTCCCCACGCTTCTCTCCTTTCTCTGGATGTCTTCGTTCGGCGGATCAGCGCTCTGGCTTCAGATTACCGGGGCTGCCGACATTGCCTCTGCCGTGACCAAGGATGTATCGACCGCGCTCTTCGTCATGCTCGAAAGTTTTCCGCTGACAAAGATAACCTCGTTTATCGGCGTCCTGCTGGTGACAATTTTCTTCGTGACCTCCTCCGATTCCGGCTCACTGGTTGTCGACCATCTCACCTCGGGCGGGAAGCTCGACTCTCCGGTCCCTCAGCGCATCTTCTGGGGGGTGATCGAAGGGGTGTGCGCAGCCGTCCTGCTCGTTGGAGGCGGTCTGGCCGCCCTGCAGAGCGCTTCCATTGCAACCGGTTCCGTTCACCGTTGTGCTGCTGGTCATGTGCTACAGCCTGTATCGCGGGTTGCAGGAAGAGCTCTACCACGCAACGATCATCGAAAAAATGGAGCCGGAAACCCACAAGATCGAGATCCCGATAGATAAAGAGGAATCACCCACAGAAGATTGCCCGCCGGATACCTAGTCCTACATCAGCACTGGGTATGTGAGCAAGGGTGTTTGAGCCTGATACAGACATCATTGGTGGTGAATCTCCATACACCTGTTACACGAACTCCCGTGTGTCTACGGTACTTGTAACTTGTAAAACTCCCGTGTGTCTACAGCACTCGCATTACACCCTCTCCCCGGTCTGTCCGCTCAAGCCTCCCTAGGAGGCCAGGTGGCATGCGGCGTAATGCCGATCCCCTTTTTCCTCGAGCACGGGCGTCTCTTGTGCGCATATCCCTTCGGCCCGTGGGCACCAGGCGCGGTAGGCGCACCCGGATGAAAGGTCCGTGGAGACCTGCTCAACGCCGCCTCTCCTCGGCGACCTGAGATTCAGGCCCTTCTTCGGCCGTGCCTCGGGCACCGCGTCCATGAGGCAGCCAGTGTAGGGATGGAGCGGGTTTTCAAAGAGCGCCGATGCATCGGCGAGCTCCACGATCCTGCCCTTGTACATGACCGCGACCCGGTGGGAAATATAGCCCACCACCGAGAGGTTGTGCGAGATGAAGAGATACGAGAGCTTCAGCTCCTTCTGGAGATCCACCAGGAGATTGATCACCTGGGCCTGAATGGAGACGTCGAGGGCCGATACAGGCTCGTCGCAGATGAGGAGCCGGGGGTTGACGGCCAGGGCCCTGGCGATGCATATCCGCTGTCTCTGCCCTCCGGAGAACTCGTGCGGGTATCGCGGGAGGATGTCCTCATGGAGGCCCACCATCTCAAGGAGTTCGCGCACGCGCTTCGCTCTCTGCGCCTTCGACCCTTCACGGTGTATGATCATGGGCTCCTCGATGATGGACCCGATCTTTCTCCGGGGATTGAGGGATCCGAAAGGGTCCTGAAAGACCACCTGGATGCCCCTTCTGACCTGAGAGAGCGAGCTCCTCCGGGCGCGCACCACATCAACGTCCTCGAAGCGGATGCTCCCGGAGTCGGGCTCTTCCAGGGCCAGGATCATCTTCGACAGGGTCGTCTTACCGCACCCGGATTCCCCCACCAGACCGAGCGTCTCGTTGGGGCGGATGTCCAGATCAACGCCGTCGACCGCTGTTACCACCCCGGCCGATTTCCTGAACACCCCCGAGGTGATGGGAAAGGCTTTTTTCAGCTCGCGTATCTCGAGGATCGGCTTCATCCGTTCGCATACCTCCAGCAACGCACGCAGTGATCCGGATGAGGCCGAAACATCGGCGGCCGCTCACGCCTGCAGATATCCATCACCTCGTCGCACCGGTTGTGGAAGGTGCACCCCTTCGGCATGTCGCGCAAGGTCGGAACATTACCCGGTATCGCGTGGAGCTGCTCGCCCCTCCTGCGGGCCTCCACCGTGGGAATGGACCTCATCAGACCACGGGTGTAGGGGTGCAGGGGCCGGGAGAAGATGTCCTCTACGCCGGCGTGCTCGACCACGTTTCCGGTGTACATCACGGCCACGTCCTCGCACGACTGGGCCACCACCCCGAGGTCATGGGTCACCAGCAGGATGGAGGTGTTCAATTCCTCCTTGAGCTCTCCCATGAGCGCGAGTATCTGGGCCTGGGTGGTAACGTCGAGCGCGGTGGTGGGCTCGTCCGCGATCATGAGAGATGGCCTGCAGGCAAGGGCCATGGCGATCATGACCCGCTGGCACATGCCGCCGCTGAGCTGGTGGGGATAATCGTCGATGCGTCTGCCCGGATACGGAATGCCCACCATGTCCAGCAGCTCCGCGGCCAGTTCGCGGGCCTGTTTTCTGGTGGGAGCGCGGTGGGACTGATGAAGCATGAGGACCTCTTCGATCTGAAACCCGATGGTGAATACGGGGTTCAGCGAGGTCATGGGCTCCTGGAAGATCATGGAGATCTTGTTGCCCCGGATCTCCCGTATCCCTGTCTGATCGAGGGACAGGAGGTCTGTGCCTTCGAACAGGACCTTTCCCCTCACGATCTTTCCCGGCGGCTCGGGGATGAGCCGGAGGATGGTCAGTGCGAGGACAGTCTTCCCGCACCCGGACTCACCGACGAGGCCGAGGGTCCGTCCTCTTCCGATCCGCAGGTCTACCCCGCCCAGGGCATGGACCACGCCCTCAGGGGTATAGAAATAGGTGCACAGGTCCTGGATATCCACGAGCACATCCCGATCATCCGGCTCGCGGGTGTGCCGGAGATCGCCCGCCGCCTGCCCGGTTGCCTTTCTGTCAATCAGATCCGTATCCACCACTGATGATTTTCCCTCAGATTCTTTTTTTGTGTGCAACTCGCGCCGCTCTTTCCCGGCAAGCCCCCGGGACGGGCCCGGCCACGGCCCTTGTTCCTCTGCCGCCTGATTTTCTTATATCAGCTCCATGTCCGGGTATGGGATATCCCGATGCAGGAACCCGGCAAACCGTCTTTAGAACACAACCTTCTTCTCCCCGGACTCGAGCACGAAATGCACCTGGGAGACCCCGTGCTTTTCCCTGATCATCCGGGATACCTCATGATAGAGTTCTTCCTCGACCGGGACAACCTGTGAAACAGACCGTCCGTCCGTGGTCCTTGCCGAGCAGAGGGCCACGGCATGACCTGCCACGATGGCATATCCGCACCCTTTCAGCCCGCAGCATGAGGTGTCCATATGGGCATATCCGACAAAGTAGAGGATTCCCCCGTTTTCATGGGGCAGGATCTCCTCGCCGATAAGGGTATAGTGCCCTGCAATCGCGTTTATGTATTCGTTCAGGGCCGGATGAACATACTCCATCAGTTTCCCCCCTCCGGTGTTGTTCTGCTCGCCACCTTACATGATCAAGTCTCATCGATAATGTCAAGGCATGAAATATGCACGCCCGGTTCTGCCATTATTTTCTTGCGGTTTAGCGTTAAAGTTTGGAAATCGGTGCACCGATGATCCTTATATCGAATGAGTGATGGGGAGCGGAAAGGGGAAGAATCCTACAATGAAAGGTATCATTCCATGAGCCTGTTCGACAACCTCTTTGGCAAGAAGAAGGAGTCGAAGGACATCCGGACCTGCGAGTCTGCCCTGGAAAAGAGACCCGACGATCCGGTGCTGCTCAAGAAACTGGGGGACCTCTATCTCAAGACAGGCAGGCACGAGGATGCATCGGACATCTATGTCCGTCTGGGCGATACCTATAGCAACAAAGGCTTTTATCCCAAAGCCATCGCTCTGTACAAGCAGGCCATCAAGATCAACCCGGGCTGGGAAAAACCTCACGAGAAGCTCGCCGAGCTCTACAAGGTACAGGGATTTTCCCGGGAGGCCGCCACCCAGTACGTGAAGCTCTCCGAGATCCTTGAGCGGCATGGGGAGAACGACACGGCGATCCTGTACATGCAGAAGGCCGCCGAGCTCGATCCCGCCCACACGACCGTCAACAAGAAAGCGCAGTCCTTCGATGTCCGGGAAAAGGGCATGATGGACCCCCTTCCCAAGCTCTCCACGCAACCGGATGTCCAGGCAACGAACTTCTATGATCTCAACAACGAGCTGGATAAGGAGATCCAGGATCTCAATATCGATGCATCGTCGGAGAATCTCGTGGACGAGACCGGCGTGGACAGCGTGTTCAAGGCTATTCAGGAGAGCGCGGCCACCGAGGGCAAGGACGATCCCCTGTTCCTCTACAACATGGGGCTCGCCTACCGGGAAACCGGGCTTCTGGATGACGCCATCGAATCGTTCAACAAGGTGATCTCTACAGGAGAAAAGCTCTTCGATGCCTACATCATGCTGGGGATCACCTATCGGGAACAGGGCATGTTCAAGGAATCCCTGACCTCATTGAAGCAGGGGGCCGAACTGGAAGAGGCCTCCAACAACATGAAGGTGGGTGTTCTCTACGAGATCGCCCAGACCTACAAGGCCATGGGGGACAACGCCAACGCCTTGAGCATATTCAGGGATATCCAGAAAGAGCATAAGGATTTCAAAGACGTGGAAGTTGAGATCGTGCGGCTGGCGGGTGGAGGATAACATGGCGGTCATCAATTATTCGAAAAAAGAAATATCAGCGAAAATCGTCTTCTACGGCCCTTCTCTCTGTGGGAAGACCACGAACATACAATCGATATATGCCAGCATAAAACCGGATCAGAAGGGCAAGCTGGTTTCCCTGGCCACCGAGGCCGACCGCACCCTGTTCTTTGACTTTCTCCCCATAGAGATCGCCAACATCCGCGGGTTCAAGACCCGGCTCCACTTCTACACCGTGCCGGGCCAGGTGTACTACAACTCGACGCGCCGGGCGGTGCTCACCGGGGTCGACGGTCTGGTGTTCGTGGCCGACTCACAGCGGGACAAGATGGAGGAGAACATCGAGAGCCTGGCGAACCTGGAGGAAAACCTCAACTACTACGGCAAGAGCATGAAGACCCTCCCGCTGGTGATCCAGTACAACAAGCGTGACCTCCCGGATGTGACTCCTGCAGCCGAGATGGAGCAGATCCTCAACCAGGACGGGTATCCGTCTTTCGAGGCGGTCGCCACCACCGGCGAAGGAGTGCTCCAGACACTCACGAAGATCACCAAGATGGTGCTCAGACACATCGAGATGGGCACGAGCGGAAAACCGCAGCCAAAGGCACAGACCCGCAATGATAGATTTTCCATAGAGCAGACCGCGCATGCCGGCGGTCAACCGGCGGCCCCGAGCGCCCCTTTGAACGATCCCCCGAAAAAACCGGATTTTCCTTCATCATCTCCGGACATCCCCATGCCGGAAGATACCGTAGCAGCCCTTTCCGGCGAAGCTGAATTCTCCGGCGGAAGGATCCAGATCGTGGGCACGGAAAATGCAAAAATCATCTCCGTGAACGCGATCAGCATTCCTTTGCATCTGAAGGTAGAAGGAGATTCAAGGACGTATACGATGGAAATGGCCATCAAAATAGACAGCTTGATACCAGAGGAATAAGGGTGTGCCGGCGGCAGCGATTCTCAACGATATTCAGTCTGTTTCCTCTCTCAGGGAGCTCATCGGCTACTGGCCTTTCGTAGCCGCATTTCTGGGCAACAGTTACTTTTTCGTCATCATCACCACTGTTTTGACATTCCTCCTCATCGGGGTGTGTCTCCTGGCGAAGTATATTCCCCATATGCTCAACGACCTGAGCATCGGAACGAACAACGATCTGCCCCCCTTCGGGCTCAAGCTCTGGGTGGTCCTGATCGCCATGGTGCCCGTTTTCTTCGATGCCGGACTCCTGTGGTTCGTTCTCTGGTGGTTCATTGTGCTCTGGGGCTATCTGAACGTGATGGAGAGGCGGATCGCCTTTGTTTTCATCTCCATGATATTCATGTCGAGCTGGATCTCCCATATGGGTGCAGGTTTCATGACCTATGCCCAGACCGGCGTGAACCGGGAGATGTTCTCCCTGGACCATGCGGTGGGCACGCCCGGGAACAGCATTGCCCTGGCGTCCTGGATCAATGGCAACACGGCGGATGCCGAGCCCATGAACATCCAGGCACTCACCGAGATTAAAAAGGGCAACCGCCAGGCAGCGGTGAGCCTGTTGAGCCGGGCCCTGGACCTGGAGCCGAACAACAGCCGGTACTACAACCACCTCGGAATTGCGCTGACCGAGACGAATCGGGACAACGAAGCGGTCAAGGCATTCCAGAACGCCATCACCCTTGACCCGGACAACGTGGTCTACCACTATAACCTCAGCAGGCTTCATCAGGCCACATACAACCTGTACGAGTCAGAGCAGTCCATCCAGAGGGCGAGCGATATCGATCCCGCGCGAGTGAGATTCTTCCTCGACCAGGAGGAAAGTGCCCGTGACTACAGCTACATCAGTGAGCACATTCCCGTCATGCGGCAGCTGGCACGGCAGATGAAACCCTCTGGTGAGCTGACGCTGGTAGCCGATGCGATGTGGAACAGCGTGCTCGGACTGTTCCAGAGGGACAAGGCCGTGTACATAAGCCTGGTTGCGTTCCTCATCCTCTTCCTCCTCGGGCACATCCCGGAAGAGAAGTTCACCAAGCGCTGCAGCCGGTGCGGGAATCTCTATTACGCCGGAAAGACATCCGTATCCGGCTACCCCATGTGTCTCCAGTGCCACTGGCTGGAAACCAAGGCAAAGAAGCAGATGAACTCCATCCTGACCTGCAAGGCCGAGGAAATCAAGCGTTACCGGATACAGAACGCGGCCCGCACGCAGAAGCTGGAGCTCATCCTTCCGGGGCTGGGTTCGATCGCCGCGAACAAGATCTTCAAAGGAATCTTCAGGCTGACCGTGTTCTCGGCAGGGCTTGTTCTGGTCGTCACCGGAGGCAGGGTTCTCTCCTGCTTCATTCCCGCAGGATTCGACATCACCGGTCTCATGAGGATCGCCGGCATCTTCGCGCTGGGTCTGTTGTACTTCAGATCCTACAAATCGCCCCCCCTGAAGTACGGAGTATAGCCATGTCGCTGCTCGGGACCCTCAAAGGCTTCGGCGTAACCGAGATTTTCCAGCTCATCTCGCAGCAGATGAAGACCGGAACCCTGGTCCTCACCTCTCCCGAGTCCACGATCTCCCTTGCCTTCGACAACGGCGTCATCCAGGGCATCAAGTCGGACCAGTGGGAAATCGACCCCCGTGCCGACATCCTCATCAAGGGGGGGTTCCTCTCGGAAAAGGATTACCGGACAGCCCTGGAGAACGAGAAGAAAAACTCCCATAGATGGCACGACATCCTCATCAAGCAGGGGAAAATCAAGCAGACCTTCCTTGACCGGGCATCCAACGTGGTCATCAAGACCACTCTCCTTAAGGTGTTCCAGTGGAAGGAAGGGAACTACCGGTTCGAGGACTGGGAGGTCGATACGGAAAACGCCCTCTCCTGCCACATCCCCAGCGAGGGGGTTATCCTGGATACGTTGAGGATCATCGACGAGTGGCCCATGATCAAGCAGAAAATCCCGCCCGTCGATTACTGCCCGGTCACCATCATGCCGCTCACCGAGGAAATCGTGAAGAAATACCGCCTGGGCGCTGTCGACATGCACATGTTCGACCTCATCGACGAGAAGCAGTCCGTGGAAGGCATTGTCCGGCAGTCTCTGGAACCGCCTTTCGAGGCCCTGAGCTCCCTTGTCAGGCTTATCGACACCGGGCTCGTCGAGGTCTTTCCCCAGGGAACCAAAGAGATCAGAGACTCTTCCATCGCGCGCAGGGTTCTCCTGACAAAGATCAAGAAGGTCTCGTCCTATGTCCTGCTGATCCTGACCGCGGGAATCCTCTATCTTCTGGGAGAACCGAGGATCTTCACCGGTATCGGCATCCCTCAGGAGATCACGGAGTGTATCCGGACCCAGCAGGAGCTGGCGCAGGACTATGCCCGGCGGGGGATATCGCTTTCAGGGCTAGATACAGGTACTGATAACCGTTTGTCCTCATCTTCACAGGAGTGAAGGCCACGTCGACAAACCGCGACAGCTTCTGCCCGCCGTTATCCAGAGTGCACCTCAGGGTGTGAAACACCCGGTCGGAGTGCTTGAGAACGAGCTTGCACTGTCCCCGGGCAAAATTCTTGGCGCTCACCACCTCCATGGACGGTATCATGAACACCGGCTCGGGGTTTCCCTCTCCGAAAGGGGCGAGCATCTCGAGCTCGTCCAGAAAGACCGGGGTGATGTCGAGCGGGGATATCTTCAGGTCCACCTCAAAGCTTCTGGAATGCTCATCCCGGGGAACCAGGGCCCCGTCGAGGGCATTGGCGAAGGAGAGGACCCTGCTGTCGTCGATGCTGAGTCCTATGGCCATCTTGTGCCCGCCGAAATCGTTCAGGTGTTCCGAGACCCTTGATACGGCCGCATGGAGATCCACCCCGGCAACCGACCGCCCCGACCCGATGCCTGCGCCGTCGAGCAGGGAGATCACGATGGCGGGCCGGGAAAACAGGGAGGCGATCCGGGAGGCGACGATCCCTATCACGCCCGTGTGCCAGCTGGTTCCGGCCACCACGATGACATTGCCCAGGGAGGATCCGCTCTTCTCAAGCAGGCAGAGCGCCTCTTCGAGCACCTGCTGCTCCTCCTTCTGCCGGCACCGGTTGAGATCGTTGAGCTCGAAGGCAAGGCTCTGCGCCCTCTCCTGATCCTCCGTGATGAGCAGATCGAAGGCCTTCCTGGCGTCGGAGAGCCTCCCCGCAGCATTGATCCTGGGGCCGAGGATATACCCGATGTCCCGGGACATGAGCTCTCTCCTGATCCCGGAGACCCTCGCCAGGGCCGCGAGCCCGATTCGGCCCGAGGCGTTCAGGATGTTCAGGCCCTCTTTCACCAGGACCCGGTTGACACCGGACAGGGAGACCGCATCGGCTATGGTGGCCATGGCCACCAGATCGAGCTCGTCCTTGAGGTTGGGCAGGTTCTGTGCGCCCTGCTTCCGGAGCAGCGTGCGCAGGGCCACGATCAGGTGGAAAACGACCCCCGCGCCGCAGAGGTCCTCGCCGAAAAAGGGGCAGTCGGACTGCTTCGGGTTGAGAATGCAGTACGCATCGGGCAGCGTGTCTCCCATCACGTGATGATCGGTGACGATGACCTCCATGCCCAAAGACCGGGCATGCTCCACCTCACGGACGGCCGTAATGCCGCAGTCCGCCGTAATCAGCAGGCTCACGCCCTTTTTCTTCAGCTCCTCGATCCCCCGGATGTTCAGGCCGTATCCGTCGTTGACGCGGTCGGGAATGAATATCTCCGGGGCGCTCGATCCGATATTGATGAGAAACCGCTGGATGAGCGCCGCGCTGCACACCCCGTCCACATCATAGTCGGTGAAGATGCCGATCTGCTCACCGGTCTCGATGGCGCGCAGGATCCGCTCGCAGGCGCGCCGCATGTTCTTCATGTTCCAGGGGTCCTTGAGCTGCCCGAGGTTCGGACTCAAGAAGCTCATCACATCACCGGACGTCGTAAGTCCCCGGACCTGCATGAGAGACTTAAAGACCGGGCTGAACTTCAGGTCCGGCAATATCTGGGGATCGACGCGTCCTTTGATTACCCACTCCTGAGACATGCACACCATAAGCGGCAGCTTAGCCCCGGGATCTCAAATAGTCAAGGAACACAAGAAAAGGATATCAGGATGATGGGAGGTATCCATTGATAATATCAAAGGTTTTCTTCATATCAGCAGGCATGACCTCCATGGTGATCGTGGAGTGGTATCCTCTCTCCCGCAGTCTGCTCAAGATACCCGGATAGTCGATGACGCCCTCGCCCACGGCGAGATGGAGATCGTCCTTGACGCTTGTCCCTCCGTGATTGTCGTGCACATGAATGTGGGCGATCCTCTCGAACGCGTCGCGGATGAAGGCAAAGGAGGTGTTCTCCCTTGCAAGGAGCTGAGCATGGCCGATATCCAGGGTCATGCGCAGATCGGGAATCGCATCGAAGGCCTTCCGGAAGCTCTCCACCCGCTCGCTCAGGTTTTCGATGCACACGGTAATGCCCTTTTCCCGCGCACGAGCGACGATTTCTCCCAGGAGCTCGATCTTCCCGGCAACGAGATCGGGGGGCGCCCACCTGGCATCCATCCAGAAGTGGATGGTGCCCTTGGAGATACCCAGCTCGGCCGAGAGGTCGAAGAGCTCTGCCAGGCGGGGGAAGAAGCGCTGCCGAAGCACCCTGATATCAAAGGGATCGTCCTCGTTGGGGTAATGGGCAAGATAGGATATCCCTGTGCGCTCGCTGATGCGGACGAGCTCCGGGAGCATCGCTTTCGTTTCCCGGGGGTCCAGAAGGGACACCTCGGCAAAGGGATAGCCCTGAGCGCAGACCTCCCTCACCTGCTCCAGATTATGGGCCCTTCCACCAATCACTGGCCTTCGTTCTGTCATACTCACCTCTTTCCTGCAGGTTCCTCGAAAAAGAAACCGCCTGCCGCCGGCAACAGGCGTGATGCCGGAGCCGGCATCCGGGCTCACACCCGGAATACCACCCCCGATCCGTAACGTACGCGCCCCCTGACCAAGGATCAGGCCGTACTCCGGCGCTTGTTCCGGTCCGCCTCCACCACACCGCCCGCAGTGATGGACCGATCGATAATGGCCTTGTTGTAGGCGGTAAAGATGTCCCTCCGGGACAGAATCCCCACGATCTTTCGCGGGTTGGTCTCATCGACCACCGGAATCTGCTCGATATTCTTCACCCCGATCTTCCTCAGGGCGCTGTCGAGGTTCTCGTTCCTGGTGATGGTGATCACCTCCTGCGGCGAGAGCTCCTTTGCCACCACCAGGTCCCCCAGCCCCTCCTCGAACACCACGTCCTTGAAGTCCTGGAAGGTGACTATACCTTCCAACAAACCGTCTTCATCCACGAGTGGAAAGCTGGAATGCTTGCTGGACAGGGTGAACTTCACCAGCTTTTTCAAAGGCATGTCCGCGGGTACGGTCACCACGTCCCGGGTCATGGCGTCCCTGACCAGGAGCGATCTCATGACATTCACGTCTTTGCCTGCCCGGATATCCACTCCTCTCCGGGCGAGTTTCAGGGTGTAGATGGAATCGCGTTTCAGCTGGCTGGCCACCACGGTGGAGATGATGCACGAGAGCATCAGGGGCAGGATCATCTTATAATCCCCTGTCATCTCGAAGAGCATGAGGATCGCCGTGATGGGACCGTGGGTCGTGGCGCTCACCATGGCCCCCATGCCTACCAGGCTGTATGCCCCCTGGGCGGCCGTGACCTGCGGAAAGAGCGCCTGCATCAGGAACCCGAATGCACCTCCCGCCATGGCGCCGATGAACAGCGACGGGGCAAACACCCCTCCCGAACCGCCGGAGCCGATGGTGACGGAGGTAGCCAGGATCTTGATGACCACCAGGCTCAGGAGCAGAAGCCAGGGGATCTGCCCCAGGAGCGCAAGGGAGATGGTGTCGTACCCCACCCCGTAGATGTGGGGGAGGAAGATCCCGATGCAGCCTACTGCAGCCCCTCCGATCGCGGCCTTCGTGTAGGGGGGTATCCTCACTGCATCGAAAAGATCCTCGATTTTGTAAAGGGTTCTGGTAAACATCACCCCCACGATGCCCATGACGATCCCGAATAAGGAGTAGGTAAGTATCTCCCAGATGCTCACCATGGAATACTGCGGCACCATAAAGGCAGGAAACGCCCCGAGGTGAACCCGGGATATCACGGTGGCCAGCACGGACGACACCACGATAGGGGTGAAAGCCGCGATTCCGAAATCGCCCAGGATGATCTCCAGGGCGAACATGGCGCCTGCGATGGGGGCATTGAAGGTGGCGGCTATGCCGGCTGCTGCACCGCAGGCGACCAGGGTCCTCATCCTGTCGGCGGATACCCCGGCCATGCGCCCGAATGCCGATCCGATGCCTGAGCCGATCTGAACGATGGGGCCTTCTTGACCCGCCGAACCGCCCGAGCCGATGGTAATGGAAGAGGCCAGGGTTTTGACCGCAACCGCCCGCTTGCGGATCATGCCCCCTTTCAGGGCCACCGCCTCCATGACCTCCGGCACGCCGTGCCCCTTTGCCTCACGGGCAAAGAAATATACCATTGGCCCGACAACGGCGCCGCCGATAATAGGGGGAATCAGCCTGGCATACCAGGGGAGAGAGAGAATCGCCTCCAGAACGCCGCTCCGGCCCTGGTGCGAGAAAAACAGGCTCTGGAAAAACCCGATGAGCCACCGGAACCCCACAGCGCCGTACCCGCCGAGAATCCCTATTACGGCGGCCATGCACACCATCAGGACATACTCGTTACCGGCCAATCTTCTGATGATGCCCTTCGCGAAAGAAGTCGTTTCCGACACGTTAACTCCAGGTGCTTGATTTAACAATGTTTTCTATGACCATGCTCATCAGCCCTCTTTATCAGAAAAAAAGACAAAAAAACATGTGAAATTGATTTCCTGAAAGAAAACCGGGAAGAACGAACGGCGCTGGCACACCGCCTGCCCCGGATGCACGACATTCGCACCCGGGGCAGGCGTGCAGTCCTCATCCCCGTCCCGTCCTCTTCAGATGAGCACCTATCCGATAGAGAAAGACCGGATCGTTGAACACCGGGTGATCGCTGTGGATGATGCCCTCGGGTGTCCATCCCGGCAGGGGAAAGTTGGCGCTGATGATAAGGGCGCCCTCGTCCAGCTCTTGTGCGAGCTTCTCGCCCAGGCGAGGCATGATATCCGGAAAGAGATAGCAGAACACCACCTGAGCCCCTTCCAGGTCCGCCTCCCAGAAGCTGCGGTACACCACCCGGGAGCTCAGGCCGGAGATACCGAGTCGCAGGCGGCAGAGAAGATAGGCGAGAGGATTGATCTCATACCCGGTGACCGGCCGCCCGTGAGTCTTCTCCACCGCGGCCATGAACCTTCCGTCTCCGGCTCCCAGCTCGCGGATGTCGTGGTACGCCGAGAAATCGACATGCTCCATGATGGTCTTGAGGATTACCCGTGGTGTGGGCACGAACAGGGCACCACCGGTCTTGCGATGCACCGCGATCAGGACGATTGAAAAGAGGAACAGCCCCAGGAACACGATCAGAAAGATGATGAGCACTGCTTTGAGAAGGAGCTCCATGACCGGTCAGTCTTTGCAGAGAGGGCCGCCTTCGCGGTCCTCTCCCCTCACCGCCGCCCGGAGCTCCGATGCCAGGGGACCTTCCGAGCGCCACACCCAGCAGGTATCGATCAGATACTCGGGCGCCATCCCTTCGGTGGCCCGGCGCACATCGACGCGCCGGGAGGTCCTCGCGTTCCAGAATCCCTGGAGAGCGGCCGGCGCCATGGCGATCAGCAGTGCGTTGAGATGCGTGCATCCCTGTGCGCCGCCGAGGTGCTCCTTGACCCACCGGGTGAACCCTGGTGCGATGTTCTGACCGATGAGCGGCTCCAGGGAATTCCTCGTGTGCGTGCACTCGTCCCGCGGCACTTGGTCCATGTCCACCTCCACATCCCTGATGCATAAGCTCGGACCCTCGACGAGGAGCCGGACGGCAAGGTCGTGGACCACCCCCGGCTCCATCTTTTCTCCGGTGGTGATCGACCAGGTGTCCACGAGCCTGTTGTCCGTCAGCACACCCTCCACGATCACGGCATCGTCGCCGGCCGCGTACGTGGTGATGGATACGCTCCTTTTGTGAACCGCCTGCAGATTCCCCTGACACATTCGTTTCATTTCTTCACCTCCCATGCAAGCCCTGAAACCGTAGTGACTTCAAAAACCCGCACCCTGCGGTCGCTTATACCATCGGCCAGAGAAAAGGCCTCGGCATGGGCTTTGGCAGGAGGATGTACGTGCATCAACACACCCTCATCACCCGCTGCCGGCCTGACTCTTTCGATAGCTTTTGACCTGTGGATTCCGTCCCGTCCATGCCCGCGGGCGCCTGCCCGCAGCCCGGTCACGCTTCCGGATCCGGGAGATCCTTCAAGGGCGAACCGATGATGCCCGCGCAGAGGATATCGTCCTGACCGTCATACGCCACGGCAAGCTGGCCGGGTGAAAACAGACCCTCCTCGTACCGGACCGCCGCGCGCCTTCCCGGCAGAGGGATCAGGAGTGCATCCTGCGCATCCTGCCGGTAGCGCACCTTCATACGCACTGCAAGCGGCTCGTCCAACGCCGGTATCTTCATGAGGTTGACCTGTTCCATGGTGAAACCGCGGTACGGCCACTGCTCCCTTCCACCCACCGTGACCGTGTTCTTTTCCATGTCCCTGCCCAGGACGTACACCCTCCTGCCAAAGCCCATGCCGAGGCCTTTTCTCTGGCCGATGGTATAGTAAAGGGCGCCCCGGTGCTTGCCGATCACCACCCCCCTCCTGTTCAGAACATCTCCCGGCCGCGGTTCAAAACCCGTGTATGAGGTGATGAAAGGGACATACCCTTCGGCACCGGTGAAGCAGACGTCCTGCGACGTTTCCCGCTGGGGAATGTGCAGGCCGGTCTGTGCCACAAGCTCCCGGGCCTCTTCTTTGGTGATTTCGTGAAGGGGAAACAGGCTCCTCCGGATGGCATCCTGGGAGAGCAGGCCGAGAAAATATTCCTGGGAATTCTTTTCCTTGGCCCTGCCCAGCCATACCCTGCCGCCTTCGCCCGTCTTGCGGACATAGTGCCCGGTGGCGATGCGATCTGCCCCCAGCTCGCCCGCTTTTTCCAGGAAGAGGCCGAACTTGATGTCGCGGTTGCAGACCACGCACGGGTTCGGGGTATCGCCTGCCAGATACTCCCTGCAGAAGTAGTCCTTGACGGTCTTGAACGGAGAGCTCGCATCCACGGCCACGTGCCTGATCTTCAGGTGCGCACACAGGAGGCCCGCCCTTTCGATGCTCGCGGCGGGCGGGTTCTCTTCACCGAATACGAGGGTGACACCCACCAGCTCTTCGCGTCCCTCGTGCAAACGGATCGCGGCCGCCGCCGAGTCTGTACCGCCTGAAAGCCCGACTGCAATCATTCGTTCGTGTCGGGCGAACGGTCCGATCCGGTGACGGGACGCACGGTGAGAATCAGGCCGTCGAGGCCGTCCACCTCCACCTCGTCTCCGGGCTGAAGACCGGAGGGGCCGCGGGCGTTCCAGTACTCGCCGTGGCAGAACACCTTGCCGGTCGTTCCGCCGGGGCTCCATGAATAGACCTTCGCCCGCTCCCCGATCATCCCCTGTGATCCGCTGACTGACCGCGTACGATGGGTCCTGACCACCAGGTACAGGGTCGTCACGAAGAACGCGGTGAACAGAATGGTGACCGGCACGATGATGCCCAGGGAAACCTGGGCATAGATCTCAGGGGTCCTGAACAGGAGGACCGAGCCCAGCACCATGGACACCACCCCGCCGATGGTGAGCACGCCGAAGCTCGGGACTATGATCTCGGCGATGAACAGGATCACGGCCAGGATCATCAGGGCCACGCCGGCATAATTGACCGGCAGGGTCTGAAACGCGAAAAAGGCGAGGATGAGCGATATCCCCCCGATGACCCCCGGCAGGATCAGGCCCGGGTTCGAAAGCTCGAAAAAGATCCCGGCCATGCCGATGAGCATCAGAATATACGCGATATTGGGGTTGGAGATGGCGGAGAGCAGCCGGTACCGAAGGCCCATGGGCTCGCTGATCGTGTTCGCATCGCGGGTGTCGAGGGTGAAGGTGCTGCCGTCCTTCTCGATGACCCTGCCATGGAGCTGGTCGAGCAGGTCTCCCATGTCCCGGGCCACGATCTCGATCACCTTGAGATCCCTCGCCTCCTCGGCCGGGGTGGAGATGCTCTTTCTCACAGCGTCTTCGGCCCATTGCTCGTTCCTTCCCTTTGCGCGGGCAATGCTCTTTGCATAGGCCACCGCATCGTTGGTGACCTTCTCGGTCATGGTCTCGCTCTGGCCTTCAGCCCCCTCGCCCGTACCGATGCTCACCGGGTGCGCGGCGCCGATGTTCGTGCCCGGGGCCATGGCCGCCACATCCGCAGCCAGGGTGATGAGCGCCCCGGCCGAGGCGGCCCGCCCCCCCTTGGGCGCCACGTAGACGATGACCGGGATGTCCGCGTTCAGCTCTTTCTGGATGATGTCCCGCATGGCGGTATCCAGCCCGCCTGGGGTGTCCATGCGGATGATCACCGCCTCCCTGCCTGCGATCACGGCCTCGTCGATGTTCTCGATGAGGTATGAAGCGACAGGAGGAGTGATGGCGTCGCGGACGTCCAGCACCACCACATCGGCCGCCCGGAGCGCGAGCGGAAAGAGCAGGACGGCCAGCCAGATGAAAGCGAGGCGCCCCGCTATCCGGGCAGCGTCATACCGAGATGCTTCATCACGTGTTTTATGTCTTCCCATACTTCCCTCTTCTTTGCCGGGTTATGAATCAGATAGCTGGGATGAAAGGTGGGCATCACCTTGATCCCGCGGTACTCGTGAAACTTCCCCCTCAACGAGCTGATCGAGGCGCCGGTGTCCAGGAGCGTCTGCGCGGCTATCTTGCCCAGAGCGATGATGACCCTTGGCCCGATGACATCGATCTGTTCCTCGAGAAAGCCGATGCACTGTGCTATCTCTTCGGGAAGCGGGTCGCGGTTTTCGGGCGGCCTGCACTTGGCGATATTGGCGATGTACACGTCCCCGCGATTGAGCCCCATGCCCTTTTCGATAATATCGGTGAGCAGCCTCCCGGCAGGACCCACGAACGGCCTGCCGGTCTTGTCTTCCATGGCGCCCGGCGCCTCGCCGATGAACATGACGTCCGCGTCCGGATCACCCTCGCCGAACACGATGTTCCGGGCGGTCTCACACAGCGGGCAGCATCTGCACTGCTCCAGCCGCTCACGGATCTCTTCCAGGGCCTCTTTTTTCGACACCTCTTTCGGCATACTCACCACCTCACGGGGGAGGATCATGAACCTTCCCGACCACCGCGCTTCCTCACGGAGAAGTTGACCGATCCTCGCGTTCACACCCGTTCCCTGATAAAGTCGAGTATCCTGTGCGCAAGCACCTCTTTCTCGACCTGTTCGAAGTGATCCAGCACCCCGGCTTCAGAGAGGATCAGCCCGCTGTTGGTATCGGAGCCGAACCCGGTTCCCGACTCGCCCACCCGGTTGGCCACGATCATGTCCAGACCCTTGCTCATGAGCTTTTTCCGGGCCGAGTCGGAGAGGTTGTCCGTCTCGGCGGCGAATCCCACGAAGAATTTGTCGTCCTTGAAGGGCCTGATGGTCGAGAGGATATCCGGGCTGGATTTGAGCGCCAGCGAGGTGAGCTTGTCACCCTTCTTGATCTTAGCCCCGCGGTAGGTCTCGGGCACGTAGTCCGCAACCGCGGCCGCCATGACGAGCACGTCGACGCCGCTCAGGTTGTCCCTGACCGCATCGAGCATCTGCCCGGCGGAGCGCACCATGATCACGTCCGCCCACGGGGCGTACTCCCTGTTCACGGGTCCGCTGACCACCTTCACCCGCGCACCCCTCAAGCACGCGGCCTCCACCAGCGCCGCCCCCATCTTCCCGGTGGAACGGTTGGTGATGAACCTGACCGGGTCGATATCCTCGCTGGTAGGCCCGCAGGTCACGAGCAGCGAAATGCCGGCGAGATCCTTCTGGTAGAGGGTTTTCCTGGACTCCGCCACGATCCGCTCCGGCTCGGGAAGACGCCCCGCGCCCTCCCATCCGCATGCAAGCTCTCCACTGGCGGGTTCGAGGACGAACACGCCCCTTCTTTGCAGGATATCGAGGTTCTCCCTGGTGGCGGGGTGCAGGTACATGTTCACGTTCATCGACGGGCAGACCAGGACGGGAGCCTTGGTGGCCAGGGCAATGCACGAAAGCAGGTCATCTGCGATTCCGTGCGCCATCTTGGCGATGAAGTCCGCGGTGGCGGGCGCAACGAGCAGAAGGTCCGCCCGGTCGGCCAGCGCGATGTGCTCGACATCGAAGGCGTCAGGCGGCGTTTCGGGGAAAAGCTCTGTATAAACGGGGCGGCCGGAGAGGGTCTGGAGAGTGGTCGGGGTCACGAAATAGTGGGACGCATCGGTCATGACCACCCGCACGTCGATCCCCAGAGACTTGAGCCCCCTGACGATCAGGGGGGCCTTGTAGGCCGCGATGCCTCCGGTAATGCCGTATACGACCTGCTTTCCGGCTAGATCTTCCCCAGGGGTACCGCCCATATCTCCACCCGTGTCCCGAGAGGATTCTCGGTTATGAGTATGGTTGCGATCCTCTCGCTTTTCTTGAAAAAGAGCTTGATTGCTCCTTTATATTTGTACTGGTTCAGTGTGGTCCACCCGTCGGAATACATGGAGGTCGCGAAGTACTGGGCGAGCGATTCGCCCTGAAGCCTGCCGGAGAGGACGAGGCGGCCGTGCCCGTTGGTGATGTAGCTCTCCTGGGCGATCTTGTTCAGCTCTCCCGGAAGGAGGACGTCGCTGAAATCGAGGTACCGGGGTACCGGCCGGGCCTCCTGAGAGGCGGGGGAACCGGCAAACGTCTCCTGTATCCTCGCACAGCCCGGCAGCACAAGAAATCCGAGTGCGAGAATCGTCATGGCCACGTATAGCTTCTTCATTGCTCCTCCCTTACAGGAATGGGTTGTATCTGCGCTCGACCCCCATGGTGGTGGCAGGTCCGTGCCCCGTGAGGACCTTCACGTCATCGCCCAGGGGAATGAGCTTGGTCTTGATGGATGTGATGAGGGTATGATAATCGCCTCCCGGCAGATCCGTCCTCCCGATGGAACCGGCGAAGAGGGCATCTCCCACGAAGCAGGTCTTCCCGTCCGAGGTGAGCAGCGAGATCCCGCCCGGAGAGTGGCCCGGGGTTTCGATCACCTTCAGGGTGATGTTCCCGCAGGCGATCTCGTCTCCTTCCGCCAGAAAGCGGTCCGGCTCGGGCGGCTCGTCGATGCTGACACCGAAAAGCCTTGCCATGCGCGAGGCGGTCTTGAGGACCGGCAGCTCTGCCTGATGGAGCATGATCTCGGCTCCCAGGGCATCCTTGATATCCTTCAGGGCCCCGATATGGTCCACGTGGGCGTGGGTGTTCACCACCGCCTTCACATTCACACCCATATTCTCGATTTCCTGCAAAATCTTCCGGCCGTCTCCCCCGGGATCGATGACCACCGCCTCCTTCGTGCTCTCATCGGCCACGATGTAACAATTGGTCATGAACTCGGTCACCACCACGGTACGCAATATCATATCCCCTCCAGAATGGAAGCGCTTAAAAAAAACACCCCACTGTCTGCTTGTTCAAGGCCGATTCACTGATACATCAATAGTATACCCGGCGGAAATGGTCAACAGCCATCCCTTTTCAGGGAATAAGCACAGTCCTCTTTTTCTCAAAGCCTCTTTAAAAACCGCCGGGATAAAGTTTTATATTCGATTTTCCGATGGAAATATTTGATATGGCACACATACTCATAGTCGAAGACGACATCAACCTCGGCCAGATCCTCTTTCAGGAGCTGAAGAAGCACAATCATGTCTCAGAGCTCGTGGAGAACGCCGAGGCCGCGATGGCACGCATCAACAAGTACATCTACGACCTCATCATCACCGATCTCAAGCTGCCGGGAATGGACGGTCTGGAGCTGCTCAAGAAGATCAAGGGGTCCAACCAGTCCACCATTGTCATCGTCATGACCGGCTATGCATCGGTGGATACCGCGGTGGTGGCCATGAAGAACGGGGCCCAAGACTTCATCCAGAAGCCCTTTGGTCTGCATGAGATCGTTCAGAAGGTGGACGATGCCCTGGCGCTCAAGCGGATGAAAAACGAGATCGACTATCTCAGGCATACCCAGGAGAACGTCATATACCGCACATCGGACATCATCGGGGTCAGCCCCTCGCTGAGAAAAGTCCTGAATATGGCGGAAAAAGTGGCAAAGGCCGACTCGACCCTCCTGCTCACCGGAGAGACCGGTGTGGGCAAGGGGCTCATTGCAGGGGCCATCCACCACAACTCCAACCGCTCGGACAACAATTTCGTTCAGGTCAACTGTGCCGCCCTGCCCCAGAACATCCTGGAAAGCGAGCTTTTCGGCCACGAGAGAGGCGCCTTTACCGGGGCGGTGAAGCTTCGGACAGGCAGGTTCGAGCAGGCCAACATGGGCACCATCTTCCTCGACGAGATCGGGGACATGGATATGTCGCTGCAGTCGAAGATCCTGAGGGTTCTCGAGGAAAGGGAATTCGAGCGCCTGGGCGGGGAACGCACCATCAAGGTGGATGTGCGGGTCATCGCTGCGACGAACCAGGATCTCTATCAGATGGTCCAGGAAGGAAAGTTCCGGGAAGATCTGTACTACCGGATCAACGTGGTCAATATCCCCATCCCTCCCATCCGGGAACGCAAGGAAGATATCGAGCCCCTGGCCCGCTATTTCATCAAGAAATACTCGCTCGAGTTCAACAAGCCGGAGATGGACATCGACCGGGCTGCGCTTGATCTGCTCAGATCATACGACTGGCCGGGAAATGTCCGGGAGATACGCAACTGCATCGAGCGTGCTGTCCTGCTCTCGGACGGCAGCGTCATCCGGACAATCGACATCTCGATTCAGGACGGCGAGCCCCGGATGGAGAAGGAGAGCGGGGGCAATGGCGGCCTCTCGTCTCTGGCACTCAATGAAAAGGAAATCATCCTGGACGCGCTCAAGAGAAACGACTGGATCCAGAAAGACGCCGCCGAAACACTGGGCATCAGCAAGAGGGTGATCCACTACAAGATCCGGAAATACGGGATCACCCACCCCCGGTGGCTCAAAAACCGATAATGTCCACGAATAGAGACGAGATGTCCGGATCCAGGGACTTCCCGGACATGGCGCACAGCTCACGCAACGCTTCCTGATGGTTCAGCTGGAACCGGTAGAGCCGGGGGGTGGTTATAGCATTGTAGGTGTCGATGATCCGCATGGCCCGCGCACCCAGCGGAATGTCGTCCCCTTTGAGCCCTCTGGGATATCCGCTCCCATCCATGTTCTCGTGATGGTACATGATAATGTCGCTGTCGCAGTTGAGCACGGACACGTCTTGCAGAATCTTCGAGCCGATAAAGGTGTGGGCGCTGATCTTCTTCTTGTCAAAGGGGGTGATCTCCCCTTTGGTGAAGATGGAGGTGGGGATGCCGAGATACCCGATATTGGCGGCCAGTGCCGAGTTGGCCCACTGCGCCGCCTGGGCCTCGCCTTTGCCCATCTCCTTTGCCAGGGTGAACATCTGATCAGCCACCTTGATGGAGTATCCCATGGGATATCCCGCCCTCAGATCGCTCAGGATGGAGGCCGTGGTGAGCAGGCCGAGATACCAGTTGCGGATGTCGGGGTCGAGCCCCAGGGCCACGGCCCAGGCGGGCGTGATGTAGGTGACGATCCACTCGTAGATGTCCTCCGGGAGCCCCTGGTGATAGATGTATCCCAGGTCATACCCCTGCCAGTTCACCGGGGAACCGGGCGCCTCGTACCGGATGGAAATGTCGTCGGCCTGGCACTGGATCCGGAGCAGATCCAGCAGGTCGTTGAGCACCTCTACGTGGGGGCCTGAGTTGATGGTCCTTTTCATCCTGAGCTCGAGCGAGATGTTGGTTTGCTTGATGGCCCCTGTCTGGGAATACCGCGCCATGTGGATGCCTTTTTTCTTCGCGTGCGACAGGGCCTGGTGGGCGATGTTGATCAGCCCCTTGGCATCCTGGGCCTCGTCCGGCAGCGTGGCGATGCCCATGGTCATGTTGTTGGCGAGGTCGGCCCCGAGATTGAGCGTTGCATTGTGCAGCGCCGTGATGGCGTCCTGCGACGAGCACCCGGGAAGGATCACGAAAAAGCTCAGCTCTTCGTACCGGATCACCTTGTCATAGCGTCTCAGCCCGTCCTGGATCATTTTCGACAGGCTCTTGAGCATCCTCACGCCCTCGGGGATATGCTGGTAGAGCCCGAACTTGTCCCGGTCCTCTATCTCCAGAATCGCCACGCTCAACGGAAAGCCCAGGCGCTTGGAGAGCTCTTCGTACTGGTTGAGGATATCCAGGAGAACATGCTTCTGGGGCACGTCCGTGCGGATATCCAGGACCTCGTCGTAATCAGCTTCCGGGGTGATCACCTGCTGCAGGATATTCTCCGAGCCAAGGAGCAGATGCTTGATGAGCACGAGGTCGTTCATGTCGAAGCAGGGTCCGGTCTTGCGGAACAGCTCAAGACAGCCGATGATCTTCGTGTCTCTGTAAATGGGAAGCGCAATCATGGACTGGAACATGATCGGCAGCTCGTGCGCCCCCAGACCGGTCTCGCCCGCGTCGGATATGAGAATGGGCTTTGCCCTGTCCCGAACGGCAAAGGTGAAGATGTCGCCGTTTTCGATGCTCTCGGGCACCTCCCCCTGCAAGCCCCTGCAGAACCATGCATTCTGCGGGGCCCAGATGTACACCAGCGCCGCGTCAAAGGAGGTGACGTGTTCGACGAAGTTCAGGAAAAGATCGGAGATTTTCTCCACACGGACATCCACTTCGGAGAGAAGGGACACCTGGAAGAGCAGCGGGACAACCTCGGCGTTTTGCTTGATGAACTCAGGGGAGAGTTCCAAGGTCTGATCGATAACGTACCTGGTCAGTCTATCACTACACATGGTGCTCCGTTAGCTCCCCATCGGGTAATTTCATCAACAAGAGTGATCAGTTCATACATTGCAGTGCATGTATTCCCAGTAGGTCTCAAACTCCCTGCACGCCTTTTTCAAGTCAGAGAGCCCCCGAATGCCGAGTCTTCCCAGCTGCTCAAGTATTTCTCGTCGCGTCAGTCTCACGGCTGCCCCACCCAATTGTTAATTTTGATCATTAAGCAAACATAATGCCACCGGACGTCACCCAGAAATATACCGATATAACGGACAGTTATATAGTTGTGTGCCGTATCTGCCAAAACAGCCGTTCTTCGGGAAAGAACTTTTGTTACTTTTTATAAGAAAGAAATTTCATACTGATCCGGGAGCCATTCGCGAACAGATCGGGAATCCCCTCTCCGGTGGGTTTTGCTTCTGGATCATTTGCCGAAGTGGCGCATCCCCATGATCCACAGCAGGGCGAAGTATACGGCGGCCCCCAGGCCGATGGAGGAAGCAAGCAGGGAAAGGCTCATGAGGGTCAGGCCCTCGGTCCAGAACTCCATGCGTACGAACCAGAACAGGCCTGCGCCCATGGCCGCCACGGCACCCGCCATCTTCCCCACGGTGGACCATATCTCCGCAGACAGGGTGATGCCCTGCCGGGTGAGGATCCGGGAGAGCATGACCATCTGCACGGTCACGGATATGCTGCTCGCCAGCGCGATGCCCGCGTGTTTCAGGAAGGGCATGAGCGCCGCGCTGAGCAGGGCATTGACCGCCAGCGAGATCCAGGCCGTCCTCACCACCCGGTTTGCCTGCTGCATGGCGTACAGGGTCTGGGTGAGAACCCGCGAGACTCCCACCGCGCACAGGCCAAGGGCATACATGCGCAGGGCCTGTGCCGAGGCGGCCACGTCTTCCGGACCGAAGGCGCCCCGCATGAAGAGCACGGCGAATATCGGCTCAGCGAGCGCGATGATTCCGATGGTCGCGGGTATGGTGAAGAGCAGGACCGCAATGAGCGACTCCCCGGTGAGCGCGCGCAGGGCCTGGTGATCGGCCCGGGCGTGCGCGGCGCTCAACGAGGGGAGCATCACGTTGCTGACGGCAAAGGCAAAGAGACCCAGCGGGAGCTCGACGATGCGGTTCGCATAGTAGAGGTACGCTACGCTGCCCGTGGAGAGCAGGGATGCGAGCAGGGTCCCGACAAAGACGTTGAGCTGGTACACCGAGGCCCCGACCGCTGCCACGCCCATGAGCTTCAGCACCTGCCTGAGCCGGGGCTGGAAAAAGTTCCTCGTGAGCCTCACGGATATCCGCATCCGTCTCAGGGGCACGATCTGCAGCAGGATCTGGGCGGTTCCTCCCAGGATCACCCCCCAGGCGAAGGCGTCCGCCGGGGAGGAGAACACAGGGTATACGACATGGAACAGCACGGGTATCCCGATCATGAACACATTCAGGAGAATGGGCGCGCCCGCCGGTGCAGAGAAATGCCCGAGGGAGTTGAGCACTCCCATGAGCAGTGCCCCGGTGCCGATCAGCAGGATAAAGGGGAACATGATCCGGGTGAGGCGGACCGTTACGTCGAAGATCTCCCGGTCGAGAAACCCCGGTGCGATGAGGGCCACGATGAAGGGTGCGACGATCTCGCCCAGGATCACCAGCCCGGCAAGGGAGAAAAACAGCAGGGTGAACACCCCGCGGGTGAGCTCTACGGCTTTCTGAAGGCCGTCTTTTTCCTTGGACTCCACGAACACCGGGACAAAGGCCACGCTGACCGCGCCCTCGGCCATGAACCTGCGGAGGAGGTTGGGTATCCGGAAGGCCACGATGAAGGCATCGGCCAGCAGACCCGCCCCCAGGAGCCACGCCATCACCATGTCCCGGACAAAACCCAGGATGCGGCTGATTCCGGTGAGCCCTCCGACCGTGGCGATCTTTCGCTTCGTGCTCTTCTTCATGGGCCCGCCGGGTGTGTCTATCTCATCTGAAGGTCACTGGCCGGTGTCCTGCTTTTTCTTCACATCGGCCCGGACGCGGACGACCTTTTCCGGGAGGAACTCGAGGTCGGTCTTGATCTTCACGTACCCGTGAACATACCCTTCGTACGACCCGCTGGACAGCTTCACCGCGATCTTCCTGCTCTGCCCGGGATTCAACACGAACGGCTCCTGCTCCCCGAGGGAAAGCAGGGTGGGAGGCTTTGTCTCGACCGACAAAATCCTGACCGGTTCCCCTCCCTGATTCTCGCACACGAGCTCCCGGACGGAGGTCTGGTTCTGCAGTATCTTCCCGAAGTTCACCAGGCGGGGAGCCACCTTGAATATCTCCACGACCTGCGCCTTCAGGGTGAAGGTGACGAGGCCCGCCTCGGGGTCATTGGTCTCCACCCTGATGTGCTTGAGAACCTGGCTCGTGTATGACCGGGTGGATATCCTCACCGCGATCTTCCCCTCCTTGCCCGGTTCTATGGTCTGCCCGCCCGGGGCAGAAATATCGACCCCTCAGCACGGCCTCGCCTTGAAAACCAGGGGTTCGTCCCCGGCATTCTTCAGGAGATACTCGTGGACAAGATCCTTGCCCTGAGGGATCTCTCCTGCGTCGAACACCGGGTCCAGCGGTTCGGCCCTGGGTGCGCAGAGAGCGGTTAGCGGAAAAAGAACGAGAACAGAAAAGGCCAAGATCCCTCCGGAAACGAGAAATCTCTTCATGCTTTAAACCTCCGTGACCAGTGAGCTATCACAAATCCCCTCCTGTTTCCACCGGTAATTGGCCGGCCTTTGCTTTCCTCCTGTTGACATTTTGGCGCCCTCAGCATAGATTTTCCCCATGCGTGGAAAACTGGAACAGCCCAAAGGACTTATCGAGATCATCTCCGTAGAGGTGGAACGGATCGACACCGAATACGGCGAGCTCTGGCTCAGTTATGAATACAGCTGCCCCGCAGGGCAGTACAAATCCGCCATGGGGCTTCCCATCTTCAACTCAAAGGAAATGACGAATCTCTTCTTCAAGGAGCTCATGACCGAGGCCCGCCACCTTTCCGAGATGGACAGCAACGACGTGTGCGCCGTGGGCTTCAATGTGGCGAACAAGATCAACAGCATGCTCCCCATCAAGAATCTCTGCCAGCGGGTGATCGACGTGCTCCAGTCCGGCGATCCCTTCGAAGAAAACCGCGAATACATCGATTTGTGCACCGCCGGGTTCCATTTCAAGAACGGGGACTTGGGCCTTTCGTCCATGGGGTTCGACGATCGCTTCAAGACCTTCATGTCGCGGGCGCGCAGCAAGATGGAGCAGGGATACTACACCATCGCCGCGGACGATCTGGAAAAGGCGAACACCCTGTGCTCGACCTCGCCGCTGATCCACAAGCTCATCGGCATCTGTCACCGGGAGCTGGGGCACCTGGACCTCGCCCTGGAGATGTTCACCAAGGCCATGGACCTGGGCGACAAGGAAAAGGACACCTACCTCTATCTCTCCGAGATCCACTTCTTTCTCAACAACATGGAAGAGGCTTCGCAGATCCTGAGCGCTATGCTCGAAGAGTACCCCGACGATGTCAGGGCCCTGGTGGAGCTGGCGAACATCCGCTATCAGATGGATGAGGGCTATGTCGACATCCTTGACAGGGCCTTTTCCTGCGACCGGGAAGCCACCCGGAAAAACATCCTCCAGACCTTTGTCTTCAAAAAGGTCGGACATGCAAAGCCAAGAAAGACGTCGCTGGAGAGGGCGTCCATGCTGCTGAAGATCCCGGAGCCCACCATCCGCCTGCTCGCATCGAGCAACCGGATCCCCGCCAGGACCTTCCCGGACAGCGACGAAATGGTCCTCGACGAACATGAGTTGCAGTCGTGGGCCTTTGTATACAGGAGATACAATCTGCTTGAAGATGAAATCCAGAGAGTTAGCGCTAACCCTGCAGGACATAAGAATCAGAGCATGGCTGTACTGCCCTGAGGATTCCTTCCGGGGACTGCGTCCCGTCGTCGTTTTCTGCCATGGGATTCCCGGGGGAAACCCCGATCCGACAGACCGGGGGTACCTCGACCTGGTGAAGGAGCTCGGGCGCGAGGGATACTGCAGTGTCCTCTTCAACTTCCGGGGCTGCGGTCTCTCCGGGGGCAGCATCGACATGCACGGGTGGTACGACGACCTCTGCGCCGTGGTCTACCGGGTATACAACACCCCGGGCATCGATCCCTCGGCCATCCACTGCGTCGCCTTCTCCGCGGGTGGCGCGGTCGCGGCGCGGTACGCCTCCATGGAAAAATACCTGCAGAGCCTCCTGCTCATGGCGACGCCGGAGAACTTCCGCGACATCCTGCCCGAAGACCCTTTGGCGCTCAAAGAGCACTTCCTTAAGATCGGCGTGATCCGGGACGAGCTGTTCCCTCCGGACCTGTCTCGGTGGTATGATGATTTTCTCGACCTGAGGCCGGGCGCGCATCTACCCTTTGTCTCGCCGCGGCCGGTGGGCATCGTGCACGGCGAAGACGACGAAACCGTGCCTCCGGAGCATGCACCCAGGCTCTTTGACGCCGCCTGCCACCCCAAGAAGCTCATCATGCTCCCGCAGGCGGCGCACCAGCTGAGAAAGGACCCCCGGGTCCTGCCCATCATCAAGGACTGGCTGAAACAGGTGCGCTAAAAAAAGAAACGGACAAAAAAACGATGGACGATCTTCAGACCATGGACAATCGCTTTTACCCGCTCTTCATCGACCTCGAGGGCAGGCCCGTGGTGGTGGTGGGCGGGGGAATGGTTGCCTGGCGGAAGATCGAGGCGCTCCGCAGGGCGGGCGCCCGCGTGAAGGTCGTCGCGACCGAGGTGGTCGAGAGGATCACACAGGACGACGGGCTCGAGGTTGTGCGCAGGGATTACGAACCAGGGGATCTGGACGATGCCTGGCTGGTCATCGCGGCCACGGACGACGAGAAGACGAACGTTGCAGTGAGCCGCGACGCGGATTCACGCCGCGTCTTCTGCAATGTCGTGGACCAGCCAGGGCTGTGCAGCTTCATCGTCCCCTCGGTCGTGGAAAAGGGCCCCATCAAGATCGCCATCTCCACCGGCGGGGTCTCTCCGGCCCTTTCGAAAAAGATGCGCATCCGGATCGGCAAGCTCCTGGGAGACGAGTATTCCATTCTCGCGCTCATCATGGGCAGGATCAGGCCCATCGTGCTCTCAGGTGAAGGCGGACAGAGAGATCGAAAACGGATATTCGAGGTGCTGATCGACTCCGAGCTCCTGGACGCCATCCGGGAGCACGATCGGGAGCTCGCGGAACGGATCCTCTTCGAGGCCCTCGGCCAGCACATCGACCTGACGGAGGTGCTGCCGTGATCCTGTGGATTATGGTCCTCCTCTATGTCCTTACCGGCGTCTGTTTCATCACCTACCTCTTCTGGAGAAGGCGTCCGGTTGTGCTGATCGCCCGCGGGATGTTCCTGGCCAGCATCGCGATCCACATCCTGCTCACCCTCTCCATGACCGGACCGGCTTGTCCCATCCCCCTGGCGTCTCCCGTCCAGGCCGCCAACATGATGGTTCTGCTCGCTTCCCTGGTCTTCATCTTCTTCGCCTTCCGGAGACAGACCGCGGTGCTCGGCGCCTTTTTTCTGCCCGTGGCGGGCGTAGCCCTCGGGATGATCGCGCCGAGGCTCCAGGCAGGCGAGGGCGCCCTTCCCGCGATGTTCCAGGCGTGGTACCCCCTGCACACCGTGAGCGTGGTCGCCGGGGAGGCACTCTTTGCCGTGGCGTTCGTGGTTTCGGTCGTCTATCTGATCCATGAGGGCATCATCCGGAAAGGGCACCTGCACTGGAGCGCGGCGAGCCTCCCTCCCTTGAAGCTCCTGGACAGGATCCTGTCCGCCTGCCTCGGGGCCGGATTCGTCGCCATCACCGCGGGCATGCTCTTCGGAGCACTGTGGGCATCGAGCCTGGACGTGGACCTTTCCCAGATCGCAATGAAGATCTCGGCAGGGGCGGCCATGTGGCTGGTCTTCGCGTTCAGCCTTCACCAGCGGTTCGCCATCCGGTGGTCGGGCAGGAGGACCGCTCTCATCACCATTGCCGGGTTCCTTATCATGATCATCCTGTTCGTCGGGGTGAACCTGGCATACCCGGGCGCCCACGGCGCGGGGCTTGCCCGATGAACCGGCTCGGCTGCCTCAGCATCAACCACCGGAGCGCGCCCGTGGAGGTCAGGGAAAAGGTCGTCCTGTCCCCGCAGGACTTCCGGGGCCTGTGTGCGCGCGGCCGAGGAGAGGTGTATGCACTCACCACGTGCAACCGCTCCGAGGTATACTGGACCGGAGTGGATGAGCTTGCCCTGCTGCAGCACGTGGCATCGCTCTCGGGGGTATCCGGCGAAGACCTCAGGGGCTATTGCGAAATCTTCCGGGGCGAAGAGGCGATCCGGCATCTGTTCATGGTGGCCTCGGGCCTCGATTCTCTCATTATCGGGGAAAATCAGATCCTGGGCCAGGTCAAGGATGCCTACCGGCAGGCCCTGGCAGCCGGCACCACCTCAACCTTTCTGAACAAGGCCCTGCACCGGACCTTCCGGACGGCCAAACGGGTGCGCACCGAAACCTCCATCGGCAGATACCCGGTATCCGTGGCTTCACAGGCGGTCGAGCTGGCCTGCCACATCTTCGGCGACATCAGCGCCAGCCCGGTGCTCGTCATCGGGGCGGGCGACATGGCGGGCATTGCGGCCCGCCGCCTCAAGGACCGGGGCGCCGGCGACCTGTGCATCATCAACCGGACCTTTTCCGCCGCGTGCGACCTGGCCGCGGAGCTGGGCGGAAAGCCCCGCTCTTTCAGCGCCCTGAGGGAGGAGCTCCTCCGGTGCGCCATCGTCATCACCTCGACCGGCTCCCCGGCCCCCATCATCACCCGGGCCATGATGGACGGCGTGATGAAGCAGCGCAGGAACGAGCCCATGATCATCATCGACATCGCGGTCCCGCGGGACGTTGAGCCCGAGGCGGGGAAATGCTACAACTGCTACCTCTACGACATAGATGCGCTCAAATCCATTGTTGACAAGCATGTCTCCTTCCGGCAGGAGGAGACGGACAAGGCGCTGACCATCGTCTCGGCCGAGGTGGGGCGCTTCGCCAGATGGGCCGGCTCCCTGGACGCCCAGGCCACCATCCGGGACCTGTTTAGCCTCATGGACGAGTACATCGCCTCGGAGATGGGGGCGAACTCTCTCGAGCCCCGGCATGCGGCCATCGTGGAGCAGAAGCTCCGCTCCTCGCTCAAGCGGTATCTCCACCGGGTGGCGAGCTATCTGAAGGCCCACCCCACGCTCACCAATATCGAACAGACACGGAGGATCTTCCAGCTCGATGAGGATTATCAGGATCGGCACAAGGGGTAGCAGCCTGGCGCTGCTGCAGACGAACATGGTGCGGGAGGCGCTTGCCCGGCTGGAACCGGGCATCGCTACCGAGGTATGCACGGTGAAGACCACCGGCGACATCCTCTCGGACACCCCCCTGGACACCATCGGCGGCAAGGGCGTGTTCGTCAAGGAGATCGAGCGCAGGCTTCTGGACGACGAGATCGACCTCGCGGTCCACAGCCTCAAGGACATGCAGGCCGTGCTGCCCCAGGGGCTTGCCATCGGTGCGTACCTCGAGCGGGAAGACCCCCGTGACATGCTCTTTTCCGCAGGCGGCCACACCCTGGAAGATCTCCCCGCAGGGGCGCGCGTCGGCACGTCGAGCATGCGCAGACGGTGCCAGGTACGCATGCTCCGCCCCGACCTGCACGTGGTGGACATCCGGGGAAACGTGCCCACCAGGCTTGGCAAGGTGGGGAAAACCGTGGACGCCGTGGTCCTGGCCGCGGCAGGCGTCAGGAGGCTCGGGCTCAAAGAGGGAACAGCGCTCGATGTCCGGAGCATGGTTCCCTCGCCCGGGCAGGGCATCATCGCGGTCGAGGCGAGAAGCTCCGACCGGGAGCTCAATGCACTGCTCGAAAGGATCGACCACCGTCCCACCCGGATCTGCGCGGTAGCGGAGCGGGAGTTTCTCGCGGCCCTGGGCTCCGACTGCAACCTCCCCGCAGGGGCATACGCGACCCTGGACAGCGGCGCAACCATCTCCATCCTGGGCATGCTCGGAAGCCCCGACGAGAGGTGCATGGAGCAGATGCACATGCAGGGTACGGACCCTTCGGTGGGGCGGCGTCTGGCACTTGCCCTGAAGGAAAGGGTCCGCCCGGAGGAATTTTCATGAAGGTCTTTCTCATCGGCGCCGGGCCGGGAGACCCCGGTCTCGTCACCCTCAAGGCGTGCCGCATCATTCCCCAATGCGACGTGATCGTGTACGACGATCTCATTCCGCTGGAGATCCTCTCCCTGGCAAGGCCGGGAGCGGAAAAGCGGTATGTGGGAAAGCGCGGCGGAATGGTGTATCTGAAGCAGCCCCGGATCAACGAACTGCTGGTGGAGCTCGCACGCCAGGGCAAGACCGTTGCGCGCCTCAAGGGCGGCGACCCCTGCGTGTTCGGCCGGGGAGGCGAAGAGGCGCTCTATCTGAAAGAACACGGCATCCCTTTCGAGATCGTTCCGGGAATCACCTCCGCCATTGCAGGCCCGGTCAGCGCCGGCATACCCCCCACCCACCGGGGGTATGCCTCGTCGGTCAAGTTCGTAACCGCCCACGAAGACGTCTCCAAGGAGTCCGGCTTTCTCGACTGGAAGCACCTGGCCGCCGAGAAGGGCACCCTCGTGTTCCTCATGGGCGCCTCGCGGATCAAGGAGATCGCGGAGAGGCTCGTGCAGGAGGGAATGAGCCCGGAGACGCCCTGCGCCCTCGTGCAGGACGCCACCACCCCTCTGCAGCGCCGGGTGGATTCCACCCTTGCCAGGGCGGGGAGGGACGCCCGGGAGCACGCCATCGGCTCCCCGTGCATCATTGTGGTCGGCGCGGTCGCATCCCTGAGCAAAGAGCTCTTCGACGACACCCTTAAGCCCCTTGCCGGCAGGACCGTGCTCATCACCCGGCCTTCGCACCTCGCCCTTCAGACCGCCTCGCTCTTTGCGGACAACGGCGCCAGGGTGGTGCTCTATCCGCTCCTGGACATCTCCCCCCTGCCCTTTGACCTGCCGGATGTGAGCGCCTTCGACCTCTTCATCTTCACCTCGCAGAACGCGGTGCCGCTCTTCATGAACAAGATGCTCGCGGCGAATCTGGACGCACGCAGTTTCAACAAGAGCGGTATCTATTGCATCGGGCCCAGAACCAGGGACGCGCTCCTCGCCTACGGCATCCGCGCGGACGGCATGGCCGGAGAATACCGGGCCGAGGGCATCGTGGAGATGTTCCGTGAGACCGACCTCTCCGGGAAAAGGGTGTGCCTGCCCCGCGCACAGGGAGCGAGGGGCTATCTGGTGGACGCCCTCAGAGAGCGGGGTGCAAATGTTCTGGAGATCCCGGTGTACGAGACCGTGCTTCCGGAGGAGGCCTCGAAGGAGGGCTTCCTTTCCGCGCTTGCGGAGGCGGATACCGTGGTGTTCACCAGCCCCTCGGGAATCCGGCACGCCATCGAGCTCCTGGGCGATGAGCAGGACCTGCTCAGATCCAAGAGACTTGCGGCCATCGGCCCGGTGACAGCAGCCGCCATGCAGAGACTCGGCGTTCCCGCGCAGGTGACAGCCGGTGAATACACAGACGAGGGCATTATCGAAGCATTGAAAGGAGAATCACCGTGATCGGAATTTCCAAGCTCTACTGCGGGACCGTGGAGGCATCCGACCCCTTGAGGTACGGCAGGGCCTCCAAAGACCTCCCCTCCCATCTGCTCCAGTTCTCGGCCGACAAGAAGCCCGTGGTGGTATGGAACATCACGTCCGCCTGCAACTTAAGGTGCGTGCACTGCTACGCGGCGACCGACGCGCCGCGGGACGAGCTCTCCACCAGAGAGGGAATGGAGCTCATCGCACAGCTGCACGACTATGGATGTCCGGTGATTCTCTTCTCGGGCGGCGAGCCGCTCATCCGCAAAGACCTGCCCGGCCTGGTCAGGCGGACGGTCGGATCGGACATGCGCGCCGTGATCTCCACCAACGGGACCCTGATCACCCGGGACCTGGCCATGGAGCTCGCAGACTGCGGCCTTTCCTACATCGGGGTGAGCCTGGACGGGCTCCAGGAGATCAACGACGCCTTCCGCGGAGTCCCGGGCGCCTTCCGCGACGCGCTCAAAGGCATCGAGCATGCCATGCACCAGGACATCAAGGTGGGCCTGCGCTTCACCATGAACCGGAGGAACATCTCCGAGATACCTGGGGTCCTCGATCTCATGAAGGCCGAGGGCATATCCCGCATCTGCTTCTACCACCTCGTGTACACCGGCAGGGCCAGAGAGCTCATGGAGGAGGACCTCTCCCCGGAGCAGACGCGGGAGGCACTGGATCTCATCATGGACCGCACGAAAGAGATGATCGACGCCGGGCGGCAGGTGGAGGTGCTCACCGTGGACAACCATGCTGACGGCCCGTATGTGTACCTGCGCATGAAAAGGCAGAACGACCCCCGGGCTCAAGGGGTGCTCGAGCTGTTGAGCATGAACGGAGGCAACTCGTCGGGGCTGGGGATCGGCTGCATCAACTGGGACGGCGAGGTCTACCCCGACCAGTTCTGGCGCACCCGGGTCCTGGGCAACGTCAGGGAAAAGCCCTTCTCCGCCATCTGGGACGACCGCTCCAACGAGTTTCTCATGAAGCTGAAAAGCAAGAAGGAGCACGTACAGGGCAGGTGCCGGAAATGCCGGTGGCTCGACATGTGCGCAGGCAACTTCCGCGCCCGTGCCGAGGCGGCCACGGGAGACCCGTGGGGAGAAGATCCCGCCTGCTACCTGAGGGACGACGAGATCTCCTGAGACGCCGGAAAACAACCCTGGCCCTTTGCCGGATCTTTCCCCGGCCGGACCTTCAATCCGATGTCATTTTGCGGGCTGGGGCCGGTCTGCTGAAGAGAGGGTCTGCAGCCAGGAGCACAGCCCGCTCGAGTCCCGCCTCCCGGTCTTCGTTTGCCCTGAGATACTCGGGCGAGGACACCATGTCGAGAAACGCCTTGCGGGAGGGGTACTCCACGAGCATCACGTGGTCGAAGGCCTCGGTATCGTCTCCGATGAAGACCTGATCCACGCTTCCGAGCCACAGGAGTCGTGCTCCCACCTTTTTCAGAAGCGGCGCCACTGCCTGTGCATACCGTTCGTACGACTGCCTGCCGGTTTCTGACTCGCTGCGGCCCGTCACCGCGAATTTCAGCAGGTTGACCATGACAAAGGGGCCCTGCTTCGCACTCGTCTTCAACAGCCGGAACTGCCCGGCCGTGGGGTTGTTGACTGCCATACCGGAATCCTCCTCTTTTCGCGTGGTCTAGTACTACAGTGGTAATCGGTCATGGGGTCAGGTCTCAACATATGACATTTTCAATGTCATATGTTGAGACCTGACCCCGATCTTGTACCAATCCACCACTGTAGTACTAGGCAGCGGGCCCTTCCGGGAGCGTCTTCGCGCTCTGCCTCCCCGCGCACAGGGTGAGCGCATACTCGATCTCCTCCCTGACCGCTCCGCCCGACCGGGTGCGAAACCGCTCCAGGGCATCCCTTGCCGGCCGGCCGCCGATCCTTCCCAGGGCCCAGGCGATCATGGACCTGACCCGTTCATCCTCATGAGCGCCGAACGCTTCGACGAGGTCAGGCACATAGCGCTCGTCCCGGCTGTTGCCCATGGCCCGGGCCGCGTTCATCCTCCATTTCCAGAGCATGTCAGGGCCCATGTAGAACATGTGAGGCCAGACATTGGCCGCGAAATACTCGCTGTCCATGCCGAGCAGGCGGGACAGCTCGAAGTGGGAGGCCTTTGCCGCAACCCGCGCGTTCTCCGGCAGATGCCGGGCAAGCCACGGCGCGTTCCTGGGGCAGACATTCTGGCACCGGTCGCAGCCGTAGACGTACATGCCCATGGGCTCCCTGAGCTCCAGGGGCGTGAGACCCTCGCCGAAATAGGTCAGGTAGGAAATGCACCGCCTTGGGTCGATGGTGCCGTTGCCCTTCAGGGCCCGGGTGGGGCAGGCGGCGACGCATGCGTTGCGGCACCAGTCAGGGCATCCGTACTCCAGGGTCGGATCGTCCGGAGCAAACTCCCGGTCCACCACCAGGGCGAGCGGTATGACCCACGAGCTTCCCCCGACCTTCCGGGAGTAGAACAGACAGTTCTTGCCCAGCGTTCCCAGGCCGGCCCGCGATGCCGCCGCACGGTGGGGGAGATTGAACGGGACCTTCGACTCCACCCCGTGGTCACGGAGATAGGAGCGGAAGGCCTTGATGCGCTTGGTCAGACCGTCTTTGGTGACCCGGTCGTCATCGAGATAGCACCTGCCGAAGGTCCCCTCCAGGGCACGGGGGAATGACTCGCGAAAGTAGGAGTCGACCAGCACGATGATCGACTGCGCACCGGGCAGAACCGTCTTCGGGTCGGTCCCTCCCAGGAGGTCCAGGCCCGCCTTCCCGGCCCACCCATACTCCTCCTGCCTGGCAAGGAGCACATCCCGGTGGGCCGTGAAGGCCTCTGCCGTGGTAAAGCCGATATCCTCGAACCCGAGCGACAGGGCCCGCCCGACCACCTCTTCCTTTGTCAGCATCTGCATGCCCCCTTTTTCAAAAGACTCCGTGCCCCATCCTGCAAGGGCCGGGTCATCCATCTTCGGACAGCCGCGTGAGCATCGCCTTCAGGGACTCGACACACCCGAGCATGTCACTCCTGTCCTTTGTCAGCCGCGAGATCATGACCCCTCCTTCCAGGCAGGCCACGATGTGCCGGGCCAGCCGGGATGCATCCGTTTCCCGGGCCAGCTCCCCGCCTGCCCGGGCCTCTTCCAGAATGCGGCGCAGCAGATCGATCCATTCCTGAAAGATCTCCCGGACAAGGGTTCTGAACTGCGGGTTCACGTCACCCATCTCCAGGGCCATATTCCCGAATATACACCCGCCCACGAATTTCTTCCGGTCGTGGAATGCGAACACGGCGTCAATCACGCCATGGATCCTTTCGAGCGAGGTTTTCCCGGAGGCATGGGCACGGAGATAGGCCAGATACTCCGTACGGGCATGCTCGACGAGGGCGAGGGCGAGGTCTTCCTTGCTCCTGAAATGGAAGTACAGATTGCCCTTCTGGACACCGCACGCCGCGATGATATCCGACATGCTCGTGGCATGATAGCCCCGGACATTGAAGAGCTCCATGGCCGTCTTGAGCACGTGGGCCCGTGTCTTGCTTCCCCTGGGGGTAATGGCCGCATCTTTCATAACAAATAGACCGTTCGGTACATTTATTAGGAACTTACCTTTCCGTCAAGCATTTTCAGGAACAGAGAGAACAACCTTTTCATCTGATTTTCCCACGATACCTGGTATAAGAAATACCATGAATCTTTCCTATGCCAGCAGGGAGAGAGCGCGTGAACGTTTCGGCCGGACGGGCGCGAGCGGCACCGGAATGAGTTGGAAATTGTCCGGCCTTCTCGTTACCCTTGTCCTGTGCCTGCCCTCCGGCGCGCCTCAGGCCCAGGAATATCGGGGCATGGATGGCCCGGGCATACAGGTGCTATATGCCGACCCATCCCTGGAGCCATCGGCCCGGGAGGTGATCGGCCGCTATCCGTCCATCAAGGAGGGGCTGGAATCCGTTTTCCTGTGGGAGATGGACTTCCATCCCCGGGTGCTGCTCGTGTCCGACCGGCGCTCCTTCATCATGATGGCCGGGCACGAGGCCTTCGTCGCGTACGCGCTGCCCGAGAAGCAGCTCGTGGTCATCGACGCCACCCGGATGGGCGTGCGGCCCTTCACCCTGGAGACGACCCTGAAACACGAGCTGTGCCATTTGCTGCTCCATCATCACATCACCCGTGTTCACCTGCCCAAGTGGCTGGATGAAGGCGTGTGCCAGTGGATCAGCGAGGGGATTCCGGAGATCGTTTTCAGCCGGGGCTCTTCTCCGCTGCCCTCGGCGGTGCTCACGGGCACGCTCATCCCTCTGGAATCGTTGACCCACCACTTCCCGAGGGACCAGCGCGGACTCTCTTTGTCCTATGAGCAGAGCAGGTCGGTGGTGGAGTACATCGTCAATGCCTATGGCAGAAAAGGGATCCTCAACATCCTGCAGTCCATGAAAGGCGGGGTGCCTGCTCAGGAGGCCGTTCGAATGGCGCTGATGATCCCCCTGCGCGACCTCGAGATGCAGTGGCACGATGACTTGCGGAGCTGGCCGGTTCTCCTGGCGTTCTTCGCCGGCAACCTCTACACTATCATCTTTCTCCTGGCGGCCGTGCTCACCTTTCTGGCCTATGTCCGCTTCCTGCTCAGGAGGAGGCGCTACCTCCGGGAGATGGACGAGCAGGACCCCGAGATCCCGGAACACGGAGAAGACGGGAGCGACCGGCAGGGATAACGTACCCCGGGAAATGCGGGTGCGCTATCTGAAAAAAGCCCGGGATACGCTCACCGGCAGATGCAGCTTCGATCCGGAGCAGATCTGCACGGGCGACAACGAGCTCGAGGTGACGATCACCGGCGCGTCCGGGAGCGTGGTCATGGATGCGGTGATTACGGTACTCATATCCGAGCGCAAGGCCGCTTGAGAAGCGCCGAAATCAGCCTTCCGCAGCACCTGCCGGGATGCTTCTCCTGCGCCGGGGAAGATCGATGCGGTCGCCGTCCACGGCCGCCCTGACAAGGGGGTGAAAACGCAAGGCCTCTTCTTCGAGTGCCTCAGGAGTGAGGTAGCGCTGCGAATAGTGCGAGATCACCAGGAGCTTCACCCCGCAGTCACGGGCGACCTGTCCGGCCTGGGCAGCCGTGAGGTGGCCGTACTCCCGGGCCTTGTCCTCGAGATCGCTCAGGAACGTCGCCTCCATGAGGAGCATGTCGGCGCAAGAGGCGAGATCGAACACCGCGCTGCAGAGCCTGGTGTCCATGACATAGGCAAAGACCTGGCCAGGCAGTCTTCTGCCCACGTCCTCGATTCGCACGGTCTTATCCCCTACGGTCACATGGCCTTCCCTTTTCAGCCGCCCGGCCGTGTCCCCGGCGATCCCTTCCTCCCCGAGCCTCCGGGGAATCAGGGTGTAAGAGTCTTTTTCCTCGAGGCGGAACCCGTAGGTCTCGATGTCGTGGTCGAGCCGCCTGGCCTCGATGAAGATCCGTTCGTTCTCGAATATCCTGCCGTCGTGGGATATGGGCCTCTCCACGAGAGGCGCGGCATGGTGATATGAGCAGGCATCGCGGAGGTTCTCGTAGTACCTTTGCCCGGACGCAGGATAATAGATCTCGATCGGATGAGGCACACGATCGAGCGAGATCCGCTGGATGATGCCGGCCAGGCCGAGACAGTGATCACCGTGGAAGTGGGAGATGAATATCCTGGTGATCCCGGTCACCGACACGCCGGAGAAGATCATCTGACGCTGGGTGCCTTCGCCGGGGTCGAAGAGAAGCCCCTCGTCGTCGAACCTGAGAAAGTAGCCGTTTTGGTTCCTCTCCCGCGCCGGCACCTGGCTGGCGGTTCCGAGAACGATGAGCCTTCTTTCAGACATGGATCCGAGTCTCCCTTCCTTGCACTGCTGTCCTGGCCCCTGCCGGGGTGCAGCCGTCTCCGGCAGCCCCATTCCACCGGACATGCACAAATCTACCCGCCTTAAGACCCGGAAAGCAAGAACAGGATGAAATTATTATCCTCTTACCCCCTTCTCGACAGAACACGATCATTCAGAGGCAGGGGGGCATCTATTGATAAATGTAAATATTACGCAAAATACCATTGACACCATACCCTCCCTGTACGCTATGAACCAGTAGTTCTATGCTTCGTGAGAAGGAGGAGGGCATCGTATGTATCAGTATGAGAAACCGGACAATCTCGTTGATTTTCTCGAAGGCAGCGTCGGCAAGTATCCTGACAACCCCATGCTGGGCACCAAGAATTCCTCGGGCGAGTACGAGTGGATCACCTACCGGGAGTTCGGCAGGCGGGTGGACAACTTAAGGGCCGGCCTTGCACAGCTCGGTGTGAAGCAGGGAGACGCGGTAGGCCTCATCGCCAACAACCGCACCGAGTGGGCCGTCTGCGCATTCGCCACATTCGGTCTGGGCGCCAGGTGGGTGCCCATGTACGAGGCCGAGCTCACGCAGATCTGGAAGTACATCATCGCGGACAGCGGGATCAAGATCCTCTTTGTCTCCAAGCCCGCCGTCCTCGAAAAGGTGAAGGGCTTCCCCGGAGAGATCGAATCCCTGGAGAAGCTGATCCTCGTGGAGGGCACGGGAGAAGGAACCATGGCATGGCTCGAGGACCTGGGCGGCAAAAATCCGATCCCATCCATGAAACCGGGGCCCCAGGACGTGGCATCCCTTATCTATACCTCGGGAACCACAGGAGACCCCAAGGGCGTGCTGCTCACCCACGGAAACTTCACGAGCAACTCGCTGGGCGGGCAGAAGTTCTACCCTGAGTTCAACCAGCATGACCGGGCCGTGTCCATCCTTCCCTGGGCACACTCCTATGCGCAGACCGCAGAGCTCTATACTTTCGTCTACCTCGGGGCCTCGCTCGGTTTCATGGAGAGCGTGCAGACCCTGGCTATGGATATGAAGAAGATCAGGCCCACCTTCCTCATCGCCGTGCCCCGGGTGTTCAACAAGATCTTCGACGGGATCAACGCCCGGATGAACCAGGAAGGCGGCCTTAAGAAAAAGCTCTTCGACATGGCGGTTCAGAGCGCGAAAAGACGCAGGGAGCTCGCGGAGAAGGGAAAATCCGAGCTGCTCACCAACATCCAGTACGCCATCGGGAACCGCCTGGTGTTTTCCAAGATCCGGGAGGGCTTCGGCGGACGCCTGCGGGGTGTCATGACCGCGAGCGCAGCCATGAATCCCGAGATTTCCCGGTTCTTCTTCGACATGGGCATCCCCATCTACGACTGCTACGGCATGACCGAGACCTCGCCCGCCATCACCATGAACTGCCCGAGCGCCTACAAGGTCGGATCCGTGGGCAGGCCCATCCATGGTGTGCGGGTGGTCATCGACAAGTCGGTAGTGGAAGAAGGCGCCGAAGACGGCGAGATCATCGCCTATGGCCCCAATGTCATGAAGGGCTATCACAACAAGCCCGAGGCAACGGCAGAGGTCATGACCCAAGACGGCGGGATCCGGACCGGCGACCGCGGCAGGATCGACCAGGACGGTTTCCTGTTCATCACCGGCAGGATCAAGGAGCAGTACAAGCTGGAAAACGGCAAGTTTGTGTTCCCCGCGTCTCTCGAAGAGGATATCCGGCTGATCCCTTCTGTCGAAAACGCCATGATCTACGGCGAGAACAAGCCGTTCAATGTCTGTTTGATCGTCCCGGACTTCCTGGTGCTGGCGAAGTACGCCAAAGAGAACAACCTGCCCGACGACCCCAAGTCGCTGGCCGAGAACCCGGCAATCCAGGAGATGATCCGGGAAGAGGTGATCTCGTCCCTCACCGGCAAGTACGGGGGCTATGAAATACCCAAGAAATTCATCTTCCTCCACGAGAACTTCACCGTGGAAAACGGCACCCTGACTCAGACCATGAAGCTCAAGCGCCGGGTGGTGTTGAACAAATTCAAGGATATGATCGAAAAGCTCTATGCATAGGCACTAAAGAGAATCAAGGATCATACCCGGCCGGGGGTTGCCGGAAGCAGGTACGGCTCATTCTTCAGGCAGCCCGGCCGGTTTTTTTCGCGCTTTTTTTCTGCCCGCGTGCAGTTTTTTCTCCCGCAGCCGCTCTTCACGGACAGCCCTTGAAGGGGCTGTCCTGATGCGGCGCTTCGGCGGAGACGCGGCCTTACGGATGAGGGTGACGAGGCGTTCCAGCGCGTCCGAACGGTTCTTCTCCTGATACCTGAACCGCCGGGCCGTGATGATGAGAACGCCGTCCTCGGTCATTTTCCTGCCCGCTATCCTGCGGAGACGTTTCACGATCTCCGGGCTTATGTTGGGCGATGTGACCGCATCGAAACGCAGCTGCACCGCGGTCGCCACCTTGTTGACGTTCTGCCCGCCCGGCCCGGACGAGCGGATATAGTCCCACTGAAGCTCGCTTTCGTCCAGGGAGATTGATTCAGTGACGGGTATCATACGTCTCTTCTCACGCGACCTTTCCCCGGCTTCAACTCCTGTGGATGCCATAAGGGAAAGGGCAAAGCGCTATCTCGGGCTACATCATGGAGAGGACAAACTCGAGCGCACCCCGGACGTCTTTGTCGAAGAAACAGTTCAGGGTGCCGCGCCAGTCTTCCCCGGCGAGCCTCTGCCTGATCCTGTCTGCCGCGGGTTTTTTCAGCCCCTCTTTAAGCTTGATGAAGGACCGTCCCGGGTTGTCGATCCACTTGGAGACGATCTTTTTCGCGCGCGGCAGGAGATCGGCCTCTTCCACAATCTCGTCCACGATCCCGAACTCTTTTGCCTGCTCCACCTTCAACATCCTTCCGAAGTACATCATGTCCCGATACTTCCGGTCGCTGTCGAACCCGAAGCGCATGATCTCGGCCTGGGCGAGCGAGAGGGGAAGACCGATCTTGATCTCGCTCATGCCCAGATTGATCTTGGGATGGTTCTTGGCGATCCGGTAGTCCGACGCCATGGCCACGATCAGTCCTCCGGCAATGGCGTGCCCATTGATGGCCGAGACCACGGGCTTTCTGCACATGAACAGCTCGATGAGGATCTCCTCCTCCTCTTCAAAAAAGGCGACGATCTCCTCGATCGTCTTGAAACCGAGGAACATCGGCAGATCGAACCCGCCGGAAAAGGTTCTGCCCGCACCGGTCAGGATGATTCCCCGGATGGAATCGTCCTCGTTGGCGGATTTCACGATCCCGCGCAGCTTTTTCAGGGTTTCTCCGGTGATGGAATTCACCTTTCCGTGGTCGAATTCCGCAATAATGATTCCCTCTTCGTTCCGTACGTTCAGCATTTCTTGCCTCCTCTCCTGCTACTGAATTTTATTGTCCTTCTATCCGGCATATGAACACGGGTAATAATATAGGATTTCACGCCCCGTGTCATTCCAGAAGTCATGAAACCCAGGTGCCAGTGCGCAGAAAGGATCGGCTCTTAAGACAGGAGGAAAACCCCCTGGAAAGTGGATGCCGGTCATAAACGGTCTTGAAAGGGAGGTCGGGTCTTCCGCGATACCGGGCTGTCCTGCCTTTCTCCCCCGGTATGCGTTTACAGGTGTGACGGTCCTGTGCTAGAAGACATATGTGGAGAAGCAAGAAGCCGGACAGGCGGGAACATACGATGAATCCCTGTGAAGATTGCCCTCTTGAAGACAAGATCTATGAGTGTTGCGGAAGATTTCCGGACACCGGAGAGACCGTATACCTGAAGATTGACGAAACTAGAGGAGTGCATGCGTGTCCGTTTCTGGATAAAGAAGGCCGGTGCACGATCTATGAGAAGCGCCCCCTGAAATGCAGGAACCACTTCTGCTCGGAATTCAATTCGTATCAAAAGATCGGGCGCCCCTGCGAAACCTTTGTTTCTCCATGGAATCCTTCGGATTTCTAGGCACGGATGTCTGCTGAAGTCGAAGCACCCGCCGGATAGAGGCAAAGGCAGAAACGATGGAAAAGGCTTCTCCGCCGCAGGGAAGCCGCACGCCTGCGGGAATCGGATCCCGGCCTCCTTGATGAGCGGCCCTTTGCATTTCTCTGCTTTCCCGAACCCATCCCCATTTGCGGGAACGAGAAGCCCCAAGAAAATGCCCGCTAATCTGCAGGAAGGACGTACTCCAGGGAGAGATCAGCCGATCCTCGTGAGAAAGGCGAGGATATCCCCGCCCGCAGCAATGCCTGCCACCCATTCCGGGGGGATTCCGTTCATGCCCAGGTGCGCGCCGAGCACCATGCCCGCAATCATGCCCCGGGCAGCAGAGTCGCCCCCGGCCATCACCGACTGGATCAACGCCTCTCTCAGATCGTGTTCGTACCGGGCGATCAGATGAATCGTGGCCGGAAACGCCTCCATGGTCCGGGAGCCCTGTCCGAACCGCGCGACCGCCTCCACACTCTCCCGCTCCCGGGAGGAGATGCCTTCATTGACCCAGTCGCTGATCCGGGTATCCCTGAACCGCTCCTGAACGACCTCGTTCATGGACGAGACCGGAGATGCACCCGCCAGCACCTTCAGGCACACCCGGGCAAAAAACTCGCCGGCCTCGATGGTGAGCGCGCTCCCGTGGGTCATGGATGCCTGCAGCCGGCAGGCGCTCACGAGCCCCTCCGGGTCGTGCCTCAGGGCGTAGACAAGGGGTGCGATCCGCGAGGCACCGGAAAGGTCGTTGGACTGGGATCCCGACTCCAGAGGTCCCTTCCCCAAGGCGAGGCTCTTAAGCGTGCTCCGGGTGGGCTTGTCCATATACCCGGTGTATTCGCTGAAGAGATCCTGCCAGCGTGCAGAAAAATCGTCGAGATCGAACCGCCCGCACTCCGCCAGGGACTCCAGCAGCACGAAGGTCTGGTCGCCGTAGTGGGTGAACTCGCCCGCTTTCTTGCTCTTGTGATAGGAATTCCGGGTGGGCTGCGCAAAGGTCTCCACCCGTCCATACTCGCGGACAATCCTCTCGGTGGAGTGAATCCAGTGAGCGCCCAGGGCAAGGGAATCCCCGACGAACGACCCCAGAACCATTGCTTGTGCCTTGCCGGACATCCCTTTCCTCCTGCATCATTATTTTCCAGGCATGTACGCTCACTTCCCTTTAAGGGCTTTCTCCAGAAAGTTCCCATGGGAAAAACAGACAGCCCACGAGGTGAATAATCACAGTTACCGGATAAGTACAATGGTTTTTTCCGGATACCTTTTTCAACCGGTATCCCCCGCTCGCGGAGAAGGTCCCGGTTCGGCATGTGAAGATTCATTCACTCGATAATGGCCCACGCATCGAACAGGGTGTTGTAACGCAGAATGTACTCGCCGCTGAAGGTACGGACTTTGTAGTAGTCCAGACCCACCCGGCCGGGCACGTTCCTCCCTTCGAACCACCGGTCGGTGATCTCGAGGACGCGGTGATGTCTGCCTTCATAGGTAAAGGCAACCGGGATATCGTGGTGGGGATGACCTCCCCGGCACTCAACCTGTACTTTCCTCAACTTCATTTGATATTGGATACTCGGCTGCGGGAGTTTTTCAATACAGGTCTGCCCGCATGCCGCGGGCCGGAAGGCCGGAATCCGCCTCAGGCCAGAGCCAGAGCCGCACAGTGATAGGCGTCTTCCAGGGTGCGTACGCGCCCGACCCGTCGAGAATCGCCCGGCTGTTGTGGACGATCGAGCTCACGATGATCTCCCGCATGCCGCCCGGCGGCTCGATGGCCCCGGGAGAAAACCGGTTGCCCTGCATCTCGAAAAACGGGTCCTCCTGATGTCGCGCCTTTCTCATGTCCGGAAAAGGAACCTCCAGGATCTCGGGATTGCCGGTATCGGTGACAAGAAAAACCTCCCGCTCGGAGTCATAACCCCAGACCATGATCACATGCCCTTGGAAATGCGTGCTCGAACGGAAGTACGGGAGATGGTAGATATCGGTGCGGATCAGGGCGGGAAGGCCTTTGTCGATGGCCCTGCACAGAGACGCTTCGGCAAGACCGGGCTTCCCGGAGCGATCCCAGACGAATTCATGCCCGATCCTGCTGAAAAACTGGGCCTCGAAGTCTGCCGAACGCATGTGAACAAGCCGGCTCGGGCTGCCGGTCGGCAGGCTGCGATACCAGATGCCGAGCCCCACCCCGATGCCGAAACACATGGCCTCGCTCATCCGTATGCCGTGAAAGCTCAGCATGTCGCGGATGGCCGTGCTTGCGCAGTGCCTCCCCGGAACATGGGAAACGGGCAGCATCTTCACGGCAGATCCCCGGTGAAATACCTCGCCTTCATGCTTCCTTTCCCTTTAAAAACAGGAGCTGCTCATCATCAGACACGGTGTGCGCACCTCTGCTTCATTCATGGCGAGACGACTCCTCTTTCGAACAACGGCTGCTGTTCATTCGAGCCGGAGCCGGCCCCGGCTCGGAATTATATTTGTTTCTTTCATCGCTGCGACAACAAGCCCGGAATTTTAGGCATACATCATTTTTCGATCTGCACTCTAATTTTTTTTCTGCCCCATTTCAAGGCCTGGGAATGGGAATCGAAAAAGATATCGAGCCGGTTGGGCCCTTTGATGGCGGATCCCCGGTCTTCGACCACCCCCCATCCGTAACCCGGCACATACATCCGCGTGCCGAAACGATAGTACCTGGTGTCAGCCGCAATGGTCCCCTTGCGGGGAAGCAGCAGCCAGGGAAAAAAGACCGTCCGCAGGGGAATCATCCAGGGGTGGACAATGCTGTCCGCTGAAAACAGGCCGGGCTGAGGTTCCCGGGGCTTGGTGCCGCTCGACGTGCGCCCGGTATAGGGTTTGCCCTTCATGGAGCCGCTACTGATATATTTGTTCCACACATCGAGCTTCAGGCATTTCCAGCTTCCCCGCTCCCATCCGCAGCACTTGCCGCAGTTGCAGTAGGCGGTGACCTCCATGGTGCGGGTTTCCCGCTGGGTGGATGCGCACCCCGAAAACAGAACCGCCATGCTCAGGAGAATCGGCAGCAGTGCACCTCTCATTTTCCGGCACCTCCTTTTCCTGACCTATCGACAATTCACCCGCCCATCCTGAACCGGGCTGTTCATCCAGACGCATCTTCCTTGTTGTTCATCCACTGTCTGGAAGGACGCTTTCAAAGGCAGAGACTGTCAGGCCGCTAGGCTTCGGGAAGGCTCAGGCCGGAATCGAACCAGGTGAGGATTCCCGCATTCTCCTCGAACGGGTGTGCATGGGCGAGATTCTCCAGGACTTTCAGGGTGACTGCCGCCCCTGCCTTGAGCAGCCGGAAATTGCCCTGCCGGGCGCGCTCAGGGGGAAAGATCCAGTCATGGGCACCATGAACCCAGAATATTCTCCTTCCGGCCGCACCAGAGACCTCGCCCGGCGGCAGAACCCCCGACACTGGAGCAAAGGCGGAAAACGGGGTGGAAGGCAGCATGGCACAGCGCAGGGCAAAAGTAGCTCCGTCGGAAAGGCCGGTGAGCAGGATCCTGTTCATGTCTATACCATAGTGATCCGCATACCTTTCAACCTGCCCCAGGACATGACTCAGATCGGAGAGAGGATCTTCCATGTTCCAGGTCGCCCCCACAGAGGTAGGGGCCAGGAGAACAAACCCCCTGGTCCTGGCCTCCCGGACCCATGTCCAGACAAAGTCCCTCCCGTGCCCGAATCCCCCGTGCAGCGCTATCACCAGAGGCAGCGAATCAGATCCGGCCGGCGTTGCAGGCACGAACAGGGAGGAGGCCCCCCTGGCATAGGGATCGACTCCCACACCGGTGTGGACAAGACGTTCCCGCTCCTGAAGGTCGTTTTCCGGCGGTCCGGAGCGGTCGCGGGGCTCTTCGCGAAAGAATCCGTCGATCTCCGCGACTCGTCCTCTCAGGTCGAACAGAGCCTCCTTGGCCCGGCAGATCCTTCTCATGGCCCGCATGGCCGCGAAGACGCCTGTCTGCATATCGCCGGATGAGCAAAATGCCCGGGCGGATTCAACGACCAGATCGACCGCCCGGATCACGGCTTCTGTTTCGCCGGAAGAAAGATCCGGAGCCCGGGCGAAAAGCTCCTGCCGTGCACTCAGGAGCTTCCGGGCTTCCCGGTGGAGGACCTCCCCGTGCCGGCGGATCATCATCGGGTGGAACATGCGCTGCACCCGCTCGAAGACCCTGACCGCATCCAGGAGTGAACCGATCAGGGGCCGCATATCTCGCATCCTCCCTTCCTCCCCCCGCACCGGCCCGTTACCTGCGGTCTGTCACCGAAACCCTGACAAAAGCGGGGTAGTACAGGTCATGGTTTTTCAGCACCCGGTGCTCATCCAGAGAATTGACTGCATAGGTACAGACCAGATCGGCGCCTTTCAGGCAGGGATGAGCCTTGCCCGCATAGAACAGCACCGGATCGCCCTCGGTTCCCCGCGGGCAATAGAGGCTCTTCTTCTCCGACCAGGGGCCCGTAAGGTTCATGGCCCGCCGGTACACCAGGCAGCCGTCCGGAAAGCCTTCTGTCTGGATCTCCAGAAACCGGCCCGCAGCCTTCTCGTAGTGGACCGTGAACTCCATCTGCGCATCGGTGAACACGGGTGCGGGACAGTGAGTCAGGAGGCCCTGGTCCACCCACCCGGCATTTCCGGTCCACCACTCGGGGTTCATGAGATCTCCCCGGACGGCGTCGGCGAGTTGCCACCGCACCAGGTACGCACCATGGTCGGCCCTCTGGGTGCCGAAGGCATAGAGGTGTCCGTCGAGCACCATGCTGCCCGCGGATCCGATGATAACGCCGAACTCGTTTGGCGGGGTCTTCAATTGCTGGATATTCCACCTGGAGGGCTCTCCCCGCGCGTTTTTCACGAGCACGGCGGTCCAGCCGGCGGCGTCGAATCCCAGATCATTGTCAGCGGGCTCTATCTCCATGAGAAAGACCACCAGGCGGTTCTCTACCAGGACCCCTGATCCGGGCCAGTACCACGAGGGCCCGGGTGAGCGGAAGAAGGCGTCCGGGCGGCCCTTTTCGATATTCCAGTAGAACGCGGCGGAGGCCTCGGCGGGGTTGTATCCGCGTTGAATGGCGACCGTGTTTCTCACGACCTCAGCCCCTGAGCGGTCCCGTGAATATCCCTGGCCGACAAAACTGTCTCCGAAGAGCCACAGCACCCGGGCTGCACCGAGGTCCACGGAATACGCGCCGTCGCCTCCGAGCCAGCGGTCGTCGTTCCTGAATAGCCGGTCGGCCTCGTGCCAGCGCTCGGTCTTGAGTCTGAAGCCGGTCGGCCCCTGATGCCTGGACCCAAGCTCGCCGCAGGCGCAAAGGAATGTGCACACAGCGGCGCACAGAATGGTGAAAACAACGTATCGTGCCCTGAAATCCCTGTGCATGAACCCTTCTCCCATCGGTTCTCTTCCACACCCGTCCGGGCTGAAGCGAACGACCCGGACGTGTGCGGATAGACGCCCTGTTATTCCCTATTATATCAGATCGCCGGGGCCGGGAACACGGGAAGAGCTTAAGGATGCGTCACAGGAACCGAACGCGATATTTGTGCACGAAATCGGTCGGGTGGTACGAAAGCTTTGCCTTGCGCAGACCCGCCTCACCCAGGTCCTGCTGGCGGTTCACGAGCCGGAATTCCCGGTGAGCGGCGATAAACATCTGGTTGATGGCCTGGTAGACCCCGATGTATTCGGTAAACCCCTTTTCCGCATGCATGATCAGGATGTCCGGGGAAAACCGCTCCGCAAGGCAGAAGGCGGCTCCCTCGCCGTCTACGAAAAGGGCTCCGCCCATCATATCGCGAAGCCGGTGCCACGCGTCGAGCAGGCGCACGACAACCCGGTTCTCCGCGGCGAGCAGCTCTGAGGATTCGCAGTCCTTCCACTCGCACCAGCGCTCCTGCATGGCCATGATCCTCTCCAGGATCTCAGGGTTCAGGTCGTGGTACTCGTAATCGTACCGCTTTCTGAACTGGTTCAGGAGATTCTTTTTCTTGTGGTACCGGTTGCCGGAGAGCTTCGCCAGGTCTTCAACGGAATAGAGATAGTCCCACTGATCCCTGACCTCGCTCACCTCCACCCTGCCGGGAAAACTCTTTTCCCACAGGAGAGCGAGGTTCCGGGGCACCCGGGTGAACACCGGATTCGACTCGTTCAGTCCGGCCAGAGTGTCTTCCCGCCGGGCTTCCTCCAGGGTACCGACTGGCGCCCAGTACACCTCTTCGGGCTGCGACTGCCTGATCCAGACAAGGTCGTCTTCCCAGGCCCAGGCAAGGCCGTACTCCCGTGCCCACCCCCACAGGTTGACAAAGCTGTAGTCAGAGGCGGTGATAGAGCTTGCAGCGAGCCGTTCGCGATATGTATCCTGCATTTCAAGAGAGATGGGTTCGAACACCGGCATGCGATCCCCCGATATGAACCGTGATAAGCCTTCGCAGCAGAGATATCAAGGGCTCAGGGGGAATTTCCGGTGTGGGATTTTTTCAGGGGTGATTTTTTTAGATGAACTACGCCGAGCAGACCCGGTTTGCAGAGAAGAAGCTCAAGCCTGCTGGGTCGTCTTCTCCACGTAGCAGGCGATCTCGCCCATGATATCGAACAGATCGTCTTCCTTGAGTCTCAGGCGGCTCAACGCATCTCCGTGGATGGTATAAAGCATTCCGTCGAGCCCGGCACCGATGCCGCTCATGATGGCGACGGCATCCGCCAGGTGGACGATGTAGGAGAGCATGTCATTGTCCGAGGGCGTGGGATCATGGTGATAGCGGATCGCCAGGACAATGTGCCTGGGTATCTGCCAGCGCTCGCACACCTCCGAGGCGAGCTCGGCGTGGTCGAAGCCCAGGATGACCTTTTCAGCCTCCAGGAAGGTGTCGCTCCGCTCCTTCACGAAAGTCTGGAACTCGGCTTTTCTCTCCAGGATATACGGATCCAGGATGATCTTCCCCACGTCGTGGATGAGACCTGCCGAGAAGGCATCCTGCTCCAGGCCCGGATTCACGCGCCGGGCAATGAGCTGCGAGCCGTTGGCCACAGCCAGGGAGTGCATCCAGAGGTCTCCGGCTGCAAGATCGTACCCCTCCAGGGTCTGCCCGAGAATTTCCGATGAGCATGCAAGATTGAGCAGCTCCATGAGGGTCTTGGTGCCGAGAACGACCGAGGCGTGCTTGACGGAGGACACATTGCCGCTCAGCCCGTAGTAGGGCGAATTCGCCATCTTCAGGACCCGGGTGACGATCCCCTGATCCGACTCGATGACCTTGGCGAGGTCGCTGAAGCTCGAATTCGGGTCGGACAGGACCTTCCGCGCCTTCTGCACCACCTGTGGCATGGGGGGAAGATCTTTGAGCGTCTTGAAGATCCTCTGCTTCAAGGCATCGCCGGTGGCAGGCGCTTTCCCCTTTGCCTGCCCGTCGTGTCCGGATGCTCGATCATTCCCTCCCGTACCGGCCGCTCCGGGATGGAGGACTATCTTTTCCTTACAGGTGGGGCAGGATATCGAGACCGTGCCCGAGTACCCCTTTAGGGTTTCCTTTTTTATGGTGTATTCTTTTCCGCAGTGAGGGCAGCATATTTTCACGATTTTCTCCTTTTTTTACGAAATCTTTATCTTGCCCTCGTCGATGTTGAGGATCATGGTCCTGAGTTTGGTCCCGCCTACGCCTTCGAGCTTCACCGTGAGATTGTACCGGGAGAGGATGCTCTTTATCGCCGTCACCAGCCGCGCCCCCATATTATCGTCCTCGCCTGAGCCCAGCATGGCCGCCCCTCCTGCTATGGCCACGGATATCTGCCGGTCCGCACCCATCTTCTTGAATTCCGCGATCACGTATTCCAGGGCCGTGTCTGCATAGTAGGCAGGATTGTCCGTGACACGGCCCTGTGAGAGCCCTCTGAGCACATGCATCCCGGCTGCAAGCTTTTTTGATGGATTGAACAGGATGATCCCCACCCCGGTGGCGATCTTATCGATCCAGAGGAGGCCCTCTGTGGCGAATTCGCATTTCATGGGTCGTACTGCGGTCGTCTTCATGATACCTCGAGAATTCCCCTCTTTGCCGTCATGATGCATCCAACAATACTATCGCCAGATATCTCAAAAAAATTTACACAAATCTTCGAATCTTCAGGTATTCTACCGCAGATCAACGTCGTGATGCGGTTCCATGACAGGCGATTTTCTGCAGAACCGAGGGAGGAAGAGAAAGATGCCGGGAGCGGATGCCTTGCAGGGGGAAGGGGATATAAAACGTCCCTGCTTTTTTACTGCAGCAGGATGCTCCCGCGTGAGACCTGCCTGCCGCGGGGTGCTACTGGCCCAGCAGGTAGCACTTCTTGGTGCTCAGATCGAGCCTCCAGTTGTTGATCTGGCCTTCTTCGATCGTCTTGGTATCGCCTGCGATCTTCGTATACCGGAAGAAGGTGCCGTTGGTCAGGAGACCCTCACCCTTCCGGTCGAAGATCATGGTGCCGTTCCATACCTCGAAGTTCGGGGCATACCGGAACGGGGCATCCGCGCTCCCGGTAAACCTGATGGATGTACCCACCGTGGACGACAGGTTGACCAGATAACCGGTCTTGGAAGAATCGGTGATCTCCAGCACCATCTGATAGCTGTCGGGATTCACGATCCAGTTTGCCGGCGGGGCGTGGTTCTCGCTGATTATCCGGAGCATTCGCCCCGTCCAGTGTGAATAGACGCTCGTCTCGCCGAACTGTTCCAGCTTCTGGAAGGCCTTGTGCGCTTCCTCGAAATTCCCCATGAGGAGATAGTTGACACCCATGGTCTTATAGAGCGGGGGATAGTTCGGATCGATTTCCTGCGCCTTCTGGAAACTCTCCTGCATCTCCTTGTACCGTTCGAGATCGAAGAGATTCGCCGCGCGATTCACCCAGACCGAGGCGTTTTTCGGATCGATGCGCAGGTATTCATCAAAGGCGCTCAGCGCCATCTTGTGATTCTTCATCTGCCAGAAGATCTGGCCCTTCAGCAGCCATGCCTCCTTGTGACGCTTGTTGACCTTCAGCGCCCCGTCGCAGAGGTTCAGGGCGTTTTCCCATTCCCCCTTCTCCCAGGAAGCCTGTGCCTTGGCGTACAATTCCTGTGCGGTATTCGCAGGTGCGTCTGCGTATGCATCCGGAACAAGGCATGCAACCAAGAGAACGACCAGGATGGATCTGAACACTGTCCGCGCGCTACCACACTGCATCTTACCCTCCTCATTCGGATGAAACATATGCAAATTATACTCCTTATAATCGCATCTTTCCGTTTTGTAAATCCCCTTCCTCCCTTAAGGGGGAGGATCCGGACCGGCAGAGGCCTAATCCCTGGACAACCGCAACGGAGGCTTGCCCGCACGCTCACGCACCCAGTTGATTGAAGCAAGAACCTTCTTCTGTCTGATCATGCGGCGTTCCAGATTGCGCTTTCCGGGAAAATTCACGAGGGTGAGCCCGATGAGGATCGTGATGATTCCCTGCCCGGGCAGCACCAGCATGGCGAGACCGGCAATGATGAAAACCACGCCGGCGACGTTTTTCACGGCCAGGACCACCGCCAGGACCACCGGGTTGAACTGCTTCCGGAACACCAGAATCTCCTCGCGCTCATAGATGAAGTAATCGGCGGGCATGCGGACGATGGCGATGAGCACCAGAATCGGCGTGATGATCAGGGTGATAAGGGAGGTTATCCCCAGATACGCCAACAGGGTTTCGTGGAATGACATCCACACAAAGGCCGCTTCCATCATAGAATTTTCCCGTGCACTGCCGGATGGTCCATACCGGTGCTCCTGCTCCTGCTCCTGCTCCTGCTCCTGCTCCTGCTATCATCAGAATAAAAAACGTGCATGTCAACCGGATATTTTTTCCGCTGGTCCTGATTCAGAAAACCGCATTTCATAACGAACGAAGAAATCCAATCCGGGCGTGCTTCAGGCAGGGTTTCGTCAGGATATGCGGCCTATTTCTTCAGAAGGCCCTGCAAGACGACATCGAGGCCCTGCTCGAACATCTTCTGGGTGGATTTGCCCTCGGACTTCACATAGGTCTTGATGATGAACATGACATAGATCGAATACAGCAGCTCGGTGAGATGGTCCACGTCCACCTCGCGGAACCTTCCTTCGCGTATTCCCCGGGCGAGAACGCTCCGGAGCAGGTCCATGGACGCGCGGTTGATCTCGGCGAACTGGTCCTCCCTGCTGGAGAGGGGAAAGATCGACGGATCGTTTATCAGGACCGACCTCAGTGACACGTCCCGGGAGAGATAGGTATAACCCTTCCTGCACAGCGCCAGAAACTGCTCGCACACATCGTCGATCTTTTCGATGGAGCGCGCCACCATGGCCTGCCATTGCAGCAGCCCATGGGAAACGGCCTTCTCATAAAGGTCCCGCTTGTCCTTGACATAGAGATAGAGATTGCCCTTGGTCATCCCCAGCTCGTCGGCGATGTCTTCGACACGGGTCCTCCGGAAGCCGTAGCGGGCAAAAACCCGCAGGGCCGCCTCATAGATTCTGGTCAGCTTTTCTTCCCGGTTCATCGAGCACCTTGTCAGCTTGCGTGTATCTCCTGATCTCGCATCTCGGGTATTCGATGTCAATAACAATTCAGTTTCAGGGAATCCTTCACGATTGCCGCACCCTGCCTGCGTGCGGAAAACCGGGAATATCGCGAACCGGCGAGCGGCCACTCATGGAATAGCGGCCCAGGGATCGTTCCTGAAATGATGAAGTGAACATTATGTTCATTTTTTCATTGACTGGACCATCGCCCTGATATTACGATCGGTCTGTGATCAGTCCTTTTTTTCAGTTGTTGTGAGAGCAACTCACCATACATGAGCGGGAGGTGTTTTATGACAGATTCAGCGTCACAGGCACTGGCCATCCTCAGGGATCCTTCGTATTTCGAGTGGTACGTCATCCCCTTTCTCCTGGTCGTGATCTACGTATACCACAACGAGATCCGGCTGAAGAATTACAGCGCGGTCTTTGCAGGGCTCGCCCTGTGGGGATGCGACTGGTTCAACGAGATCTGGAACGCCCTGGTGTTCCATTTCACCCAGTACGCACCGGTCTGGGGCACGCCCGGCGAGAGCGCCTTTGTCCTGCTCATCGGGCTGAACATCGAGATCAGCCTGATGTTTCTCCTTTTGGGCGTCGCCTGTACCATCATCCTTCCCGAGGACCGGAAACTGAAGGTCCTGGGGATTCCCAACCGGCTCTTCTTCGCGATCATATTCACCACGCTCGCGGTCATCATCGAGATCATCCTCAATGCCATCGGCGCGCTGACCTGGGAGTATTCCTGGTGGAGCGCGCGGTTTCCCTGGCTGCTCTGGGTCTTCGGGTACTTCTATTTCTTCGTGGTGGCCTACCTCATCTACGACATGAGGACCTATCGCGCCAAGGCACTCACCGTAGGGGCGATCTTCGCCGTGGACATCGTGTGCCTGGCGGTCTTCATGGGCATACTCGGCTGGATATAGGGGCTGCTGGAAACCGGCCGCCGGGGGGCCGCGAATCCCTGCGGGTCTCCCGGTGATGTCCCGTTCATGACCCTTGGGTCCTGGGGAGGGGAGTCTTGTACCCCAGGGGAAGCCGCTTTGGCCGGGAGAGAAAAAAACGGCCTGCCTTAAGCCATGCGATTGAATAACCGTCCCCGGTGCTCCATATAACTATTAACGACATCATTCTCGCCTGGAGAATGGCGCGGGAAAAAGGCCCGAAAAGAACAGGCCTGCTTTGGGGACATGGACCACCCCCGGCCCCTCCGGACGGAGAATACGGAGGATGCCACATGGAGCGCACAATAGAGTCTGTGGACAAGGACAGGCTGAAGGTGCTTCTGAAGCCCTACATCCCCAGTAACGTCATCACGGACATGTTCGAAAACCGGGTTCTCACGGATCTGTGGGATGTCCTCTATGCCGCAGTCGACTATTACACCGGCGGTGAAAACGAGGCCCTGGAGGCCGTGAGAAACGAGAAGATCGAGAGTGTCGACGAACTCCTGGACAAGCTGCGGTGGTGGGGAAAGAGCGCGGAAAGCCCACTGGACACCGAGAGGATCAAGGAGCTGCTGGAACCCTATCTGCCCGAGGATATCATCGACGAGGCTCTGGAAGGTGGAGAAAGCGGGGACTTAAAGGACCTCCTTGACATCGCGGTCGAGTATTTCACCGACGGCGACCGGCGGGCACTGGACTCCATCAAGGGGGTGGAGATATCCAGCGTCGAGGATCTTCTGGAGCATATCAGGTGGTGGCACAATGCAACGGAATCACCTGACGCATGGTACGACCCGGTGGAAGGGAAATGGTACAGCCCTGACGAAAACTACGAGGAAAATTACGGGGAGAGCGATTACGGCGGCGTGAACCTGCACGTGCGAGACGAGGAAGAGGGCGAAGAAGAAGAGTAGCGATGGTGAGAAGCATATCTTGAGCGCGGCTTGGATGATTTTCTTCCATAACCCCCGCATCTTGGATGTGCGGCAGCCCTTTGCATAAAAACTTTTCGGGCGGGACGGTTCGAGGAAACCATGTATCCCGGTCCAGTAGCTTCTTCGCGAAACAGACACTCCCTGTAACCGGGCGGCCCACCGGCATCCGGTCAGACTCTTGCCGTATATCCGTCAACCGCACGCCCGCTCCCCTGTCTGGCGTATATTACCGGGTATCCGGCAGGGGATTTTTCTCAATCCACACTTGAAACAATCGTTCCCAGATTGTATACAGTTCATTGTTCTTATTGCAGCATCCCATGCGCGACGCGGGTGTGAGACGCGTACCCGCCTGATGGGAATTGCAACGGGGCCACACAAACACAGGGATTGTATCTGCACGATGGATTGTACGCTGGAACCGGATCACTATCTCGATACCGCCTGCTCCGATGCCCTGGTATACTCCGTCAACGCCAGGTTCAGGCTCACGAGCGTGTCGCCGAACGTGGAGAGCATGCTCGGGCACAAGCCCGAACATCTGATCGGCAGGCCCTTCCAGGAGCTCGGACTGCTCCATCCCGGCGATCTGAACAGGGCAATCGCCGATACCGTGCGGCTGCTCTGCGGAGAAAAAATCCTGTCGTCGACCTACCGGTTCATCACCCACAAGGGTCTGGGCAAACTCTGCGAGGTCGGCGGGGTGCCACTGATGCGGGATAACGACGCGATTGGCATTATCGCCGTGGCAAAGGACGTCACCGGCCGCAGGCACCCGGAAAACGGTATCGGAAACCCCGGCTCCTGCACCGGGTTCCGGGAAGGAAATCACCGCACGGCGGCCGAGGCGTTTTCCGGTCAGCAGAGCTTGAGGGACACGCCTGCGGGGCTCCGGTCTGATACGCTGACCGGCGGGGAGGTCGGGCCCGGAGAAAGGCAGCCGGACCTCGAAGAGATGAGCATCGCGCTGAAGGTCCTTATGAGGCAGCAGAGCAATGACCGGCGCGACATCGAAAAAAACCTGGTTGCGAACATCGCTGTCTCGCTCCTCCCCTCCCTTGCAAGGTTAAAGACTTCGGGCCTGAGAGAAGACCAGATGCAGTGCGTATCCGAGATCGAGAACCTCCTCAGGGAGATCGGATCGTCCTTTGTCCGGGATCTCTCGTCCAGGCACCCAGGGCTCAGCCCGAGCGAGGTCAGGGTGGCGTCTTTGATCAGAAACGGCAAGTCATCCAAGGAGATCGCCGATCTCCTGCACGTCTCCCTGAACACCGTCCTGTTTCACCGCAACAACATCCGGCAGAAGGTCGGCCTGAAAAACACCCGGGGCAGCCTCGCGACCTATCTCCAGACCTTTGACAAGCCCGAGCCGTAACACCTCTCTGCGCCCGCCCCTGTTCACCCCTCATCATCGATAGCCTGAACCTATCAATTTTCTATTGTTTTTCTATTGTCATAACCAGCGGCACGATTTCCCGATACGCAGGCACAGGCTTGAAAAAGCAAAGCCAAATACTCGAACATAAGGAGATATCATGAGCTGGTTTTCCAATCTCACCGTCAGGGTCAAGCTCCTGGCCGGTTTCATTGTTCTTGCCGTCATCGCCCTGATTGTCGGCATCGTGGGCATCAGAAATATGAGCACCATGAACGATTTGGCCGATGTCATGTATCAGAGAGAGCTCCTGGGGGTATTCCACATCAAGGAAGCCAATGTCCATCTCCTCGAAATGGTCCGGGCTGAAAAAAATATCATCCTGGCTCCTACCGAGGTGATACGACAAGGATATGTCAACAACTATGCAAACATAAAGAAAGAGCTCCTGGGTCATATTGAAAAGGCAAAACCCTTGTTCCGTTCTGATCGCGGCAAAGCGATGCTGGCCGAGCTCGACAGGGCGTGGGAAGAGTACGAGCCTGTCTCAAAGAACATTATCGATACGGCCCTGTCGGAAAACCTCAACGAGAAGCGGGCATCCACCGAGCTCTCCATGGGGATCGGCAGGGAAAAGCTCGGCGAGATCGAAAAAACAATGACCGAGCTGAGCCAAAACAAAGAGCACAACGCCCAAAACCAGTCTGAGGAAACCACCCGGATTTATCAACAGAGCCGCATGTTCATGATCGTCCTGGTGGTGGTGGCTATGATCGTCGGCATGATCATCGGCCTGTTCCTGTCCAGAAATATCGGGGCCATCCTCAAGTCGGTTGTCGACGAGGCGAAAAAACTCGCGGATGCCTGTCTGGCCGGCAAGCTGAACACCAGATGCGACGCTGAAAAGATCAACTTCGAGTTCCGCCCCATCGCCCAGGGCTTTAATGAAATCCTGGATGCACTCATCAAGCCGTTGAATGATACTTCTGACTATATCGAGCGCATCTCCAAGGGGGATATCCCCGAGAAGATCACCGAGGAATACAAGGGCGACTTCAACAGGATCAAGGACAGCCTGAACCTCATGATCGACTCCATGAACAAGATCGCCGAGGTGGCGCAGGAGATGGCGGCCGGGAACGTAAACCTCCAGGTCAGGCAGCGCTCGGACAGAGACGAGCTCATGAAGTCGCTGAACGAGCTGATCGCCGCGAACAAGATGGTCACCGAGGTGGCCAAGGATCTCGCGGACGGGAACCTCACTGTATCGATCAAGGAGCGCTCGGAAAAGGACGAGCTCATGCAGGCGATCAAAGAGATGGTCGCCAGGCTCAAGGACGTGGTCGTGGACATCAAGAACGCGGCGGACAATGTAGCTGCGGGCAGCGAGCAGATGAGCTCCGCGTCCGAGGAGATGTCGCAGGGTGCGAGCGAGCAGGCATCGGCTGCCGAGGAGGCGTCGTCTTCCATGGAGCAGATGGCCTCCAACATCCGCCAGAACGCAGACAACGCCCAGCAGACCGAGAAGATCGCGGTCAAGTCGGCTGACGACGCCATCGAGGGCGGCAAGGCGGTCGACGAGACCGTAGGCGCCATGAAGACCATTGCCGAGAAGATCGCCATCATCGAGGAGATCGCACGCCAGACCGA
>JAHDKO010000067.1 GCA_018436855.1 Deltaproteobacteria bacterium | reverse complement strand
GACGTGAAATAAATCGGCTCCTCCGGCGTCCCGTCCGCTACCAGAGTCCCGCTGATCGTCATCCCGTTATAAGAATTGAACTTCACGATAACCCCAGGCTCGATCGTCAGCGTGTCCCCAGTTGAGACGTCGATATTGCCAGTAACAAGGTACGGGCTTCCTGCCTTAGTCCAGGTTGTATTGGAAGAGATGGCGCCGCTGACTTCCGTTATTTCATCCAGAGTGAAGGAGAAAATGTATGCCTGGCTATTGCCAAAGGTGTCGACAGCAGTTAGTGACACCTCATAGGTATCCTCTCCAAGAGCCGAAACAGGGGTGAAGACGAACTTATTGTCAGATTTCGCAATAGTACCCTCTAGAACCTGACCCTGACTGTCCGTTACGATTACGCTCGCGATCACCGCTGCATCGTCTATGGGCGTGTACTGATCGGTGAGAACAAAGCTAATCTGACTGGCGGACGGCACGATAGCGTCATCGAGAGGCGTTGTGCTCGTCAGCAAAGGTGCCGTGTAGTCATTGATGTTCGGTAAATATATTGACCTCGTATTGTTACCTTCCAGGTTTTCCAAGATTACATTGGTGTGATCAACAATCACCCTGAAAGCATGATTACCGGGCAAAGCTGTCCAGGTCTGGCTCACCTGAATGATTTCATTGATAGGAATAGCTGAGCTTATCTGTTGAGTGCCGATGCTCTGGCCATCGATAAGGAAATCCACATCAAAGCTTTCCTGTGTATCAAGGACTCCGATGTTCTGGATCGTGGCAGTGAAGGTAATCTGCTGGCCCTCTCCAATGCCGGTTTCCGGCGTAAATGAGAGATCCGTAACTGATAGGTCGGCCTTATCAGTGGTGCCTCCAATTTCTTCAAGTCCCAATGATACAAATGTTTCGGGAGAATTCTGGTTATTCCATTCCGTGCTCAGCTGCTCATTGGAAACGGTTCGGTTCCGAAACCACAGCTCACACACTCCCCCATGATATGAATAATGCTTCGCAGGACTCGATCCTGTTCCTGCATAAGCCGGATTGTTTCCGACACAAAAATCTGAGTTGTAATTACCGGTGTATGAGCCGCTCGCAGTTGTATCCCTGGCATAGTCCGTCATGTCGTCGGAGCCGATGCCGAGCTCGGTGTTGCCCGTCTTTTTAACACACATGCGGTGCCATTCATCGACAGAGAAGACTCGCGAAGTCCCTGCCGACATGTAATAACTATAGACATTTGTCTGATAAAGAACTGCAGACGGGAGATAGTTTGAATAATTAATATAAGCAAAAAACTGATAATAAGGCCCAGTATGGCTCGTATATGGTTTGCACAAAAACCACATGCCCTCGCTGTAATACTGCTTTGGGAGTGCCCAGACCGTTATGGTGAAATCGGCGCCGGGATCAAACAGGTCTTTCACGGTATCCTGCCCGAGATTCAGATACGATCCGTTCTCAAGGAGATACGACCCCCCGAAAGGTGATGCGATCTGGCTTATGCCGGAACCTACCTGAACGGCATTCTGCCTTTGGGTCGAAGCGTCGCTCAGAGAGCCTGCCAGGTGATATACCCCGACAAAACCATCGCTGAGGGGAAATGTGTCTCCGCCATTCGATCTGTCAACATTGTCTAATCCATCGTAGCAGATATAAAAGGCGGTATCCTTCGATGATGATATGCTGGGAATCCTTATCCATCCCTGCCACTTCCAGTCGTAGAACTCAGTATACTGGAAACCGATTTTCTCAAAGGGGATTGGTGATCCATTCATATCGGTGAAAAAAATATCATTCCCCGAAACGGTATCTTGCAGATGTGCCCCTATATCACTGTCGTCTCCGATTTCTAGAAACAACTGGAACGGCCCGTCATAAGAGACCTGGGTGTGGTCGATGGTAATGAGTTTCTTATAGTCGGCATGTAAGGCTGCCGGCGACAGTAGCACTAAAGAGAAGATCGTGAAGAGAATCAACGAGAGACGGGGTGCCCTTGCCTGATGCATCTTATCCAATGATGGCTTCCCGAAGCACACCTTATAAATTTTTGAAAACACTCCCCTGAAAGAATCGCGTATACTCATCATAATCTCCTCTATGATAAAACTACATGCATCCGGGCATTCCCGGCATGCCATTAACTACTCACAGTCCTCTTCTCTCAGCCCCAACTCATCGCGGCACCAGCCGCTATTACATATATCAAGCCTTGACTACGATTGCCCACCGCACGTCGGGCATTTCTCGATCTTCTGCACTCGTTTCTCTCTTGGCTCCTTCGATAATGCGATGTTCTGAAGGTGCTGCCTGTATTCCCTGGCGCCGCCTTGCAGGTAAAATACGTTCCTGAGACCGGCCTTGGATGCTGCCCTTGATAGACCCGCGAGATCCCTGCCGTCGTCGTTTACGATGAGGATGAGGAAGTGGCCTGTCTCCCCTTTCTTCTTCATTGTTTTCTTCACACGGGACGAGGTGAAGGCACTCTTGCCGTCGCATCGCACCGCAGACGGCAGAATGGGCTCCACTGCTGGGTCTGAGGTTGCGTCCAGAACCACCCAGTGGCCGCAGTCCTTCTCCGGATAGAATTCCTCGGGGCCGATGAGGTCGAAAGCCTTGTGCGCCCAGGCCTCTCCTTTAAGCGGTAGATTTGCCTGCTTCCATGAGTTCAGGCCTCCGAACAGAATCGACGCTGTGAATCCCTGCTGCTCCAATCGCTTGCACTCCGGTTCCAGCCGCGCATACTGATAGCCCTCCGTAACGATGACGATCCGGCTGTTTTTCAGGAACGCCTTGGTCCTGATGAAATGCAGCGGGATATTGAGAGAGCCCGTGATGCGGGCCTGATCGAATTCTTCCCGGCTCCGGATGTCTACCAGTGTGATGGGGGATTTCCGCTCAAGTTTTTTTTGCAGATCCTCGGCAGTGATAAAAAGATCCGGGCACACCTGATTTGCAACCCTGGTGGTGGGCTG
>JAHDKO010000113.1 GCA_018436855.1 Deltaproteobacteria bacterium | reverse complement strand
CGCACCAGGGCGTGCAGGGCAGGGGCGTCGCGGAAGTCGGAGTCAAGGGCCTCTTTCAACTCCCGGAAACCGACCCGGCCCTCGTCGAAGACCAGCCTTCTGATCGCCGTGAGGCTGTCGGTGACGTCTGCCAGACCGATGTTCGCGGTGCCCGAGGTGTTGTAGCGGGCTCCGCCTGAGGTCATGTCCCGGGCATGCTCGATACAGCCCTCGATGGTGGAGCTGAGGAAGGGGGTTGGCCGCAGACGGGCATGGGCCTCTGCATACCGGTTGTTCAGCTCCACGGCCTGGGCGACAAGGAATTCGAGCTGGGCGGCAAAGGCCGCGAAGAACTGTTCGAAGGCGGCGAAGTCTTCGACCTGCCCGGTCTTCGGGCCGAGGTCCAGGTGCATAAGAGGGTGCCCGCCGTTGTTCAGGGCCATTTCCAGGGCCGCCACCAGGTTGATCATGATCGCGCCGGTGTGGCCGTTGTGCCGGCCCGGGATGGTGGGTTCCACGCACCCGGTGGCGCTCCAGTCGTTGATGTGCTCCTGCGGGTAGCCGTGCTGCTTCAGGGCCGCGAAGATTGCGGAGTCGTTGTGCAGGGAAGGGGTGGCCGAGGTGGTGAAGTTCACTTCGCAGAGCCTGCGGATGTATGTTTCGCTGTTCTTCTCGATGTTGATGCGTGCGTTGATGTTGGGATCGGGCAGGGCGAGCATCTCGGTGACCTTCAGGAAGATATAGGTCATGTCGTTGACCCCGTCCTCGCCTTCAGGGGTGACGCCTCCCAAGGTGACAGCCTGGTTGGGCGGGGACGTGCCGAAGAGGATGTTGCCGATGTCGGGCGAGAGCGGCATGTGGTCGCAGATTCGCAGAAAAAGGCAGCCGATGAGTTCTACTGCGTGTTTGATATAGGCCTCGCGCCCTTCTCCTGGCTCGATCCCTTTAAGGTCGGCCAGGTAGTACGGCTGCAGCCACTGATCGAGCCGCCCCGGCGAGAGTCCGGCATTGGTGTTTTCCATGTGCATACCGATCCATGTGGTGCACACGCTCTGGACCGCCTCGTCCAGGGTGGACGCCGGCATTCGGGGGACGCGCTCGCACACGCGGGCCATGTGCAGCAGCTCCCGCCTCCGGGCGGGATCGGCAGACTTCGCCGCCTGAAGCTTGGCCTCCGAGGAAAGGTTCGAGGCATACGCCTCCAGACCTTTGAGGCTGTGCTCCATGCCCTCCAGGACGGCGCGCCCGTCCTCGTCCAGGGAATCGTCCCGAAGCTTAAGCCTGATGTCTTCGATCAGGCCGCTGGTGCCCTTTTCCAGGACGGTTTTCAGGCCCGGAACGGTGTGCGACACGCACACGGCCTTTGAGCAGACCATGGCCACGAAGCGCTCGCTGAGCCTTAAGCAAAGCGGCCGTTTGTAGGTCCTGTTGACCCACTGGTGGAAGGACCGTTCCATCCAGAAGGGAAAGACATCGTTCAGGGTTTCGATGGTCTCGGCGCTTATGTCGTACGGATTCAGGGGCCGTTTGTCCACCGAGCTCAGCTCGCCCCAGATCATGGTTGCCTGGGCATCCGGGTACACGACCACCCCGCACACCGGGTTGGTCGTGGCGGAGCCGGCCAGGAGCTGTGCCTGAGCTATGACCGGTTTCTTGCACCGCATGAGGTGCTCGAACGCCAGGCCCTGCCGGAGCACCGGATGCCACGGCCTGCCCGGGCTCGCCTCCTCGAAGCCGTTTTTCCGGTACCACCGGGTCAGCAGCTTTGGCCGCTCGGCACAGATCTCGGGCCTTGAGGTGCGGTTTTTGTGCAGGAGGAGCTCCAGACGGGGAAAGTCGTCCAGATCGAGGTGGGAGAGGTAGGGATCATGAAGGTACACGACGTTCCTGTCCTCGAGACGGTGGGCCTTCAGGTGTTCTTTTCGCCGGTCGATCAACGGTATGAACCCCGGGTCAAGCTCTGGTCCCTTTCCCGCAGCAGGCTTCAGGGGAACAGCCCCACCCTCGTCAGCCCTTCGAGGCGAACGTGAAGGAGGACTCAGGCTCTGCGATAGGCCGGGCACCTGCATGCAGAGGTCTCTTCCGCGATGCACGCCGTCCTCCCCGCGGATCCATCCGGACATCCTGACGTGCCCGGGACCGGAGAGCAGGGAGAGATAATGGATGAAGAGCTGCAGATATGCCGCATTGCCCTCGATGGCGAGCCTGTTCCTGAGCATCATGGTGAGCACCTCACCGGGCCGTGCCGTGGCAAGCTCCTTGAGTGCTGCGTCATCGGCCGCGTTCACGACCACGTCGGCATCTCCGCCGATGCCGCGGACCACCCTGACTTTTCCCTGGCGGAAGATGATGGTCTGGGCCACAGTGCCTGTCCGGGTGCGGATTCCCACCGAAAAGTCGATCCATCCGTCCGGGCTTTTCAGGTGCCGCCTCAGGCGTTTTCCGTGGTTGAACGCAAGGGCAACCGCACCCAGAGCCGCGCGGGTGATGAGGTTCAGCGGCGTGATGCCTGACGATTTTTCCATGGCAAACCTGAAATTACTATAGGAAGATACAGGATTAAACGCAATAGCAACGATTCGATATGGACGGCGGCGCACCCATGTATTCATCACCTGATACCGTATTTCACGGGCAACCCCTGACTCATTCTTCGAGCACCCGGTGGATGACCGACCTGAGCTCGCCGGTGTTGGGCGGCTTGAGCAGCATATACCGGATACCCAGGGATTTCGCCTCCTGCTCGGTGATCACGTCTCCATAGCCGGTGCTCAGGATCACCGGGGTCTTGGGGCGGGTCGCCATGATTCTCTTGACGAGTTCCCGGCCGTTTATCCCGGGCATGGTCAGGTCGGTGATGACGAGCTGAAACCTCTGCGGGTCATCTTCAAAGAGCTCAACTGCCTCCTGCCCGCTTCGCGCCGTTACCACGGAGTATCCCGAACGCTCGAGGACCCGCTGCATGCTGGAGAGGATGATCTGCTCGTCATCCACCAGGAGGATGGCGCGTTTTCTTCCGGGCCTCCGCTGTTTCTGTCCTGAATCGGGCTTTGACCGGGGCTGTTCTTCCACTGCCGGCAGGTATACCGTAAAGATCGAGCCTTTGCCCGGCTCGCTCTCCACCGTGATGGACCCGCCCAGTTTTTTTGCGATCCCGTGCGCCACCGGCAACCCCATCCCGATGCCCTTGCCCACCTCCTTGGTGGTGAAAAATGGCTCGAAGAGCCGGTCGATGATCCGGGGCGGTATGCCCCGCCCGGTGTCCCGCACCGTGAGCTTCAGGTAATCGCCCGGTTTCAGGGACTGGAAGGGTTCCACCGGCTCCAGGCGGGTGCGCGTCAGGCCCACCTCGACGACCCCTTTCTGGGCATCCAGCGATTCCGCGGCATTTTTGCTCAGGTTGAGAATGATCTGCTGGATCTGCGTGGGATCTCCCATGACCGTATCCGGGCCGGCATCGATGTGCGAGCGCAGCTCGATGGTGCTCGGCAGGGAAGCTCTCAACAGGGAAAAGGTCTCCTGCAGCAGGGGTCCGACTCTCACCGGTTTCATCTTCTGCTCGCTCCCCCTGCTGAAGGCCAGGATCTGCTTCACCAGATCGCGCTGCCGGTATGCGGCGCCCAGGATCTGTTTGAGCGTGTCGTGGATATCGGAGCCTTCCTCGGCGTCGGCGAGGAGCATCTCGATATTGATGATGATGGGGTAGAGGATGTTGTTCAGGTCGTGGGCGATCCCGCCGGCAAAGGTGCCCAGGGCCTCGATCTTCTGGGTCTGGGAAAGCTGGGCCTCCATCTTCTTCCTGTCCTCTTCCATCCGGATGCGCCCGGTGATGTCGGTCAGGAAGTTCAGCGTGGCGGGCCTGCCGTTCCAGGAGATCTTCACGGCATTGATCTCCAGCCATTTTGTTCTGCCCTCTCTGTCGATAACCCTGAAGGGATACGAGTTCGGCACGGCCTTGCCCATCGTGCGTTGACGGTGGCGGGTGATGACCATCAGCCGGTCTTCCGGATGGACGAGATTATCGAAGTGTTTCGACAACAGCTCTTCCTGGGAAAAGCCGAGGATCTCCACGAGCTTGGGGTTCACCAGCCGGAACGTCCCGTCCTGCACGATGGCGATTCCTTCATTGGCGTTTTCCACCACCAGCCGGTATTGTTCTTCGGACCTGCGGATGGCGTCTTCCGCCTTCCGGCGCTCGACGATCTCCTGCTTGAGCCTCTTGCTGCTCGCCTCCAGCTCTGAGGTCCGTTCCCTGACCAGGTCTTCCAGGCGGTCGCGGTACGTGCGCAGGTTCATGTCGGACTGTACGCGCTCGGTAATGTCCAGGCTGCTTCCCACGTATCCCATGAAAATCCCCTCGGGCGAGACCCACGGGGATCCGAACGACTCGATCCAGCGCCAGGCCCCGTCGGCGCGGCGTACCCGGGCCCGCGCATGGAAGGGTTTTTCTTCTTCCACCGCCCGCATGTATGCACCCAGGTAGCCGTCCATATCGTCCGGATGGACCAGGGGCTGCCACTTCGTCCCGAGCACCTGCTCCATCTCGGTGCCGAAGAACTCCCGGAAGGTGCTGTTGACGAACTCGATCCCGCCCCGGGCGTTCATAACCCAGATAACGAGCGGAGAGCTGTCGGCCATGATCCGGAAACGCTCCTCGCTCGCGCGCAGTCTCTGTTCTGCGAGCTTGCGGGCGGTGATGTCCCTGGACATCCCGCCGATTCCGATGATATGCTCTGCAGCGTCCCGGATGGGGAACTTGTTCGTGAGAAACCAGTGACCGCCGTCATCGAAGCGGATAAATTCTTCCATTTCCAGGGACTGTCCGCTCTCGATCACCTCCCGGTCGTTTTCCTCGATTGGCCCGGCGACCTCCGGCGGCAGGAGATCGGAGATCTTCTTTCCCAGCAGTTTCTCGCGGGGGATGCGAAAATCCTGTTCTGTTCGATGGTTCAGGAAGGTGATGTGCCCGCCGGTGTCCTTGAAATAGACCGCAGCGATCATGTTCTCGATCAGTGCCTGAGTCAGCTGGCGGTTCTCCCGCAGATTCAGCTCGGCGCGCTTGCGCTCGGTGATGTCCATCAGGTTGCCCGTGAGCCTTATCACCATGCCGTCTTCGAGCACCGGCCTGGCCATGGTCCTGACCCAGAGATCCTCCCCTTTCGCGTTTCTGAACTTCAGCTCCAGGTCATAGGGTATGCCCTTTTCCCGGGCGTCCCTGAACGCCTTTTCCAGAAGGGGACGGTCTTCGGGATGGTAAAACGACAGATCCTTCTGCACATCGCTGGGAGCGTAATCTCTGGAAACGCCGTAGATCCGGTAGACTTCCTCGGTCCAGACGATCCTGCCGGTCGCAACGTCCAGCTCCCATCCGCCCGTCTTCGAGATCTCCTGCGTCTCCCTGAGCAGGGCCTCGCTCCTCTTGAGGGCCTCTTCCATGCGCTTGCGGTCGGTGACATCCTTGACCACCCCGGCCATGAGCACCACCTCGCCGCGATCGTTAAGCCTGGGCTTTGCCTGCACCCAGATCCACCTGACGCCGCCGTCCGCTCTCCGGATCCGGCATTCGAAATCAAGGGTTGCGCCCGACGAAATCGATCTGTCGAACTTTGCACGGACCCCTTCCCGGTCTTCCGGAAGAACATGGTCGAGGAACATCGTGAAGGTCCAGCGGGGCAGGATTTCCTCATAGCCGAAGATCCGGTCGTGGCGCAGTGTCTTCCAAGTCTCGCCGGTCTTGAGATCCAGCTCCCACATGCCGAATTCACCCGCCTCCTGGGCGAGGTTCAGGCGCTCTTCGATCTCCCGAAAAGACTCCTTCACAGTGCGTCGGCGAGGCTTGTCTCTCATATCATGATTACCTTATCCGGTATGAGGGTCATGAAATCGAATCACGGCATCTCTCTTTATTATAGACCATTCCTGACGACAAAGAGATTCATCGTGATGAAAAGGGGAGCCATACACACGGAAATTATTTCGGACCGGGCCGCCGGGGAGGTTCCCGACCGGATCTGCCCGCTTTCAAATCCCTTGTTTTTTTGATATCGATGGGATTATCATCTCATCAGACAGGGGGCCTTGATGGGCATTTTGGTAAATTGGTTTGTCATGACGCTCGCGATTCTGATCGCCGCCTATCTCCTGCCCGGAGTGTCTGTCAGGAGTGCGGGCGCGGCCGTGGCAGCCGCACTCGTTCTGGGGCTGATCAATGCGATCCTCCGGCCGCTCCTCATCGTGCTCACGCTGCCGCTGACCATCCTTACCCTGGGTCTGTTCATCTTCGTGCTCAATGCCCTGCTCGTCCTGTTGACCAGCTCCCTTGTTCCGGGCTTCGAGGTACGCAGCTTCTGGTGGGCGCTCCTGTTCAGCCTGGTCTTTTCCCTGGTGAGCTTCATGCTCCACCGGATCGTCCCCGGTTAGACGGCTGAGCCACCGGTTAGACGGCTGAGTCATAAGGGAGGAAGGTCTGCTCCGGCGGCACGGAGAAAGCCCGATGCCGTCGTGCGTCCCCCAGGGCGGCGGCGGGGAGAATGCCTTCTGGCTTTTTTCCTTTTCCGTTCACATCCGGGTTGTGGTACACAGAGGAACCATTTTGTGAAAAAAGGAGATTCTGTGAAAAAACTGATCATTTCGGTAATGGTACTCATGGCGGCGATAGCGGGATGTACAACCGAGAACACTGCTTCGTCGGCAGGCAAGGTGGATATGAACGACCCCCATCTCGTGGCAGTGGTCGGTGGTGAGAAGATCATGGACACGGACATCGAGGCGCTCTTGAATGAGATCCCGGAGCAGGCCCGGCAGCGTTATGCCTCTGTGGAGGGGAAAAGGGAATTCGTCCAGAGCCTGGCCGAGATCAAAATGCTCTCGCTCGAGGCAAAGAAGCAGGGGATCGACCAGTCACCGGACGTGAAGCGCAAGATCGACTTCATGGGCGACCAGATGCTTGCCAGGGAGCTTGCGGAGAATACGGTGGATAAGATCGCGATCAGCGATGAGGAGATATCCGGATACTATAACGACAACAAGGAGCAGTTCAGCACCGGGCCCCGGGTAAAGCTCCGCCACATCCTGGTGGACAGCGAGTCCGAGGCTCAGGCCGTTCTTGCCCGGCTGAAGAAGGGCGAGGATTTTTCCGCCCTTGCCAGGGAAGAGTCCAAGTGCCCCTCGTCACAACAGGGGGGAGACCTGGGATGGGCTACCAGGGGCATGATGGTACCCGAGTTCGAGAATGCCGCCTTTGCGCTCAAGAAGGGCCAGATGAGCGATGCAGTGAAGTCCTCCTTTGGCTATCATGTCATCATGTGCGACGATGTCGAGGCCGCCAAACAACTTAGTCTGGAAGATGCGAGGGATGCGATCGAGCAGCAGTTGAAGGGCGAGAAGAGCGAGGAGACCGTCAGCGCGCTCATCGAGCAGGCAAAGAAGAACCATCCTGTCAGCGTGAACGAAGAGTATTTCAAGCAGGCCTCTGAAGAAGCCCGGGCAGCCGCCGAAGACGAGCAGCCCGCGCCTGCAGAAGGCGCCGTTGACACCGGCGGCGACGAAACAGGGGCGGAATGACGGCCCCGCGTACATAAAGGGCTCATCTTTCGCATAACCCTGCCGGCAGTAACCAAGAGGGGGTCGGGTCGTTATTCCGGCCCCCCTTCTTTCCATTGTCAAGCCTTTTGCGCGAAGTACCCGTGCCTCGCCTTCTCAGGCCTTTTTCCTTCCCAGGATCGACCAGTACAGGTTCACGCCCAGGATCGGGAAGTATTCGATGTCCTCGATGGTGCAGCCTGCACCCTCGACCAGGCCGGGGTAATCCCACACGGGATGGAATACGGCCTCGGTGGTGGAGCTGTAGACGGATATGGCGATATACCAGTTGATCTTCTGGATGAGCCCCTTGAGGCCTTGGCCGGGAAGAACGAACTCACCCACCACGAAACAGCCCCCGGGGCGCACCAGGGACCCCAGGTGGTTCGCTGCCTCGCGGACCCGCGTTTCGGAAAAAACGTTCAGGAAGAAGTTGGATATGACCATATCGTACTCACCGGTCTGCTTGACATTGAAGATGTCGTCGTGGATCACGCGGATGTCCCTTGGCGGGTTTTCCTTTGCGATGCGCCTGCGGAAGTGCTTGAGCATGGTCTCCGACAGGTCCACGGCTGTGACGTCGGCGCCCAGCCTGCTCGCCTCGATGGCCTCCGTGCCGTGCCCCACGCCGGCCACCAGGACCTTGTCGCCTTTATTGAGGTGTTTGAGCATCGCGGATTTGCATCGAGGGATGCGTCCGAGGCTGTACACGTAGCCCGACAGCTCATATTGAAATCCTACCAGCCAGTACCCGTCCTTCATGGAGCCCTCCCTTTGCCGCATCTGCCTTGCGGGAGGCAAGGCAGGTCATTCAACAAGTTTTTTTCAGAGCCCCGGCAGAGCCGCATGCTCCTTTCTACCATAGCATGGTTATCACCCCGGAGTCACACGATAAAATTTCCCCGGTATTCACTCGCGGGGTCGATCTTCGAAGAAGGGATGCGGTATTCCGCGCGGGTTTTTAAGGTGCGTGCATACGGGGCAGCCGGACGGCGCGCCTGCCGGAGGCCGGGGCTTTTCCTGACAGGACTTCAGCTCAAGAACCTGAAGAGCGCCTTTTCCACCTCCACCAGGAGAAACACGGCCAGGCCGGCGCCCAAGATCCATCCCCATTCGGCTGCCGGGATCGGGCTGGTGCCCAGCAGATCGTTGGCGACCCCCAGATAGGTGAATATGAGCTGGAGGACTATCAGCACGCCGACTGCCAGAAGGGCCTTCCTGTTGCCCAGGAGTCCGTTGAGACTCAATGACGGGCTGTCGAGAAAACGGGTGTTGAAGAGGTAGAACAGCTCTCCTGCGACCAGCACGTTCACCGCCACGGTCCGGACCTTCTCGATATTCTCCCCGGCGGCGAGGCGGGAATTGAAGATCGCGATCACGGCTATAGCGATGATCGCGGAGACGAAGACAATGCGCCAGAGCAGGTAGGCAGAGATGATGGGCTCGCCGGTAGACCGGGGCGGCCGCTGCATGATGTTCTCCTCGGGAGGCTCGAACGAGAGCGCCAGCGCCAGTGTCACGGTGGTGACCATGTTCACCCACAGGACCTGGATGGGGGTGATGGGGAGCACGTCGAAGAGGAAGAGCACCCCGGCGATGATGATGAGCGATTCTGCACCATTGGTGGGCAGGATGAAGAGGATGGTTTTGACCAGGTTGTCATAGATGGTCCTGCCTTCCTCTACGGCGTGCTCGATGGTGGCGAAGTTGTCGTCGGCGAGCACCATGTCCGCGGCCTCCTTTGCGGCCTCGGAGCCTTTGATGCCCATGGCTACACCCACGTCGGCGCGTTTGAGCGCCGGGGCGTCGTTCACACCGTCTCCGGTCATGGCCACCACGTGGCCCCTGGACTGGAGAGACTCCATGATGCGCAGCTTGTGACCCGGGCTCGACCGGGCGAAGACATCGTTTTCCTCCACGATCCGGTAGAGCTCGTCGCCTTCGGCCCGCTCCAGGTCTCTGCCCGGGATCCCGTGCCTCCCGTCGCCGATGCCCATGGACGCCCCGATGCTTCTGGCGGTCAGCAGATGGTCGCCGGTGATCATTTTGACCTCGATACCGGCCTCGCGGCATACCTCGATCGCCCTGATCGCCTCCTCCCGGGGCGGGTCGATGATGCCCACCAGGCCGAGCAGGGTCAGGTCCCGGATATCGCTTTCTTCCAGGGAGCCGGTTTTGTCCAGACGGCGGCGGGCGACTGCCAGGACACGGTGTCCGTTATCGGCGAGTTCTTCCTCGCGTTCGAGCCAGACCTCTTTGTCAATGGGCTCTTCGTCCTGCTCCGTGCGCTGGTATGCGCACATTTCGAGCAGTTTCTCGGGCGCGCCCTTGACATAGACCATGGACCCTCCGTCCGGCTCACTGTGCAGGCTGGCCATGTATCGCCGCTGCGATTCGAAGGGTATCATGTCGGCCCGGGGACGCGCCCGAAGCTCGTCCTCACGGTCCATGCCGGCCTTGCGGGCCAGAACCACCACGCTTCCCTCGGTGGGCATGCCCTCGATGTGCCAGGTGTCATCCTCTTTCAGCAGACGGGTCTCGCCGGCCAGAAGTCCTGCCCTCAGCAGCTCGGTGAGCCATGGGTGTTCCCGGGGGGACAGGGGCCGGCCTTCCAGGCTGAACTCGCCCTCGGGCTCGTATCCTGCGCCGCTCACCGAATAGACGTTGCCGGCTGCAGCCACCTTGGACACGGTCATCTCGTTGCGTGTCAGGGTGCCGGTCTTGTCCGAGCAGATAACCGTGACCGAGCCGAGGGTCTCTACGGAAGGCAGCCTGCGCACGATCGCATTGCGGCGCGCCATGCGCTGCACGCCCAGGGCCAGGGTGATGGTCATGATGGCGGGCAGCCCCTCGGGTATGGCCGCCACGGCAAGGCTGACCACCACCATGAACATGTCCGATGCAGGGAACCCTCGCAGGAAGTAACCCAAGGCAAAGACCACCGCGCTGAGCAGCACGATGAACACGGACAGGCGGCGCCCGAAGAGGCCGATCTTCCTTAGCAGGGGGGTGCTGAGTTCCTCCACCCGGGAGACCATCTCGCTGATGGCGCCGATCTCGGTCTTCGCTCCGGTTGCGACCACCACCCCGGTGAGCCGTCCGCTGGTGAGCACCGTGCCCGAATAAGCCATGCTCTTCCGGTCGCCCAGGGATGCTTTTTCCTCGACCGGCTCGGTCTGCTTGTTCACCGGTTCGGACTCCCCGGTGAGCGCAGCCTCCTCGACCTGCGCATTGCGCGACTCCAGGATGCGCAGGTCGGCGGGTATCCGGTCGCCGGACCCCAGGAGCACTATGTCGCCCGGAACCAGGTTTCCCACGTCCGTTTCCCGCTCATCTCCTTCACGGCGCACCACAGCGCTCACCGAGAGCATATCGCGGATGGATTCCAGGGCGCGCTCCGCCTTGCCCTCCTGGATGAAACCGATAACCGCGTTGATGATCACCACCGCCAGGATGACCGCGCTGTCCACCCACTCGCCGAGAAAGGCGGTGAAAACGGCTGCCGCGAGCAGGATATAGATAAGGACATTCCTGAACTGGTTGATGAACCGTTTCAGGGGTCCCTGTTTTTCTTCCCGGGGAAGCTCGTTGGGTCCGTGCTCCTTCAGTCTCTTTCCAGCCTCTTCACTGCTCAGGCCCTGCTCGCGTGTGGCCAGAAGGGAGACGACCCGGTCTCTGTCCATGGCGTGCCAGGGATGGTCCTGCTTGTTTCCCGGCCGGCCTTCACTCCGATCACGTGCCATCCGAACCTCTTTCTTATGAGACGGCCCTTGCGCCGGTACGGACAGCCCTGAAGGGCCGCCGGCGATCACCGGCGCGTCCGGCGGAGGATTGCCTCCTGGGATTGCCTCCTGAATTACATAATAGACGACAGGTTGGTAAGAACCACACGCTCGTTCCCGAGGGCATCATCCCGCCGGATGGCGCCGGAGTGTGCGGAAATGAGTTGGAGATCAGGTATCCCGGTTCGACGATGCCATAAGGGAACGACCGGCTCGGGATGAGGCCGGTGGCAACGGCCGTGCCCTGCACAGGATCATGAAGGGGCACCGGGCGCAGGAGAGAGGTGCGGTTTGTCTCGGGGCATGAATGCGATCCGGTGGACCCCAAAAGGGAGGGCGCACCGGTGCGCGAGATTGCCTGGCATGCGTGTGCCGCGGGATCTCGGCAAGCGTGGGGTATTTCCCGGGAATGCGGCTTAAAAAAGATGGAACAAAAGAAAGGGGACCCCAAAAAGAGGGCCCCCTTCTGATCGACCGGTTCAAGAACCGATAGGCTTTTCTTACATCATGCCTTCCATGCCGCCCATGCCGCCCATGCCGCCGGGCATGCCCGCGGGAGCTGGTTTATCCTCAGGGATCTCGGAGATCATGACCTCGGTGGTCAGCAGCAGGCCGGACACGGACGCCGCGTTCTGCAGTGCGGAGCGCACGACCTTGGTGGGGTCCACGATCCCGGCCTTGACCAGGTCTTCGTACTCGTCCGCGGCGGCGTTGAAGCCTTTGCTGCCGCTCATGTCCTTCACCTTTTCCACCACGATGCCGCCTTCCAGGCCCGCATTCTCGGCGATCTGGCGAAGGGGTTCTTCCATGGCCTTCTGGACGATCTTCACGCCGAACCTCTGGTCACCCGGCAGCTCGAGGGAGTCGAGCTTCTTGATGCAGCGCAGCAGCGCCACGCCGCCGCCCGGCAGGAAACCCTCTTCGACCGCAGCCCGGGTTGAGTGCAGCGCGTCTTCGACCCTGGCCTTCTTCTCTTTCATCTCGGGCTCGGTGGCCGCGCCGACCTTGATCACCGCAACGCCGCCCGCCAGCTTGGCAAGCCGCTCCTGCAGCTTCTCGCGGTCGTAGTCCGACTTGGTCTCTTCGATCTGGGCCTTGATCTGGGTGATTCGACCCTGAATGTCGCCGCTCTTGCCCTCACCCTCGACGATGGTGGTGTTCTCCTTGTCGAGGATGACCTTCTTTGCCCGGCCGAGATCGGCCACGGTCGCGGACTCGAGCTTCCGGCCGAGATCCTCGGAGACCACCTGGCCGCCGGTGAGGATCGCGATGTCTTCCAGCATGGCCTTTCTGCGGTCGCCGAAGCCGGGAGCCTTGACCGCCGCGCACTTGAGCGTGCCCCTGAGCTTGTTCACCACCAGGGTGGCCAGGGCCTCGCCCTCG
>JAHDKO010000072.1 GCA_018436855.1 Deltaproteobacteria bacterium | reverse complement strand
CTGCAGGGGTCGCTGGCGAATTTCGCCGCCGGGTTCCTCATGATCATATTCAAGCCGTTCAAGGCGGGTGATTACATCGAAGGCGCGGGCGTGGCAGGCACGGTCGACAAGATCCAGGTCTTCACCACCACCCTGAAGACCGTGGACAACAAGCTCGTCATCATCCCCAACGCCAAGATCATGGGCGACAACATCGTCAACTATTCGGCCCATGAGACCAGGCGCGTCGATCTGCCTTTCGGGGTGAGCTATCAGGACGATATCGACAAGGTGAGGAAGATCCTTCGCAACATCGTGGACAGTGACCAGCGGATCCTGAAGAACCCCGAGACCATGATCATTGTGAAGGCCCTCGCGGACAGCAGCGTGAACTTCGAGGTGAGGGCCTGGGTCAAAGCCTCCGACTACTGGGGAGTATACTTCGACACCGTGGAAAAGGCCAAGAAGCAGTTCGACGCCCAGGGCGTCTCGATCCCCTTCCCCCAGAGGGACGTCCACGTCTATCAGCACAGGGCGAATCACGGGCAGGAGATCGTGGCGGAGGACGGGATCCCCATGGCCCTGGATATGTCCGACGCAGGGTAAAGAAAATTGCTTTCAGCGAGGCCCCGGCCTGCCGTGCCGCTTGCACGGCAGGCGTCATGATGGACAGGAGCCGGTTAAGGTTCAGAATTCCAGGAGCCTGCCCGCGCCCCCGGGTGTGTATGCATCCGGGAACGAGGATCTGATCTCGTCGATGTGCAGCGTGCAGTGCGTGGGGCAGATATGGCGTATGCCCCGGAAGAGCTCGTAATCACGGAACCCGTGCATCCCGCCCACGATCGCGTACACCTCTCCGAACCGGGACGCCGTCTTCAGGATGTGGGACATCCGGGGATGCGAGCACCCCAACACGAGCACGACGCCCTTCTTCGTCAGTACCACCATTGACTGCTCGATTCCTTCGAGCTCCCCGGTCGAGAAGATGTTGTCGTGGATCTGGGCCGGGGAGTCTTCCACGGTGACGATCTCCCGCGCGTTGCGGACCATCCTGAACGATTCGGGGCAGTACACCTTCACGTCCGGGTAGACGCCGAGAAACGCCGGAAGCCCTCCGGTGTGGTCGAAATGCCCGTGCGAGATGAACACCTCCTCGATATCCCCCGGGTCTATGCGCATCCGTTCCATGTTCGCGAGCAGTATCGCCCCGTTTGCACCGGTATCGAAAAGGATCGTGTGGCGGTCGTCGTCTTCGACAACGCACGCAAAACCCCAGTCGGGCCGCAGATCGTCCCTGGATGCCGTGTTGTCGTATACGATGGTTATCTTCATCCACCCCCTCGGTCATTGCTCACTGGATCTTGCGTATATTCCAAATAATATGCCGGTACAGGGAAAATAGCAAAGGTGGCAGACCCCGCCTTTGGGTTTCTGGATAGAGCGGCGGGGATGGGAGCCTTGGTGCTTGATCCACCCTGACTATTCTATTGCCGACCGTTTTCCATGTTTACAGCCCGTACGAGTTATTTTTTTCTCCCCGTGCTCCGATAAAGGGGCAAGACATGTAGTATGAAATTGTGCAAAGGAGTGTTTATGAAGAAGATTTCTCGTTCAGGCTCGGTTGCATGCCTTTTTCTTCTGCTCGTGTTCTGTTCGAACAGCATGGGTATGGAGATTAGCGTGAATGCCGGTGTGGGCCGGGTATCCGGCGAGCTGCAGAGCATGGTGTCCGGCCCCTATACCAATGCAGACGGTACAGCCGGTGGAGAAGGCCTGTCCAACGAGACCCGGTTCCCGCTGGACCTCAACGTGGCTTCACTCCGGGCGGAAACCAGGGAGAGCAGGCTCAAGATGAGCCTGGAAGCGGCGATGAACATCGGTGAGGGCTCTGGGAGAGTCAAGGAGGGCGCCTGGGAATACACCTTCTGAGCAAACGTCGAGAATATCTACTCGGTGAGTAGATCAAAATTTGACGGGATGCTTCTGGACGCGAAACTCGGATACTCAATCGTGATGAAAGAGGATTGGTCCTACTGGCTTGGAGCGGGGTTTTCACGAACCCGGTTCGAGTACGACATTTCCGATCTGAACCGGGGGGTCGTCACCAGCGCGTATCCCGGTGGAGTCGGCGTGGTGAGCGGTAAGTACCGTGAGTATGAGAAAACCACCAGCATCCCCTATCTGGGGTCCGGATTCGACATGCATCTTGATCGATTTTCGGGCTCATTGAGCTTCGGGTGGTCACCCGTGGCACGGGTTGAGAGCGAGGACACCTTCATCCCCTACGGAACGGTGTATGAAACCGAAGACAGTGGAGCGGCCTATATGGCGGGTATCCAGGCAGCCTTCCGGCTGACCGGACACGTGACGCTGGGCTTCAGCTTCGACTATACCAAGGTCAATACGGATGGAGAAAGAAAGGAATACAGCGGTGGAACCTTTGTGCGTTCCGGCGTCGCAACCTGTGCCCTCCCGGATTTTCTTCATAGTATAACAGGGCTTTTTGTTGCTCCGCCAGGATGATCACGTAGGGTCCCTTTTCCTCCTTACGGTCCGGCAATGCCGCATATGCCGCAAAAAAGCTTGACAGCCAAAATACTTCTATAGAATATTGTAGCAATCATGTTGCCGAACACACTGGAACTTTTGGGCTTTTATTTTTTCATCTTTAGAGGGATGAAAGTTCGCCCATAGGCCAGGGTTTCCGGCGGGAAAGAGAAAAGGCCATGGGGAAACGCCATGGCCTTTTTTATATCCGAGTCGAGTCAAGGGGAATACGTGATGAAAAAGATATTGAGCGGAAACGAGGCGATCGCCCGGGGGGCG
>JAHDKO010000078.1 GCA_018436855.1 Deltaproteobacteria bacterium | reverse complement strand
GGATTCCTATGTCCGCATCCCTTGTCACATATCCTGTATCGCTTCCATACTCCTGTGACTGTGCCATCCCTTGATCTTCCCCTCTCAGATTACTTCGGCCAGCTCGCATCTCTTACGCATTTCTTATGCCGAACAGTATTGAACCCGTCCCCGAATTACGGCCCGGCATCACGTCTGATTCCATTATAAACGTGCCTTTCCCTCTCAAACCTCCCCATGGGGACTGTTCCCCGAAAACAGCGGAATGCAGGGGAAACGGTCCGGGAAATGTGAACCCGTCCCCGGTTTCGGTCCCCGGTTTCGCTCTGCACTGACGAACCGTTATTGGAAGGTCCAGCCTGTCACGAATTCACGATCATAGGCGTCGATGACACTGAAATAGAGCACCGCACGTGGTTCATCGGGCAGCGGCTCTTCGGTGGCATCAAATTCGGTGGCATCAAAGACGAATGAGGACGACCCGGCATCGAAAGAGCCAACTAACTCTTGTTTGTTCGTGCCGGAGTTTGGGGCAAGAAGAACGGCCCATCCGGGCGTCGTGCCGTCAGGAGCAGACACGGGCAGGGTAATCGTCCCGCCGAAATCGAGTTCGGAGAAGTCAGGGGTCGGGGGTGTGAGCTGAGCGAACATGCCCGAGGTCAGGTCTCTAAAGGGCACCGGCCCCTTCTTGAGGGTGCACTGGTACGACTCCAGTACCACGGGTGATTCGTCTTCCTTGAGCTGCTTGAGCTCTGACTCGGTTTCCAAGCAGAGGCTGAAGGTGTACTGCGCATTATCCGGAATCGCGGACAACTGGGAATCATACCCGCCATCATCAAAAGGTATCACATTCCCCTTAAAATAGTCATCAAAAGCCTCCAGAAAAAAAATCGCCCTTCCATCGGGCAAGCCGGGCCCGGTGACCAGGACTGACTTGAACTGATCGAGGCCCACCAAGCCATTGTTGCCCCCCAACCTGATGACGAATCCTGTAAACTGTACTCCAGAACCCATGGCGGCTTGTGCAGCGATGTCATAACGGATCAACGCCTGGTTGCCCTGCCAGAGCCACTTCGTTCCGTCATGGACCATGTAGGTTTCCATGTTTTCCCACCCGTTGTCGATCCGGAGGTTTATCTTGTACACCTTGGCATACTGGCCGGAAGCGACGCCCTCGATGACCGTGGCCGAGAAGGTCGTGCCGGCCCCGAGGTCATTGTCGGTCAGCCAGTCGTTATGCCACTCTTCCCTGCAGGACCCCGCGTCGAGAAAATCGTCCGCGGCATGGCTTTCAAACCATTCCCTGACTGCCTCGTCTGAGGGCGCAGCGGTCTTGTAGAGGCTTTCAAGGGAGTCCCAGAACTCATTGATGGCCTGGGCATCCGCCTCTTCTTCCGTGAGGGCTTTCGTGGAATCCGAACCGCCGCTCGACCCCCCGCCGCCGCAACCGGCCGGGAGAATAAGGGTAACCATGACCAGGACAATGCCGAAAACATGCGCAACTTGTTTGGTAGTCATTGGGACACCTCCCCGCAAATAATGCTCCTCACCGAGATGCTCTCTGCTCACTGGTGAAGAGGTCTTACCCATCAATGCTGCAGTCAATGGCATGGACTTTTTATAGTGCAAGCCCTATGACCCAGTTCCAAGCCGCAAGCGGCTTAAAAAATGGAATCCCTCCTTCTCTGTCCTTCGAGAAGCGGGCTTTACGAAGGAGGATTCATCGCAGAACAATAAAGCATAGCATTATACCACAAAACAATCAATTATATACTTTCATTGGTGATGTAACAGATCGTATGTCAGGATGGTAAGAAGGGATGCCTTTCATTCTTTGTCTTTTCGTTTTCCGGGAAGTTCTCTATCAACCCTCGTGAAGAGAAATGAGAACCCGTCCCCGAAATCTCTCGTGAAGAGAAATGAGAACCCGTCCCCGAAATCTTGCTCGTGAGGAGAAATGTGAACCCGTCCCTGAAATCTTGAAATCCGAGGAACTATTGACTCTCGGGGAGTCATGGATTAGAGAGCATAGGGCATAAGAAGGACAGAATACATTCGGGGAGTATGCATGGAAAAGAAGACCCTTGCTCAGAAAATCATCGACGAGCACATCGCCGGGCAGAACGAAAAGGAATATGCGCTGAAGATCGACCAGACCCTGACCCAGGACGCCACGGGCACCATGGCGTATCTGGAGTTCGAGGCCATCGGGCTGGACAGGGTCAAGACCGAGCTTTCGGTGAGCTATGTGGATCACAACACACTGCAGTCCGGGTTCGAGAACGCGGACGACCACCGCTTTCTGCAGGACATCGCGCAAAAATACGGCATCTATTTCTCCCGTCCGGGCAACGGCATCTGCCACCAGGTGCACCTGGAGCGGTTCGGGATTCCGGGCAAGACCCTGCTGGGCTCCGACAGCCACACCCCGACCGCAGGCGGCATCGGCATGCTGGCCATCGGGGCCGGCGGGCTCGACGTGGCCTCCGCCATGGCGGGCATGCCCTTTTCGATACCCAGGCCCAAGGTGGTGGGGGTGGTCCTCACCGGACGATTGAAACCCTGGACCAGCGCCAAGGACATCATCCTGGAGGTGCTCAGGCGGGTCACGGTCAAGGGCGGCGTGGGCCGGATATTCGAGTATACGGGAAGCGGCGTGTCCACTTTGAGCGTGCCGGAGCGGGCAACGATCACGAACATGGGCGCCGAACTGGGCGCAACAACCTCGATCTTCCCGAGCGACGAGGTCACAAAGGCCTTCCTCGCGTCACAGGGCAGGGAGCAGGCATGGCGGCCCCTCGCAGCGGACGAAGGCGCGGTGTACGACGAGACCATCGAGATCGACCTCTCCGGCCTCGAACCCCTGGCCGCGTGCCCCCACAGCCCGGACAAGGTGGTGCCGGTCAGTGAGCTCGCCGGGAAAAAGGTCGACCAGGTGCTCATCGGATCGTGCACAAACTCCTCGCTCAAGGACCTCATGATGGTAGCCGCCGTGCTCAAGGGCAGGACGATCCACCCGGAAACGAGCTTCGCCATCGCCCCGGGCTCGCGCCAGGTGCTCGCCATGCTGGCCGGAAACGGCGCCCTGGCCGGCATTATCGGCGCCGGGGCGCGGATTCTCGAAAATGCCTGCGGGCCCTGCATCGGCATGGGCCAGGCCCCCAGGACCGGCGGGGTCTCGGTCAGGACCTTCAACCGCAACTTCCCGGGCAGGTCGGGCACGGCAAGCGCCGGCGTTTATCTCGTCTCACCCGAGGTCGCCGTGGCATGCGCATTGACGGGCTGCTTCACCGACCCCGGAGACCTGGGCCCATATCCCGAAATCACCCTGCCTGAGGAATTCCTTATCGACGATTCCATGATCATTCCCCCGGCAGCACAGAGCGGGAACCCGGAAATCTCCCGGGGCCCCAACATCAAGCCGCTGCCCAAGCGCGGCCCCATGGAAGGCCGGATCGAGACAGAGGTTCTCCTGAAGCTCGAAGACAACATCACCACCGACGACATCATGCCGGCAGGGGCAAAGATCCTGCCCTTGAGATCGAACATCGAGGCCATCTCCGCCTATGTGTTCTCCGGGATCGACCCTGACTTCGCTTCCCGTGCCCGGCAGGCGGTATCGGGCTGCGTGCTGGCCCGGGAGAACTACGGCCAGGGGTCCTCGCGCGAGCATGCCGCGCTCGCCCCCATGTATCTGGGGGTCAAGGCCGTGCTCGCCCGGTCGTTCGCCCGGATCCACCGGTCGAATCTCATCAATTTCGGGATTCTCCCCGTCATCGTCGATCAGAGCACGTATGATAGCCTGAAGCAGGGCTCCCGCGTCGTGATCTCCGGCATCGCGGCCGCACTCGAAGGCAGCGGGTCTCTGGCGATCGAGGATCCGGCCGACGGCCGGAGGCTCGAGGGTTCGATCCAGGTCTCTCCCCGAGAGCGGGATATCCTCAAAGAGGGCGGCCTTCTCAACTATATCAAGTCACAGGTACAGAGGTAGACATGAGCAAAGACGGCACCGTACGGACACGATTCGCACCTTCACCCACCGGGTATCTCCATATCGGCGGGGCGCGGACCGCCCTGTTCTCCTGGCTCCACGCCAGGCATACCGGCGGAAAGTTCATCCTCAGGGTGGAAGACACCGACGCCCAGCGTTCAACCGAGGAGTCAAGCCTCCAGATCCTCAAGGCGATGGAATGGCTCGGGCTCGACTGGGACGAAGGCCCCATCTTCCAGTCCCAGCGCCTGGATCTCTACCGATCGTACGTCCAGCGGCTCCTGGACGAGGGCAAGGCCTACTGGTGCGAGTGCACCCCCGAAGAGCTCGAAGCAAAGCGGAAGACGGCCCTGGAAAAGGGCGCGAAGCCCAAGTACGATCTGACCTGCAGAAACAAGAACCTCGGCCCCGGTCCGGGCCGCGTGGTCCGCATCGCCCTGCCCTCCTCCGGCGTCACCTCGTTCGACGACATGATCAAGGGACGGATCACGGTGGACAACGCCGAGCTCGACGACTTCATCCTGCTCCGCTCCGACGGCATGCCCACCTACAACCTGGTGGTGGTCATCGACGACGCCCTGATGAACATCACCCATGTCATCAGGGGGGACGATCATGTCAACAACACACCGAGGCAGGTCCTGATCTATCAGGCCTTCGGGTTCGACCTCCCCTTTTTCGCGCATGTCCCCATGATCCTGGGCGCGGACAAGACCCGGCTCTCAAAGAGGCACGGCGCCACCTCGGTCACGGCGTACAAGGACATGGGCTACCTCCCGGAGGCGCTGGTCAACTACCTGGTGAGGCTCTCGTGGTCTCACGGCGACCAGGAGATCTTTTCCCGGCAGGAACTCATCGATCTGTTCGACATCCACGACGTGGGAAGGAGCGCGGCCGTGTTCAACCCGGAGAAGCTCCTGTGGCTCAATCATCACTACATCAAGACCGGCGACCCGGACAGGATCGCAGGCCTCCTGCCCGACTTCCTCCAGACCAGGGGATATCCCGTGCCCGGGCGTTCCTACCTCACCCGGGCGGTCACGGACGTGCGGGAGCGGACCAAGACACTGGAAGAGGTGGTCGAGTTCGGCGATTTCTACTTTGTCGACCGCGAGCCGCCGGAAGACCTCTGTGAGAAATTTTTCACGCCCGAAATCAGGGACGTGTTCCGGATGCTCGTGGAAAAAATCGAGCGCACCGATTTCACCAAAGACACTCTCGAGGAGGCCGTGCAGTCTCTCCTGAACGAGACCGGCCTGAAGTTCAAGGTCCTTGCCCAGCCCATGCGGGTGGCGCTCACCGGCAAGACTGTGTCCCCGGGGATATTCGAGGTGCTCGCCACACTCGGACACGACCGGGCGATCCCCCGGCTGAAAAGGGCCTTGTCGTACATGGAGAAAGAAGCATGAAGATACGTGAATTTGCGCTCCTGGCGCTGTTTATCGCACTTGTTGCCGTGTCCACCATGATCATCCGGATACCCGTGCCCCAGACCAACGGCTACATGAACCTCGGCGACAGCATGGTCCTCCTGGCGGCCCTGTTCTTCGGGCCTGTGGGCGGCTTCATCGCAGGGGGCATCGGGTCGGCGCTGGCAGACATCCTGGGCGGATATCCCCAGTGGGCCCTGTGGACCCTGATCATCAAGGGCATCGAGGCGCTCATCGTGTCTGTCATGGCGGGCGCTCTCAGGCTGAAGAGAGGCCGGATCAACGTGCTGCAGATAACGAGCTTCACACTGGCGACCGCGTGGATGGTTTTCGGCTACTTCATCGCCGAAACGATCATGTACGACCAGAAGGTGGCGCTGGTCGAGGTGCCGGCCAACATCATCCAGGCACTGGGAAGCGTGGTGCTGGCGACCCTGCTCCTGCCGCTCTTCCAGAAGATCATCTCCACCGCCCGCACATAAAAGGGCCCGGATCCGATGCTCGACGTCCGGCAGATCGCCAGCTCCTCCTTCGCTCTGTTGAGCTACGTGCTCACCGACACGGAAACGGGCCAAAGCATGGTCATCGATCCGCCGGCCGACATGGATACCCGGGTCAATCTCGATTCCCTGCGCATCGAATCGGTGATCAACACCCACATCCATCCCGACCACACCATGGGAAACCACCTTTTCGCCGACAAGATCCCCATCCTTGCCCATCCCGGCGACAGCGGGTTCTTCAATCGTCTGGCCAGCTCTTCCCTGGCAGCGATCTTCACGGCCCGGATCCCGCCGAAGATATCCTTCACCCTGTCCGAAGGCACCGAGCTCGCCCTGGGTCGGACACCTATCCGGGTGATGCATACGCCCGGTCACTCTCCCGGCTCGATCTGCCTTTTCTGGCCGGGGAACCTCATCACCGGGGATACCATCTTCGTGCAGGGGATCGGACGCACCGACATCCCGGGCGGGAGCCAGGTGGACATCAAAAAGAGCATCGGCCGCATACTCACGCTGCCGGAAGACACCCGTATCTGGCCCGGGCACTACTACGGCGACCGGTACACGGCCACCCTCGAGGAGGTCGCCCCTTCCCTGCGATGCATCGTGGACTCCATGCAATAGATCGGTGTATGGTACTCTTTCGGAAGGAGAGAGAAGGGGAATCGGTCCATCCCCTCTCGCGAAGACGCATGCACCATATTCTCGAACAGGTCGCGACAGGTGAATACGACGAGGCGATGAGCCCCGGCTCTGAAATCACGGCGCTTCTGTGCGTCGCGCGGGAGCGAAACCTGGCCGCACCCCGGCTGCCCTATCACAAAGTTCCCCTGGCAGAGCTCGAGCCCGTCCCCGGGGCTCTGCTCGCCGAGGCCGCGGGGTGGATTCACCGTATGGCGGCCCAAGGACATAGGGTACTGGTCTTTTCCAGCCGGGGAACGAGCCGCCCGCCGTCCGTGGTCATCGCCTACCTCTGTCTCCATCTGGGGTGCTCGTTCGGAGAGGCGCTCCAGCGGGTGGCTGGCAGACAGCCCTCCATACTCCTCCTGCCCGGCCTCTCGGCATCGATAGACGAACTCAGCACCAGAAGGCGCCGGTAGGACCAACCTCCCCCGGAGTCAAGCCCGGCCTTCTCACGCGGTCTCCGCTGCCAGGGACGAGGCCTGCCATCACCGGGACGGGATGCTGCAGTCGCTCTCGAGTCGACACAGGAGGAGGAAAACACCCACGAAGGACACAGGACGCCGCGTACGGACCCTGGCGTTATATGCCCTGGCGTTATATGACCGCGGCATGCATGCCGCCTTGAGTGAGGGGCGCGGTCAAAGACGCATTGCCTTTTTCCCCGGATAAGGTTAATAGTTGGACACAAAAAAGCTGCAGCACACAAGGCTCGACCGCAGGGCTGCTGCACCTGAACACTACAGGCAGAGAGGATGGCCTATTGTCCATGAATGCGCGGACTGTCAAATCGGATGTGCTGCTCTTCATCACCGCGCTGATCTGGGGCTTTGCCTTCGTGGCACAGCGGGTCGGGATGGATTACGTGGGTCCCTTCACCTTCAACGGTGCCCGCTTTGCCCTCGGAGCCCTGTTCCTGCTCCCCCTGATCGCCTTCCGAAGCAGGTCCGCAGCCGGGCGCGCCACCCGGGCGGACAGAAGAGTAATCATCCTCGGCGGCCTCCTGGCCGGGTTGGTGCTCTTCACCGGCGCATCGCTCCAGCAGGTGGGGCTCCTGTACACGACGGCCGGCAATGCCGGCTTCATCACCGGGCTCTATGTCGTGATCGTCCCCATCCTGGGCATCTTCTTCAGCCAGCGGACCGATACCGGAACCTGGGTCGGCGCAGTTCTGGCGGTCGCGGGGCTCTATCTCCTCTGCGCCACCGGCGGCATGGCCGTATCGGCCGGGGATCTCCTGGTCCTTGCCGGGGCATTCTTCTGGGCCGGGCATGTGCTGGTCATCGGATGGCTTTCACCGAAGATGGACTCCTTCAGGCTCGCGTTCTACCAGTATGCGGCCTGCGCATCCTTGAGCCTCGTTGTCGGGGGGCTCAGGGAGATTATCACCTTGGACGCCATATTCCGGGGTGCGGCACCCATTCTCTACGGAGGCGTCATGTCCGTGGGAATAGCCTACACGCTCCAGGTGGTTGGCCAGAAGCACGCACCCAGCTCCCACGCCGCGATCCTCTTGAGCCTGGAGGCGGTGTTCGCCGCCGTTGGAGGATGGCTGCTGCTGGGCGAACGCCTCACATCGAGGCAGTATCTCGGCTGCACGCTCATGCTGCTGGGCATGCTCGTCTCACAGTTGTGGCGGGTCTGTTTCACGGGCAGGGCAGCGGATGGATGCGATGATTCCGGAGAAAAGGGCTTCACGGTCCTGGACCGGGGATAACGGTCAGGCCCATCTCATACGGCTGCGTTCCCGGTTATCAACCAATTCACGAAAAAGCATGTGACCGGTTAAATTTATCGACATCACCGTCCGATAGAGAGGTCGTGATCGATAGACCGAAAACACCAAAAGAGAGGATGTCATGGATGTAAATCTGGTAAATCCGTTCATTGAGGCGACGCTTCACGTACTCTCGAGCATGGCCTTTGTGGAGGCCAAGGCGGGCAAGCCTTTCCTCAAGAAAGACAATATCGCACAGGGCGATGTAACCGGCATCGTCGGTCTGATCGGCGAGGCGCGGGGCACGATATCCGTGAGCTTTACCGAAGAGTGTATCCTCTCCATCGTCAGCAGCATGTTCGGCGAGGAGATCACCGAGATCAACGAAGAGGTGAAGGACGCCGTGGGCGAGATCCTGAACATCGTCTCCGGACAGGCGAGACAGAAGCTCGAAATCCGCGGAAGAATCCTCAAGGGCGCCATCCCCACCGTTATCTCGGGCAAGAACCACTCCATCACCCATATCACCAAGCAGTCGATCGTGGCAGTGCCGTTTGAAACCGACAACGGTACGTTTACCATCGAGATCTGCATCGAGGACCAGTAGCATTCTCTTCTGTCTGCTTGTAAGGGTTATGTTTGCCCATCCCCGGCTGCCTGTGATACCTTGAGCGCACCGTGAAGGAAAACATCCGGCATTGTATCAGGGAATGCACCGGTCCCTCGTGCATGATGCGTTTCCCGGTCGTCGCGCGGACAGGTGCCGACATGCGCTGTCCGCTCTGCGGCTCTCCCACGCGGCAGGCCACAGGAGAATACGAGGAACACGGGATCACGGGCACACCCGCGGCCGCGGGGAATATCCGGATCGAGGCGTTTCTGGACAATATCAGGAGCCTGTACAACGTGGGCTCCATGTTCCGATCCGCGGACGGTGCGGGGATCGGGCACCTGTACCTCTGCGGCATGACGCCGACTCCCCGCAATCCCCGGCTTGCCAAAACCGCCTTGGGCGCCCAGAACACGGTGCCGTGGACCTACCGGAGAAACGGCCTGTCCGCCGCCGTATCGCTCAGGGAATCGGGCAGGCGGCTGTGGGCCCTTGAAGGCGGCCCCTCCTCGGTGCCCCTCCAAGAGGCGCTCCCCGATCTCTCGGGCCCGCCCCTGGTGCTCGTCGTGGGCAACGAGGTCTCCGGCGTGGACCCCGCCGTGCTGGAACTCTGCGAGCGGATCGTGCATATCCCCATGAGAGGCGCCAAATCCTGCCTTAACGCGGCGGTCGCCTTCGGCATCGCGGCATACCATCTCTGCGTTCCGGGATCGCCGGGCATATCGAGCGGACCTCTCTCCCATGATTACTGACAAGCATTTAATTTCTATCATTTATTTCTCAAGATTCACTCGCCCATGTGCCGATACCGAGCCTTGAAGCACCAGCTCAAAAGACAAGAGAGGATCGTATGGATGTACAACTCGTGAATCCGTTCATCGACGCCACGGTTCACGTACTGGCATCTCTTGCCTTCACCGAGGCCCACGTAGGGAAGCCCTATCTGAAGAAAGACCCGGTGGCTCAGGGCGACGTGTCCGGAGTGGTCGGTCTGTCCGGGGATACCAAGGGCACCATTTCCGTGACCTTCACCAAGAAATGCATCCTGACTATCGTCTCCAAGATGTTCGGAGAAGAACTCACCGAGATCAACGACGAGGTCAAGGATGCTGTGGGAGAGATCCTGAACATTGTATCGGGAAGCGGCAGGCAGAAGCTGCAGGCCATGGGCAAGACCATGACCGGGGCCATTCCCACGGTGATAACCGGAAAGAACCATGTCATCAGCCATGTCACCACCCACCCGATCATTGCAGTGCCCTTCCATACGGAAAACGGCGACTTCACCTTCGAAGTCTGCTTCGAATAGCAGGAAAACGAGGGAGTAGGCCTCAGAGGAGAATATCATGAGCCAGCTTGCCGATTTTGAATCTAAGGACTTCATCGAGCAGATATCCATACTCAACGCCCTAGTGGAGAAAAACGAAAGCGATTCGATCCCCGCGCTCACCTCGCTCATGGAAAAGATCCCGGAGCATGACGCCGTTGGGCTCGTGATCCGGGACACGCTGAAATCGCTGCTCTCGGCAAGCGAGGAACACACGGCGGGATGTCTTGCATCCGGGACCCGGGAGGTGCGGAACATATGCATCGAGGTGGCCGGCCAGAGACATTTCGTATCCGCAGCGCCGGTTATCCGCGGCATGGTAGGGCAGGCGGCTGCGGAAAATGATCACGGCATGCTGTTCATCCTCCTGTCGAGCCTCGCGCATCTCAATCCCCGGGATTCCCTCGATCTCTTCAGAAAATACCTCGGCCACGAGGATCCCTCTGTTGCCTCCCTGTGCATCAGGATGACAGGGATCCTTGCTGATGCCGCATCTCTCGACCGTCTCTGCCGGATCGTCGTCGAGGCAGGTTCGGATGAAAACTATGAGGAATGCAGCCTGGAGACAGCGAGCGCCATCGAATCCCTGGGTGGATTCAAGAGTGAGAAGACGGCCTGCTTTCTCGCCTCGCAGATCCATCACCGGAACCCTGCCGCCAGGAGGCTGATCCATCATGAACTGACGGAGATCGGAAACGATGCAGTAAGACCGCTGTCGGCCATCTTCAGCGAAGACGGCCCGGACAGAAAGATCCTCGCCGCCAATGTGCTGGGGCTCATCGGCACAAGGGAGGCCGGGAATGTCCTGGTTGCCGCCATGGACAAGGGGCTTGCGGGCGACCTGAACATCCGTTTCGCGGTCTATGATGCCCTGGGCCGCATCCCGGGCATGAAGAGCCTGGTCTGCCTGGCGGACGGGCTCCAGGAAGAAGACGAGATGGTACTGACCGCGGTGGTGTCTTCGCTCGACAGGCAGTACAACCCCTGGATCATCGACCGGATCGTCGAGATCATGGGCAAGGATTCCCTGCATGGCCGCGCGCTGACCAGGGCCATCATCGCATCACGGTCCCTGGACATCTTCGAAGCCCTGTATCTGAAGGATGAAACCATCGGAACCCGGCTCGTGGCCGAGGTCGTGCGCACCGGAGACAGGGATCTCGCAGACCTGTTCCAGGGGAAGCTCCGGAAGATAAATCCCGGCCGTTCACAAGCCGACATCGATCTCCTCAAGAGCGTTTCCGCTCCGGATGAAAAGATCCGGATCCTGGCCGTGGACGACTCCCGGGCCATGCTGAACTTCTACAGCAGCATTCTCTCGGAGATCGGGGTGAGCCTGGCTACCGCCCCCAACGGAAAAGAGGCCCTGGACATTCTCCTGGCAGGCGATGAATACCATCTCGTCATCACCGACATGAACATGCCGGTGATGGACGGCATCGAGCTCGCCAGGCAGATGGGCTCCCATCCGTCGCTCGCGGGAATTCCTGTGGTCATGGTGACCACCGAGTCCGACCGCTCACAGGAAAACCTGGCCAGAAAAGCGGGTGTAGCCGCGTTCCTGCACAAGCCCTTCAGTGCTGAAAGGCTCCACGACATGGTCCGGACATACCGGAAGCCGTGACGGGCAATACCGTACACAGTAGATGCCCTCAGGGTGACCGGTGCATGCCAGCAGCGCAGACAGGACGGGCATGACGCAGGAGAGATGCCCGTGCTCAAGGGCAAAGCAGAGGGCGACGGGATGGCGGGCGTCAACTCCCGGCGGATGGAATGCACATCCCCGGCGGCTCGTCCGTTTCCTGATCTTTTTATGAAAAAGGCGGGGCGCCCCAAGGCAAAGGGGGTGGCAGAAGCACCCCCTCGCCCTGTGCGTTCAGATACATTCTAGCAGCTTGTGCAGCTGCCGCAGTCGCTCTTTTTGGAAAGGGCCGAGGTGATGATGAACCCCTCGCCCATGGAATTCGCGATATAATCTATCCGGATGGGTTTTGCCTGCTCCAGCAGACTCTTCTCGACAACGAACTTGAACCCCCCGGTCTCGATGACTTCGTCGGTTTCGTTTGGCTCGTCCAGAGCCAATCCCAGTGTGGGCCCCCCTCAACCGACGCCGGCGACCACTACCCTCAGCGGCTCTATCTCCTGCCTGGTCTTGAAGAACTCTTCGACCTTCTGTGTTGCCTTCTCGGTTACTTCGAGCATTCATTCTCTCCTTTCGTGCTGCCGGATCTCCACTGTCGATCTCATGATCACACGATTTTTATGGTTTCAAGTTATAGTACTGAATGAATGTTGAGGAATCAACAGAGAAAATATGGTGCATGCACACGCTGAAGAAAATATTGGAGAAAGGGCCTTTCTCCTCCCCTGTCCGAAAAGGCGGAGGGCCCCCGGCGGTCTTTTCCCATATTCTCCTGTAACCTCTCCTTGGATTCTGCGTTATACTTGCGTCATGCACCCGATGGAGACCATTTTCGAGGAGAACAAGGGCAGACTGTTCTCGTACCTGGTGCGCATGACAGGAGATGTAGACGTGGCGCGTGATATCCTGCAGGAGAGTTTCACCCGCTGCATGGAGCGGTATGACGATCGCGAAGTTGTCCCTGCTCTCCTTTTCACGATCGCACGCAATGCCTTCATCGATCACCTGCGCAGGAATTCCCGCTACACCGGACTCAAGGATGACGAACGTGACACCCGTGCAGACCCGGAGCACGCGCTCGTGACAAGGGACCGCTACACAAGGGTCCTGGCGGGGTTGCAGAAGTTGAACCGGGATGAACGCGACGTGCTCTCCATGGTCGTGAGCAGCTCTCTCTCCTATGCCGAGATCGCGGAGGTCATGTGTTTGAGCGTGGCCAATGTCAAGGTAAAGGTCCACCGGGCCCGGCTCAAGCTGAGAGATTATCTGGAGGAATGAGTATGGATAGCCAGGATACGATCATAAGCCTGTTCATCGATGACGAGCTGAGCATCGACGAGAAAAAGGTGTTCGTGGAACGGGTTCACGCAAGCGGCAGGTTCAAGGACGAGACCATCGCCCTTCTGGACCAGGAAAAGGAGCTGCGCGCCGAGATGACCGGAGAGGTTCCCGAGCTTGAACGTGCGATCGTGCCCGTGAGACCGCACGTCCCGGCCATGCTCCGGCCGCTGGTGATCGTGACGGCGGCCATGGCGGCGGCCGTGCTCGTGCTCTCCTTTGCCCTGGTGCTTCAGCTCGGCCCGGCCGACACCTCCCACCGGTTCGTCGTCTACCGGCCGGATGCATCCCGTGTGGACATTGCCGGGAGCTTCACCGGCTGGGAAAAGGTTCCCCTGAGGCAGCAGGGCGGGAGCGGCTACTGGGAGATCACCCTGGATATTCCCCGGGGGGAGCACCGCTTCACCTATGTCATGGAAGACGACACCCGCTTCGTGGACCCCACGGTCCCCGCCCGCGAACACGATGACTTCGGCGGAGAAAACTCCATCCTGCTTGCGGGAGCGGGCCTGTGAGGCGCTCGGTAGTTCTGTCCATCGTGCTCGGTCTTGTGCTCGCCGGCTGCGCCCACCACTATCAGAAGGTGGAAAACGGCACCGTGAAGCTGTTTCTCCGCGCCCCGGATGCCCGGAAGGTCGTCTTGGTTTCCTCCCTCGACGGGTACCGGCCCCATCCGGCGCGCAAGATCGATACGTCCACATGGATGGTGAGCGTGCCCGCCGGTGAGGAATTCAGCTACTTCTATCTCGTAGACGGCCGTGTGCTCGTGCCCGGGTGCGCCTACCGCGAGGACGACGGGTTCGGGCAGGGCAGCTGCATTTACCTGCCGGATATGTAACCTTGTGATGCCTCGCACGTTTTAAGCAGGCAGAACAGAGCAAAGGAGAAACGAGATGAAAAAGATTCTGGTTCTCATCGGCATCGTGCTGCTGTGCGGTTCCTCCGCCGCCTTCGGCGACGAGGTTGATCAGGAACTTCCCGGCGCATCGGAACAGGTCCGGACAAACACACGGGAGATGATCCGGCTGGGGGCGAACAGCGATGAGGCCCTCAGGATGGCCAGGCTCATGGTGCGCAGCCGGTTTCAGGAAGAACACACGATCAGGGCCCAGGAGATCGTGATGAACGCCCTGAAGGAAGGGCAGCCGGCAGAGCCTGTCATGAACAAGGCCTTCGAGGGCATGACGAAAAAGGTCCAGGCGGAAAAGATCGTGCAGGCCATGGAGATGACCAGATCCAGGTACGCATACGCCTATGGAACGGCGCGCGGCATCACCGGCGAGGACCGGGAGATCCGCAGGATCGGCGAGGCGGTTGCCGAGGGCATGGCTGCCGGATTGACAAAAGAGGATGCCGGGAGGATCGCGGAAAAGATCCGCGAGACCGTCCGGGAGCGCCAGAGGGATCAGTCCCGGGACCAGACCGGGGCACTGGCCGGCGAGAGCTTCACGGCCGCCCGGGAGATGACCCGGCGGGGCGTGCCGTCGCAGATCGCGGCCGAGGCCGTATCGCAGGCCCTGGAGAAGGGATATGGTGAGCGCGAGATGGCGACGCTCAGGCACACGTTTATGGAGGAGTCGCAGCAGGGAGATCCCCGCCGGATAGCCGAACGCTACTGCCGTGCCATACGCAGCGGCACGTCATCCGAAGGGCTGAAGGCCGCGGGCAGATATGGAGAGGCGGGCTCCGGCGGATCGCTCGACGGGACAGGCTCCGGGGATGGGGCAGGTTCGGGTTCGCAGGGCGCCGGCGGGAGCAGTGGTAACGGCGGCGGATCGGGCGGAAGCTCCGGAGGTTCGTCGGGCAGCGGGTCCGGAGGATCGTCGGGCGGCGGCTCCGGTCACGGCGGAGGCGGCTCGGGCGGCGGCAGAAAATAACTGCACAGCCGGCGAGCCATGTATAAGAGAGGGGCTCTTTTAGCCCCTCTTTATCCGGCATCCCGGGACCGCACATTCCTCTCTTCTTCCCGGGACCCAGAAATTTCCGGCATCCTAAGGGAATATTTTTCCAGGGGCGCATCCGGAATGCGCGTTCCCCGTGGCCGGCACCTGTGCGCCGGTATCCTTCTTTCCCGTCATACCGTCCCCATCAGCGCACCCGTAAAAATCCAGGTGTTCTGACAAAGCTCCCTCCGTATCATTATATCTTAACAACGGACACTCCGGCCCCTGATGTAAACCTTTCATCTCCGGCGTGCAAACGGGAGGTTCTAACGTCGTGAACACCGAAAAGCTGCTTGCTGCGGGCGTACACGCCTATACCAGCCTGGGGGCCGTTCTGGCCTTTGTGGCCTTCCTTGCCCTGCGGGAGCAGAACGTCCGGGTGTTCCTGGTTGCTCTGTGGATCGCCGTGATCGTGGACTCCACCGACGGTCTGCTGGCACGGCGCTTCCGGGTGACAAAAGTCCTTCCCGGGTTCAACGGGCGGCGGCTCGACGACATCATCGACTACATCACCTATGCGTTCCTGCCCTGCCTGGGTTTTGTCGAGTTCGGGATACTGCCCGGGAAGTTTGCATTCCTGGCGGTTCTCCCCCTGCTGGCGAGCGCCTTCGGGTTCAGTCGCGAGCAGGCCAAGACCGAGGACGCCTTTGTCGGTTTCCCCTCATACTGGAACCTGGTCTTTCTCTACCTGTACCTGCTGAGACCACCCACCGGGGCAGCGATCGGCGTGCTCATGGTGCTTTCGATCCTCGTGTTCGTGCCCACGCAGTACCTCTACCCCACCCGGACGCAAAGGCTCAGACGGGTCAATCTCGTTCTCGCGGGCCTGTACCTGGCGGTGATCGGGTATCTGAGCCTCTTTCCCGATTCGCGGGAAGCGGGGACCATTGCCTGGCTTTCTCTCGTATACCCGTTCTATTATATGGCCGTTTCCCTGTCGCGCCCGCGAAAACAGATCGATCACGGCCTGTAGGCCTTCCGGAGACATTTCTCCCACACAGGGATCGTATTGCTGCATAAAACCCGATGACGGTGCGGGTCATGGCAATGCAACGGTTTAGCGGACAGGTATTCTTTGTTGCGAACCCGTCCGTATCCGGCTATCACTATATTTTTAAGGACATGAAGAAAAGAGGAGGCCTTTCATGGCTGCTGGTATACATTTGATACTGCTCCTTCTCATCGGCCTCATGGCCGGCATCGCCTCGGGCCTGTTCGGCATAGGCGGAGGGGTGATCGTGGTTCCCGCCCTGGTGATCGTCATGGGCTTTTCCCTGCACAGCGCCATCGGGACCAGCCTGGCGATTCTCCTGCCGCCGGTGGGCCTGGCCGCGGTGATCGAGTACTACCGGCACGGCAACGTGGACCTGAAATCCGCGATCATCGTGGCGCTGGGTCTCTTCACGGGGGCATGGATCAGCGCGTACTTCGCCAACCGGCTGGCCGGGCCGTGGCTGCGCGTTGCATTCGGGATGTTCGTCATCTGCCTCGGGGTCTACATGATCTATGGGGCGCTGAGGAACACGCCGATCTGAGAATGCCCGGGTTTGAACCCCGGCAGCGCGATCTTCGAATGACCGGCGCGTGGGAAGTGGTCGAGCAGGGCGCCGGCGGTGTCAGAGGCCGCCGGAGTAGATGACCGGTATCCGTCCGGAGATCACGAACCCACGGGTTTTTGCTCGTCTTCGGAAAGGTCGAGCCCGAGCTGACCGCCCGGGTTCATGATGTTCCGGGGATCGAAGTGGTGCTTCAAGGACCTGAGCACCTCCATCTGCTCCTTTCCGAGATACTCCTCCAGGTACGGCGCCATCATCCTGCCGATGCCGTGGTGATGGCTCAGCGAGCCCCCGCTCTTCACGATCGCCTCGATCACTCCCCGCTGGAACGACCGGAACTCCTCCACGTCCGAGGTTCTCATGATGAAGATGAAATACAGGTTCGTACCCTGGGGATAGAAGTGCGAGGCATGGGTCATGCACATGGTCTTAGGCCTTGCCTTGATATAGGCCCTGACCCCCTGGTGAACCGCGTGGAGGTTGTCCCAGGTCACGCTCGCCTCAAGGGTGTCGATCTGGATGCCGAAGTCCTGCAGGTCCTCGCGCATGTAGGGCTCGGTGTAGCGCGTCTTCTCCCACTTCCGGGAGGCGTATCCGGTGAGGTACAGTGCGCCGTGCCCGCGGCAGACCTTCCGGATCTTTTTCCATACATGGCGGGTGTAATCGCCGTCGCCCTCCACGGTGCCCAGGCACAGGCAGCGCTCCATGGGCCGGTAGCCCCTCCGTACGAGGAAGGCGTCCACCGGTGAGGGGATGCCGTAAAGCTTGAGCCCCCGGTCGGTCTCCTCCGGGTCGGATATCCGGTAGACCGCGGGCCTGCCGAACTCGCCCTGCATGATCTCCCGGCTGGCGTCCACCGCCGCCTCCCAGGAGGGGAACATGAAGCTGAAATATTTCCTGTTCTCCGGCATGGAGCGGAAGATCTTCATGGTCATCTCCACGAGGATCCCGAACGCGCCCTCGGAGCCCTTCATGATGTCGTGCACCTTGGGCCCGGTGGCGGAGGCGGGAAATTCACGGGTGCGGAAGGTGCCCGCAGGTGTCACGTACTCCTGGCTGAGCACGATGTCGCAGGCGTCGCCATAATAGGTGGAGGCCTGGCCCGAGCCCAGGGTCACCACCCAGCCCCCCACCGTGGAATATTCGAACGACTGGGGAAAATGACCGCAGGTGTAGCGCCTGGATGAGCCGAAGCTTTCGGGTGCGTTGTTCAGGGCCTCTTCGTACGCGGGGCCGAACATGCCGGGCTGCACCCGGGCGGTCTGGTTGGTCTCGTTGATCTGAAGGAGCCTGTTCATATGGGTGCTCATCACCAGACTCACCCCGCCCTGTGCGGGTCGCACCCCGAAGTTCACTGACGAACCCGCCGCAAACACATAGACCGGAATAGCGTGCTCGTTGCAATAGGCCACGATCCTGCCCACGTCCTGCTTGTCACGCGGGTGCACCACCACGTCGGCGGTCTGGCGGACGATCCCCTGGCGCAGCTCCATGAGCTCTTCGGTGGTCTTGCCGTAGGCGTACCTGATCCTGCTGTAGTCGTCGGTGCGGACGTTTTCCGGCCCCACGATGCCTTTCAGGTGCTCGATGTGCCGCTTATCCAGGGCCGCCGGCCGGTTCAGAACAGCCCTTTCCGCTCCCTCGTCCTGCTTTCGGGAAAAATCCTCGCGGGTCATGCCGAACTCGTCCATCATCATGGCGACCCATCCGTCGCTCGGGTGCTTGAAGGCGCGGGGGTTGCCGTACTTGACGATCGACCTGATGCTGCCGCTCTGCGGTGCGTGCTCCGTCCAGTCGGGCCTGAACTTTTTTTTCCCAAACATGACTTCCTCCTCTTAAAGATGATTCAGCGGGACAGGCCCGATGAGTCTGATTCCCCGGGGGTTTCCCCGCTGCCCGGAATCCTGAGCAGGTCCATGGTGCTCCGGTATTCCTCCGCGGTCTTCTCACTGCTCCAGCCGAGCTCGCGGGCCGCAATGGCGGCGACCTTACCCATGATCTCCTCTCCGGGGTTGCCCAGGGTGGCGATGCCGGTTCTCCTCAGGACGATGTCGCTCAGACGCCTTGCCATCTCGTGCCTCACGGCGAAGAGCACCTCGGCGAGGATCTCGCCGTCTGTACTCACCACCTCGGCATACTCGCGGTCTTTTTCCGCGAGCTCCAGGACCTTGTGATACTCGGTGCCGTAGTGCCTGCCCAGATATTCCAGGGTGCTTTCTCCGAAGCCGGAATATTTCCGTTTGATGGAGTCCACGAATGCATTGATGTCCCGGATTTCACACCCATGGAGATAGCGCCGGTCGGTGATGGCCTGGCCCATGGGCATCTCTGTCTTTTCCCTCACCAGGTCCATGACCTTCTGGGCAAGATTCCGGCTGGTGGTGTACTTGCCCCCCTCCACGGTGATCAGGCCGTGGAGCCCGTCGGAGGCATTGTCGTAGATCTCGTACTTCCGGGACGACTCATAGGTCCCCTCGGTCTGCTCTTCTACCAGCGGCCTCAAGCCCCCGTAGGTGTGGCGCACCTCTTCGAAGCGCACAAAGCCTGCGCCGAAGGTGGAATTCACCTCGTCGATAAGCTCCACGATGCTCCCCTTTGTCACCCGGTAATCGTCGGGGCTGCCGACATATTCCTTGTCCGTGGTCCCGATCAGCGTGTGCCCCCGCCAGGGAATCAGGAAGAAATGCCTCCCCTTGGGGGTCATGGACGCCACCACGCTCCCTTCGTTGATCTTTTTGCCCGTGATGATATGGATGCCCTCGGAGCGACGGAGCATCTCGTTCACCTCGCCCTTCTTCGCCATGCCCAGGATGATGTCTGCCCAGGGACCTCCGCAGTTGATGGTGATGTTCCCGCGCACCTCGCAGCGGGTGTCGTTCAGGAGATCCGTCGCCGAGACACCGGCCACCCTGCCGGACCGGTCGATGATGAACCCGTCGACCTTGACATAGTTCGCCACATCCGCCCCGAAGGCCATGGCCGACTTGATGAAGGCGAGCGTGAGCCGCTCCGGGAATATGCTCATGCAGTCGTAGAAGACCGATGCACCTGAGAGTCCCTGCTCCTTGAGGCAGGGCTGCATTTGGAGCGCCTTCCTTGTGGAGACCGTCTTGTGCAGGGGGATCTTCTTGCTCTCGTCCCAGGTGCTGCCCCGGTCGTAGGAAAGGATGTCGTACAGAGTGAGCCCCGCCTTGACGAACCATTTGCTGTTCTTGAGAGACGACTTGTAGTGAGTCATGAGCATGGGGAAGGGATAGACGAAGTTGGGCGCTATGTCCTCGAGGATCTTGCGTTCCTTCAGCGATTCTCTCACCAGAGAAAACTCCATGTTCGCCAGATACCGCAGTCCCCCGTGGATGAGTTTTGAGGTGGCCGCGGACGTGGCTCCGGAAAAGTCGTTTTTTTCGAGCAGCGCCACCTTCAGCCCCCGGCTGGCGGCATCGTAGGCGACCGAGGCCCCGGTGATGCCTCCCCCGATTACCACCACGTCATAGATCCGGTCCCTGTGATTCTCGATAAATCTCCGCATCGTTCTTACCTCCTGCTATGCTTGCCAATCTGCAGCGTATCGACCACCGCCTTCTGGGCATAGGTGAGAACGTCCTTCATGATCTTTCTGGCCAGACCGGCGTTTCCTTTTTTGACTGCATGGTAGATTTCCTCGTGAAAACGCATGGAGCGCTCCACGTTTTCCTGTTCATTGAAATAGAGATGCCCGTATTCGATCATGAACTTGTTGAAAAAGTTCAGCAGGGTGAGATACAGAACATTGGCACTCGCCAAGGCAATGATGTGATGCACCCGGATGTCCTTTTCCAGGGTCGAGAGCTTCCCGTTCTTCCAGATGACATCCTCCAGGGCTTCGATATGATCATCCGTCCTGTTCGTGGCAGCGTGAAAGGCCATCTCTGGTCCGATTATCGACCTGAACTCGAGCAGGGCGACGATAATGTCGTCCCGCTGACGCTCGTCCAGGCGGACCATGGCCCGGATGAGCTCGAGGCTCCCGCTCTCCTGAAAATTCTTGACATAAACACCGTCACCATGACGAATCTCCACCAAGTCGAGGGATTCGAGCTTACCGAGCGCCTCTCTGACCGTGGACCGGTTGACCTCAAGGTCTCTGGCGAGCTCCCGCTCGGTCGGGAGCTTTTCTCCCGCGGCAAGCTGGCCCCTGATGATGCTCTTCAGCAGGATGTTCTCGATTTCTCCGGAAAGCCTGTTCCGCATGAGCGGGCGGGTGAGAATCAATGCCGACATATGTCCCCTCCATTTGGTCCGGTGGTCCGACCACTGAACCATTTTTACCGATAAGCCCGGCTCTGTCAAGACATTTTTCATGGAAGTGAAAGCAATGCTTTATTGCGGGGGATATCCGGATGACGTTTTTTAAGGTACGGCTTCAGAGAACCTTATGAGTGCCGGTCATAGATTGACGGCCGGATAAGAAAGGCACGGTCAGACGAGGTTGCCTGTCTCTCAAGGGAACAGGGCGCCTGAGAAGCCTCTGCGTGCACTACCCGGGCGTTATCCGTGAATCTCTGCAAGGATCGGGCGCTCAGTCACGGGAAGGTTCCCGGGCAGGGGAGTTCAGGTCGAAGAGATAGCTCAGGCAGTCGAGGGAGTCTTCGATCTGAACGGGCAGGACCTTGGCAAAGGTGTCCAGCATGATCAGTGCATCGAGGGTTGATTCGGTCTGCGTCGCATCCTTCAGACGCTCGGTGAACGAGATGTTCACCAGGTGGATGTCCTGATAAATCTTGGTGAGTCCGGCGAGCTCGAGATCCGCGCACTGACCGTTCTTTTTGAGGAAATACTGGGCGAGCAGATACATGGACGTGGCGCGGTAAATGGTCTCTTCCCCGGTGGCAAGCGGCAGGTGAAATCTGGCCATGGGCCTGAGCGGAGCGGTGAGCGGGCATCCGCAGGTCGCGCTGATGAGCCCCATGAGCGAGCTGATCGCATTCTGCAGGGTGGTCAGCTGTGAGAAGATCCGCTCCGGGGTGACTACACTCAGGTGAATCTCATGAAACGACATCTTGCCCTGAAACCGGTTTACCGTATTTACCAGATGGACTGCCAGCGGGCAGTGAGGGTCGGTCTCATAGGAAAGAGGACAGTTGGGGCACTGGTGGAATCCCAGCACGGTCCAGGAAGGCAGATACCCGGGTGGATCATTGACCAGCTCGAGCGTTTTCGAATTGAGCCTCAAGTTGATTATTTCCTGGCTTCTGTCAGTAAAGGTGAAACAATACCTGATGGGAATGCTCTTCATATTGCCCCTCTCCTGTTGTTCATGCAGCTGTCCACGGGTACAAACAAGCGGCACCGGTAATCGAAACCTTCTCCGCAGTCGTTTATGGTCGTTCTGATGGATATCATTTCACCATCCCTTCGTCATTTCACTCACGAATCTTTATGGACCGGATCTCCCCGGCATCATTTTTTCAGGGAGTTCCTTCATTTTTTCATCCTCTCCCCTTTGTCGTGCGTCCATGCCCGCTCTGAACGTACCTTCCTCTGACTCCAGGTCGATTTCTCCATGGTTTTTCATATTCCATATGCACATATTGGTTAGTACTGCCTGATGAATCTATTTTTATATCATCTTTCCTTTATTTCCTGCCGATGATAACCGAAATGTGTAATATATGATAAGGTACAGGGGGAGGGATGCATGAATAAAACCTTTATCGGAACACTATCGGTTCTCATAGTCATTCTCATGGCAGTGACCTGTTTCGCCCAGGACAAGACCTACAAAATCGAGGTGCTGCAGGTCACCAACATCGAACCCTTTGACATGGCGTACGAGGGATTCCTCAAGGGCCTTGCCGAAAACGGGATCGCGGAGGGAAGGAACCTCACGGTCAACCGACGGATCATTGATTTCGACGTGGAGAAGGGGGGCCTGTGGAAAAAGGTCGGCGTGCTCCTGGAGATCAAGAACACAGCCTCCAAGATCGCTGACGCCCGCCCCGACCTCGTGTTGACCATCGGAACGCCCGCCACCAAGTATGCGAAAGACAGGATCATAGGTGCCGGCATCCCGCTGGTGTTCACCGCGGTTGCCATCCCCGAGGCGGCCGGCTGCTCGTCTCTGACCGCCGCAGGCCCCGGGTTCACCGGATCCACCCTGTATATGGATATGGGGGCGGCCCTCAAGATCGCGCGGCTCGCATTCCCGGACCTCAAGACCGTGGGCATCGTCCATACCGACGACGATAACGCCCTGGCCCAGGTGGAACAGGCCAAGGCCGCAGGCCCGTCTGAGGGATTCACCTTCATCACCAGGGAGATCAGCAAGAGCGACAAGTTCACCCCTGCCGCTGAGGACCTGATTGCAAAAGGCGCCCAGGCCTTTGCCGTGCTCCTGGATTCCTACTATGGCATGCGGAACTACGAGCCCTGCCACGAGCTTGCGGACGTCTCTCTCAAATACAGGCTGCCGGCTTTCAGCCTTGTCCACATGAAGGTTCCGGGAGCCATTCTCTACGTGGGCGCAGAGTTCCCGCACGTCGGTTCGCTCGCAGGCGTGCAGGCCTCACAGATCCTCCAGCAGGGGGCCAATCCCGGCAGCATGCCCATCCTCAGGCAGGACGACCTGACCATCATGGTGGACACCAGCCGGCTCAAAGAGCTCCAGATCGAGCTCCCCATTGAAATCCTCCAGCTTGCAAAGGCCGTAGAATAGTCCGTTTCCCGGGTTTCCTTCCCGCCGGATCACGGGAGGGAAACCCGGCCCTTCACAACCATTCACCACGTCTGCAAGACGGATATCTGTTGCATGTTCATTTTGCCGCTCAATAGAAACAGGGCACAGAACCCCAAAGTTTTCAGGGTCGGGTTCACACTTCAGTTTCTCGCTTGGAAAAAACCGGACCATGCATATTGACTGCAGACCTGTCTGATTCGGGGCTGGTAAATGAATGAACTCGACATGTAAGGGCCCGGTTCCTCTTTCCGAAGAACCGTGCCCTTACATGTCGGAAGGATCGATCGAGATGCGGCGTCAGAAGTGGAAGGTCATCTTGGCTGCAAAGAGGTACCAATCCTCTTCGTAGCGGTCTTCCGCCGGATCCTCGGGAGCCGGGTTGTCGGCGCCCAGAAGGATTGCGGAACCGTCCATCTTGTGGGCCTCGAGCTTGACGATCCAGTTCTCGTTCACGTCAAACCGCGTGGTCAGCGCGATGTCCTTGAGCCATCCCCGGTGGTCCTGGTCGTCGAGCCCCTTGGCTACGCGCTCCTTGCCGTCCTTGTCGTCCTCGTTGGGGTAGTAGACCGAGTAGTAGGTGCCCAGCTCGAACCAGGGGGCGAACCGGTAGGCGAGGCTCGCATAGTAACCCACCGAGCTGAACTGGTCCACTTCGATAGTGCCGTCCTGGACCGCCACCCCATTTGCGCTCAATACCGGCTCCAGGGTAGTGAACAGCGGGGAGTTCCTGAACTCGATATTGTAGGTCGTCCGCATGTATTCCGCGGCAAACACCAGGTTCCTCCACATGAACTCCATGGACGCGGTGTAGCTGACCGTCTCCACTCCGAACTCGCTGGGCGAGAGCATGAAGCGGGCACCGTAGGCGTTCAGGGGGCCGACGAGATCAACAAAACCCGGATTGTTTTGCAGCAGGGCTGCCGCCGTTGGATTGGTGGTGTCCAGCAGTGTAGTCGCGTCCGCTTCGAACTGATAGCCCCAGGTGGAGCCGCCGAGGATCAGGCCCTCGAGGTTGGTGATCCACCGGATGCTTCCGGCATAGGTGTAGTCCACGTCGATACTGTCCACATCAACCAGCAGGCCCATGCCTTCGAACGGCCACTGGTCCTCCAGCAGCCTGGCCGCCCCCTTGTCGGAATCGAGGTTCACCGTGCCATACTGCAGGTCATAGGAGAGCGACCCCATATCGCTCAGCCCGAGGTCGCCGTAGAGTCCGGCCCCCTGGATGGAGGAGATGGCCTCCCTCCAGGCCTCGATGTATACGCTCTGGGGCATGAGAATAAAGGTGCGCACCATATCCAGGTCGCGGGTCTCGTTGTAAAGACCGTGTACGAACTTCATGTTGCCGACCGTGAGGCCGAGCCAGTCGCGGAAGTGATAGTCCGCGATGGCCCAGTCGAGAATCACCTCGTTGTTTCCGATGGTGCCCAAGTCCCTGGAAAGAAACTGGACGCCCAGACGCAGCCTGTCCGAGACCTCGGCCGAGAAGTTGATGCCCGCCTCGTTGAACTGGGAGGTGCCGTCTTCTGTCTCGGCAAAGAAGTTGTTGTCGGTGCTCTGCAGATATCCCTGGGAGATGAACCCCCTGATGTCGACCCCCTGATACTCATAGGCACGGGCATTCCCGGGTAAACAGCACATGGCAAACAAGGCTGAGAGAAACATGATTTTCACAGCACTCTTCATTTTTAAGCCTCCTACTCAATCATAAGACTCTTCAACTGGTTCTGATATGCACGCTGGGGAAGATAGCCTATTGCCCCGGGGGTGTTCGTCACGAATTCCGCGAGCTCGTCGGGTGAGGTGAATGCCTCGGGGGCTTTTCCTCTCCCGGTGAAGACCTGGCTCTTCCAGTAATTTTTGAACTGATGCGGGGTCTTGCCCACATACATCCGCAGAAAATCCCCATGCTCCTCGCCCTCTTTCAGGGTCGCCAGCGTTATCTTCTGCCCGTCACTCCATCTGGTCTTTCTCCCCAGAAATATCTCCTGAACGGCATCCCGGCTCAGTGATTCCACCGGCACGGAGTCGTTCGCCACCACCATCACCTCTGACGCGGCGTGCCCCGCTGGAACGATGAATCCACCGAAAGCGGAAAGAACGATGCCGGCGAGGACGATACGTGCAATCAGGGGTATGCTCCTCAACTTCATGACAATTTCTCTCCTTTCTCCATTTCATCCACGAAAAAGATATCCCAAACCTTGTTGCCTGACGGCATATCTCCTATCGGGGATCCATCAGCGAATCTTAAGCAAAACTACTCAATACCAGGTTTTTTCGCTTGTTTAAAGAAAAAGATTCACCATGCGTACACGAGAGTTTCCGGCTGGAGATGATCTTTTTCGTACAGTGCAATCGGCTTTTCCTGACAGTGTAGATGCTGAAGGACCGAACTCTATTGAATCAATGGCGTTATACCATACCATCCATTATACATCATGACCGGAATCTTCCTCCAGCACCTCCCGCACCTTCTCCGTCAGGGCGGAGGCGGAAAACGGCTTCTGGAGCAGGTGTCTTTCCGTGTCGGGAATTCCGTAGAGGGATACCACGTCACCCGGATAACCGGTGATGTAGAGGATCTTCATCCGGGGGTAGCGCTGCACGAGGTTTTTCACGATCGCGGGACCGTCCATGCCTGGGAGCACGACATCCGCGATCACCAGATCGATGTCGCCCGGATGGGACGCGCAGATGTCCATCGCCTCCTTTCCGCTCCGGGCCTTGAGCAGGGTGTAGCCGATGGAGCCGAGCACCTCGGTGACAAGGTCCAGCACATAGGGGTTGTCTTCCACCACCAGAACGACCTCTGACCCGCCTCTGACTGGAGCCCTGCCCGTCTTCCGTGAAACGGCCTCGGGGGTCTCTTCGCTCACGGGCAAAATGACCTCGAAGGTCGAGCCCTTGCCCGGTTCGCTTCTGAGCGAAATGCTTCCACCGTTGTTTCTGACGATCCCATAGACCGTTGCCAGACCGAGCCCTGTCCCCTTGCTCGTCTCCTTGGTGGTGAAAAACGGCTCGAAGGCGTGCGCCATGGTCTCTTCATCCATGCCCACCCCTGTATCGCTCACCTCGAGCTTGATGTAATCGCCGGGCTTGAGGCCCGGATGCTTTGCCACGTCGCTTTCCTTCAGATGAACACGCTGGGTGCTGATTGTCAGGATGCCCCCCTTGTGCATGGCATCCCTGGCATTGAGGGCCAGGTTCATGATGATCTGCTCCACGTGCCCCTGGTCGGCATATACGTTTCCGATGTCCTGCTCAAGCCGGGTCTTGAGCTCGATGTCTTCCCCGATGAACTGCTTGAGCAGGCTCTGCATGTTCTCGATCACCCCGTTCATATAAAGCGAGCGGGGCTTGACCGTCTGTTTGCGGCTGAACGCCAGGAGCTGGCGGATCAGGGATGATGCGGTCTCTTTCACCTCCTTGATCTTGAGGATGTTGGACCGCACCTGCTCGGGCTTGCCGATCTTCAGCAGGGCCAGCTCGCAGTATCCGTCGATGGCGGTCAGCAGGTTGTTGAAATCGTGGGTTATGCCGCCTGCAAGGCGGCCGATGGCCTCCATCTTTTGCGATCGGCTCAGCTCGCTCTCCTGGGTTTTCCGCTCGGTGATGTCCCGGCTCTCGAACAGGACCGAGGGCTTTCCGTCAATATCCATGAGCTCGGCCGAGACGAGCACGACCCGCGACTCACCGGTTTTGTTCCTGAACTTCGCCTCCAGATTCCGGACTCTGCCCTGGTTTCTGATGAGATCCATAACCCTGGCCCTGTCGGACGGATTGTACCAGATCCCGATGTTCAAGGATGTGTTCCCGATCACCTCTTCCCGGGAATAACCGGTCATACGGAAAAACGCCTCGTTGGCCTCCAGGAAAACCCCTTCTTCGAGGGTGGAAATGCTGACGGGGTCCGGGATGGCCTGGAAGATCTTCGCGAGCTTTTCCCTGCTTGATTTAAGCTCGGCATCGGTGTCCGTGCGCATCTTCACCTCACGTTCCAGCGCAAGGACCACGTCCGAGACTCTCTCCACATGCTCACCTATCAGGGCGTCGAGATCGCTGCGGGCGCAGAGCGCCTTTTCTTCCGCGTCCTTTATCAGACTCACGTCCCATGCAGATAAAACCACCCCCTCTATGGACCCGCCCTCTCCCACAAGGGGAAAATACCGGGCCAGGACATGCCGCGTCCCTGCTTCCGGGTGCTCGACCAGGTCCTCATACTCCCCCTCCCCGCCCCCCAGGGCGCGTTCGATCCGGGATTTCTCCCTTTCCTGAAATGCCTTTTCCCCTACAACCTTCTCCACGTTGTGCCCGACCACTTCCTCCCTGGTCTTCCGGTAAAGGGAAAGGAACGCATCGTTCACCCAGGTATACACATATCTCCGGTCGATGCACGCCACGGATTCCGGGGTATGGGACACGATCGGCGCGCGGGAGCAGAGCTGATCCACTACAGACCGGTACCGGCTCACCAGGTCGGTCAGGTCGTGAAGCTCTTTCTGTGCTTCCCGGTTGGTCGTGTTTCCGGCCATTGCTACGATCCTTCATCTGCACTGGATACAGGGAGACGATAGAATGGAAGATAGCCTGCTGTTCCCGGGAATCAATACCGGGCCGGGCCGTCCTAAGGGACACGGTGCCGGGAAAACAGACAACCCCGGCACATACCGGGATGCCCACCTCCCAAGGGAGATCATGCAAGGCGATCCACCAGCTCCCGGACATCGCCCACATACTCCAGGCCCGCGTTCCTCCCGGTGCCCGAATAGATGATCTCGCGGCCTTTTTTCCGGAAGAAGAGAAGGTCGATGCTCGAGCCCAGGGTCTCCATGATGCGGACCGACATGTCGCCTTGCCTGGGAGCCATGAGCCTGGCCCCCTCTGCCCTCGCACCCCGCACCTCCATGCGCGAGTCAGCATCCTCGACCGTAAAACTGACGAGGCCCTGATCAACCTTAAGATCCGAGACCCGGGCCCCGGTATAGGTGGTGAACCGGTAGACCTCACCCCGGAAATAGAAGCCGAACAAATACCCGGTGAAATACCGCCCGAACCAGGGAATCTTCGCGATGGAGCCCGAGAACGAGGCTTCAGGCTCATCGAAATGATTGCTCTGCATCCATATCCAGGAGCCGGGCATGGATTTTCCCCAGTCCTTTTCGATGTATCCCTTGCCGCCGGTGAAGTCCGTGCGCATGCCGTCCTTCTCGCACCAGCCCTCGATGGCGTGATCGAAGCTCAGCACGTCGTGGTAGCACTCCATCCCGGGCACAAAGGCATACCATCCCATGGCGCCCGGAGAAAGCCGCGTGACCGGCCACGGGTGTATGCCCCGGAAGCTCAGCTTCGCCCGGAGGGCCTCTCCGCCCTGGTCGATATCGAGATGCATCCCGTCCAGGGAAAACCGGTTGTTTCCGATTACGATCGCAAAGGTTTTTCTGTCTGCGGAAAACTCGCTTAAGCGATACCGGAAATAGGACGATCTCCCTTCCCCGGCACGAGAGAACTGTACGAAGGCATGGGCCTTTTCCCTTTCGCGGGGGAGCGAGACACCGGGGATCACCGCGCAGGCGGCGGTTTCATCACGGCTCACGCTCTTGAAGTACCATCCCTCGAAGTACCCGGACCTGTTTACGTCTCCCTGGAATACCGCGGGCTTCCACAACGAGAACATGGGCGCTCCCGGACTCCGCCCTCCCCTGCCCGCCGGGGACGGCGGGGCAGAGGGAGGAGTCTGGAACTCATAGATAACCGCCTGCAGGCGGCGCTCAAGAGGCCTCCCGCTCAATCCCTGGCAATCAGCTCCCGGTAGAGGGCGCTCAGGGCGTCATCGGCGTAGTATCTCTGCATCCCGAAGTGGAAGCTTATCTGGGCCGGTCCCTGGTCTACGATCTCGATGTTGATGTTCTCGTTCTTCAGGGCCGTGGCGGCCTGGGCGAGGATGCCCGGATTCTCCTTCATGCCGATGCCCACCGGCGAGATGACCGAGATATTGTAGATCATGTCGAGCACGTCCGGGCACAGGGCCTTGTCGATCTCTTCCCTGAGCACGTCGGCCTTGCCCATCAGATCGTTCTGGTCCACCAGGATGGCCAGATCGTCCTTGTCGGTGGGATAGTGATAGGTGTGGACCGAATATTCCTTCAGGATGTCGAGCACGTCCTTGGTGGCCCCGATGACCTCTGCCAGGCCGTCCTTTTCCACGTAAATGTACGCCACGTCGTCGAGCCGGGCTATCCCCACCGCCGTCTCCTCCGGGACCCGTTCGGAGACGATGAGCGTGCCGTCCGAATCGGGATTGTTGGTGTTGCGGATGTGGATGGGGATCTTTCTCTTCTTGCAGTTGATCATGGCATTGAAGTGAAAGATATCGAACCCCTTGGAAGAAAGCAGCCTGATCTCCTTGTAGGTGAGCCGGGGGATCACCTCTGCCCCGGGCACGAGGCGCGGGTCCACCTGGTAGACCCCGTCGGTGTCGGTCCAGTTTTCATAGAGGGCCGAGTCGATGGAATAGGCCACCTCGCCGCCCGTGAGGTCGGAGCCGCCCCGGGAGAAGACCGCTACATCACCCGAACGGGTGGTGCCGTAGTATCCCGGGATCACGGCGATGCCGTCCGCATCACGCAGCTCCTTCAGCCGCGCGTACGACTCGGGCAGTACCCGCGCGTCGGAGAAGTCCTCGGAGACCACAATGCCGATGTCCTCGGGCAGCCTTAAACTCGCATTGAACCCCTTTGACTGGAGATACCGGGTGATGACCTTGGCATTGTAGTGTTCGCCCCGCGAGGCGATGAAATCGACCCGTTTCTCCTGCGGCATGTCCCTGCGAAGGTCTGCCTCCAGGTCTTTCAGGATGTCCGAGCCCTCGATCCCCAGGTCGGTCACGAGCTTTTTGAATTTTCCGGACACGCGCGAGAAGCTGTCATGAGGGGGGATGTCCTTGTGCTGGTCCTTGAAGTGCTTCCCGCCGGTGGCGATATTGAACAGATGATCGGTCACCTTTTCGTCATCGGTCCCGTCCTTGCCCGGAGCCGACACGACCACGTACCGCCGCCTCTCGTCGGATTCCACGATACTGCGCACCTTGTCCACCTGGCATGCATTGGCCAGGGATGTGCCGCCAAACTTACAGGTTATTAGGTCTTCCATGGTCCTCCCTCTTCATGTCACTCGTTTATCAGTGGCGATCGAACAGTGTTCCATATCCTTCTCTGCAGTCCCGCACCCCGGCCAGACGCAGCATCCACCACATGGCCGCCTGACTGCTGGTGATCACCGGCTTTTCCAGCCTCTGCTCCAGGGCATCGATGACCTCGACCGACCTCAGGCCCGTGCAGCTGATGAAGACCGCCTGGGCGTCCGGATGATCGGTACGGGCCGCGAGGTCTGCGATATACCCGGGCTTCACCCGGGCGATCTCGGTATCCCGCGAGAGATCAATGCCCCGGGTGCGGGGCACGGCGAACCCCAGCCCCTCGAAATGCCTCTTCAGGGCATCGGTGATGTCCTGAAGGTACGGAGTCACCAGGGAGAACCGGGTGATGCGCAGGGCCTTGAGAGCCTCGGTCACGGCTGTGAGCACGGTGGTGCAGAAAGCCGCGTTTCCTGGGGCCGCCAGGGCGTCCATGACCTTTTGCTCTCCCACGAGCAGGCTGCCCGAGGTGCAGTGAAAGCACAGGGCATCCACACCCTCGTCCGGCAGGATGAGTGACGCGGCGCCTGCGATCGAGGATTCCATCGACTTGAGGTTCTCTGCGGTGATATCCCCGGACATGCCGATCCTGCTGAAATGAACCCCGACCCCTTCAGGGGCCATGGCCGGCAGGTCGGCCTCGCTGGTGCGGTCGGTCGCCAGGATCACGAAACCCAGCCTGGCCCGGTGCGAGCGGCCCTGATCGAAGATCTCCTGCGCCGTGAAAGGATGTTCAGACCTCATTGGCTTTCCCCTTCCCGGTCATGAGGCGGAGCAGTCGCCTGTGGCGCGGTCCGCAAGCCGGAGGATGGCATCGGGCCGGTTCCCGACCATGACGGACATCTCCGGCAGGGGGCGCCGGCTTGCCGCCCGGACCGGCACCTGGAGCGCAGGCGGACTCTCTGGCCGTTCCGGTCGCTCACCCCTCCAGGATCGGATATGACCCGTCCTCCCGGTGCACCTCGTTTCCCACCAGGGGGGGATTGAAGACACACACCAGCCGCATGTCCTCCGAGGCGCGAAGATAGTGCTTGTCGTTCTTGTCCAGGGCATACATGGTCCCGGGCTCGATGGTGTAGACCCGTCCGTCGTCGATAGTCTCGACCTCGCCCTTTCCCTCGATGCAGTAGACCGCCTCCAGATGGTTCTTGTACCAGATCAGGGTCTCGGTCCCGGCATAGATGATGGTCTCGTGAAACGAAAAACCCATGTTGTCTTTCTTGAGCAGGATCCTCGTGCTCGTCCAGTTGCCGTTCTCGGCGTGCACCTCCCGCTCTGTTCCCTTGATGTCTTCGATCTTCCTTACAAGCATTCCACTCTCCCTTTTCTCATTGCGTTGCGATACTCCAGCGTCTTCCCAATGGACTCGTCGATAATGGTGAGCCCCTGGCGCAAGACCTCTTCCTCGATGACCAGCGGGGGCAGGAACTTGAGCACATCGGCCTCGGCGCCGGCAAGCTCGATCACGAGCCCGTTACCGAATGCCTCTGCCGACACGTCCCGGCAGAACCCCTGAAAGGGGATATGCAGACCGTAAATGAGGCCTTTGCCGCGGATCTGAGCCTCCACGTCCGGGTACTTGGCAACGATCTTTTCCAGCTCTTCCCCCAGTATCTCTTCCTTGTAGCGGATGGCCTCGCTCAGGTTGTCGTTTTCCCAGTAGCTCAACAGCTCCGAGGACGCCACGAATGCCAGGTTGTTTCCACGGAAGGTGCCGGTGTGCTCGCCCGGTCTCCACTGATCGAGCTCGGGCTTCATCAGCACCAAGGAAAGCGGCAGCCCGCCTCCGATGGACTTGGACAGCGTGATGATGTCCGGGTTGATGCCCGATGACTCGAAGCTGAAAAAGGTGCCGGTTCTGCCGTTGCCCACCTGGATATCGTCCACGATGAGCAGGATGTCGTAGTCCCGGCATATCTGTTCGATCTCCTTCAGCCACTCGTCGCGGGCAACCTTCACGCCGCCTTCGGCCTGGACCGTCTCCAGGATCAGGGCCGCCGGCAGGTCCACCCCGCTGCTCTTGTCTTCGAGAAACTTTCTCAGGTACTTCGAGGTATCGAAGTCCGGACCGAAGTAGTTGTCATAGGGCATGAAGGTGACGTTCGCTCGGTTGATGAAGGCCTCGTCGCGGTAGAAGGCATTGCCCGTCACCGCCATGGACCCCATGGTCAGCCCGTGGAATGCGTTGGTGAAACAGATCACGTTCGAGCGGCCCTTGACCATGCGCGCGAGCTTCAGCGAGGTCTCCACTGCGTTCGTGCCGGTGGGTCCGGAAAACTGGATCTTGTACTCCATGCGGCGGGGTGCGAGTATGGTGTGGTAGAAGGTCTCCAGAAACTTCTTCTTGGCGGTCGTGGCCTTGTCGAGGCCGTGGACGATGCCGTCGTTGCTGAGATGCTCGATGAGGGCCTCGTTGACTCTGGGGTTGTTGTGTCCGTAATTGAGTGTTCCGGCGCCGGCGAAGAAGTCGATGTACTCTTTCCCCTGCTCGTCGTACAGATACGAACCTTTCGCTCTGTTGAAAATGGTGGGGAAATGACGCACATAACTTCTGACTTGCGACTCCAACTGTTCGAATATTCTCATTATATTGTTCCTCCTTTGTATTTGCAGCGCCCCGATGCAACTATCGAGACACGGGGTAACGATACTGGGCAGAAAATTTAAGGATAAGGGAATGTCAGTACATGGAGAACGGCCCTATTCTGAACAGGACCTCTTCTTCATGGGACTGACCCTCGAAGAGATCCCGGGAGAAATAGACCGACGTGTGACACGAGGTGTTCAGCTTCCGGGCAAGCGAATGAAACAGGCGGGCAGACCCGGTGTTGGAAGGGCTTACCGTGGTTTCCAGCCAGCGGACGGACTGAAAGCCGGGCCGCTTCAGAATCCCGGTGAGCATGGAGAGGCCCACGCCCTGTTTGCGCACCCGTTCGCTCACTGCCACCTGCCAGACAAAGAGCGTATCGTGCTTTTTCGGATGGACATAGGCCGATACGTACCCTACGACCCCGCCCTCGAGCTCGGCCACGATGCAGGTGTCGCCATGATGGGCGGTGAGGAGCAGATAGCTGTAGAGAGAGTTGAGATCCAGCGGTTTCGAGTTCTGCACAAGGGAGTAGATACCGACGCCATCCTCGAGCGTGGGCACGCGGTATATGATGGATGATATTCCGCCTGCTTTGCCTGATGATACGCTCATCATTCTCCTCCGTTTCTTTTCCGGACAAACATTATTACCCAAATAGTACTTATAAGCGGGTATTATTTACTTCTCTGGTGGGATTTATACCGCATGTTCTCTTTTGACGTTGCTTAATATACCGTGTTGTTTTCATTGTCAACCCTCAATATCCTCAATTACATTGCTTTTCTGGTTAATTAACTCTTCTTATAGAGTTATTACGGCGGGTTATACCGGTATTTTGCCAGAGTATGGCAGATCTTTTCGTCACCCCTCCGGAGATATTATCCGGGTTCAGGAAATTATTCATTCCTTCGCACCTATTGCGGTCATTGATTGAGAGACAGCCCCTCCCGGCAGATAACCCGCGGGGCTCTGCACCGCATTGACCGCCTCCGCAGAGTGCGGATCATGCCGTGCGGGTCTCCGTGCTCGCCGCGCCCGAAGGACCTGCCTCTTCCAGGCGCCCGGCGGCGGTCAGTGTCCCCGGGGATCAGGCGGCTGCCGAGTTGAACAGCTCTTCGATCTCCTCCCGGTCGATCTTCTCCTTTTCCAGCAGGACAAGGGCGCCCTGCTTCAGCACGTCCCGCCTCTGCTGCAGAATCGACAGGGCTGCCTCGTACTGGGAATGGATGATGCTCCGGATCTCGGCATCGATGGCCCGGGCGGTCTCCTCGCTGTACTCGTGGGCATCGCCCGGCGAGTCGGCATTGAGAAACCGGCCGCCCTTTCCGGAGGACAGGTAGATCTGACCGAGTTTTTCGCTCATGCCGTACTCCTTGACCATGCTCCGGGCAATGTCGGTGGCCCGCGAGAGATCGTTGTGCGCCCCTGTGGACACGTCGCCGAACACGATCGCCTCGGCGGCCCTGCCTCCGAGGAGCGAGGCGACCCGGTTGAGCAGCTCGGTCCTGCTCAGCAGAAACCGGTCCTGGGTGGGCACCTGCATGGTGTAGCCCAGAGCGGCGACCCCGCGGGGGATGATGGAGATCTTGTGCACCGGATCGGTCCCCGGCAGGGCCAGGGCCACGATGGCGTGCCCCATCTCGTGGTAGGCCACGATCTCGCGCTCCTTGGTGTTGATGACGCGGTTCTTCTTTTCCAGGCCCGCGACCACCCGTTCCACCGCCTCTTCGAACTCAATCATGCCGACCGCCTTTTTTCCACCCCTGACCGCCATCAGGGCCGCTTCGTTCACCAGGTTGGCGAGGTCGGCCCCCGACATGCCCGGGGTCATCCCGGCGATCTTCTCGATATTCACGCTCTCATCCATCTTGATGTTCTTCATGTGCACCTTGAGGATCATGATCCTCCCGGCCTTGTCCGGACGGTCCACGACCACGTGCCGGTCGAACCGGCCCGGGCGCAGCAGCGCGGGGTCGAGGATCTCGGGGCGGTTGGTTGCCGCCATGAGGATCACCCCCACCTTTGCGTCGAACCCGTCCATCTCGGAAAGGAGCTGGTTCAGGGTCTGCTCGCGCTCGTCATGGCCCCCGTTGAAGCCGGCGCCCCGGGCCTTGCCCAGAGAGTCGAGCTCGTCGATGAAGATGATACACGGTGCCTTCTGCTTGGCCTGGACAAAGAGGTCCCGCACACGGGCCGCGCCCAGGCCCACGAACATCTCCACGAAATCCGAGCCGCTCAGGCTGAAGAACGGCACCCCGCTCTCGCCCGCCACGGCCTTGGCCAGCATGGTCTTGCCCGTACCCGGAGGGCCTACCAGCAGAATGCCCTTGGGGATCTTGCCGCCAAGCTCGGAGAACTTGGCCGGGTGCTTCAGGAAGTCGATGAGCTCCACCAGCTCCTGCTTTGCCTCGTCCACGCCCGCGACGTCGTCGAAGCGGATGTTCAACTCGTCTTCCATATAGATCTTGGCCTTGTTCTTCCCGATCGACATGAAGCCCGGCTGGTTGCCCGACATCCGGCGTATCACGAAATACCAGACCGCCACCAGGAGCACGATGGGGAGCACCCACGACAGGACGTTCTGGGCATAGTTCGCCTCGATCTCGCCCTTGAATGTCACTTTATAGTCCTGCAGCATCTCGGACAGCTCGGGATCCACCCGGACGCTCTTGAATTTCTGTTCTTTCCCCTCCGGGGTTATCATCTTCCCCTGAATCTCGTTTTCCGAGACAGCGATCTCCGTCACCTTGCCTTCTTGCAGAAGGCCGAGAAACGAGCTGTAGGGAATGCTCTCCACGACGAACATGGAGGATATGTAGCTCTGAACGATCAGCACCACCCAGATTCCGATGAGCACATACCAGAGGGAAAACTTATGACGCTTTTCCACGAATGGTCCTCCTAGCGATTGTTGCCACGTTTTATGGTGGGAAAATTTTGATCACTCAGATGTATCAGGGTGACGATCGATATTCAAGTCTAAATTTTCCGGCAGGACCTTCCATCACTAGATGCCCCTCCAGTCGGAAAAACGCTCGTGGAAAGCCTCTCATCCCACTGTGCGCAACCGGACGGTTCGGGGAGGGAGAATCGCCTCCCTTTGGAGCCACATCAAAAGAATAGTAAATAAAAGGAGTGTGCCATGTTCAGAAAAATAGCACGATGGCTTGTGACCATCTCATCGTTTGCCCTTGTCGCCGAGCCGGGCGGCGCATCGGAGGCAGCATACGCGAAGGCGACCTTTGCGGGCGGCTGCTTCTGGTGCATCGAGGCCGCATTCGACAAAACGGACGGCGTGAAGGAAGCAATCTCCGGCTACACGGGAGGGCACAAGGAAACCCCCACCTATGAAGAGGTCTCCACGGGAAAGACCGGCCACCTCGAAGCGGTCCAGGTCATCTACGACCCGTCCAGGATCGGCTATGAAGATCTCCTCGATATCTTCTGGCAGCAGATCGACCCTACCGACAGCACCGGTCAATTCGTGGATCAAGGATCCCAGTACCGGACCGCGATCTTCTATCACAACGACGAGCAGAAGCGCATCGCCGAGGAATCGAAACGCTCGCTGGAGGGCTTGGGCCGGTTCGACCGTCCCATTGTCACCGAGATACGTCCGGCCGTCACGTTCTACCGGGCCGAAGAGTATCATCAGGACTATTATAGAAAAAATGAGTCGAGGTACGAGTTCTACCGGAGCAGGTCCGGGCGCGAGCAATACAGGAGCCCGTGTGCAGCCGGCGTCTGCCCCGTTCCGGGCAGGGAAAAGCAGCCGGAAGAAGGCGGAATCGACGAAAGCGAGCTGAAGGACAGGCTGACCCCGCTCCAGTACCGTGTCACCCGGGAGCAGGGGACCGAAAAGCCGTTCGAGAATGAATACTGGGACAACAAGCGCGAGGGAATCTACGTGGACGTGGTTTCCGGCGAGGTCCTTTTCAGCTCCCGTGACAAGTTCGAATCGGGAACCGGCTGGCCCAGCTTCACCAGGCCCCTGAAGCCTGAGAACATCGTCGAACGGAAGGACACCGGCCACGGTATGGTCAGGACCGAGGTGAGGAGCAGAAAAGGCGGCTCGCATCTCGGGCACGTGTTCGACGACGGTCCTCCTCCCACAAGGCAGCGCTACTGCATGAACTCGGCGGCCCTGCGCTTCATCCCGAGAGAAAACCTCGTGAAAGAGGGGTACGGCGAGTACGAAAAATATTTCTGAGAGCGGACTTGCGCCAACCCCGCTCTGCCGGGTGCACGGCGCCGGGTTGCTTTCCGCCGAGGCCAAAGGTTCGCGCACGACCTGCGTCTAGACCCACTTGGCTTCCCACGCATCCCTCTTCTTGCGGTCCAGCTCCTTGACTTCCCTCCGCAGGATCTTTCCTACGGGGGTCTTTGGCAGCTCGTCGATGAACTCGATCTGCCTGGGCACCTTGTAGGGGGCGAGCCGCTGCTTGCAGAATTCGACGATCTCATCGGGTGAGAGGAGATCTCCATCTTTGAGCACCACATACGACTTCGGGGCCTCGCCCCGGTAGGGGTCCGGCACCCCGATGGTGCAGGCCTCGAGGATCCGGGGATGCTCCATGAGCACCTCGTCGACCTCCTGAGGGAAGATGTTGAAGCCGCTTGCCACGATCATATCCTTTTTCCGGTCAACGATGGTGAGATATCCATCCTCGTCGAGGAACCCGATATCACCGGTGTGGAGCCAGCCGTCCCGGAGCACGGCGGCGGTCTCTTCCGGCTTCTTGTAATATCCCTTCATGACCTGAGGACCTTTGAACAGGATCTCGCCCGTTTCGCCCTGCTTCATCTCCTTTGCCGGGTCGTCCACGTCCACGATCTTCAGATCCGTGCTCGGCAGGGGGATACCCACGGTTCCGGGCTTGATGGTCCCCTTCCAGGGCGAGGCCGTGCCCATGGGCGTGATCTCGGTGAGCCCGTAGATATTGATGATATCGCCGCTGGTCAGGTTTTTGAGCTCTTTCATGGTCTCCACCGACAGGGGGGCCGCACCTGCGAGAAACCCCTTGATGAATTTGAGGTCCATGGAAGTGAACCGCCTGTCGTTGAGCAGGGCCACGAATATGGTGGGTACGCCCGGCAGGTAGCAGGGCTTGAACTTCCTGAGGAGCTCGATGATGATCCCGGGCTCGGGCCGGGGAACCAGGACGATGGTGCTGGCCGTGGAAACACAGAGATTCTGGATGCCGGTGAACCCTGCGGAATGGAAAATGGGGAACACCCCCATCATGCTCTCGCTGCCCTCTTTGAGATCGGGGAACCACCACCTGAGCTGCTGAACGTTGCACGACATGTTGGCGTGGGTGAGCATCACTCCCTTGCCCACACCCGTGGTGCCGCCGGTATAGAGAAGCGCGCCCACGTCGTCCCACCCGGACTGGTCGGGCACCGGATCACCCGAATACTGAGCCAGAAGGTCCATGAACCGGAACACCCCCGGCTGCCGGGCGACCTCACGGTACATCCCCTTTTTCACGTACGGAAAGAGCTGCTTTTTGGGGAAGGGCAGGTAGTCGTTGATATGGCAGGTGATGATGGTTCCTATTCTCGTCTCGTTCTGAATTTTTTGGGCCCGGGGGAGCAGGATGTCAAGAGTGACGAGAACTTTGGCATCCGAATCGCTGAGCTGATAGGCAAGCTCCCGCTCGGTGTAGAGGGGGTTGTTCTGTGCCGCGACGGCCCCGATCCGAAACGCCGCATAGTTCGCGATGACCACCTGCGGTATGTTGGGAAGCAGCATGGCGACCGTGTCGCCCTTTTTCACCCCCAGGGCCTCGAGCGCCCTGGCAAACCTGTTCACCAGACCGTCGAGCTCGCGGTAACCGATTTTCTTCCCCATATAGATCAAGGCCGTGGCATCCGGAAAACTCCGCGCGCTCCGGGTGAGCATCCCTGACAACGTGGTCTGATCGAAGGCCAGCTCGGGTGGTACATCGGGGTTGTAGTGCTTGTGCCAGACTCTCTGAAAGCTCATACTCCCTCCTCATATGTGGAAAAAACACTCCGCCACTCAAAACATCTTATTGTATTATCATATTATATTAATCACAGTTGGGCTCAAGTCAATCAACCACCTCATTTTCCTCTCTTGAGAACTTCTCAGGTTCGGAGCCAAGCCCCACGAGCTCGGCAAAGTTCTCTCCCAGGAGCCTCCTGCGGACGCCCTGGTCCGGAAAGAGCCGCTCGACCCTGCGCTTGATGAACCCGTAGTCGTACCTGCCCTGTGCGTCATGGAAGCCGTACGGCCCGTCTGTGCCGAAGAGCAGCCGCTCGGGCCCGAGGTACGCGACCGACTCCCGGGTGGCCTTCTCGCTCACGTACGAGGTCTGGGAGATATCGAGATAAACGTTCGCCATCGAGAGTACCGCCCTCCAGGTGTCCGAATATTCGGGGAACCCGGTGTGTGCGAGAACGAGCTTGAGCTCGGGCACCCGTGCCAGGAGTGCCCCGTAATCACCCTCTTCCCCGAATCCGCAGTGGATGAGCAGGGGCTTGCCCAGCCCGGCGAGCTCCTGCGCCACGGACAGGAGCTCCACCGGGGCGAAGTGATGCCAGAAAGGATGGGCCTTGACTCCGATGAACCCGGCCTCGCCCCCGTACTTCCGGAGCTCGTCCAGCGGGTCCAGGCGGCCCCGCGGATTGACGAAGACCCAGCCGAGAAAGCGGTCGGGGTGCCTGCGCACGGCATTGAAGATCGCCCCGTTATCCGGATCGGTGACGATACGAAACGGCCTGCCGAGGATCTTGACCTCTCCCCGGGGCGTGAAGTTCGCCACCAGGAGCTGTCCCAGTTTTCTCAGCCGCCGGTTCTCCAGAATGGCCTGGAGAATTCTCAGGAGTGCCCTGGGCGGCTCGGGAAAAAGCTCTATCATGGACCCCATGAGCGCGGCCCTGTCCACTCCCGAACGGTCCATTTCCCGCAGCAGGTCCTCTGTTCCGAGAGCCCGCTGTTCAATGACATGCTCACCAGAGCAAGCCTTGGGCCCGGTTGAAGCCGCAAGCGGCGGGGTATGGCCCCACTCCTTCCCATCCTCCGAAGCGGACGTGAAGGTGGATTCCAGGTGATAATGACAGTCGATAACCATTCCATCCTCCTCAAATGAATAAGGGATAATATAATCGCGAACAGGAAGAAGGGAACCCTCCCCTGTCAGAGTCGCTCATCCGCGGGAGAGGTGCTCCGGGGATAACAGAGCCACAGCGGCAGAGGCGGTTCAGGTAAAGGCCGGATGCAATCTTACCGCTGTCTTGCCGCGGTTGCAGCCGCTGCCGGAGATGCGCCGGAAAGCGGGATATTGAGCAGGGAGGCAGCATTGACGCAGCATATCCTCTGCTCAAGACCCCTGTCTCCGCGGCAGGCCGCCCTCACCGCGCGCTTGGCGGCGACCATGCTCCCCCAGGGCCAGTCCGAGGCAAACAGCACACGTTCCGGGCCGAACACACGGATGAGCTCCCGGATGACCCGGGGGCTCTGGAACGAGGTGTCCACCCAGACATTGGAAAATTCGGAGAGCTCATCGATGACCTCGCGCACCTCGTCGAGCCCGGCATGGCCTGCGATGAAATTCACCTCGGGGAATTCTCCGACCAGCCGGACCGCGTGGTGGACCGCCCCGTAGCCCGGGACTTCCCGGTCGCTGTCGGCCCGGTGATAATAGGTGCTCATCCCGCAGTGAAAGAGCACGGGCAGGCCGTGGGGGGCAAAGGCTTCAACGGCCTCGAACGTCCTCACCGAGTCGAGCGAAACCCCCTGGAGTATGGGATGGAGCTTCAACCCCCGGGCGCCCCTGCTCACGTCAGAGGCAAGGGAGGCCGCCGGGTCCAGGTCTTTCGTGAAGTCTACACCGGTAAAGGCGATGATCGCAGGGTCTCTCTCGCTCACGCGCAGGAGGTCTTCACCGGTCACACAGGGAGGAACCGGCATGCACACGCTCAAAGAAACCCCTGCCTTTTCCATGTCCCGGAGGAGATTTTCGCGGGTCCCCACGGCGTTGCGCGCGAACTGGGCGGTGACGGTCACGGACGGAAACAGGCGGGTGAATACCCTTTCCAGGAGGCCCCACCGGTAGGAGAAGATCTCTGATACTACCAGGGGATCGAAGGCCGGGCGCTTTCTCACCCCTTTGAGGTGAATGAGGGCGCCCCCTCCCCTGAAGAGAATGTCGCCCAGATGGCAGTGGGCATCAATGGTGGAATACATGCTGAGTCTCTCCATGTAACTTCCAATAAGAGCAGTGCCGTGAAAAACGAGGCCGGTAAGGCTCTTTATAAACAGAGGCTATCTCTTCTCTTTACACAGGTAAAGGCTTTTTGTTATGAACTCCCCTTACAATCCCTTTTCTTTCATGGCACAGGAGAACAGGTACGAAGTGATGCACATCAGACCCCCCATCTGCACCCCGTGTATCTTCATGGACGAAGCGGTCTTACGGAGCGCCGCCGGCCTTTTCATCCGGGAGATGACATGAGTGGCGCCGACACCACCCGGTGGAACTCCTCCATGAGGCGGATGTTCGGCGACATCTCCGGCCGCTACGATCTGCTCAACACCCTCATGACCTTCGGCAGGGACCAGGCATGGCGGCGCTATGCGATCCGTACGGCCATGCTTCCCGAAGGAGGCGCGCTCCTTGACGTGGGCACGGGCACCGGAAAGATCGCCCTGGAGGCCAAGGGCCGGGATCCCGGTCTCACGGTGGCGGCCCTCGACCTCACGCCCGGCATGATGAAGCAGGGGAGGCTCTCGGATACAAAAAACATCGTGTTCTGGATAAACGGCGACGCCCTGGTGCTGCCCTTCGACGACAGCCGGTTCGACGCCGTGGTTTCGGGCTACCTGATGCGCAATGTCCCGGACATACGCCGGGCGTTTCATGAACAGCTCCGGGTGGTCAAGCCCGGAGGGCGCGTGGTGTGCCTGGACACCAGCCCCCCTTCCTCACGCCTGCTCAGGCCTGTCATATGGGTCTATTTCCGGTTCGTCATCCCGCTCCTGGGGGGACTGATCAGCGGCAGATGGGAGGCCTATCGTTACCTGCCCCGGTCGACCCAGGCCTTCAAGACCCCGGAAGAGCTCGCGGAGATCATGGCGGACACAGGGTTTACGGGTATCGGCTATCGCCGGTTCATGCTCGGGACCATGGCAGTGGTCTGGGGCACTCGGCCTCACGGGGTCTGACGCTTTCCGGATGGAGCGCCCTGCCGCGGACGGAACAGTCTCTCTGTGGATCGATATACCCCAGTGGCATCGCCCCCCCCCCCAGTATCCCGATGCCCATGATTCCCCGTTCCGGATCACCTTCGTATCTCCTCACCCTGACCGGACACCCTCAAGGCCGACGTTATCCGAGCAGACTGGCCCCCGGAGGCCGCCTTGCTCCGCCCGGGAGCTCGACCGTGTGCTGTTCCGGCTCACGCCGTTGATTTCCGCTCTGCTTGCGTGTATACCAGTATGAAAAGAGGGAAGAAGAAACCGCAGTACGTAAGAGAAGAGGAAACATGCCTGCCAATCTTCCACCGACATATCTGGAAGCGGAGCGGCGCTATCGCGAGGCGAAAACCCCGCAGGAAAAACTCGATGCCCTGGAGGAGATGCTCGCCATCATACCCAAGCACAAGGGCACCGACAAGCTCCAGGCCGACCTCAAACGCAGGATCGCCAGGCATCGGGACGAGACGCAGAAAAAGAAGGGCGCCGCCGTCCAGAAAAGCATCTTCCACATCGACAAGGAGGGGGCCGCGCAGGTGGTGATTGTAGGGCCCCCCAACACCGGCAAGTCTTCCCTGGTCGACCGGCTCACCAAGGCCTCTCCGGAGATCGCGGACTTTCCCCACACCACGCACAAACCCACCCCGGGCATGGCCCAGTACGAGAACATCCAGTTTCAGCTCATCGACACGCCGCCTTTGACCGGCGAGTACGTGGACCCTGCCATGGCCGATATGATCCGCCGGGCGGACGTGGTGGTCGTGCTCGTCGATCTCGCGGCCGAGCCCCTGAGCCAGTATGAAGACACCATGGTCATGCTGGAGTCTTTTCGCGTCTACCCGGAGAACGCCGAGGTGCCCGATGAGGTGAAACGGCCGGTCTTCCTCAAAAAAATTCTGCTGCTTGCGAACAAGATGGAGACGGAAAAAGAACAGGACGATTTCGAGACCTTCATCGAGCTCACCGGCCTTGGCATCCCGGCGCTGGGCATCTCGGTTCACCGGGACAGGAATCTCCACGAGTTCCTGGACACCCTCTACCGGCTCTCCGGGATCATCAGGGTCTACTCGAAGAACCCGGGCAAGGAGCCCGATCTCAAGGAACCGTTCGTGATCCCCCGGGGCAGCACCCTGGAGGATCTGGCCGGAAAAATTCACAAGGACTTCGTCACCAGGCTCAAATATGCCCGGATCTGGGGCAAAACGGTCCACGACGGCCAGATGGCCCAGCGGGACTATGTGCTGCAGGACGGAGACATCGTGGAGATTCACGCCTGAGCGAACCGCCCTTTTCCCAAGGACCTTCCAGCCGATGTCCGGCGGGTTCGCCCTTGTTCATCGGGCCTCGTCTCCGCCGGTGCGGTCTCGCCGGATGCAAGGGCAAAGGAAGTACATATGTCTGAAGAGTTCGAAATCACCTTGAGGGTGTGCGCACAGGACCCGGCGCTCCTCTTCCGCGCCGTGGCCGGGCTGCGGTCCGTCGGCCCCTACGGGCTCGTTCCTGCGGGCGCCTCCCTGGTGCACGACCGGTATTTCGACACGGACCGCGGCAGGCTCATGGAAGGCAGGTTCGCACTCAGGCTCAGACAGGATCGGGATCGAACCTGGCTCGCTCTCAAGGGAAAGGAGCGGATCGATGCCCGGAGTGCGATCCGCCGCCTGGAGATCGAGGGAGAGTGGTCGGAAGACATGCTGGATCACGTGCTCGAGGTTGCCGGGCTCACCCCCCGCCGGAACGCGGTCTTCCTGCCTCAAGATCCTGTCACAACCCTGTCCGGCTTGGGACTCCGCGTCATTCAGCACCGCAGAATGGAGAGAACCGGAATCCATGTCGTGGACACGCGCAGGCAGACCGGGGGGATCGTGGGAGAGATGGCCCTCGATACGGTCCGCTATCAGGCGGCGGGCACGGTGTTCATCCACCACGAGATCGAAATCGAGGCGTCTTCGCGGGACGATGAAAAAATGACGGCAGACCTTGCAGCCCTCCTGCAGAATGAGTTCCCGGACGCCCTGTGCCGGTGGGATCACAACAAGCTCATCACCGGGCTCGCGCTCCAGGCACTGGCCGCACAACACCCTGCCGGGCATTCATCACCCGAAGGCATCGTCGTCTCAGAGCAGTGGTATGAGAGGATCGAGGACTGGATCAGAAGACATCGGGATTCTCTGGGGCAGGCGGAGCGTCATCGGTAGGGCCTGCCAATCGCCTCCTGAGGCCCGGCGGGGACGATTTCCGGACAGGGGCGGTATTGAGCGGTTCGCTCATGAACCTTTCGCGCGCCCGCACCCCGGGCGCCTTCACCGTACCGGCGCTTTTTCAGAACCCGGTGCAGAACCGCGACCGGACCCCTTAAGCACTTCGTTACCTGCCGCTTTCACGCAAGGATCTCGAAAGCCCTTTTATCTCACTCTGCGGCAACGTGCCTGGCCAGATTCAGGACTTCTTCGAAAATGTCTCTCATCTCGTTGATCTTGTCGGAGATGAGCATGAAGAGTATCTCGAGCCGCAAGACAGGATCAAAGGTGGTGCTCAACAGCTGGTCGATCTCTTCCTGGGTGCTCACGAGATCAGGATTATCCGACAGGAATCTGTCTCTTTGACGGATGAGATCCTGAATCTCCCTGGGTTCACCTGTTCCCTCTGTTTCCCGACACGTGGCGAATTCATCATAGTGCATGGTTACACCCTGATTATGGATCACGTCTCCGCCCTTCGTCCTTGCCTGTTCCACAAACAGGAGAGGAGTCAGGGCCACCAGCCATACCGCCAGCAAGGCGTATGCCAGTTTGAATATATAATTATATCAATATGTTATTTGATATATTCCCTATGTTTTTTCTCTTGAACCGATAAAACAGTAAATTTTTTCATTCATTGGGAAGAATTGTTCCCATTCTTTTCTTATTCAATCATAATACGTAAAACGAAGCAGACCACCTCACACACATCGCCTGCCCCACCTTCATAGAGCTAAGAATAAGGGCATCGGGCTGCATCTCCACTGCGATCGGCAATATCGTCATTGACATTCAACGGGCTATTCTCCCATAGTAAAAGGCCAATGTAATGCTCGGTCCGGGTGATTGTCCGGTGTTCCGCCGAAACAGGCAAGGTCCTTCGGACACATCACACCGCCTGCTCACCATGGAAGGTGGGCGGAGAATGGGCCGCATGCCTTCCCGCGCAGCACCGGCGATGCGGCAGGTTCGGCATGTCATCCAGTGGAATCAGAAGGACCCGTGCGTGGAATTACTGATTGGGAGAAAGCCATGGAAAAGGATCGGATACCGTCTCATGCCCCTGCACCGTGGGCTCTGACCGGCTCGGGTTACATCCTCCTCTTCCGCTTCAGCCGGGAGTTCGTCCGCGGGCAGGGCCTGGTGCCTGAACCGATGCACCATTCTTTCCAGGGCGGATTCGGCACGGTCATGTACGTGGACTATCTCAGCTCCGATGTCGGCCCTTATCGTGAGCTGCTCTTCATTCCGGGCGCGTTCGATTTTTTTGGCAGAACATACTACTCCATCACCCGCATCTACGTGTCCACCCTTAAGAGCGTACGGGAGGGAAGGAACAACTGGGGGATTCCCAAGGAACTCGCCTCCTTCGAGGCGACCATGGAGCCCGGGGGCACGGAGAGGGTCAGGGTGAGGGCGGAGAGCGGGACAATCGCGGAATTCCTGTTCAGAAGCCTGCCCATGAGCCTGCCGGTAACCACTGCGGTGGTGCCGGCCTTCCTGAGAACCCTTGGCCACCGCTCACAAGGCAGGACCCTGCTCACCACGCCCAGGGCACGCGGAAGCATCGCCCCTGCTCAGACCCTGGAGATCCGCACGGACGGATCGCTCTTTCCGCCCGTGGAGAGGGCGAAGCGCATCGGCACCGTGAGGGTCCCGCACTTCTTTATGGTCTTCCCGCCGGCCCGGGTCATGGAGCAGGGAGGATGAGCGGGAAATGTGTCCCAGGGGTCTCTGCCGCGCGTGCAGGTTATGCCCGGTGGTACGGAGAGAATACAGGCCGGGGCAGAACACCGCTTCCGGTTATTCCGGTTCATGCAGGTTAAGGAGGTAAGCGGTTGATGGAAATATCCCTGTATCAGGTCGATGCATTCGCCTCATCGGTGTTCTCGGGCAACCCGGCTGCGGTGTGTCCTTTGCGGGAATGGCTTCCGGAGAGCCTCATGCAGTCCATCGCCCGGGAAAACAACCTCTCGGAGACAGCCTTTCTTGTGCCCGAGGGGAATGCATACCGGATTCGCTGGTTCACCCCCGAGTCAGAGGTCGATCTCTGCGGCCATGCCACCCTGGCATCCGCTCACGTGATCTTCAGCTTTCTGGACCCGGCGCGCACGCGGGTGGGCTTTCTATCCAGGAGCGGTCCCCTTCAGGTCGGCCGCTCGAGAGACCTGCTGGTCATGGACTTCCCGTCGCAGCCCCCGCGTGGCTGCGAGGTGCCTGCGGGGCTTCTCCCGGCTCTGGGCGTTGAAGCCCAGACCGTGCTCTGCTCCGAGGACTACTTCGTGGTGTTTGCCGACGAAGAAGAAATACTCGCCCTGAAGCCGGATATGAACGAGCTCAAGGGGCTCGGCCTGCGCGGGGTCATCGTGACGGCCCCGGGCAAGGATGTAGACTTTGTTTCCCGCTTCTTTGCCCCCGGGATCGGGATTCCCGAAGACCCGGTCACGGGCTCGGCGCACTGCGCCCTCATCCCCTACTGGGCAAAGCGCCTGCGGAAAAAAGACCTGCGCGCGCGCCAGGTATCTTGCCGGGGAGGCGAGCTCTTCTGCCGGGACCTGGGCGAGCGGGTGGAGATAGCGGGCAGGGCGGTGCTCTATATGTCGGGAACGATCTTTGTCAACGGGTGGGCCGGGTCTCTTCGTACGGAGTGAGATCCAACCGCACAAGGGAATCAGCGCGGGCAAGGGAGCCTGCCGAGGGTCCAGCCTGCACATATACCCACGTGCCCATACGAACCGTTCCCCTTGACATGACTCACGATGCGATTCCGAACCGGGACACGGTGGTTTCCGCGGTCCTGATTCGCTGCGTCCTGGACCGGCGAGGCCCAGGGTCAGGAAACGACGCAAGGCACCGGGGATGCCATGGGCCGTGGGGCACATGTGTGTCCCGCGGAAGAGCTCCTTTCAGAGGGCAACCGTGGAATGAATCCTTACGGGAGGGAACTTATGGACGAGATGAAACAGGGGAAACAGGAACTGACGTTTCACCAGGCCGGGCACAACTCGTGCCGGCCGGCTGCCGGGTTCCGGTTTTTCCCGCCGCCGGTCCTGATTGCCGTGCTGGTCCTGTGGGCAGTGCTCGCGGGTGGATGCACCCGGATGCTCGATTCCTACTTTGCCGGCACCGCACAGAAGATGGAAGGCACCATCACCATCCAGGGGCTCAGAGAGCAGGTAACGGTCAGCCGGGACAATCTGGGCATACCCTTCATCGAGGCCGCAAACATGGAAGACCTCGCCTTTGCCATGGGTTTTGTCAACGCCTCGGACCGGCTCGGCCAGATGATCAGCCTCAAGCTCGTCTCGCAGGGAAGGGTTTCGGAAATGGCCGGCAGGGCGGGTCTGGATATCGACGTCTTCATGCGTACGGTCAATCTGAAAAGGGCCGCACGCCTGCTCTACGACGAAATGCCGCCTGAGAGAAAATCCCTCCTCGAATCCTATGCCCGGGGCGTAAACACCTATATCGAACTCCACCGGGACAACCTTCCCCCCGAGCTCGCCCTGGCCGGCCACGACCCCGGGCAGTGGGAGCCGATCGACTCCATCGGCATCTTCACCCTGGTGAACTTTGCCCTTGCCTTCAACATGCACGAAGAAGCAGCCGCCCTCGCCCTGGCGAGGGCCGTGGGTCCGGAGAAGACCGCATGGCTCCTCCCCGTCTATCCGGACGAGCCCATCGCCCTGGACGAGGCGCAAAAGCTTTCCGGAATCGACCTGTCCGGCACGCTCCCCGCCCTCAACCGTCTCACCGCGGCTGCAGACCTGAAGGCCGCGTGGGGGCTCATCCCTGTCGCGGCCTCCAACAACTGGGTGATCGCGCCGGAGAAAACCCTGAACAAGGCGAGTATTCTCGCCAACGACACCCACCTGCTGCTGACTCTCCCCTCACTGTGGAACCTCGTGCACGTCCGCTGCGAGGGATCAATCGATGCGGCAGGGGTGAACATCGCGGGCGTGCCCGCCATCGTGGCCGGATACAACGGCCACATCGCCTGGGGGATGACCATGGTCATGGCAGACAACCAGGATATCTTTCTCGAACAGCTCAGGATGATCGACACAACGCTGCACTACCGCTGCCAGGATGACTGGCTGCCGGTCGAGGAGCGCATCGAGACGATACATGTCAGGGGGGAGGGCCCGGTGAGCATCACCGTGTTCGAGACCAGGCACGGCCCCCTGCTCAACGACGTGCTGAAAAATCCTCCCAGGAATCCCTTCATGCCCGATACCGTGCAGCTTCCCCTGGGTGCGGCATTTTCCTGGGCAGCCTTCGAGCCCGGAGACAAAAGCGTGGATGCCTTTTTCTCGCTGGGCACGGCCCGCTCGGTGGAGGAGGCCATGCCCCTGCTCCGCAGGATCCAGGCCATTCCGCTCAACATGGTCGTGGCCGACCGGGAGAACATCGCCTGGCAGGTGACGGGCCGCTATCCGCTGAGAAAAAACGGCAGGGGCCTCATGCCCTCGCCGGGCTGGACCGGGGAGTACGACTGGACCGGATATCTGGATCCGGACGAGCTGCCCCGGGCGCTGAACCCGGCCGAGGGGTTCATCGGCACGGCAAATCACCGCACCGTTCCGCCCGATTATCCCCATGTCCTGTCCTCGTCCTGGTACTGGCCGTCCAGGGCCGAACGCATCGCCGAGATGATCGCGTCCTCTGAGGAACATACCCTTAAGAGCAGCATGGACATGCAGCTGGACATCCGTTCCTCCTTTGCACCGAAGGTGCGCAGGCTCTTTCTCGAAGGACCGCTCTCCCGCGACATCTCCGACGAGATCGACTCCTGGGAGGATCGGCGCCAAAAGGACCGGGCGCGAGAGGCGCTCGACATGCTCCGGGACTGCGACGGAATCATGGCGTGCGATTCGAGGAGCGGGCTCATCACCGGGGCGCTGATGCACACCCTCACCGCCAACACCTTCCTCGACGAGCTCGGGCCCGAGGAATCTCCTGCCTGGAAGGCCTTCATCACCAGCAACAACACGAGCTACTGCGCCACCACGGATCATCTGCTCGTCCGGGGGGACGAGAGCCCGTTCTGGGACGACATATCCACGCCCGGGCCCGAGAACAAGGCCCGGATCCTGGCCCGGTCACTGGCCGACGCGATCGCGTTCGCAGAGGACCGGCTCGGCACGGACAGAAGCCGATGGACCTGGGGCGCGCTCCATACCTGCCGGTTCAGGACGGAATCGTCCAAGATGGCCCCCCACCTGGGATTTATCCAGGGGAAGGCCATGCAGGCCCTGGCCTCCTACTTCAACCGGGGCCCCTTCCCGGCGCCGGGTGACCACTCGACCCTGAACGTCTCGGCCTACACCATCGGCCGTGACTTCGACACCTGGCTGATCCCGGCCATGCGGATGGTGGTGGACTTCAGCAGGGAAGAGCCGCTTTCCATCATCAACAGCACAGGCCAGAGCGACAACCCCGTGAGCCCGCACTATGACGACGGCATCCATGCGTGGCTCCAGGGATCGTACCAGCCCATGCCCTTTGGCCGGGATGCGGCCGAGAGGCAGTATGACCGGGTTCTGGTGCTCGCCCCCGCCGCCTGGCAAGACACTCCCCAAGGACCGTGAGGCCTTCGATTTTTCCCCTTTTCCTGAAACATTTTCTCAGGTAAAGAATAGGCTCTTTACAAGGTCCAGAAGAACCTCTCCAGCCGGGCCGCGATTCGTTGCGCCCCGGTTCATGGACCTCGTGCACGGAACTTACACAAATAAGGAGTGTCGTATGATTCACAAGAACGTTGTGACCGACTTCTGTCCGAAAGAATCCATGCCCTCCATCGATGCCACCGCCTATATCCATCCGCTCGCCGCGGTGATCGGCAACGTGACGATCGGCAGGCGGGTGATGGTCGCCCCCTTTGCCGCCGTACGGGGCGACGAGGGCCAGCCCATCCGGGTGGACGACGAGGCCAATGTGCAGGACGGCGTCGTGCTCCACGGCCTGGAAACCGAGCTCAAGGGCACGCCCGTGGAGAAGAACCTCGTGGAGGCCGACGGAAAGCGGTATGCGGTGTATGTGGGCAAGCGGGTGTCCCTGGCGCACCAGGTCCAGATACACGGCCCCGCCCGTGTTGGAGACGACAGTTTCGTGGGCATGCAGACCCTGGTCTTCAAATCGTCGGTGGGAAAAAACTGCGTGGTGGAGCCGGGTTGCGTCCTCATGGGGGTGAGCGTTCCCGATGGCAGGTATGTCCCCGCGGGCACGGTGCTCAAGAAGCAGGACGACGCGGAGAATCTTCCCGCGATCACGGACGACTACCCGCTCAAGGACCTGAACAAGGGCGTCATCCATGTGAACACCGCCCTGGCCGACGGCTACAACAGGTCCGGACCGAAGTAAACGGGGCGCCCCGCGCCAGACAGCGGGGTGCCGCCTGAATGAACCGAGAAACGATGAAAGGAACACATCCCATGAACTATGCACACCTCGGCCTGAGCATACCGGAAATTCTGCTCCCCCGTGAGGGGACAGACCTCACGAAGTGGGCGGTGGTCGCGTGCGACCAGTACACCTCCCAGCCCGAGTACTGGGAGCGGGTGAGGCGCTCCGTGGGCGCGAGCCCGTCGACCTTTCACCTCATCCTTCCCGAGGCATACCTGGAAGAATGCGACCCCCTCCGGGAGGCTCAGCGGATCAACGCCTGCATGAACGAGTACCTCTCGGCAGGGGTCCTGGTCTCGCCGGGCCCGGGCTTTATCCTCGTGGAGAGGACCCTGGCGCGGGGCGCCGTCCGCAGGGGCCTGGTGGCGGCCCTGGACCTCGAGTGCTATGACTACCGTCCCGGTTCCCGGAGCCTTATCCGGGCCACCGAGGGGACCGTGGTGGACAGGCTCCCTCCCCGGGTGAAGATCCGCGAGAACGCCCCGCTGGAGACCCCCCATATCATGGTCCTTATCGACGATCCGGAAAAGACCGTGATCGAGCCCCTGTTCGCCGGAAATCCGGAAAAGGTCTACGACTTCGATCTCATGGAAGACAGCGGCCATATCCGGGGATATCACGTTCACGAAGAAAGGGCCCTGGACGCAGTCGCCCGCGCCCTGGAGCGGCTCGCGGACCCGGCTGCGTTCGGAGACAGGTACGGGATACAGGACCGGGACGTCCTGCTCTACGCCATGGGTGACGGCAACCACTCACTGGCTACGGCAAAGGAAATCTGGGAGGGACTGAAGAACGCCGCCCCCGACCGGGAGGCCGTCATGGATCACCCCGCCCGGTACGCGCTGGTGGAGCTGGTGAACCTCCACGACGAGAGCCTCGTGTTCGAGCCCATCCACCGGGTAGTGTTCAACACCGGTTTGTCCCAACTGCTGCAGGCCATGGAGTCGTTCTTCACCGCTCAGGGCTCTTCCTTCTCGGTCAAAAGATACACCTCGCGGGATGAGTTCACGCCCTACCCCGGCACAGAGCCCGGCGCGCACTCCATATCCTTCGTGAGCGGGCGGGACTTCGGCACGGTCACCGTCACGAACCCCAGGCTCACCCTGGAGGCGGGAACGCTCCAGTCCTTCCTTGATGCATATCTCTCAAGCCCCTCGGCCGGCAAGGTCGACTACATCCACGGAGACGACACCGTGATCGACCTTGCATCGAAGCCCGATGCCGTGGGCTTCTTTCTCCCGGCCATACCCAAGCACGACTTCTTCCGGACCATCATCGTAGACGGCGCCCTGCCGCGCAAGACATTCTCCATGGGGCACGCGGACGAAAAGCGCTTCTACCTTGAGTGCAGAAAGATCACCCGCTCGTAAGGAATGACCCGTCTCATCTTTTCGGGGACGGGTTCACATTTCCCTTTCCGCCTGAAACCTTAAAAGGTTTTTCTCCCGGAAAGACCGGGGCATGTGCACGCGTGCACGGCAAGACCCAGGAAAACAAGAGTGCCGGCACACCTCTCTCACGCCAAAGCCTGCAGCGGGCGAACCATGCAAAACCTGTCTCATTTCCGGAGTGACCCAGGTCAACCCCGATCACGCTCTTTTTGAGGAATGTGCCAGACATCCGATAGAGGCAGCGTGCGGCACTGCCCCTGTGAAAGCCTGTCCGGCCTTCGCTTTCCAGGGCCGGTTAGACACCCGCCGGTTCGTGTGGTATGATCCGGGAAACAAATTCTTACATCTGAATGAGGAGATTTATGCATCTACACGTCAGTGAACGCCAGGGCCTGATATCGCAGTCTGAGATTCGGGCCATGACCTCCGAGTGTGCCAGGCTCGGGGGAATCAACCTTGCCCAGGGGGTGTGCGACTTGGAGGTGCCCGTCGAGGTCAGGGAGGGCGCACACAAGGCAATCGAAGACGGGATCAACGTCTACACGCGCTACGACGGGCTGCCCGCACTCAGGCAGGCAATCGCGCGCAAGCACGAGGCGCAGACCGGGACCCCTGTCGATCCCGAGACCCAGATCGTGGTGAGCTCGGGCAGCACCGGCATATTCCACTGCACGGTGCTCGCGCTTCTGGACCCCGGCGACGAGGTCATCGTGTTCGAGCCGTTTTACAGCTACCACATCGCCACCCTGCAGGCGGCAGGCGTGACGCCCGTGTTCGTCAGAATGGAGCCGCCCCGGTGGGACATCACCCCCGGGGAGATCGAGCGGGCCGTCTCGCCCCGCACCCGGGCGATCATCCTGAACACGCCCGCCAATCCCTCGGGCAAGGTCTTTTCGCGGGAAGAGATCGAGGCCGTCGCCGGGGTCGCCCGGAGCCGCAACCTGTTCGTGTTCACGGACGAGATGTACGAGCACTTCGTGTACGACGGGGTGCAGCACCTCTCTCCGGTGGTGATCAAGGGCATGGCCGGGCGCACCATCACCACTTCGGGTTTTTCCAAGATATTCAGCATCACGGGATGGCGCATCGGGTACTGTGTCTGTGACGAAAAGTGGGCTCAGGCTATCGGCCACCTCAACGATCTGATCTACGTGTGCGCACCGGCTCCGCTCCAGATGGGCGTGGTCAGCGGGCTGAACTCGCTCGGCAGGGGCTATTACGATTCGGTCGCCGGGCAGTACGAACGCAAGCGGGACAGGATATGCGAAGCCCTCTCGTCCGCGGGGCTGAAGCCCTCTGTCCCGCAGGGCGCATACTACGTCCTTGCGGACATGAGCATCGTGCCCGGCTCCAGCGCCAGAGAGCGGGCGCTCGAGTTTCTCAGGTCCACCGGGGTTGCCTCCGTGCCGGGCAGCGCCTTTTATCACGACCATGCAGGAGACCATCTCTCCCGGTTCTGCTTTGCCAAGGACGACGCCGTCCTGGACGAGGCCTGCCGAAAGATAGCGGGCTACCGGGCTTGAGCCTCTTCCGGGAAACAGGGAACATCCGTCGCCAAAAAAGGCCGCATCCAGTCTTTTTTCCTCCGGGGGCGCACCTCCCCTTTTAAGAAAGAAGGTGCGGATACCGTTCAAGTTTGATCGTCCGGATTGCCGAAACCATATGCAGATCGTCAATCTGCAGCATGAGAATCGGAGGACTGCATGCTCGAAACCCAGTATCTCACGGGGAGAGAAGATCTCCTTGATACCGTCAAGAAGATCCCCTTTCTCCGCTCCTACGAAGACAGGTTCCTGCGGAAGATCCTCGAACTGAGCAAAATGCGCCGGTACAGCCCGGGCGAGGTGATCACCCGTGAGGGAGAATACGACAGCTGGCTCTACGTGATCCTTGCGGGCGAGGTCAAGGTGGTCAAGAACGAAGAAGAGATCGCCCGTCTCGACGCCCACGGCGGGACATTCGGAGAGCTTGCCGTGATAGACGGGGAGGCACGGTCCGCATCGATCTTCGCCCTGAGCGAAACCACGTGCCTGGCCATAGACGGCTCGATCATAGACCGGCTCGAGGCCCGGGAGCGCCAGGAGTTCGAGGCGGTCTACTTCCGCCTGCTCTCGGAAATACTCGCCCACCGGCTGCGTCAGACCAGCGGCGAGCTCTCGCGGCTGAAGCAGGAGATGGAGCTCATGGGCGGAAACTGACCCGTGATGAGCCCGATTGAAAAAAGAACTCGAAAAAAACTTAAAAAAAGTCCCCCTGATGACGATGTCTATCCTTAAGAGGGGTAACGAGGGGGAAAGAATGCCATCGAGAAAAACATCCGCGCACATGAGGGCCCGCGGAAAGGTATCGGGCCGTATGCGAGGAAACATCCTGGGTATACTCGCCGCCATGCTGTTGGTTGGTGCGTGCCTGATCCCGCAACCCGTGCAGGGCGCCGGCCGGGACCCGAGCCCCAGAGAGCTCTTCGACCGGGGCGAGTTCGGCAAGGCGTATCAGGTATATCACCGGCTGTTCCTGAGCGATCCCGGAAATCCTGAGATCAATTTCAACCTGGGCAGGGCGGCCTTCGAGGCAGGCGATTTCGAGGCCGCGGTCATGGCGTTCGAACGGGTGCTCATGGCTCGCCCCGACGCGGTGCGCGTCAAGCTGGAGATCGGACGGTGCTACTTCCACCTGGGCTCCCTTGAAACGGCTAAAGGATATTTCGAGGAGGTCATGGCCGCGGACCCTCCCCGGCAGGTCCGGACCAATATCGAGAAATACCTCGATGCCATCCGTTCGTCCGGAAAGGAGCATTTCTTCTCGGCCAGGGTCTCGCTGGGCATCGATTTCGACGATAACGTCAACACCGCGCCGTCGAGCTCGAACATCGAGATCACCGACCTGCTGGGCAACGTGTTCCCTGTTACGGTGGACGATGCGCAGGGTGATCAGATCACCACCGGCACGGCACACCTGAACTATCTCTACAAACCCCTGGACGGATCACTCTGCTGGAAGTTCTCGGCCCTGAACTATAACGCCCTCTATCGCGACGCGGAGAATCTCGACCTGAGCCTGTTCGACGTCAAGGCAGGCTTCTGCATCGAGCACGGGAACATGGCCTGGGACGTCTACGGGCTCGCGAATCACCTGAATCTCGACTACGACCAGTATCTGAGAACCTATGGCGGCGGCACGAGCCTGTCGTTCATCCTCTCCCCCCGCATTCTGCTGAGCACGGACGCCCGGTACCGGAGGAAAAACTACGATGAGCTCGACGACCGGGATGCCCACAATCTCAGCTTTACGCTCTCTCCCGCATTCGCGCTCGACATCGGCCGTATCTCTTTCAGCGCCGGATGGGAGCGGGAGATCGCGGAAGAAGACGTGAACGCCTACACCCGCATCAACGGCATTGCCGGCTACCAGGTCGACCTCCCCTTCGCTTTCGGAGTGTATGCAAGCTACTGGTACCAGGGCACGGACTATGACGAGATCTATCCCCTGTTCGGCAAAAAACGCAGCGACGACGTGCAGTACCTTTCGGCGGGGCTTTCCAGGACCTTTGCTCTGGCTGCGCCCCGGGGGGCGGCGATCATCCTGAACATCGGATACACCCATACCCGGTCGGATTCCAACATCGACCTCTACACCTATACCAAGAACGTAACCTCGATGAGTGTCACGTTTGCATTCTAGGGGGGAATCACGATGAGAAAAACACACCTTCTCCTGGCGGCTTTGACGGCATTCACCTTGAGCGGTCTCCCTGCCCTGGCGCAGAATGAAGACCCCGTGGCCCTGGTGGTTGCGGTCCGCGGCACGGCAGAGGCGGTCGATAACCGGGGAAACGCGAGAGGGCTTGTCATGAAGAGCCCGGTCTACCGGAGCGACACCATCAGGACCGGCCCTCAGGGCAGAATCCAGGTGCTCTTTACCGACAACACGATCGTCAGCCTGGGCAGGGCAAGCGAGATGGTGGTCGTCGAGCACGTGTGGGATGCAGAGGACAAGAGCGGCGCCATGAAGACCCGGGTCAAGGAGGGAGTCTTCCGGATCATGGGCGGTGCCATCGCCAAGGAGGCCCCCCAGAGCTTCATCACGGTCACTCCCGCCGCCACCATCGGCATCCGGGGTTCCATGTATGCGGGCAGGGTCGACGGCGGAAGGCTCACCGTGGTGTTCGAAGGCGGCAGGGGCATCGATGTCGCCAATGACGCGGGCGCGGTCAGCATCACCCGCCCCGGGTTCGGAACCAGCATCCCGGCCGCGGGTGTGCCGCCGCAGAAGCCGAAGCGCTTCAGCGCGCAGGACCTCTCCGACCTGAACCGGGACCTGGCGCTCGGCGGGCAGGAATCAGAGGACAGGGACCCGCCACTTGAGCAGGAAGACGAACATGACCGGCAGGACCGGGAAGAAGGAGATCCGGAATCCTCCGGCGAGGAAACAGGTGAGGGAGCCGGAGACGAAGGGGCACAGGAATCGCCCGAGACAGACGGTGAAACGGCAGATGCCGCCGGGGACGAAACCACGGACACCGGGGCCGCTGACACAGGAGACGAGAATCCGGAAACCGGTGATACATCCGGGCCGGCCGCTGCAGACGAGGAATCGCCGTTATCGGATGGCACCTCCCCGGAGGTGTCTGACAGCGGGGAAATACTGGACATGGCCTCATCCGGGGTGTCCGGCGAGCCGGTCATCCCCCTGTCAACGAACCCGGCCCCGGCATCTGAACCCGTGACCGCCGCCGTTCCGGTCTCAAGCACCCTGACCGAGGTTACCCAGACCTGGCAGGAGCCGTTCAGCAGTGATGACACCTCACAGTTGCCCATAGCCAACTCCATCGCGCTGACCGGCTTCCATATGAGCACCCTGGTGGATCCCGATGATTTCCTGAACATCAACAACTCGTATCAATACGATATCAGCATGCAGGCGACATCTTCAAACGGCCTGGTGAGCGAGGACCCTGCCGCGCAGGGCGGCACGTTCCAGGATATAGGCTTTTCCATGCAGCCCTACAACCCGCTGGCAACGTACACATACCCTCAAGAGTCGGCCACTTTCTTTACCCGGACCATATCCCTGCTCGATGCCCCGCGATCCTTCTCCATGACGGTCTTCTCGGACCCGAAAGGAGAATTCGCGATCTTCGGCGTCGACGGCTCGTTCACCCAGGGGCAGACCTATCACTACCGCGAGCTGGGGTTTCTGGGAGCGGCCTGCACCGCCGCCCTTCCCACCGACGGGATATCCGGATACTCAGGCCCTGCTCTGGGATTCGAAGATCTCGATGTCCGCAAGGATTTCGGCTATGCCGATATGTTCACGGAGGTGAACTGGCACAACCGCAAGGCTTTGGGCAGGATGATATTCTCTGACAAGGACGGCCCGGACGTGCAGGACCCTGACTCTTCCCTGTACGATCGGGAAAGCGGCCTGTTCTTTTTCGCCGATGTGGATCCGGACAACAAACGCCTCACCAACGTGCGCATATTCGGCCCCCGGGGCGTGAACCCCGATGACCCGGCCACGGACCCGGTGGCGTGGATAGAGGGCACCGGAGACGGTATGTTCTATGGCTCGGACTACCAGGGGCTCGGGCTCACGGGAGCCGGTTATGACTACGACATCGGCACCGGCATGGCGGACAGCACGACCGCCATCGGCACCTCCCGGCTGGTTGCCGCCGGATTCCGGCAGATCGAACCGGGGATCGACGAGACATCGCCAAAAGGAACCCGCAACTTCCGGGGCTTTATCGCCGGAATCGCCGAAGACATGAGCGACCCGGAAACAGACCGCAGGATCTACATGAACGATGATCCTGACGCCTTCCGTCTCATCCTGGACCAGGACACGGGCACGGTGAGCGGCACGATCTCGGCATTCGACATCATCTCGCCCTCCGAACGGCATCTCGATTACATCGAGATCGGATCTTCACACGGCTCGGCCTATATCCTGGAAGACAACTTCGTGGCCCTGCTGGGCGACACCGGGGATGACTGTGTCACCAGCTCCATGGAAACAGGGGGGCTCAAGCCCCGAGCCAACTATCTAGTCACCGAGGACCCGGATTACCAGCTCAGCGACTATTTCACCTGGGGATACTGGGAGATCGCCTACACAGACCCCGCGAGCGGGGCCGACTACCATGTCCACTCGCCCGGCTCCTTGTGGATCGCGGGCGAGCTCACGCCGTCTGCGGCTCTCCAGGACCTGGCGACCGGCGAATTCGTGGGCGAGTACACCGGCAGGGCCCAGGGGGTGAAAATCGATACCGCAAGCGCTCTCACCAGGCTGCATAACGGGGTCACGAATATCCGGGTCGAGTTTTCCCCATCTTCCATGAACCCCGTGTCTGGGGCCATCAACTTCGACGAGGTCCAGCTGAATCTGGAAAACGGGAACCTCAGCACGACGGAATCGCGGTTTTCCGCCAACATTCAGGGATCAGTGAGCAGTGCCCTCCAGGGGGCGTTCTTCGGATCCAATGCCGAGGCGGTGGGAGGGAACTTCCATGCCCGGGAGATGGACGGGACCCGCTACATCGGCATCTTCGGCGGGAACCGCTGATGAACGGATCCGTCCCGTGATGCACCGGCTGATCCGCATCCTGAAGCCATCGCCCTTCAAGATGGGATGCCTGGTGGTCCTGGCATCCTGTCTGTTCTTCTACTCCTTCGGCCTGAACAAGCCCGCCCTGCTCTCATCCCTGGACAATCAGATCACCAGCGCCATGTTCCGATGGCGAGGCCCGGTCGGCACTACCGGAGAGATCGTGATCGTGGATATCGACGAAAAGAGCCTTAAGGACATGGGCCAGTGGCCCTGGCCCCGCGACAGGGTGGCCCGGCTGGTCGAGTCGGTTCATGATGCAGGGGCGCGGGTCATCGGCTTCGACATCTTGTTCGCCGAAAAGGACCGCACCTCGCTCACCGGGCACATGGATACCCTTTCCTCCGTCCTTTCCGGCAAGGGGATCGAGCTCGGGCAGAGCCTCCGGGACATCGTTTCCCAGGACGAGCTCGACCACGACCTCATCCTGGGCAGAACCGTGGCAAAAGCACCGGTGGTACTGGGCTATGTCTTCCAGCTGGAAGACGACGGCCTGAAGAACGCATCCGAGCGCCCTTTCCCGTCGTCCACCATCAAGATCTCGCCCGGCACTGCCGCGTACGATGACCTGCTGCTCCTTTCGGGCTACCGCGCGATCCTCAATATCGAAGAGATCGCCCAGGCTCCCACCGAGGGGTTTCTGAACGTATTCCCGGACTCCTCGGGCATGGTCCGCAAGACCCCGCTGCTCATGGAGCTCGACGGCCTGCCCTACCCCTCCCTGGCCCTGGAGATGTTTCGCGAGGCCCTGGGCGAGGACGAGATGACCATCCACGTATCGCGCCAGAAGACCGCGGGCAAAAATGCGATCCTCGGGGTCTCGGTGGGAGACGCCTTTATTCCGGGAGATGACCGGGGGCAGGTCACGGTCAACTTCCTGGGTCCGGTGAAGACCTTTCCCTACCTCTGTGCCTCGGACGTCATGAAGGGGCTCCACGCTGACAAAATCAGAGGCCGGTACGTGCTCATCGGCACCTCGGCGTCGGGGCTGCTGGACTTCCACGCGACCCCGTTCACCGGGATCTTCCCCGGTGTGGAGATTCAGGCGACCATCATCGACAACATCCTGACCGGCTCGCTCTTCACCTCGGATATCTTCACCGAGATCGGGCTCACCTATAGCATCATCATTGCAGGAGGCATCCTGCTGAGCGCCATGCTCGCCTATACCAGCGCGCTCACCGGGGGGCTGGCGGGCCTGCTCTGTTTCGCGGCCGTGATCGCCGGCAACTACTTCCTGTTTTTTCTCAAAGGCAGGCTCGTCGGCATCACCTACCCGCTCGCGACCCTCATTGTGGTTTTCCTGGTGGTGACGCTGTTCAACTATTTCTTTGAATACCGCAGAAAGCAGTTCATCCACGACGCCTTCAACCGCTATGTCTCGCCCGTGGTGGTCAACGAGATCATGAAGCGGCCCGAGAAGCTCACCCTCGCCGGAGAAGAGAAGGATCTCTCCATCCTGTTCAGCGACATCCGCGACTTCACCACCCTGGCGGAGGGAATGAATCCCAAGCAGCTCAGCTCCTTCATGAACACCTATCTCACGGCCATGAGCGATATCGTCATGGCAAACAACGGCATGGTGGACAAGTATATCGGCGATGCGATCGTGGCCATCTGGGGGGCGCCCCTGGACGACCCGTACCATGCCCGCAACGCGGTCCGGGCCGCGCTGGGCATGAAGCAGACCATGGAAAGCCTGAAGGAAAAATGGCGCAAGCAGGGAATCCCCTGTGTAGACATCGGCATCGGGATCAACACCGGCATTGCCAGCGTGGGCAATTTCGGCAGCGAGCGCCGGTTCGAGTATACCGTTCTCGGCGACAACGTGAACCTGGCCTCACGCCTGGAAGGGCTCAACAAGTTCTACGGCACGCCGATCATCATCTCCCAGTTCACCCGCGAGGCATTGAACGGCGAATTCTTCTGCCGGAAGATCGACGTGGTACAGGTAAAGGGCAAGACCGTGCCCATCGAGATCTTCGAGCCCCTGGCCGAGGGCGAGCCCGACCCCGCCCTGAGGGCGGAAGTGGAGGAGTTCGAGGAAGCCCTGGACCATTATGCCCGGAAGGATTTCCCGGCCGCCCGCGAGATCATCACGCGGCTCCAGGCCGAAAACCCCTGCCCGCTCTACCGCCTCTATCTTCACCGTATCCGGCAGCTCTGCATGACCCCGCCGCCAGAGGACTGGAACGGCATCTCTACCTTCCAGATCAAATAGAGCGGCAGCACCCGGAGCCGCCCCAGACGGGCATGTGCCGAGGCTCGATGCCCCGGCGGCAGGTATGCCGGCAACCGGATATATGCCGGTCGATTCTTGCCTCCCGCATGCTCTTCGCATAGAATGAACACCGCCTCGCCCGAGAACCCTGCTCCCTGCGGGCTCAACTGCCGCGCGTGCATGGCATATGCGGACGGCGATATGGTAAAACACAGCCGGAGGCTTCAGGAGCTGCTCGGCCCTGCTTTCGGCCGGTATGCCGGGCGGTTCAAGAGCTTTATGACGACGTTCGGGGGTTATCCCCAGTTCAGGGCGCTTCTGGATTTCTTCGCAGAGGCGTCCTGTGCAGGATGCAGGAGCGGGGAGTGCCGTTTCCCGGGTTGCAGGGTCCTGGAGTGCTGCCGTGCCCGCGGGGTGGACTTCTGCTTTCAGTGTGGAGAGTTTCCCTGTGAGAGGACCGTATTCGATCCCGATCCGAAAGACCGGTGGATCGCGATGAACGTTCGGATGAAGGAGATCGGTGCAGAGGCGTATCTGCTGGAGACAAAAGACCTCTGCCGGTACCGGTGACCTTCCCTGCGGAGCTTGTGTCTTCCTGTTGTCCGGGCGGCATCCCCTTATACTGTATCAGAGAGGAGCCCCGTTTCCCGGGGATTCTCCCCAAGCGCCATGCACAGTCGAGAAGAAAAGCGTCCGTTCGATATCCGCCTGGTGATGGAGCGCATCCGGCAAGCCGTCCAGCCCTTCCCCAAGGCTGCCCTGACCCAGCTTGCCGAAGAGGGGCACGCCTCTGCCTTCGAGCAGCTCATGGCGTGCATCATCTCGGTGCGCACCTTTGATGAAACGGCCCTTGTCTGCGCCCGGAGGCTCTTCGCCTTGGGCCGCACACCCGGACAGGTTGCCGGGCTGGACCCCACGCTGATAGAAGAGGCCATCAGCCTCAGCTCCTTCCACGAGGTCAAGGCCCTTCGCATCCATGCGGCAGCCCGCAGGGTCGTGGATGAATACCACGGCGTGCTGCCCTGCGAGCGGGAAGTGCTGCTGTCGCTGCCCGGGGTCGGGTCCAAGTGTGCGAACCTCGTCCTGGCCGTCGCCTGCGGGGAAAACCTCATCTCCGTGGACACACACGTGCACCGCATCGCAAATCGCTGGGGCTATATTCAAACCACGAGGCCCGAGCAGAGTCTGCACGCCCTGGAGGAAATACTGCCGGTCGAATACTGGAGCGAGATCAACCGGGTGCTGGTGCCCTTTGGCAAGAACATCTGCACGTCCAGGCTTCCCAGGTGCGGCACCTGCCCGGTTCTGGCCATGTGCCGCCAGGTGAAGGTGACCGGGCACCGGTAGATCGTGCCTGGGGATGCCGGGAAAGGCGCAAGGTAGGAGCCCCTTTACCTCCCGATCACGGCAGCTTGTGGGTCTCATGGGGTCACATCATGGTGTCAGGTCTCAACATATGACATTTCCTGTGTCATATGTTGAGACCTGATAATCATCTAAAAGGTTAAACTCAAGCCATTGCACAAGACGTTGAGAAAGAAAAAAGAGGAGGCGTCTTATGCGAGAGTTGTATGTGGGTTTGGATTTACACTCATCGAACATGTATT
>JAHDKO010000129.1 GCA_018436855.1 Deltaproteobacteria bacterium | reverse complement strand
GTTCAAGTAAGCCGCTATCGCGGCGGAAAGGCTTGAATACTCAATAACAATTCCTGAGCCTTCTCACGATACCTCTCCTTAAACTCGCCAAAGAAAGGAGAGGTATCATGAAAAAGGCACTACACACCCACTGGTATATCCGTATTACCGAGGCATTGCAACTCAATGGCAAGAGCGAACCGACCCAGAGGGCCTACGCCCGTGCGGTCAGGATGCTCATCGAGTTTACCGGCAAAGAGCCGGAGAAGATCACGGAAGAGGAACTCAAAGACTACTTCCTTCACCGAAAGAATGTCGATAAGTGGTCTCCCAACACCATGCGCATCTGCTATAGCGGTATCCGGTTCTTCTACGAGCACGTCATCAAACGACACTGGCATATCCTGGGCATTCTCCGCGCACAGGTCGAGCACCGGCTCCCCGCGATCTTGAGCAGGGAGGAGGTCTTCGAGATCTTCAAGCACGTGCGCACCTTCCACAACTACGCCTATCTGGCGACCGTCTACTCCTGCGGGCTTCGTCTCCACGAGGCCCTGAACCTCCAGGTCTCCGACATCGACGGCAGCCGCATGATGATCCACGTCCATAGGGGGAAGGGGGCAAAGGATCGCTACGTCCCGCTGCCCGATTCCACCCTGAAGCTCCTGCGTAAGTACTGGGCAACCCACCGCAACAGCACGTTTCTCTTTCCCGCCCTGGGACGCAACGGCAAAGGTGGACCGACCGCAAAAGAGCCCATGGCAAAGAGCAGCGTCCAGGGAGCGCTCAGGCGAGCCATGCACCAGGCAGGCATCCGCAAAAATGGCGTCTGTATCCACAGCCTGCGCCACTGCTACGCCACCCACCTGCTGGAGGCAGGCGTCAACCTGCGGGTCATCCAGCGAAACTTGGGTCACAGCAACCTCACGAGCACCATGATCTACCTCCACCTCACCACCAAGGGCAATGAAGACGCCAAGGCACTGATCAATACCGTCATGGAAGGGCTTTAAAGAGATGGGTGCGATCAAAGACATCTTTACGGCCTACGGGAATGAATATATCAGCCTCTTCGGCCACGCCATGCCCCATGAGCATCGCAAGGTCATCCGTGCCATCACCACCTGCCGCTCGTCCGAGCACGGGCTGATAGTCTATACCTGCCGGGAATGCGGACAGCGCCAGAGCGTGTTCCGATCATGCGGAAACCGCCACTGCCCCACCTGTCAGAATCACAAGACCAGACAGTGGCTTTCCCATAGGCTCGAAGAACAGGTGCCCACCCACCACTTCATGGTCACCTTCACCGTGCCCGAGCCTTTGCGAGCCTTCATCAGGAGCAACCAGCGTCTCTGCTACGAGGCCCTGTTCACAGCATCGTCGTCTGCACTCAAAACCCTTGCTGCAAACGAGCGCTTTGCAGGTGGCGATATCCCGGGCTTCTTCGGCGTGCTTCACACCTGGGGCAGACAACTCACCTACCACCCCCACATCCACTACATCGTCCCAGGCGGGGCATACTCTACCAAAGACGGCTACTGGCACCCCTCCCGTCCCGACTTCTTCGTACCGGTCAAGGCGCTCTCGCCCCTGTTCAAAGCAAGGTTCAAAGAGGAGATGAAAAAGGCGGGCCTGTACGCATCCATTCCCTCCGAGGTCTGGGAGACACCCTTCAACGTCAACAGCCAGGCGGTCGGAGGAAACGAAAACGCCCTGCGCTACCTCGCGCCCTACGTGTTCAAGGTCGCCATATCCGACAGCCGGATCGTCCGGGTGGAGAACCACTCGGTCTCTTTCCGATACAAAAAACCCGGAAGCGAGCGGTGGCGGACCATGACGCTTTCCGCCATGGAGTTCATCCGCCGCTTCCTCCAGCACGTCCTGCCGAGCGGATTTATGAAGGTGCGCTACTATGGCTTCATGCATGCAAGCTCCCGCGTCTGTCTTCGCGACATCATTCTTGCCGTTGAGCTCGCATCGGGCTTCTCCCGGGCAGTATCCCGTATTCCACCAGAGCCTCCCGTATACCCGGTATGCCCGTCGTGTGGCGGTAAGCTCATGTACCTATACTCCATTCTTTCTCTCAGAAAGCATCCTGCTATGAACTCGAGCTGACATCTCTTTTAAGAAGAACAATCGCGGGTAGTACTGGCCATGTTCACGATACCGACAATGCATCTTGCCAATGCCGGAAGGGATCGGTGTGCCCATAATCTTGGATTTCAGGTCTTATCAGCCTTGGGTGGCGTCGTTTCTCTCTGGAAATCAGGCCCGATGCACGGCAATTGCGAGAAAT
>JAHDKO010000077.1 GCA_018436855.1 Deltaproteobacteria bacterium | reverse complement strand
CGCGGCCGCCACCACGGCAAAACCCTTGCCGTGCTCTCCGGCCCGTGCCGCCTCGATGGCTGCGTTCAAGGCCAGCAGGTCGGTCTGGCGTGCGATCTCCTCGATGATGGCGATCTTCTCGGCAATGGTCTTCATGGCGCCCACGGTCTCGTCGACCGCCTTGCCGCCCTGGATGGCGTCGTCAGCCGACTTGACCGCGATCTTCTCGGTCTGCTGGGCATTGTCGGCGTTCTGGCGGATGTTGGAGGCCATCTGCTCCATGGAAGACGACGCCTCCTCGGCAGCGGACGCCTGCTCGCTCGCACCCTGCGACATCTCCTCTGCCGCAGAGCTCATCTGCTCGCTGCCCGCAGCCACATTGTCCGCCGCGTGGTGCACGTCCTCGACAATGGCGCGGAGCCTGCCGATCATGTTTCTCATGGCATCCGCCAGCTGGCCGATCTCATCTTTCTGCACCACGTCGATGTCAGCGGTGAGGTCGCCGTCCGCAACCCTGATTGCAAGGTCCACGCCTTTTTGCAGGGCCTTGGTGATGCTCCGGGCAAACAGGAAGAAGACCGCGAATGCCGCGGCAAAGAATATCGCCGCTATAACGAATACGATGTTGCGGACAGCCTTGGCAGGGGCCAGGAACTCCTCGTCCGGCAGCGAGAGGCACACACTCCAGCCCGTAGCCTTCACGGGTGCGAAGCCCGCGGTCTTCGGCAAGCCTTCGAACACGTAGTGTTCCACGCCCGACTGCCCGGCGGTCATTTTTTTTCCGACTTCTTCCATGCCCTTGAGGTTATTCACATCGAGCTTCAGGATATGCTCCCTGACCGGGTGGGCGATGATGAGACCGTCACGATCGGTCATGAAGGCATACCCGGTCAGGCCGGTTCTCGTATTGGTGACGAGATTGTTGAGATACCCCATGTCCAGGGTGTTGGAAACCAGTCCGACGACCTTCCCCTGCGAGTAGACAGGTGCTGCGACGGGAAAGAACGGAGTGTTGGTCACCTTGTTCAGCGCTGCCTTGCCGATGTTCACCCTGCCTGCAAGGGCGTCCTTGGCATATTCCCTGTCGGCGATCGAAACCCCGAGATACGAGGGATCGGATGCGGCGATGATCTTACCGGCCGTGTCGGTG
>JAHDKO010000012.1 GCA_018436855.1 Deltaproteobacteria bacterium | reverse complement strand
TAGATGGCCTGGGCGAGGACGGTGGCCGTGGTGGTGCCGTCACCGGCGATGTCCGAGGTCTTGGACGCGACCTCTTTGACCATCTGGGCGCCCATGTTCTCGAACTTGTCCTTGAGCTCGATCTCCTTGGCGACCGTGACACCGTCCTTGGTGACGTTCGGGGAGCCGAACATCTTGTCCAGGATCGCGTTGCGGCCCTTGGGGCCAAGGGTCGCCTTCACGGCATTGGCGAGCTTGTTCACGCCTGTGAGCATCTTTGACCGGGCTTCCTCGCTATATATGATCTTCTTAGCACTCATTGTCTCTTCCTCCTGATTATTCCACTATCCCTAAGATATCGTCTTCCCTCATGATGAGGTATTCCTCGCCGTCCATCTTGACCTCGGAGCCGGAATACTTGGAGAAGAGGACCTTGTCCCCCTTCTTCACGTCCATGGGCAGGACCTTTCCGTCTTCGGTCTTCTTGCCTTTGCCTGCCGCGATCACCTTGCCGATCTGCGGCTTTTCCTTGGCCGTATCAGGGATGATGATGCCTCCGGCCGTCTTCTGCTCCTCTTCGACGCGCTGTACGATAATCCGGTCCTGTAAAGGCCGTATTTTCATAATTTGCTCCTCCTGCACTCAGAATTATTAGCACTCGCTGGAAGCGAGTGCTAATATCCGATAGGGCAAAAAGTTTGAAAAGTCAATACCCCAATTTTATTGATTGAAAAAATGACCTCTCTTTCTGCGAAAAGAGGGATGGTATCTCAATATCTCGCGGGAAAGAATAAGGAAATGCCACTGTCTCATGCTCGTCCGCTTGAAGAAGCGAGATAGAGCCCATAAAAAATCGGTATTGACTAGAATCGGTCATTTGGTTAAATAGCCAAATAAGAAAATGACTGGAGACGGTGGAATGGATGAAGGCAAAAAGGCATTGTATCATGCAAGGGCGAGAGTGCTCAAGGCCCTTGCTCACCCCACCAGGCTCTGGATGGTGGAAAAGCTGGCTCAAGGGGAACACTGCGTATGTGAGCTTCTCGAAACAGTGGACGCGGACTTTTCCACGGTATCCAAGCACCTCTCCGTGCTGAAGCAGGCTGGGATCGTGGATGTACAGAAACGGGGAAAGCAGATGTTCTACCGGCTCAAGGTCCCGTGCGTGCTCGAGTTCATGGGCTGCATCGAGGCCGTGCTCGCCGGCGGCGCACAAGACCGGCCCGATGCTCCCGGAATGACGACCCCGGGCAAGGCCTGCAGAAGGTGCGGACAAGGGGAGAAGGAACTATGAGTCTGCGCGAGGAATGGAAAAAACCGGCCATCTTCATCGGCGTATTCATCGTCGTGTACTTCATGCCCATAGGGACGGGGCGGTTCGACTCGGCAATCCTGGAGGCCTTTCACCTGGCCAGATGGTATGCGCAGGAGCACGTCCTGCTCTGCCTGATCCCGGCGTTCTTCATCGCAGGCGCCATCGCGGTCTTCATCAGCCAGGCGTCCGTGATGAAGTACCTCGGTACGGGCGCGAACAAGGTCCTGGCATACGGCGTGGCATCGGTGTCCGGATCGGTCCTCGCCGTGTGCTCGTGCACCGTGCTGCCGCTGTTCGCGGGTATCTACAAGATGGGGGCAGGGCTCGGCCCGGCATCGGCCTTCCTGTATTCCGGGCCCGCCATCAACGTGCTGGCCATCGTGCTGACCGCTGCGGTCCTGGGGCCTGAGCTCGGGCTCGCCAGGGCGGTGGGCGCAGTGGCTTTCAGCATCGTCATCGGCCTGCTCATGGCCTTTTTCTTCAGGAAGGAAGAACATGAGCGCGCGAGCATGAAGGCCGCGATTCCCCAGGAAGATGATGGCAGGCCCCTGTGGCAGACCGGGCTCTATTTCGCGTCAATGGTGGGGATCCTCGTGTTCGCGAACTGGGGCCAGAGCACAGGAGGGGCCTCGGCATTCATTTACCAGAACAAGTGGGTGTTCACCGCCCTGTTCGGGGTGGCGCTCGCCGTGATCATGGTCCGGTGGTTCGGTGTGAATGTCAGGTACATGGCCGTTGCAGCGGCTGCGGTAGCAGCGCTGGCCTTTGCGTTTCCCGGGAATCCGACCGTTCCCTTCCTCGCAGGCGTCGTGGCATTGATCCTGCTCCTGGCAAAAGGCACCGGCGAAGGCCGCGACTGGCTCGAACAGACCTGGGGGTTCACCCAGCTGATCGTGCCTCTTCTCTTTGCGGGAGTGCTGGTGGCAGGCTTCCTGCTGGGGCGGCCCGGGGAGGCCGGGCTCATCCCCTCGAGCTGGATCGCGGGCTCGGTGGGGGGGAACTCGCTCGCAGCGAATTTCTTCGCCTCGTTCGTGGGGGCATTCATGTACTTTGCGACGCTGACCGAAATACCCATCCTCCAGGGCCTGCTCGGCGCGGGGATGGGCAAGGGACCCGCGCTCGCCCTGCTGCTTGCAGGGCCCGCGCTCTCGCTTCCCAACATGCTGGTGATCTACAGCGTTCTGGGAACGAAGAAGACAGCCGTGTTCGTCGCGCTCGTCATTACCATGGCCACTCTGAGCGGGTGGATTTTCGGCTTCATGATGGCATAAGAAGAAAACAGAAAAGGAACAAGGAGGATTGACAGGATGAAGATACAGATTCTCGGAACAGGTTGCGCCAAGTGCAAAAAACTGACGGAGAATGCTCAAGAGGCAGCCAAAGAGCTGGGCAGGCCGATCGAGGTGGAAAAGGTCTCGGACATCAACGAGATCATGAAATACGGCGTCATGCTGACCCCGGCTCTGGCCGTTGACGGCGAGGTGAAGGTGGTGGGCAAGGTGCTCTCGGTCAAGGACATCAAGGCAATCCTCGGGTAAGGGATCGCGAACGGAAAGGGGCATATCCATGAAAGAAAACCATGAGGAAAACGTGAACGACATTCTTTCTCACGACGACACCAGACAGCTCGTGAGGGAGCGCTATTCCCAGGTGGCGGTATCGGGCGGCTCCTGCTGCGGGAGCGGTACCTGTTGCTCTGTGGGGCCGGCAGCGGGCATCTCGGAGAAGCTGGGGTATTCGGAGCAGGAGCTCTCCGCTGTCCCCGAAGGCGCCGACATGGGCCTCGGGTGCGGAAACCCCCAGGCCATTGCAGACCTGCACCATGGAGAGACCGTGGTGGACCTGGGCTGCGGCGGAGGATTCGACTGTTTTCTGGCCGCCCGGCAGGTGGGGGATGAGGGCAGGGTTATCGGCGTGGACATGACGCCGGAGATGATCTCCAAGGCCCGGGCGAATGCCTCCAAGGCAGGATGCAGCAACGTGGAGTTCCGGCTGGGCGAGATCGAGCATCTGCCCGTGGCCGACAAGACAGCCGATGTCATCATCTCCAACTGCGTGATCAACCTTTCACCCGATAAGCCGCAGGTATTTGCCGATTCATTCCGCGTACTGAAAGAGGGCGGGCGTCTGGCGATCTCGGATATCGTCGCTATTCGCGAGCTTCCTCTGGAGAAAAAACAGGACAATGATGCATACTGCGGATGCGTTGCCGGCGCCACGCCGGTCAAGGACCTCGAGCGCATGCTCCGCGCGGCGGGTTTCGTGGATATCGTCATAACGGTGAAGGAGGAGAGCAAAGAATATATCAAGGACTGGTTTCCGGGCTCGGGTTTCGAAGACTATGCCAGGTCGGCGATTATTACGGCCATAAGAAAGTCATGATCTTTAAAATAGCCTAAAAAAGAGCGGAGGAAAGATGAAGTTGAGATATCTCATATTCGCCCTGTTTTTCATCGGGATGCTCATCACTTCCGGAGTCGCGCAGGCTCAAGCAGAAAAAATCCCTGCAATTCCGGTCAAGGGCATGGTGACCATGGTGGACCTCGGCGCCGGGTCCTGCATCCCGTGCAAGATGATGGAGCCGATCCTGAAAAAGGTGGAAGAGCGCTACAAAGACAAGGCCGCCATCGTGTTCATCGATCTGCGATACCACCGGGACCAGGCGGCGCGGTTCAAGGTCCGGGCCATTCCCACCCAGGTCTTTTTCGACAGTGAAGGCAAGGAGGTCTACCGGCACGTGGGCTTCATGTCTGAGGATGCGATCATCGAACAGCTGGGGAAAATGGGGGTGCAGGGGTGAAGAAGCGGCCGGGAAGGGTCCGGCCGTTCGACCCTGGAGAGGTAACGCTCGGGGCCGCGGCGAGTTCTTGCACGAAGAGCCGGTTGAATCATCCTTCTGAGTTCTATTTTTAAGGAATTTCCGCACACGCTGAACGTGGTGTCCGTTCACGGGAGAGGAGCCAACAGGGCATGCTCGAGCAATTTCTCATAACCATCAATCAGTGGATGACAGGGGGCCTTCTGGTCGCCGCGGCAGGGTGCTTTGCCTGGGGAGCGGTCAGCGTGCTGCTGAGTCCGTGCCACCTCGCCTCCATCCCCCTGATCGTGGCCTATGTCGCAGGCCAGCGCAGCGAGGTGAAGACGTCCTCGGCAGCCGGTTATTCCGTGGCCTTCACGGTAGGGCTTTTTATCACCATCGCCCTGGTGGGTGTGATATGCGCGCTGCTCGGGCGGATGCTCGGCGACGTCGGCAACTTCTGGAAAGTCTTGGTGGGAGGGGTTCTCATCTGGGTGGCCCTAGGCATGCTCGGGGTGGAGAAGTGCTCCATGTCGGGAAGCCTGCTCTACCGGCTCAACTTCCGGGGGATCGCGGGAGCCTTCGGCCTGGGCCTGGCCTATGGGGTGTTGTCGGGGACCTGCACCTTCGGGTTTATCGCCCCCATCCTGGCCATCATCACCATCCAGGAAAAAATTCTCACCGGGGTGATCCTGATCGTGCTCTTCGCCGTGGGCCATTGCCTTCCCATCATGGCTGCCGGCAGCTCCACGGCCGCGGTGAAGCGCCTCCTGGAGAACAGCGCATGGAACAGTGCGGCGAACGTGTTCCGAAAAGGCGCGGGCGCTCTGATCGTTCTGCTGGGCCTCTACTTCATCATCGATCCGTTCATCACGCGTTGAAGAGAACGATTGAGGTTTGATATGATGGAAAACTTAAAGGTGAAAACATGAAATCTCCTGTTGAGGGCATCATCGAGATCAGGGCCGTGCGGCAGGCCCTGTGGCAGACCCTGGTGATCATAGTCCTGGCTGTTGCTCTCGGCGCCGGGACGAACGCCCTGCGCTCGGATGGCATTCCGCTCGTTCATGACTGGTCCCCGGAAGCACGGTTGAGAGACGGGCAGGGCAACCGGACGGATATCTCCCTTGAGGAAGCGGCCCGGCTCTTCCATGAAAGCGGCGCAGTGTTTTTCGATGCGCGCTCCGGGGAGGAGTACCTGAGCGGGCACATCAGAGGCGCCCGCAGCCTTCCCCTGGACGATGCGGATCTCGTGTTAGAAGAGACGGCCGGAGACATATCACCGGACACGCCGCTGATCACCTACTGTGACGGGGAGGCCTGCAGCCTGAGCCACGACCTCGCCGGGATTCTCAAGGAGTTCGGTTTCGAAGAGGTCAGGGTTCTCGTGAACGGATGGACTCTCTGGCTGGAAGCCGGCCTGCCGGTGGAACAGGGGCTTAAGCCCGATGAACGTGAGAGGAGCTCAGGTGGATCATAACCACGAAAAAGACCGCGATAAGATCTTAAGCGCATGCGAGGACCCCGGGCCGCCTCTCCCTCAGGGGTGCCGCGGGAACCACGAGAGCCACGGGCACCACGCACATGCGTTTTCCGGTGAGAACGGCACGGAAAAAAGGCTCCTGGCCACTCTCGCGCTCAATCTCTTCATACCCCTGGTCCAGATCGCAGGAGGGCTCTTTGCCCACAGCATGGCCCTGATCTCCGATGCCCTGCATAACCTGAGCGATTTCACCGCCGTGCTCATCTCGTACATTGCTTACAGGATCGGCAGACGCGGAGCCTCGACCCACAACACCTTCGGATACCGGAGGGCCGAGGTCATTGCCGCCCTGGTGAACGGTGCGATCCTGGCTGCGGCATCGGCCTTCATCGTTTACCATGCCGTCAAAAGGATGTACCATCCCGAGGCGGTCCTGGGGCAGATCGTCATCCTTGCCGCCATGGCCGGGATCGTGGGCAACGGCCTTTCGGCATGGCTCCTTCATCGGGATGCGGGCCATAATATCAACATCCGGGGGGCCTTTCTGCACATGATGGGAGATCTCATGACCTCCGTGGCGGTGCTTATCAGCGGGCTCGTTCTCATATGGAGGCCCTGGTACTGGCTTGACCCGGTGCTGTCTCTGTTCATCGTCGCCTATATCCTGGTAAACTGCTGGAAAATCCTGAAAGAGTCGGTGTCCATACTGATGAACGCCACGCCCGAGCGTCTGGATCTTCATGAGGTGCGCCGCACCCTGTGCGGGTTGCCGGGGGTATCGGGGGTTCACTATGTCCATGCCTGGCCCCTGGATGCTTCGGGCGTAGCCTTTTCCTGCCACGTGGTGGTCCCTGACCAGGCCCTGAGTCAGACCGAAAGGACGGCGGAGCGCATCCGAACCGTGCTGAGCCGTTCCTTCGGGATCGATCACCCGGTTCTCCAGTTCGAAACCAGGGACTGCGGCGACGGGGGCATGCTCTGCGGGATATCGTGCAGCACTGCGGGCCGCGACGCTCCCGGCGGCGATGCGGGCATGCCGGACAGGCGGGGCGGCATTGTCCGCGCCGCATACCATGTCGCGCGCATCGTCCTGGGGGTGACGTTCGTCTACGCGAGCATTCACAAGATTCTCGATCCCGCCGCATTCGCCGCCACCGTCTACAACTACCAGATTCTGCCGGGCAGCCTCGTCAACATCACCGCGCTCGTATTGCCCTGGCTGGAGCTCATCGTCGGGGCCATGCTTGTCCTGAACGTCTGGATGCCCGGCGCGGTCTCGGCGGCCACCGGCCTGCTGGCCGTTTTTGCAAGCGCGCTGGTGTTCAACATGGCGCGGGGTCTCGACATCGGCTGCGGATGCTTCACCGCTGCTTCAGCGGAAAACGACATGACCCTGCTGACGGTCTTCAGAGACATTTCGTTTCTCGTGCTTTCCTTGTTCCTTCTCTTCCTGACCCTGAGAAAGGGGGGACTGGATTCTGCCCCGGCAGACCGTACTTCGCGTGGCGCAGAGCCCGATCCGGCTGACGATGCGTCCGCAGGCGGCACGGGGCGGTGATCTCGATGGAGATACGATAGATGGCAAAACGGGTTTTGTATGGAATTCTGAAAGCGGGCAAGCACAGCGTCGAACCTTCAGTGCAGTCAACGAGAAGAACGGTCTTCGGATGGACGGCCATCGTGCTTGCCTTGAGCTTCTTCTCCGGGACTCACGCGGCAGAGAGCAAGCCCCGGGCGGTCCTCGAAAAGAGCGTGTACGAATTTCCCGCCGTGGTGGAAGGCGTGGACGTGGAGCACGATTTCATCTTGAAGAACACCGGCTCTGCAACGCTCGAGATCGTCAAGCTCGACGCCGGTTGAGGGTGCACGGCTGCTTCCAGCGTGAAGCAGATCCCCGCCGGCGGCGAGGGAAAGATAACGGTGAAGGTTTCGACACAGGGTTACGGCGGAGAGGTGATCCGCGAGACCGTGCGGATCATCGCCAATGACCAGGCCCGGCCGGGTCTGAGCGTAACCGTCACCGGGCCGGTCGAGAAGTTCGCAGTGATCGAGCCCGAGCGGGTGCGGCTTATCGGCAGGGTCGGTGAGACAACAGAGGCGGCCGTGAACATCCTCCCGAGGGAGAGGTATCCCTTCCGGATCGAAAGCGTCCGGGCAATGATCGGGAAACACATAGAACTTCATCTGGAAGAGAAGAAGACCGGAGGGCGGAGGACATACCTGCTGACAGTCAGAAATACGAAAAAGAACGCCGGGCAGTACAGCGACAGGATCGTTCTGGAAACGGACAGCCCGATCCGTTCGAAGCTGCAGATCTCCGTGTTCGCGAGGATAGAGAATTGAGCGGCGGGATGCGGCACCGGACAAGAACCTAAAAAAATAGTGAAAGAAAAGGATGCCTTGTGATGAGTGACAGGATCTTTATCTACGGCACCGATACCTGACCCTATGTCCGGCAGGCCAGGTCGGTCTATGGAGACAGGGCGATCTACGTGAATGTGGACCAGGATCCGGAGAGGCTCAAGGAGATGCTCGCATACTCCGGGGGGAACATGCAGGTTCCAGTTATCGTGGAGGGAGAAAAGGTCAGGATCGGGTTTGCCGGCAACGCAACTCTCCCGAAGGAACTCCCGCTCTTCGGACGGACATGACCGGTTGACAGAGCCCCTCGTCGAGGGGCAGGAACAAAAAGCGGCAAGTAAGGAGCATCAAGCGGCAGGCATTGTCTGCGCTTGAAAACGCAAGGATGGTTCGGTACTATATATTTCGATATGTTGCTAAATATAACAATCAGGGGGCGCTCTCATGAACACGACACTCAATGTAACAAAGGCCCTTTCGGACGGCAACCGCCTGCGTGCGGTCGCGGCGCTCATGGAGCACGACGAGCTCTGCGTATGCCAGATCACCGAGATGCTCGGGCTGGCCCCGGCCACGGTCTCGCGGCACATGAGCGTGCTCCAGAACGCGCGCCTGGTGGAATCCCGCAAAGACGGGCGATGGGTGCACTACCGCCTTTCCGGATCGTTTCCCATTCTTGTGAAACAGTGGCTCGTTCAGGAGTTTTCGCAGGCCGGCGTGATCGCGGAAGACCGCTTGAAGCTCGATGCCGTCATCTCAGCCGACCGGGAGGACCTGTGCAGGTCACAGAGAATGAAGAAATGCCACGGCGGGTAAGGCGGTCGAACACGTGCTGAGCTGAACAGGAGACGCATATGGGTAATGAGGCGCACCAGTACGGCGACCGGAGAATGAAGAGCGTGTTCGAACGGTACCTGACCCTGTGGGTGGGGCTGTGCATCATCGGAGGCATCATCCTGGGAAAGATCGCCCCCGGATTGGCGAAAGAGCTCGACAGCATGTCCATCTTCGTGGGCGAGGCCCCGGTGGTGTCGATCCCGATCGCCATCGCGCTCTTTCTCATGATGTATCCCATCATGGTCAAGATCGACTTCGGCTCGGTCATTCGGGCGGGCAGGAGCGGCAAGCCGGTCCTGCTGACGCTGTTCATCAACTGGGCGGTCAAACCGTTCACCATGTATGCCATCGCCATGCTGTTCCTGGGGGTTCTGTTCCGGGGCTTTATCGGGCCTGAGGCCACGGACCTCGTCAGGATGCCCTTCGGGCTGGACCTGCCGGTCGGGGCTGCGCACGGGGCCGGGGTGGTGGTGCTCAGCGAGGGCGTCAAGATGCTCGAGATCCCCCTGTGGAGGAGCTACTTCGCCGGGTGCGTGCTGCTGGGCATCGCCCCGTGCACGGCCATGGTGCTCGTCTGGGGGTATCTGGCCCGCGGCAACGACGGCCTGACGCTCGTGATGGTGGCCATCAACTCGCTCACCATGCTCGTGCTCTACGGCCTGCTGGGCGGCTTTCTGCTCGGCGTGGGCAGGCTCCCCGTACCCTGGCAGGCCCTGGTTCTCTCCATCGGCATCTATGTGGCCCTGCCGCTGGTGCTGGGGTATTTCTCCCGGAAATGGATCATCGCCACCAAAGGTCTCCTGTGGTTCGAGGAAAAGTTTCTGCACGTGCTCACCCCGATCACGATCATCGCGCTTCTGGCCACCCTGGTCCTGCTGTTTTCATTCAAGGGCGACGTGATCGTCGCGAACCCGCTGACGATCCTGTGGATCGCGATCCCGCTCTTCATCCAGACCAATCTGATCTTCTGGTTCGGGTATTTCCTGGCAAAGCTGCTCAGGCTCTCCTATGCCGACGCGGCGCCTGCTGCCATGATCGGGGCGTCGAACCATTTCGAGGTGGCGATCGCGACCTCGACCATGATCTTCGGCCTGTCGTCGGGGGCGGCCCTGGCGACCGTGGTGGGCGTGCTCATCGAGGTCCCGGTCATGCTCATGCTGGTGAACATCTGCCTGCGGACCCGAGGCTGGTTTGAGCCAAAGGCGGGAAGCGCGTAATTCAACAGTAAGGAGTACAAGCCATGTTCTCGAAGATTCTGGCGGCAACCGACCTGACCGACGCTTCCGATGCGGTGATCTGCACCCTTGGCGTCTGGAAGGGCCTGGGCACCCGCGAGGCGGTGCTGGTCCACTGCTTCAATATCCGCGATGTGGGCACGCTCGGCAACGAGATCATGGAGCTCTCCAGGCCCCTGTTCGAAAAGCAGAAAAAGACGCTCGAAGGTTTGGGCTTCAAGACAGAGGGCATGATGGTCCTGGGCCTGCCGCACATCGAGATCAACCGCATCGCCGAAGAAAAGAACTGCTCCATGATCGTGGTCGGATCGCAGAGCCGGACCCTGGCGGGCGAGCTGCTGCTGGGCGGAACCGCGGCGGCGGTGATGCACAGCGCAACCAGGCCGGTTCTGATCCTGTATCTGAAGATGAGGTGCGAAGAGGGCCGGACCGTGTGCGTGGAGACCGAGTGCAGGCCGCTCGATCACGTGCTCTTTCCCACCGATTTTTCGGACAACGCCGAGCTCGCCTTCGACTACGTGAAGGAGATCGGCAGATCCGGGGCGAGGACGATCACCCTGTTCCATGTGCAGGACAGGGCGAGGATCTACCCGCATCTGCAAAACCGTCTCGAAGAGTTCAACCGGATCGACACCGGGCGGATGGAGCGGCTCAAGACAGAGCTCGAAGAAGCAGGGGTGCGCGATGTAAGGATCGAGCTGGCCTATGGCTCGCCCAAGCAGGAGATCCTCTCCCGGCTCAAACGCGGCGACATCTCGCTCACGGTCATGGGCAGCCAGGGCAGAGGCTATATCGGAGAGATCTTTCTCGGAAGCGTGAGCCACTCCGTGTCGAGACGAACCGAGGTCCCGCTGCTCCTGGTGCCGGCAAGGACCTGACAACCGTGCATGTCTCCTGCTATTGCCATCGTGTCCTGATGGTTCTCTCCTCTGTACCGGTCGAAGTGAGAATGCATGCCGGTGGCGGGCGCTCTTCCCGGGGCGTATTGCAGGGCCGGATGCGAACATGGTGATAGTATGAAAAGACTTTTGATCATCGGCGGCAGCGATGCCGGTGTCAGCGCGGGCCTGAGGGCCCGGGAGATCGATCCGCGCCTCGAGGTCACCATGGTCGTCGCCGATAAGTTCCCCAACTTCAGTATCTGCGGGCTCCCCTTTTACATCAGCGGCGAGACGCCGGACTGGCGCATGCTGGCGCACCGGAGCGTCCCGGAGATCGAGCAGAGCGGCATCCGGCTCCTGCTCGGGCACCGGGCCGAGGCGATCGACCCGGACCGGCGGATCGTCCTGGTGATCTCGCCGGAGGGACGCACGGTTCCACTCCGCTATGACGATCTCGTCATCGGAACGGGTGCAATGTCCGTAAGGCCGGATATCCAGGGCATTGACCAGCCCGGGGTGTTTTTTCTCCGGTGGGTCCAAGACAGCATCGCGCTGAAGACCTTTCTGGAGGAAAACAGGCCTGTGCATGCGGCAATCATCGGCGGCGGGTATATCGGCCTGGAGATGGCCGATGCCTTCACGCGCCGGGGCATGCGCGTGACCGTGGTCGAGTATGCGGACACCATCCTCAGCACGGTCGATCCCGAGCTGGGGGTTCAGGTGCGCGAGGGCCTGGAGCGCCACGGCGTGCGGGTGGGGACCGGGATGCCGGTGAGGGCGGTTGAGCCCATCGGAGAACGCCTGAGGGTGACCGGCGATCAGGGCTTCTCCCTGGATGCCGACCTGGTGCTCGTGGCGGCCGGGGCAAGGCCGAACACGGACCTGGCGGCTTCGGCCGGTGTCGAGATCGGCGACTTCGGGGCCATACGGGTGAACAGGAGGATGCAGACCAGCGTGCCGCATGTCTTTGCGGCCGGCGACTGCGTGCAGACATGGCACCGCGTGCTCGGACAATACCAATACCTGCCGCTGGGAACCACCGCGCACAAGCAGGGATATACGGCAGGCGAGAACGCTGCCGGCGGTGACGCGGTGTTTCCGGGCTCGCTCGGCACCCAGGCGGTGAAGATCTTCGACCTGGTTGCCGCGCGGACCGGATTGCGCGACTCAGAGGCACAAGCCGCCGGGTTTGCACCCCTGACGATCGGATATGCCGCATGGGACCACAAGGCGTACTACCCCGGCGCAGGACGGCTCAACATCCGGATCACGGGCGACCGGGAGACCGGGCGACTGCTCGGCGCCCAGATCCTCGGCCCGTACGGCAGCGAGATATCCAAGAGAATCGATGTCCTGGCAGCAGCGGTGTACCATGAGATGTCCGTCGAGGGGATAAGCGGCCTCGATCTTTCCTATACCCCGCCCCTGAGCGGCCCGTGGGATCCGGTGCAGGCCGCTGCGCAGGAGTGGTCGAGGGTGCGGTATCGGGATATCCCCTGATATTCCCTCAATTTCTCTGATGGCTCGATTCACCGCAGATCGCCCCGGAAGGCCTGATCAATGGCATGTACCTGAAGCGGCAGGACCTGTGATCTCCTTGAGGCTGACGCGTGGAAGGGGTGTACGTGAAATCTTGTACGGCAAGGGCTGAAGAATTTTATCTGGCGGAGCCGCCCGGGTTCGGATATATGATGGGCATGTGAAGGCTGCGGCCGGACCGGAGCTCTTCACCATGTATCGGAGTTTTTCGCCATGAAGAAGACGCGTACGTGTTTCTGGGCAGTGATGCTGATGATCCTCTTCGGCATTGACGGATGGGCCGAGGCCCGCGCAGCAGACGATCAGGTATTCGTCCTGTGCTACCATTCATTCCACGGCAACGGGCGGTTCGACTACGATGTCTCTCTAAAGGACCTCGGTTCGCAGATGGACGAACTCGCGGGCAAGGGATTCCGCTTCGTGACCTACGCAGATCTGCGCGAGGGGACGATCACGGGCAGGAAGAACGTGCTCGTCGTCGTGGACGACGGCAACCAGAGCGTGTACCAGGCCTATCGCCAGGTGTTCGAGCCGCGGGGCATCAGGCCTGTTCTGGGCATCTATCCGAACGTCATCGGCAAAAAATCCTATGCGCTGACCTGGGACCAGCTCACAGAGCTCTCCCGGGCCGGATGCGAGATCGCCGGGCACGGCTACTATCACCTGCTCCTGAGCCGGAAGTTTTACGAAGAGGACAGTCAGGCCTTTGTCAAGGAGATCCGGCTCTCGAAGCAGACCCTGGAAGAGAGGCTGGGCGTGGAGGTGACCTCGTTCGTCTATCCGAGCGGAGTCCGCTCGGACATTGCCAAGAGACTGCTCAAGGAAGAGGGCTACGAGTGCGCGTTCACCATCCGGTGGGGCCGTGTTCTCGCTCCCCTGGGCTCGAATCAGGACCCCTACGAGCTCCCCCGCTACATGATCATGAACAGCAACTGGCCCATGATATCGGGCGCCCTGTTCAAGGCCGCCGCAGAGTAGCGTTCCTCCTGTACCCACAAGAGTTCGGCCGGGTCAGGACGCACCCGGGTGTATACAGGCCGTGCGCGGGAGCACACAGGAGAAATATTTTTCCACTTTGCCCCTTGATTTGCCGAATCCCGTCCATACTACAATCCTATGCGTTTTAAGGAGACAGATCCGTGCATTCACAAAAGGGGCCGCAGCATCGAGAGAAGATAGGAGCACATGATGGGACAGATCAGCGAACACCGGACACATAAAAGGATGGACTGCAGGATTCCCCTTGAGCTGGAATGCACAGCCCGCGGCAGAGTCTTTCCCTGCGAGGCAACGCTCTATAACGTATCCGAAGAGGGGATCTATCTGGAAACAGACCAGGAACTCCGGGCGGGGGAACCGGTGCATATCCGTCTCATCCAGGAGGTGCCCAGGGTCCTGGAGTGTGTTCATCTCTACGACTCCAACGGCACGATCCGGTGGTCCAGACAGCGCAAGATCGGGAGACACCGTCTCTATGGAGCAGGTGTCAGGTTTTATTTTCCACCCTCGCCCGGAGAAATGATCGAGGAAGGTCCGGGCATCGTGTGTCAGTGCGATATGTGCGGTGAGACGATCAGCCTGTGGGACGCGCGTCGGCAGGGGCCCGTCTGGCTGTGCCGGGCTTGCCGGAGATGTCTCGAAAAATACCCGGAGACGATCTATCGGGTAACGGCACGGTATCTTATCGGGAATGTCCTGTGACCGGCTCCTGAGCCTTTGTGAAAACTGCTTGTCGGCTGTCCGTGACCTTGCCGCGCCCAGCAGGAGGGTGTCACCCGCGCGGCATGGGTGAGATGGGCGGCTGAAAAGAAGCCGGGTTTGCGGAGCGCATATACGGGGACAACCGGTTCACTCATGGCGGGACCATGCAGACAACAGAGGAACAGGGGAAGCGAGGAACACACAAGGCCCTGCACGCGACATCAGGTGCAGAAGAGGTTCTGGATGCTCTGGGCATCGGGACTGTCCGTCTGGACAGCGGCTTTCTGATCACCCATGTGAGCGACAGGGCCGCCGGTTTGTTGCAGAAGACAAGGCACGAGCTTCAAGACAGACCCTTTGATCGCGAGGTCCCCGGCATGCTCGCCGGAAGGATTCTCGAAGGATGCCGACAGGCCCTGAGAGGATCCGCCCCGGTCACGGGAGAATTTCTCTGGCAGGGGCCTTCCCCCCGCTGGATCTCCTACCGGTGCCTGCGCCGGGGAAAGGACGTTGATCTCTTTCTCGAGGATGTCACGGTCAGGAAGAATACCGAGGAAAAGGCCTGCAATGAGGAGAGGAGGGCGAGGCTGGCCCTGGAGGGAATCTACGACTCTCTGCCCGTGGGGATGTGCATCCTCGATACGGAAATGCACGTGGCGATGATCAATGGGTCTCTCGCCGCGATGTTCGGCTCTTCCGCCGCGGAAATCGCGGGCCGCCCGTTGAGAGAGGTCGTGCCCGTGTTTGCACACCGGATAGAGCAGGTCTCGCGCTCGGTCGTGGAATCGGGTCGGCCGCGGTTCGGCGTGGAGCTCGAGTCTCCCCCCGGAACCTACGGAGGGCCTGCCCGCACATGGATCAGCCACTACCTCCCCGTACCGGACAGTGAGGGAAAGACGGCAGGGGTCAATATTGTTCTGCAGAACATCACGGAGCTCAAGGAGACCCTGAACGCCCTGAGGGATTCCGAGGAGCGCTACCGGCTTCTCCACGACACCATGAACCAGGGGGTCGTGGAGTTCGACCAGGGAAACAGGGTCGTGGCCGCGAACCCGGCCGCAGAGGAGATCACGGGTCTGGAGCTGCGGGAGATGTGCGGCCTGAGCCTGCACGAGATTTTTGCCCGGCTCCCTGAATTCCATTGCGAAGAAGACCTCCAGTGTCTGAAGAACCCGCTCCCGGTTCAGGCGCTCGGGACGGAAAACCCTCTCAGGAACTGGATCATACGCTTCCGCCATCCCCGGCTCGAACAACAGCGGTGGGTCTCGGTGGATACTATTCCCCGGTTTTTGCCCGGAGGGGACGAACCCGGGGGCGCATTCGTCATCTTCAGCGACATCACCGAGCTGAAAGATGCGCAGGAACAGCTCAGGGAGGCCCACGCAAGGCTGGAGAAGAAGATGAGGTACGACACCACCCGCCTCGCCTCCGCCGTTGAGCAGGCAGGGGAGGGCATCGTGCTGATCAACCCGGAGCTGGTCATCGAGTATGTGAACCCGGCCTTTGAAAGATTCAGCGGTTATCACCGGGACGAGCTGGTCGGCAGGCACATAGCCTCTCTGGGCGAGTATTTCATGGGTGATGATTACCGGGACATCCTGGCCCGGATAATCCATGAGCAGGAACCATGGACCGGCCACCGGAAGAGAAGGCGGAAGTCGGGAGCGGTTATGGAGGTGGATCTGACCGTGTCGCCCGTATGGGACGATGACGGAGAGGTGATCAACTATGTGGCCGTGGTGCACGACATGACCCGGGAGGCGCGGCTCCACGAGCAGATGATCGAGATTCAGAAGATGGAGGCCGTGGGCAGGCTGGCAGGGGGTATCGCCCACGAGCTCAAGAACATCTTCACTCCGGTCGTCCTCAACATGGAAACCGCCCTCACCGATCTCGACGAGGATTCGCCTGTTCGTCCCATGCTGGAGGAAACGAAACAGGCGGCCCTTCTGGGCAATGACCTGGTGAGAAGGATCGTCAACTTCAGCCGGAGACACACCCGGGAGAAAAGGCCTGTGGATGTGTCATCCGTTGTGACGGATGCAGTCTCCTTCCTGAGGTCGGCGCTGCCCAGCACCATCGAAATACAGAAACAGATCAAGGAGGGGTTGCCCCGAGTCATGGCCGATCCCGACCAGATCAGACAGGTGCTCGTGAATCTTGGCGAAAACGCCGGACATGCCATGCGGGCAGAGGGGGGTCTGCTGGATGTGAGCGTGAGCAGGACCACCCTGGGTGAAGAAGATGCCGCGCAGATCACACCCCGCCTCAGCCCGGGTGTGTATGTCCGCATCATGGTGCGCGATACCGGAGAGGGCATGGACGAGGAGACACTGAAATATGCCTTCGAGCCGCTTTTCACCACCAGGAAACGGGCCGGAGGCAGTGGGATGGGGCTGGCCGTCGTACGCGGGATCGTCATGGACCACCAGGGCGCGATCACCGCATGGAGCAGGCCCGGCAGAGGCACCACCGTTTCCGTTCTGCTTCCCGCACGAAAAAGTGATGCCGGAGAGCGAGCCCGGGGCGGCTGAACCGCGTCGTGCGTGAGAGCCGCTTACTCCGGCAGACGCGCAGCCGGTGCCGGGTGATGTTTTGACGAGGCGCGTTTCTCCGGACAGGATAGGCGGCAGGCAGCGCGTGTGTGCGGGCGTATAGGGTAAGGGTTCATTTTCAGGGAGGCGCCGGTATGACGGAGATCGTTCTGCTCGTTGTTCTGACCCTGATAGCCTCGGCTGTTGGAACCTCCACAGGATTCGGAACGTCGACCATCATGGTCCCGGTGCTCGCGGTTTTCACTCCCCTGCCGGTCACGCTTCTGTTTGTCGGGGTCATTCACCTCTTCGGCGATGTCTGGAAGATGCTCCTCTTCCGGAAAGGAACAGCATGGAGGCTCATTCTGGCTTTCGGAATCCCGGGGATCGCGGCGAGCTTCGCGGGCGCTGCCCTGGCGCTGGAAGTAAGGGATCTTCCCCTGGAGAGAATCCTGGGCCTCTTTCTGCTGATCTATGTGGGATTCCTGTTCACCAACCGGAAGTGGGCCCTGCCGAGGAATCAGGTGACAGCCGTGACGGGAGGCGCCCTGTCCGGACTGTCGGCCGGGCTCTTCGGGGTGGGGGGGGCGGTGCGGGGGGCCTTTCTCGCCGCGTTCGACCTGCCCAAGGATGTCTATATCTTCACCTCGGGGATCATCGCCTTCTTCATAGACATAACGAGGGTTTCCGGTTATCTGATGGGCGGCGTCGAGCTCGGGAACACCCTGCTCGCAGCCCTTGTCCTGTGCATCCCTGTCTCGTTCGGGGGCGCTTATCTCGCCCGGAAGTTCCTGGACAGGCTGCCTCAGGACTATTTCCGGATGTTCGTTGCGGGCTTTCTCTTCCTGGTGGCGGTGAGGCTTCTCGTGTGGTGAGGATCGAAGGACCGGCGGGATAATTGTCGACACCGGCCGATTCGGTTTGACAGCTGCGGATCCTCCTTTACTATAATTCATAGAACGATGCACCCGTCTTCAGCAGACGCGGTGTCCGGGGTTTCATGCCGGGGAGAGCGACAATGCCGCGTGAAGATAGAAAAGAAACACAGAAGCGAGCCACAGGACGTATTCCCCTGGAGCTCAAGTGCCTCACCTGCCGGGGTGTTGACTATTTCGAGGCGACCATCTGTAATGCCTGTGAGAACGGGGTTTACATCGAGTGCGACTGTTGCATGAGGCCGGGTGAAAAGATCCGGATCCATCTCCTGGAGGCGGCCACCGGAGAATTCGGGTGCAGCGAGGTCAACGACAGCACCGGCGTCATCAGATGGTGCAGGGCACTCTCTGCAGCACGCGGCCGCCGCTACGGGGCGGGAATCAGGTTTTCCTGAAGCTCCCTGAGGCGTCTTCCGCGCCTCCCTACTGCAGGCAGGCGAGCACGATAACGAGCTCGCCAAGGAATATGGCATCCATCAAACACTATCCTGCAAGGACAGCATCGTACATGCAACAGCCGCCCCGGCATCCGGCTTGCCGTCTCCCTCTTGATTCGCATACTCATTCCCAGTATCTCTTTATGAGGACTTGACCGTTAGGTTGTCGACGGATCCGGCTGCGTTTCAGGACACGGGAACGCGAGCCCCGCGGTCGTACGGGAGAAAAGGGTATGGAGAAGGATGTCTGGACCCTTACAGAGGTGATCGAGGTTCTGCACATCGACGAAGATTTCATCACCACGCTCGAGCGGGAAGATGTCATCACCCTGACCACGGATGACACCGGGAGGGAAAAACTGCTTCCGAGCCGGGAGATCGATAAGATCCGGGTGGCCAGGGTCCTTATGGAGGATATGGATATCAACCTTCCCGGGGTAGAGGTTATCCTGTGGATGCGCCAGAACATGATCGACATGAGGAGGCAGTTCGACGAGATCCTCGAAGACCTGGCCCGGGAGCTGCAGAAGAGGCTCGGCCCGAGGCTGTGACGGACGCCGCCAGGGCCTGGAAAACACGCCCGGCTGATCAGGGGGATTCACAGGGGAGGCGGGCCCGGGAACGTCCGGGTGCATCGTCTCCCCTCCTGCCTTGCCTCCGGAGGAGTCTACAGGAGCAGGGCCGCGACCCCGAAATAGAAGAGCAGGGTAAAGATGTCGGCCATGGCCAGGGTGACCGGGCCCGAGGATATCTTGGGGTCGAGGTCGAGCCGGTGCAGCAATGCCGGCACGCTCAGGCCCAGGATGCAGGCGAAGCAGATCGCCAGCAGGATGCTCATGCCCACCGAAAAGGCCGGGAGAAAGGCGCCGTCCCACAGCAGGATGATGAGCCCCACGATCGTCCCGCTCGCGGCGCCCAGCAGAAAGGCCGTGCCCAGCTCGTGAAGGAAGGTCCGGGAATACCACGCGAACGTCGGCTCCATGTGGCGCAGTTTCTGGATCGTGACCGTCATGGATTGCATGGCGACGCTCTCGCCCAGCCCCAGCACCAGTGTCAGGAAGAACGCCAGGATGATGCTCCGGGCAATGGTCATCTCGAAGAAGCCGGCCAGCAGCGCGGCGATTGATCCGCCTGCGATGGTGGTGATGAGCCACGGGAACCGGAAGCGGAACGCCTGTACCGGGGTCGCGTCCCTGACCTGGGAGATGTGGAAGCCGATGGTCTCGAACAGCTCGTCCAGGCGCTCTCTTTCCGCGATGTCGAAGACCTCGTCCGTGAAGAACCCCACGTCAACGATCCCCGTGATCCTGCCCTGATCGTCCACCACCGGAAACGCCAGGAACTTGTACACCACGAACAGCTCGCACGCGTCCAGCACGGTCGCGGTTTCCGGAACAGTCACCACGTTGGTGACCATGAGGTCGGAGAGTTTCTGATCCGGTCGTGCGCCCAGCAGCCTGCGGGTGGGCAAAACCCCGACCAGCACGCCCTGCTCGTCTACCACATAGAAATAGACGATCTTCTCGCCGAGCTCCTCCTCGCGGATGGCCTCCAGTGCCCGCTGCACGGTCAGATCTTTTCTCAGCCGGGTGAAGTCTTTCCTCGCGACGTTGCTCACCGGCTGGTGTATGTGTGTTATCTCCTGTTTCATTGTCCTCCGTTTTTCCTGAGTCGAAGACCCGATCAGAGCCCGCCTGGAACAGACCGCTGGAAACGCTGAGCAGGTCTCAAAAAAGAGCCGGAAAATGGTAATGACGGCAACGGGGCGATATGCCGGAACCGGTTTTGCCTGCGTATGCGGTACGTATATGCCGATGATTGAGTATAACAACAGGAACACGGGAAATGCAACACGAGAATAAACAACAGAAATAATTGCTCGGTCTTGGGGGAAGGCCAGCCTGCAATAACCGATGAGGGAATCCGGGCAAGGATTCGTTACGGACCCCTTTCGGCAGACGGGAGAAGGCAGGGGTCAAGCGTAGACTTTTGAGAGAGTCGATGCTGAATCCGGCAGCCGCTTCCGGTTTTCCACCCGTGCCACCAGGGATTGCGCATGGAACGCAGCTGCCCGTGCATGGTCCAGGGATTTTCTCAGAAGAGATCCGACTGGATATGAAAATGCACCAGGTAGGTGTCCTCCACGCTGCCGCGGTTGGTTATGGGTATGCCCAGGCTCACCCTTGCGGTGAGGAATCCGGACACATTCATTGCCAGGCCGAGACCCGCGCCTGTAATGTAGTCACGGTGGGTCATTGACCCGCCGCCCGGCTTGTAAGGAAAGGCCCCGCCATGGTCCACGAAGGCGATCCCTCTGAGCCTGAAATCGACACCCGATCCCGGGAGCCCGTTTCCCGTATGAGGCAAGGGGAAGTGGAGCTCTGCGTTGACCAGATATCCTTTGTCGCCGATGAGAAACCCCTCGGAATATCCCCGCACGGATGACGCCCCGCCGATCTGGAACTGCTCGGAAGGCGGGAGGTTCTCTTTTCTCGTGATCTGGGCATTGACCCTGAATATGAACATCAAATCTTCTGCAAGGATCTGCTGCCGCAGAAGGGCGGGGTTGTACCGGAGAAATTCGACATCTCCGCCGAAAGCATGAACCCCTTGCGTGAACCTGTGCTGGGTGAACCAATAGCCTCCTGCATCGATTGCCTGGATATCGAAGCCCGCGTTCATTGCCCTGATCCTGGTGCTGTACAGTGTCTCGCCGTCGAAATCTGTGGTGGATCCCTCAAAATGGAATCCCGTAAATCCGTTCAGCCTGAAGGCGGGGCCCACCATGAGCGGATGGCTCAGGTCGATGCCCACCTCGGAAGATTCACCCGTGATATCGAGGACCTTGTACGGGCCGGAGATGACCTCTATCTGATTGTATTCATAGGACAATCCCAGCCTGGTCCCGAGGGTGCCCACCGGAAGGCTGTAGGCCGCCGATCCTGCGACCGTGCCCTTCTTCTTCGTGAAGAACGCATTGAGGAAAAGGCTGTCGCGGTAACCGAGAAGGCTCCTGTTCCCCAGCATCATTCCGAAACGGTACAGACCGACCGTATCACTCCCTGCATTGTCTGAAAAAAAGGTTGCCTGATAGTTTTCAGGCTCCCTGACTTTGATGATGCAGTCGGTCGTGCCCGGAGCGCCGCCGGGTTTGAGCTCGGCCCGGACGTCCACATCGCTGGTGCTGTTGATGAAAATGAGACTTCTCTCCAGCTCGTCCAGTCTGACGATATCCCCGCTCTTTAAGGATGTCCGATTGGTGAAAAACGATCCTCTCGTATATCTATTGTCCTCCACCGCGATGTTTCCGACCCGGCCCTCGATCAGCTCGATCTTGACGATGCCCTTTTCCACCTTCTGAGGAGGCAGGACAGCCCGTGCGGCAACAGACCTCCGGACATAGAGCTCGTTGATCCGGCGGATGACCTCGAAGAGGTCACCGATGCTTAAGTTCTTCCCCTCGTATCCGCCCGTGATGTCCTGTATCTCCTCTGGAGAGAGCACCTCTGAACGGCCTGTCTCTATCCGGCTCACGAAGATTGTCTGTTCTTTCGCCTTCAGTCCCGGCTCGGGCGCCTCTTTCGTCTTGTCCTCTATCCTGCCTTCCTCCGGAGCAGGTTTTTCCCGCTCGCGCAGCGTCTCCTCGAGGCGGTAGTATTCCTGCATTTCCTTCCCGCGCTCACGGACGGCGCCCGGGTCGACACTCTGTGCTTCGATCTGCGCGCCCGGGAGAAAGAAGCCCAGCCCCAGCAGTATCATGAAAATTTTTCTCATGCCCTCTTTTTTTAAGTCCTTTCCTGCCTGATCAACGCCGGAAGCAGCAGATCCGGTTTACTCCCATTCAATCGCCCCGTCTTCTTCATCCACGATGATATCTTCATCGTCGATGCCCAGCAGGCCGGAATCGTAATCAACTGTTCTCTGCACCGGAGCGGAGCGCCGGGACATCAAGGCCTCGTCTGTGCGGACGCTGTCTTCTCCCCGCGGTTCCGCACAGACGAGGAGTTTGGGCAACAATCGGGTGACGCTGCTTTCCGAGCTGAATCCGTTGATGATGACATCATCCTGGTGGTGAACCACATGCGCGTTTGTCTGGAAGGTCTCGCCCTGCACAGGGAAAAAGAGATGGAACTCCAGACCCTTTGCATACAGCTGCACATCGGCATCCTCGAGAGCCCGGGGCGCATTGTCCACGATCCCGCTGTAGCGCTGGTCCGTAAACCGCGCCTTCTGAGCGATGAGCGCGCGGGAGATACCGAGATTGCCTGCGGCATCGATCTCTGCTTCGCGGGCAAAGAGGGTATCGAAGAGTATCGAGTGTTCGGATGCTGCCGAGATATCGACTGAATCGGCCATATGCCCGGTTCGGCCGCTCACGCTCAGCTTTAACGGCCTGTCCTGGGTGGTGTGGAGGGCGCTGAGGTTGACACATCCGTCTGCCCGGATGTCGATCCTCCCCGATGTCTCCACGCGGAAGTCTTGAGCAGCGGTGCCGGTCTCGCCCGTGATTGCATTCCCGTCAGGGGCGCCGATGTTCAAATTGCTGATCAGGGTGATGTTCCGGCCTGAGACATTGGCCTCTTCACCTGCCATGCTGTTCGCATTCGAGTTTTCGATCGAGCCGTGAGCGATCAGGGTCACGTCGCCTTCTGCGCTCGCCACGCGGTTCACCCGCATGGTGCCGTTCGTTTCTGTAAGATAGATGCCTTCTTTGGCCCTGGCCGTAAGGACGCCGCCTTGGGAATCAGTGGTGAGGTCGTTGTCCGCTGAGCCGATCCCGCCGTTTTCCGAGACCAGGGTGATGTCTTGCGCAGTGATCGATGCGCCTTTACCCTGAAGATCGTACATGGACCCGCCGGCCGTGATCAGGGCATCGCCGCGGGTGCTCAGGGATTCGATGACGAGATCTCCTCCCGACATAGCGATATCGACCCGCCCGCCGGCATCGGCCTTGAGCTTCAGCGGATGGTCTTCGGCGGTATGAACGGCATCCAGATAGACATAGCCGTTGGAACGGATGTCGATCCTCCCCGACGCCTCGACGTTGAAGTCTCTGTCCAGCGAAACGACCACATTATCCTGCTCGTCGTAGAAGGCCTCGCCTTTCTCCGCACGCACGAGCAGTGCCCTCTGCTCGGGCGTCACGTTCCCGGAGGCGATGTCTGCCTTGTCGATGACCGCGGTTCCGCCATACGCGCCGATGTTCGCGTTGCTGATCAGAGTGATGTTCCTTCCCGAGACATTGGCCTCTTCATCTGACGTGATGTCCCCGGGCAAGGTGAGGATGTTCTTTGCATTGACGAGATCCTCGTCTTGCCACACGCTCTCGGCAAAGGCTTTTTCTTCGGCATCGGTGAGGGTGTATTCCCAGTCAGGGTCATAGGTGCTGTCATAGAGATCGTCGTTCGGCTCGAACGGCGTCCCGTTGTCCGAAACACGATGTTGGGCCTGGTACTCGGTTTTCTTCTGCTGTCTGTGGGCTTGGATTGCCTCCTGCACCTTCTCATCGCTGCCCAGATTCAGATCGCTCCTGGCATCTGCGAGCTGTTCGAGGGTGTCCTCGTCAACCTCGGGGAAGTTGTAGTCCTCGATCGAGCCGTGAGAGATCAGGGTGACATCGCCTTCTGCGCTCGCCACGCGGTTCACCCGCATGGTGCCTTCTGTTTCCGTGAGATAGATGCTCTCTTTTGCCCGGGCCGTGAGAATACCGTCCTGGGAATCGAGCGAGAGATCGTTGTCCGCTGAGCCGATACCGCCGTTTTCCGAGACCAGGGTGATGTCCTGTGCTACAATAGAGGCGCTGCCGCATGGAAGGTCGTATATGGACCCGTCGGCCGTGATCAGGGCGTTGCCGCGGGTGCTCAAAGAGTCGATGACGATGTCTCCCTCCATCTCTCTGATGTTGATCAGCCCCTCGGCCTCTGCTCTCAGCACGCCGCCTTTCGTGTCGATGTGTATGGCCTGCGCGGCATTGCCCACCTCTCCCTCGAAAGCGGACAGGGTGATGTTCGTTCCCGAGATCCGGGCCGATTCGTTGAGGCTGAAGATGCTTCCCCGGCTGTTGAGGATGGACACATCGCCGTTTCGGTTTACGATGCGGTCGTTGAGAAGGATGTCTGCGGCACCTGTGCCGGTCACGTCGATGCGCGACCTGTCGCTTCCCATGAACTCGATGTCGATCGCGTGATCTCCCTGCTGCCCGAAGAAATCGAGCACGAGCTGTTCACAGGGGTTCAGGTCCCTGCTGTTGGAAATGGCCTGGTCGGCACCGAGATCGGCGAACCGCGCCCCCTCTCTGGGCTCATAGTGTGTCGTTCTGCCATCCACGGGGTTCGAGGCCATGCTGTTCTCGACCACCACGACCCGGCTGTTCTCCTCATCCCACCGGACGCGATACCGGGTAACATTGAGATCCCCGTTTACGCCGGTGATCTCCGTTACCAGGGGGTTGCCCTGGTCATCGAGCTTGCCCGTGTCCGTGATCTTTATCATCCCGTTGATCCGGTTGCCCGTGTCGAGCCTGTTGATGACAAGGTCCTGCGAGGAGTGGTTGGTCACCTCGATCTCGCCGTATCCGTCGATGACCTTGAGCCTGCCGCCGCCGGTGCTCACGATTTCGCCTGCCAGGGTGATGTTTCCTCCCGTAATCTTGACGCTGTAGAGCTGTATGCATTGGTTCTCGTCGTCCCAGTATGCCTTGATGTTGCTGTCGCCGGATGTGGGGATCGCTTTTCTCCCGTCTGAACCCGCGATAAGAGCGGCAGGATCGAATTCCGGGATCGTGATCGTCCGGACAGGGATTCCGCTCTGGATCGTTCCCCTGATGTTGAGGATCTGCCCGCTGATCGAGATGCTCCCTCCGGAAATGAGAGGATCGGGCGAATGCCATACACCGGGCGTATAGCTCTGGGCGAACTCGCGGGCCGCGAATATGCTCACCTCATCGCCAATGATGTCGCCGATGCTTTCAATGCTGCCGCTTGCGTTGACGATGTCTATTGTCCCCCCCATGTTCGTGATGTCGCCTCTCAAGACCATGTCCGACCAGACACCTTCATCCGCTCCGGGTGCATCCGGGTCATAGAGGTTCTCGACCATGATCCGGCTGCCGAGATTCTGGCCAGGATCGACATGCACGGTGCCGTGGGAGGTGATCGTCCGGTTGTTCAGCGTTATAGTGCCGCTCAACTCCTCGGGGATCTCGAGGTCGCCCAGCTCGAGATGGGCGAGCGACTCGTTCTGGATCAGGATCATGAAGTCGTTTCCAGGGGACTTCAGGGTGCCGTTTCCCTTCAATGTCCCGGTGAGGTTTATGTCGCCGGAGCCGACGATCGTATCCTCGAGCGAAAAACGGTCGAAGAAACCATAGGCCGGGTCGGGGTCGTCGGGATCGCTGCGCCTGTCCATGATTTCCTGAAGCCTCGCCTCGAGCCGGGACCTCTCCTGGGCCAGGATGATTTTCACGTTCTCATCTGTCTCTTCACTGTTGATCTGATCGTTCAGCGCATCGATCCTTACCTGGAGTTCTGCGGCCCCGTCCACATCCTCGGTGAGCATTGCAGAGATGTTGCCGAAGGCATGTCCGTCCGCGCCGATGAAGAGGGTGCGGTGGCGATTGGTTCCGCTTTCCAGAGCGCCGTTGACAATCACGGAATCGCTGGATTGAAAGGCGCTCGTGCGCGAGCCGTTGTTGTACCAGGTGATGGGGATGCCGAAGAGAGCGTATGTCCTCAGCTTTGCCCGTGCGTACCCTTCCGTGAAGGCCATCCCCTTGAAGGCCCCTGCATTGATGTCCCCGCCCGCCTTCAGATCGGCGCCGGTATCGACCAGGACGCCGTTGTAATCGTTCAGACAGGCATAGGCCCCGACGCTGCTGAAGGGGATGCCGCCCGCGGAGAAGGACCTTGCCTCCGCCCTGACGCGCAGGTTGTTCTGCATCCCGTCCGGGTCTTTCCCGGCAAAGACGTTGATGTCGTTGCCTGCCCTGATCTTTGCATGGGCTCCTACAACCGTGTCGTTATCCGCGGTCACGTTCGCGATAGCCTTTCCGTCAGCCGAAGCGCCCAGGCCGAAGCCCTCGGTATAGGTCACCGCCTCGACGTTCGCCTTTGTCTGCGAATGCAGGTTGACGTCGTTGGCCGCAAGGATTTCCGCATTCTCTCCGATCGAGGTTTGGGCGGTATTGGTGCTGGTGATGGTGGAATGGACGTCTGCCACGGCGATCGCTCCGCCCGAGGACAGGGTGGCCCTGTCATAGGCGGATACATCGTTCGCGGCGGAGAGGGTGATGTCGCCTTGTGCTTCGATCCTGTTGCCGCTGTCAATAGTGCTGTTTCCAACAGCATATGCCTCTGCAATATTCGTAATGGTCGTGACGCTGTCCCCCGCAGGCCCGCCCCAGAACCCTCCTGCGCCCGCGCTCAGGTTGGCACCGATGAAGGGCTTTGTAACACGATTGGCTGCGGCCACGAGGATGTCCTCTCCGGCCAGGAGATCCGCATCCTGGCCGATATATGCCCTGGCGGTCGAAGTAACCGTGTTGCTGGTCCTGACACCGTTGCTTCCCACGAACCCGTAGCCTGTACTTGCCCCATGGGCATTGAAAACAACGTCCGACAGGGCGGAAACGGCGATATCCGTGCTGGCGCTTATCTGCGCTGCTCCATCATCGTTCCCGGCCAGATAGGCGCTCACCGTGTTCGTCACATTCGTGCCGGCACTGGCCGATGCCCCCGCGATGATGCCTCCGGCGCCTCCATACGTCGTCGCATAGGCATTGCTCTTCCCCTGGGCGTTTACGTCTATGGATTTCGCGGACAGGAAAACGTCTTCGTCCACATGGGCGCTTACGGTGTTGGTGACCGTGGTGGAGGATATGTTGTTCCCGAGGCCCGCCAGGGAGTACGACTTCCCGTTCACGTCCGATACGACCTCGCCGGAATGGCTCTTGGCGAGGATCTCCACATCTCCCTCGGCCTCGACATCGGCGTCCGCTCCGATATATGCCTCGACCGTCCAGTCGCTGGTCGCGGTTGCCGACGGACTGACATGGCTGAAGAAAAGGCTCCCACCGACTGCGTCGTTCTCGGCCTTTATGAGTCTCGCCTGCTCCACGCCGTCCAGGTCATGGTTCCCGAAGGCCCTGATGGAGATGTTTTCTCCGGCCGAGACGGCTGAGTCGTCGCCGCCCTCGATATACGCCTTCACCACAGGCCTTGCCGAGGCCTCGACCACCCCGGCTCCGACCGCAACCGCACCGAAGTTGTCTCCCCAGGTGTATGCCGTGCTGCTCACGTCCGCCCGTGACGTGATGTCGAGGTTTCCTTCAAGGGTGATCCGCGCATCCGAGCCTGCGGCTGCGATAACGGTGGGATTGACGCTGGAGTCCGCTTCGTTGTATCCGCCTGCGATGATGCCGCCGGCCAGGTGTTTGGAGTCCGCGTCTGCCTTGCCGGAAGCAGAGGCCGAGATCTCGAGGCTGTTCACGGTTGCCTCGTCCGATGTTCCGATCCTGACGCCGTCATCCACATAGGCCGATGTCGAGCCGTCCGAATCCACCTCGGCATAGGACACGCCGATGGGCAGCCCGCCGGATATTGTCCCTTCCAGGCTCTCGGACTTGTCGTCCGTGCTGGATCGTGCCGACACGGAAACGGTATCGGCCTGGTTTACGGCCACATTCCTGCCGATATGGGCATCGACCAGGTAGTCGTTGTCCGTATAGGTGACGGCCCCCGAGACGCCCACAAAGGCGGACAGGCCGCCGGCAAAGGCCTGGTTGAGGGTCTTTTCGTCGAGGCTTGCGGAGATGTCGATGTCGCCTGTTGCATTGATGGAGGAGGTGTGGCCGGGGATGTCGTCGTCGATATAGGCCCTGACCTGGCTGCGGACCTTCGCTATCCCGACGCCGCCCCCCAGGCTGGCAAGCCCGGTAGCGGCGCTTCCGGAGATCATGTCAGCGTCGATGCGCTCGTGTGCCGTGATCAGAATGTCCCTGCCGGCCTCGACCGTGGCGCTCTTTCCGATGAACGCCGACGTGCCCGCAGGGGCTGCCGTGGGTGCGACGGTCACAGCCGATGTGGCCTGGCTTGTCTCGCTCTTGATGCTGTCCATGCCGTAGGTGTCGCTCAGGGCGGCGCCCATGAAATCGTACCCTGCCTGCTCGTTCGCATACTCCGACGGGTTCGTGTAGTCCTCGTTGCCCCCTTGTGCGGCGAGGTCCTGCACAGATGCATCGTCAGGCATCTCGCCGATGGTCAGGACCGTAACACCCCCGGCCAGGCCCACGGCGCCCCCTGCCGCGCTCACCGCGTAGGTCTCGGCCTCTTTGTTCGAAAGGGCGGTGAGCTCAACGTCCCGGGCCGCTTTGACCCGTGCCTGATCGCCCAGGTGGGCGGAAACGTCGTTCTGGACCGTGTGGAAGCCCAGCCCGCCCGAAAGGCCCACCGCACCGCCTGCGATGCTGCCCGAAACAGCGAAGCCGCTTAAGGTGTTGACCGCGGAGACATTCACGTCCTGCTCCGCATTGGCACCGGCATTGTTCTGGTTCACCTTCGCGCCGCTGCCGATGTATGCCGATGTGCTCGAGTCGATTGTGCTGACCGCCACCGCGCCTGCCACACCGGCAAAACCGCCTGCGCCCGCGCCCGTGATCGTGGAGAAGTCTTCGCTGGATTCGGCCCTTATGGACAGCCCTTTCACATCCTTTGTCAAGAGACCGCCCTGATTGTCCATCCCGGAACAGGCGGACACGGAGCCGGACGAATTTCCCTTTGCATCGATCTCGGCATTGCTCCCGGCAAAGGCTGTGGTATCCTTCTCGATGATCGTCACGCCGACAGCGCCGCCGACCCCTACGAGGCCGCCTGCCACGCTGCCTGCGACGATGTCCGTCTCTGTCCGGTCGCTGGCTGATATGGCGATGTTGCCGTCCGCATCGACGCGGGTGGACTGCTCGCCCTGTGCCGTGCCTTCTACATACGCGGATGTCTCGTTGTCGATCGAGATGACCGGCACGGCCCCGGCCAGTCCGACCGCGCCCACACCCAAAGCTCCGGCGCCTGCGATGGATATGATGTCCTGCGTGGATTCGGCGATGACCTCCACGTCCTCTGCCGCATTGACCCGGGCGGATTTGCCGATGAAGGCCCTGGTGTTGTTGTCGACCACCGTGACCTCGGCCGCGGGCCCGAGGCCCACCTGACCGCCGATGGACACGGCTGCGCCGATGCCCAGGTGGCGCAAATCGGTCCCGGCCGCCACGAGCACGGACTGGCCGTTGCCTGCGGAGATCTGGTCCTCGTTGATCTTCGCGCCCTGGTCGATGTAGGCCGAGGTATTGTTCCCGATGACATTGACAGACCCGGCCAGGTTGATTGCGACGGTCCCGGACCCGCCGCCGCTTGCCGCTATGCTCGACACGTCGTCTTTTGAAAGGGCCGTGACTGCAAGCCCCCTCAGCTCCTTTGCTCCGGCGGAAGCGACCTTTGTGGTATCGATGTCGGTATCCATGTTGAGGTTCGCCGTATCCGATGCATCCACGTCATAGTCGTCGCCCGTGTTGTCATGCGTCTGGACGATGAACCTGCCCGTCGCGATCTCGACGGCATCCCGGTTTCCGTCGGCCGTCACCGTGGCGTTTTTCCCGATGAACGCCTCGGTGGTCTTGTCGATGACCGTGGTTGCCGCCGAGGCCCCGATGCCCGCCGACATGCCGAAAACACCGCTTCCGGCTATGCTGTCGATCTCGGAGGAGTTCGAGGCGGAGATCACGATGCTCCCGTCTGCGTGTATGTCTGTGGTGGAGATGTCACCCCCCTCGATATAGGCCTTTGTCTGATTGGTAATGGCGTAGACAGAGGCCGCGCCGCCGAAGGCCCAGTTCTTGCCGACTGCGACCGTTCCGGCGATCGAGTTGATGTCCTCCTTGGACGATGCCTGGATCGTGATGTTCTCCGCCGCATCCACGACCCCGTTGTTCCCGATGTATGCCCGGGTGTTCTTCGAGATCACGCCCACGTCGGCGCCCGCGCCGATGCCGCCCTGCAGGCTGCCCATGGCCGCCCCGGCGATGCCGGTGATATCGGTTTCGTCCGATGCAAGGACGTTCACGCTCTGCCCGGTTCCTCCCGGCTCGCCTGCAGTGACTTCAGCCCCTGATCCGATATAGGCCTCTGTCTTTTCATCGAGCGTATGGACCGCGGCGCTTCCCTGGACGGCGAGCTTCTCGGCTCCTGTACCGCCCGCTGCCACGCTGAGGATGTCCTCATGCGAGGTGGCGGTGACGGAAACGCCTTTCATGTTCTCCGTGAGCCGGTTGCCATCGTGGTCCTTTTCCCCGGTGTACACGTCGATCCCGCCGTCTCCCAGCCCCTTGGCCGTCACAACGCTGCCGCTTCCGATATACGACTCCACCGTGTTGTCCGTGACGACGATCGAGGCCGCGCCGCCGAAGCCGGCCCCGCCTATGCCCCCGGACCCCTTGGCGATCGCGATGTTCCCGGCCACGGACAGGATGTCCGCATCGTCGGCAGCTGCCAGGGAGACATTTCCGTCCGCCGTGACGCCGCCGGTCTTTTTGCCTTCGATATACGCCTTTGTCGTGTTGGTCAGGTCGCTCACCGCGGCAGACCCCGCGATTGCCATGCCGTCCTTGGACGCGCCGAGAGAGGCTGCGACCGTTTTGATCCCGCTCCTCTCGTCGGCGGAAACCATGATGTCGCCGCCTGCCGCGATGTCCGAATCCTGCACAGAGGCCTCAGTGTCATTGTCCGTGATGTTGACCGCCACCGAGGCGCCGATGCCTGCCTTGCCGCCGTAGCTCGCGGATCCCGCGATCGACCGGATAGACGTGTCGTCCTCTGCCGAGACATCGACCGTTGCCGCCGACTCGATATCCGACCGGGAGATGGAGGCATAGGTGTCGCTGTCGATCTGGTTGACGGACACGGAGCCAGCGAGCCCGTACCCTTTGTCCTTTCTCTCCAGCGATCCGCTTGCGGAGATCGTTCTTATGGTCCCTTCCGTCTCGGCCGAAAGCCCGAGGTCTCCGGAAAGATCCAGGGACGAGTCTTGTATGGAGGCGTTCGTCTCGATATCCAGCTCATTGAAGGTGACCGAGCCGGCGAGGCCTACGGATGTTCCCTCCGAGCCCGCCATTGTGGCGGCCCCGGCAATGGAGCTGATGGTGCTGTCGCTGAGCGCGGAGAGGTCGACATCCTCTGCCTCGACTGTGTTCGCGCCCGTGATGCCGGCATGTGTCCTGTCCGTGATCAGGTTGACCGAGACGTCGCCGGCCACGGATATGGCCGCCTTGGGCTTTTTCTCGGGCTGCGCGTCTCCCCCGTCCTCTTCTTCGTTGAACAGCCGCGGCAGGGAAACGCCGTCGAGCGGGTCGTCGTCGGCGATTGTATCCGGCATGGGCGAGGTCTCTTCCTGTGTTTCATCGTCATTCTTGCTGGTTACAACGGCTGCGGCCAGCGAATAGGAGCTTAAGGATCCCGTGTTCGCGGCCGTGAGGCTGACATCGCTCTCCGAGCTCAGGGACCCATCTTCCCTGACGAGCATGTGCGAAGCGCCCATGTCTGCGGCTGCGGCCAGGTCGATGACCGCGCCTGTTTCCGTATCCATGAGGCTGATCCTGGTTTCATCCACGACCATGACCTCATAGGCCTTCCCGTTCTCCAGCCCGTCGATGCTTGCGCCGCCGCCGCTCAGGTAGACCACCGTATCGCCCGTCTCATAGCCGTGCTCGTAGCCGAGGTCGATGATGTCGCCTCCGATGAGGCACGCGGATGGATCGAATGCAGCGTGCCCGATGAGCGCCCGGGTATCACGCTCGATCGCGTTGATGGAGACGGAAGCGCCCACGCCCATGTTCTCTCCCTTGATGACGCCGCCGGCAACGTTGAAGAGAAGCGTGTCATCCGTTGCCGAGATATTCACCTTTCCGCCGCTCACTTTTGCCCCGCTGTCGATGAACGCGAGGGTTTCGTCTTTGTGGTCGATGTAGGAAAAGGTGCCGGCCACCCCGAAGGTCTTTGCCTTGGAGCCTGACTGTGCCAGGGCGATGCTCGTGACATCCGTGCGCGTGCCCACGCTCAGGCCGCCCTGTGGGCCCGTGGAGACCGATGCCCCGTCCTCTATTCTGGCAATCGTGGTGTTGTCGAGGAACATGAGCAGAACAGAACCGCCGGCCCCGGTCTTACCGGTTGCGCCCATGTCGACCCATTCCGCGAAGGGGTGATCCCAGGCCGTCATGTTCGTCAGGGTGGAGACCTGGAGGTTGAGGTCGAAGACCCCGGACATGTCGATCAGGTTCATCTGGGTTGCCGCATTGACGGACACGCTCTGGTCCGTGGTGCGGTAATGGCTGTCCTGGTTGATCAGGGCGTTCTTTTCGATGACGGCCTCGGCCGTATTCGTGAAGCTCATGTAATCCACGGACCCGGAGATCCCGAGATCGCCCCCGGTCGCTACGCTTCGCGCCCAGGAGTTGAACAGCAGGCTCTGGATACCGAGCTTCTGGTCGAGAACGGTCCCGAGCTTTGCCGGGCTCTCGAAGTCCTCCATGGTGAAGGGGAGCAGCGAGAGGCCCGGTTCGGTCAGGAAAGGGTAGGTGATGCCCGCATCGACGTCCAGCCGGCGTCCGGCATCCACCCGGGCGTTGCTCGAGATGATCGCTTTGGCGGTATTGTTGTACGAGCCCGCGATGACGGCAGTGCTGATGGCCTTGTCGAGGTCTTCGCTTCCCGGGTCGGGTTCCTGCTGGGCGATGACGGACTCGGCAACGGTCTGGACCCTGTCCGTGATCTCTGCCGCGACATTCACGTCCATTCTCGCCTTCAGGACCGCCGCGCCGCCTACCTCCGCTTTCACCGTGTTGTCGACGTCGGCATAGGCGAGGCTCCCGGCCAGGCTCCAGTCGGTATCGCCTCCCCACCATCCACCGACATGGTTCCTGAGCCCTTTGGTGGCCCCGGTGAGAATGAAGGGGAGAAAGGGCGCAACCTCGCCCTTGAGCAGGGCGTCCTTGACCAGCGGGTCTCCCCGGATGCCGGCGACGCCGCTCGCGGTTTCCTGGGCCGCGAGCTCGGCCGCGACATCGATGCCCTGGATGAACCGGTGAGCGCTCCCTGTCGCGACAGCGGCATCGATCGCAGTGATTGCATCATTGGCCAGGGCCTTCTCAAAGGTTTCCGCAAGCCTCACCTGGCCCGGGTTCAGGCTGTCGACGATGACATAGTAGGTCTTCCCGTGTTCGAGCCCGCTGATGCCGGCTCCCCCGCCGTTATCGTATTTCACCTGCTGGCCCGTGATCAGCCCGTGATCAACGCCGAGATCGAAGGCCCCATCCGTCACGGCAGTGGCCGGATTGAAGACCGGCAGCACGCCTTCGGACGTCAGGGTCCCGCCCACCCTGGCCAGGATATCCGCATTTGAGAAGCCCAGCCCGATTGCGACTCCCGCCAGCCCGTCGTCATAGGTGCCTGTCTCGGCGCTGGCGATGTTCGTGCTCTGCCCCCTGGCGTGGACAGCGACCGTGCCGCCCGCGGTGACAGAGGACCCCTCGGCCACGGTGGCGTGAGAGGTGGTGCCGGAATTCGCAATGGCAAGGGAAACCGCGATGTTGTTGCGGCTGGAGGGCCCGATGCCCAGGTTCTGGGAGGTGCGCGCCGTGGCGCTCGCCGTTGCGGACGCATCGGATTGAAGCGAGACATCGCCTGCGGCGTCGATGACAACTCCTGTTCCGACCTCGACCTTTGCGGTCGCCTCAGCCTTGCTGTAGCCGACGCTGAAGATGTTGGTTACCGGATTGTTCGTGAGCGGATCGGTTCCGCCGCTGATCGCCTTCACCGTCCCGTCCGCCGTGGAGACGGCATTGATGTTCACGTTTCCGCTCGAGGAGATGACGGTCTGGTTTGCCGGGTCTTCGTTGATCTTGATCGCGGCTTCGGCGCGCTTGATCATGACGGCCGCGGGCAGCGAGACGTTGTCGTCGAGCAGGGTCTCGAGCTCTCCGAATGTCCAGTTGTCCTGGATCGCGGGTGCCCCGTCTTCCGGGTTCGAGTCGCCTGCCCGGGCGGTTATGTCGATGTTCCCTCCCCTGATCGTTGCGCCGTCGATCGAGATCGTGGCTGTCTTGCTCTCATTGCCCGCCAGCCGGATCAACGGCGTTTCCTCGATATTGACTGCCTCGAGCGTGATGTCTCCGGCCCGGTGGAGGCTGCCGTCTTCGACGTGTGAAAGGAGCTTCGAGCCAGCCTCGAGAATGATTTCCGGGGCGCTCATTGTCAGCTCTCCGGAGCTTCCCAGAGAACCGGCTGCGAGAAGGTCCGCTCCATTGGACGCATTTCTCGTGGAGATGACGGCATCCTCGTGCAGGCTGATGGACCCGCCTGCGCTGATCTCGACGTTTCCGGCTTCGACGTCTTCAGGGCCGGAGTAATCGGCCGGGTCGGTCTTCATGATCCCGCTGTGATCGACCTCGTCCAGAGCTCGGATGTAGATGTTTCCGTTCTCGATCGAAAAGACCGCACCGTCCTCGATCTCGCCGGTATTCACCACGTCGCTGAAATTGACGTCGTCCCAGTCGAAATAGGCGCCCGTCGTCAGAAGGCCGGTTCCGGCGATATTCACGTTCCCGCCGAGCAGGGTGATGTCGTTTATGGCGTTGACCGTTCCCTGGATGGAGATGAGCCCGTTTTCCCGGATCGGCACGGCTCCGGTAAACAACATGTCCGCTGATGCAGGGGAGGGGTTCCCGGGAGAGTCGAAGAACCCTTCCATGAAACTCACCGTGGGAGTGGCAACGGTCAGTGAGCCGACATTCATCACGCCTTGCTGCCCCACCACGAACCCATGGGGATTCAGGAAAAAAACGTTCCCGCCGATTTGGCCGTTCTGGATGGAGTTCAACAGGCCGTTTACCGTGGTTGCCTCTGAATGGACCATGTTCACCAGATTGAGCGTGCTGTCCGGAACATGGAGGTTGACGGTATCCCCGGAGTACACATTGAACTCAGAGAATGAATTGAACGCGTTGATGCCGTGGATGGTGGTTGTGGTCACGTTCGTGACGTTATCAACCGGCGCGGATACCTGGGTGTCGGTCATGCCGTCCGTTACGATCTGCGCGGCAAAGACGATATTCGAAAGGAAGAAAGAGAAGATGGTCAGGACTGCGGCGATGGGCCTGATCGTGCTGGACCTCCTGTGAAAGCGACGGAAAAAGCTCCAAGAAGGATTTCTTTTCATGTTTTCCTCCGCATGCGCCTGCTCATAAAATGGCTCGTCTCTTCATGCTCCTTGAGAAGATCGGTGAGCACATGCATGAATCTTTTTTTATGAATGAGTCGAGTAGTGAACTCATGAGAAATTATATTCCCATGGATATCTCCACTTGGTGCACGTCCACCGGCCCGTTTCCGGAATCTCGAATATTGTGTGGTGTGCATGAGTTCTCCCTGTCAGAATGACATGAGCTACAAAAGGGGTAATGGTGAGGCGGGGGGGCTGTTTTTCGTCTTTTTCTTGAGAAAAACGGCTTTCTCGTACTCTACCGTTGCATCAACCCTGCGATTTTTACGTTTTCCTTCTTCCGTGCCGTTGCCCGCGATGGGTTTGCTCTCGCCATGACCCTGCACTGCGATGCGGGAAACATCGACTCCTTGAGACACCAGGTGATCCTTCACGCTCCCGGCGCGTTTCCGGGAAAGCTCCAGATTGCTCCCGGCATGGCCGGTGTTATCCGTATGCCCCTCGATCGTGATATAGAGATCGGGATGATTCTTCAGGACACGGGCGAACCGGGCCAGTTCGCCGAGGTATATATCTTTGACGACATACTCGTTCGTATCGAACTGGATGTTCAGGGTAATCGTTTCAGTGTAAGATTTTCCAGGCTCCAGCGGAAGTGGGCCTTGAACGGGCGCCATGGCAGGAGTCTCTGTTTTCCCGGTTGTATCCGTACTTGCACGGTATTCCGATGGGTCACCCTCTTTGCTCACCTCTTCATATGAGTCCTGCGCTCTGGAACTGAGGCCTTCGATCATGATCGTATCTCTTGGGGCCCCGGTTCCGTCGCTCCTGACGCTGCATCCGCAGGCGAAAAGAAAAAATAAATGGAGTAAGAGCAGCGCGTATGCGCATCTTGTCTTATGCCCCTTTGCAATGTCATTTTTCATAATATTTATAAATAATATCAGCACATGCAAGATCATGACCATTTTGTAATCACGCAATATGCCGTAAGTAAAGGTATTTTTGTGTGGAATCAGAAGGAAACATGAGGCATTGGAAAATATATTCCCTTATTTGGAAAGATGTTTTCTCATGAGACGGGAAGGCTTCTGATACCCACGGATTTTTCCACGCGAGCGGACCGTTCCCAAGCCTGCCTGGCCCGGGCGGCGACTCCGTCGCGGGGTAGCGATACAGACGCGGGAGACTACAGCCTCAACCCCTCTCTCACGTCCCCGGCATAGAGCCGGTCGATTCTCTCCGCCGCGTCCAGGGCCTCCCGGTCTTGTGTCCTGGGTACCTTGACCACCAGGCGGATCAGGAGGTCTCCGTGTTTCCCGGTCTTCGGATTCAGCGCCCCCTTTCCCCTGACCTTGAGGACCTGGCCGCTCTGGCTCCCGGGCGGTACCTTGACCTTGATCCGGCCGTCCACGGTGGGCACCGTGACAGCCCCGCCCGCCATGGCCTCGCGGACCGTGACCGGAACGTCCATGGCCAGGTTGTCGCCCTCGCGTCTGAGAACCGGGTGCTCCCTGACGTGGATGATGAGATAGAGGTCTCCGGGAGTGCCGCTTCTGCCTGCGGGCTCTCCCTTGCCGGCCACCCGGACACGCGAACCTTCCCTGACACCCGGGGGAATGGTGACCTTGATCCTTTCAACCCCCTGCACCATGCCCTGGCCGGCGCAGGTAGGGCAGGGCTTTCCCATCTTGCCGGTTCCGCGGCAGTGGGGGCAGGTCTTGGTGAACTGCATGGGACCCCTGGCAACGCTCACCCGGCCGGATCCGCCGCACACCGTGCACGTGGATGTCCCGGTCTGGGGGTCGATGCCGCGTCCCTGGCAAGTGGGGCAGATCCGGGCCTTGTCCATCGCGATCTCGCTCTCGAAGCCCTTGAGCGCCGGGATAAGATCGATGTTCATCTCGTACTCCAGGTCCCTTCCGCGGGCCTGCTCGCGGAAGGTCTGCCCTTCCTGGCCGAAGCCGAAGTCGAATATGTTCCCGAATAGGTCCTCGTAGCTCCGGAAGCGGCCGAAATCCTCCGCCGACCATTCCCCACCAGGCTCCCGACCCGCGCCGGCACCCGGCTGCGCGCCCGCGGACCATTGCTGGTACTGCCGGGCCCGCTGCTCGTCGAAGCCCGGATGGAGCGCCTCCTCGCCGAACTCGTCGTAGAGCCTGCGCTTGTCCTCGCTGCCCAGGACATCGTAGGCACTGCTGATCTCCTTGAACTTCTCTTCAGCCTCCTTGTTGCCCGGGTTGATGTCGGGATGCCACTTTCTGGAGAGCTTGCGGTATGCCTCCTTGATCTGCTGTGCAGTAGCGTCTCTGGGAACCCCCAGGATCCGGTAATAATCTTTGGCCATGGTTCCCTCCTCAATCCGGTTATCTCTCCATAGATACTAAGGTCTTGGATCATTGTCTGCAAGAGGGCAGGGCGTGACAGGCACTGAAAGAAAGAAGGATTCTGCACAGCCGGAAAGCAGCATCTGTTCATTTTGTCCGTTCGCCGTATTGTAGCTCTATGACGGAGCGCGGTGGGGGAGGGTTTTTCTCCTGTCCGGCTCGGGGTGAATGCTCCTCGCTTGAAGGCGATGCAAAGAGAAAGGACGGTTTGCCTGATGAACGAGTTCTGGCTCTGTTTCGTGCCCCTGTTCGTGGCCGTGGATGCGATCGGGACCCTTCCTTTGTTCCTGGGTCTCACGGAAGGCATGCCCCGCAGGGTCGTGCGAAGGATCGTCATCGAGTCCGTCCTGACCGCCGGTGTGGTGGCCATTCTCTTTCTCTTCGGCGGGCGCGAGCTGCTCCGTCTTCTGGGCATCACGATCGCAGACTTCATGATGGCGGGCGGTCTCCTGATATTCATCATTGCCCTGAGCGACGTGATCACCCCGGGCAAACCCGAGAACGAGGTGGACAGAAAGAACCTGGGCGCGGTTCCGCTCGGTGTCCCGCTCATCGCGGGGCCTGCGGTGCTCACCACATCGATCCTGCTTCTGAATACCTACGGCGCCGTGCCCACGGCCACGGCCCTTGTCGCGAACATCATGATCGCTGGCCTGGTGTTCCTGTTCGGCAACAGCCTCAACCTCATTCTGGGGAGCGCGGGGGCCAGGATCATCTCGAAGATCGCCAATCTGCTTCTTGCCGCCATAGCCGTGATGATGATCAGAAGAGGGGTGATCATGTTGCTGACAGACCTGCCGCCGGGATCATGAGGGTGCGGGTTCAAGGTCGTTTCGGGCTCATCTTCCATGAGACCTGTCTTGATAGGCCGGATCGATCTGAACGCCGGAAAAATCGAAAAAGGAAAACGGTCCCCCCTCCGCTGCCGGGAGGAAAAGAACGGGTTCTCTTAAACATTCCTGCATATCGCACGATTATCCCTTTCCCCGAAGCAAATTGCGAAGCTCCAGGATCACAGAGGCCAGCGAGGTCGCTGCGGCGGCAAAATATCCGTATGCAGCGAGGAGATGCATCCGCTGGCTGTTCCTCTCGTATGCGTCGATGGTGCGGATGATGGATTTGGAATATTTGTCGAAAGTCCTGTCCGCCTCGGGGTCGTCTCCGTGGTACTCGATGGCGTTCAGCCCGAACTGAAGGGGCGCGATGCGGGTTTTCTGCGCGGCAAGGATATGGAAGATCCCGATGGAAAGCTTCATGAGGAAGATTGCGATCCACACCATCAGGAGCACCCGCCGGTTTGAGGAGAATTTCGCCGAGATGTTCATACGATTATAATTCTGCCCGGCGGGAAAAACTCAAGGATTGCGCCGGTGCTCTGGTATCGGTTTTGCAAAATAACGGGCAGAAAAATACTGCGGCATATCGGAACATTATCGGGGAAGGGCTGGAAGACGAGCCGTGCGAACGGACTCTCGCCGGGAAATTGGCTCTTCACATTCGGTCGAATTATGTTAAATCAGACTCCATGAAAGGGTGCGCAATGCAGAGAATCAGAGACGATCACTGGCACGAAGAGTGCGGGGTATTCGGAATCTACGGCGATCCCGAGGCCGCGGAGAAGACCTATCTGGGCCTGTACGCACTGCAGCATCGCGGACAGGAAAGCGCGGGCATCGCATCGACCGACGGAAAAGGCATCAGGCTGAAAAAAGGCACCGGCCTGGTGTGGTCGGTCTTTTCCGATCCGAACGCCATGCCAGCCCTGCGGGGCACGGCCGCGATCGGCCACAACCGGTACTCGACCAGGGGGGCGAGCGATCTCGTCAATGCCCAGCCCATCTCGGTCGAGTGCAAGGCGGGCAAGATAGCCATGGCCCACAACGGCACCATCACCAATGCCGTGGAGCTCAGGCATGCGCTGCAGTCGAGCGGGTCCATCTTTCAGACCACCTCGGACAGCGAGATCATCCTGCATCACATCGCCCGCTCCAGGGAGGAGACATTTCTGGGCATGTTCAAGGATGCCCTGTCCAGGCTCGTGGGCGCATACTGCTTCGTGGTGCTCACGCCCGAGCGGATGATCGCGGTTCGTGACCCGTACGGTTTCCGGCCCCTTTCTCTTGGCGTCTCCGACGGCGCATACGTGGTCGCCTCGGAGACCTGCGCATTCGACATCATCGGCGCGGAGTATGTCAGGAGCGTCGAGCCGGGAGAGATCCTGGTCTTCGATTCCGGGGGCATGACCTCGCACCGGATGAGCCCGGCGCCCCGGATTTCGCAGTGCATCTTCGAGCACATCTACTTCGCGCGTCCCGACAGTCTGGTGTTCGGTGAGAAGGTGGACAAGGTGCGCAGAAGGCTCGGGAAGCAGCTTGCCAGGGAGTCGTCGTGCGAGGCCGATATCGTCATATCGGTGCCGGACTCCGGCAACACAGCGGCCCTGGGATTTGCGCAGGAATCAGGCATCAAATATGAGATCGGGCTCATCCGAAACCACTATGTGGGCCGCACCTTTATCGCCCCGCACCAGGACAAGCGAAATCTCGACGTGAGGGTGAAGCTCAACCCCGTGCGCGGGGTCATCGAGAACAAACGGGTGATCCTGGTGGATGACTCCATCGTGCGGGGCACCACCATGCGGCAGATCGTGCACCTGCTCCGCTCAAAAGGAGCCCGGGAGGTGCACGTGCGGATCAGCTCGCCCCCGGTCACGCATCCCTGCTTCTACGGCATCGACATCTCCTCGAGCGATGAGCTCATTGCCTGTAACCAGAGTGTTCAGGATATCGGAAACCATGTGGGCGCAGATTCACTGGCCTATCTCTCCAACCGGGCGCTCCTTCAGACCGTGGAAGACGGAAGCCGCTACTGCACCGCGTGCTTTACCGGCGACTTTCCCACCGAGGTGCCGGGAGACAACGACAAGTAAGAATCTTGAGCGGATCGCGCCGCCTTCTCCGGTGCCGGGAGGGCCGGGATCGTGCAACAAAATTGATCCGAAGCAGGTGTTATGGACAATATTGTGCCGTGCTCGTTCCCCGGAGTGTCAATGAATCCGGATTGATCTGATCGGTTTTAAGTATCGCGACCCTCTTGCCCCCAAAGTGCCGTCAGGTAGCCCGATGACGATGTCATCCGTATTGATCTGCCTCCCCATTCCTCAGGAATGCCTGTCCCTTGCTCAGGGGGCATTGCGAGAGGCCTGGATGAATGAAGCGGCGCAAACCCTGACGGCGACAGCCGCTGCATGCCTTGAACGGGTGCCGGCCTCCGGATGGGTAGCAAGAACAGTGATATCTTGCAGCCGCCGGTCTTTTGGGGTATCAATGACCCAGCCGCCTGGCACAAAGGTTGCTGGCATGAGGTGGCCGGATATCGAGGGAAGGGCTTAAGGAATAGGGCTTTTGTATAAAAACGGCGAGTCTGTTTCACTGACGCGACGGTCCGGCCTACAACAAAGGATTTCAGGAGGAACATATGGCTTTTATCGGTGAGGATCTTTTTCATTTCCAGGCATCACTCGTACAGTCGGGCACATCGTTAGAGGAGTTCATCCGCGATAATTATGTCGAGAAGTGGGTGAACGATTCGCTGTTCTGCGCAATGAATATCCGCACGACGTTCGTGACCGCCATCCACAATTTCCTCGTCAATGAAGGCCTGATCAATATCGAGCGGGTACAGATGAGCCCGGTGACCGATCCCCTTGCGCACGATGTGGAGCATGTGCCCACCATCCACTACAAGGGGATGCCTTATGTGGTCACCCACTCCATGATCTACATGAAGTTTCTCGCGTGCTTCAACAAGCGCGTAAAGGGCATATTCGTCGACTCGCCCAACATCAGGCTCGAGATCGAGAGCCCGCAGAGGAAGCAGCGCGGCAAGTATCTCATCGACTTCTCGCAGATCGACGTGGAGCTCAGGCGCGGCCGAGGGATCGGGCTCGAAGAGTACAAGAACTCACCGAAGAAGGTGGAAGGCATCCTCAAGGAAGACTACGAGAAGATCATCGATTTCTTCGAGCGGATGATCATCGCGGCCTGCGAGGCCGTGGCGGAGAAGAACGAGATCGAGCTCAAGGAGCTGGGTGTTGCCATGGAGGTGCCCAGACAGCCGTTCCCGCGCATCAGGCACACCGATGCCCTGAAGAAGCACGGCAAGCTGGATACCGATGCCAAGCTGGGCAGGGAAATACCCACCCCGTTTTTCTGGATCACCGGGCTCATGCGGGAGAACTACGACCTCATCTATCCCTATCTCCTGTACGACGGGTCCAAGGTGCCGCTGGAATCGTACAATTCCGACATGATCTACAACTACGACCTCTGTGCCAAGCCCCTCATGCGCGATACGAACACCTACGGCGACGCCCTGGAGGTTCTTTCCGGAGCGATCCGCGAGTGGCTCTATGAGCCCATTGTTCAGCGTCTCATCGACAACCGGATCATACCCGAGACCCCGGTCTTCAATAACGGGGTCCTGGAAAACATCTCGGTCCTGGACGGCTACGGGCCGTTCCTCACCGCTGTGCACATGATGAGCAGGGACGGGCAGTCCTACTTTCCGGACACCATGGGAGGCGGCATCGGGGTCGAACGCTCGCTCTATGCGCTGCTCAAGGGCCCGAAGATCGAAAAGATAGACGATGTGACCTGCTTCGGCAAGAACCCCGACTCCTACCCGATCTTCCTCTACTAATCGGGGACGGGTTCACATTTCCGGGCAAGCTCACGCTGTCTCCCTGCGTGTACTAATCGGGGACGGGTTCACATTTCCGGGCAAGCTCACGCTGTCTCCCTGCGTGTGAGGACACAGGTTCGGGAAGCGGTGCGGCTCCGCCGAAGTAGCCGCTGTCTCCCTGCGTGTGATGACACAGGAGCTCCTCTTGCGGTATGCCAGCAAATGACGGCCCCCCTATAATCGTGTGAGGAAACAGGGGCCCAATCCAAAGGAGGTTCTTAATACGTTTCCCCCCTATAATCGTGTGAGGAAACAGGACCGTTCAGGTGTTCCCGGAGGCGCCGTACTTTTCCCTCAACTCGCTTGATGGCAACCAGGAGTTAAGGGATCACCGAAGGTCATCCATACCATTGCTGCCCGGCTTCGAGGGGTGCCTCGCTTCAATATGAGCCAGCGATCGGGGAACATGGCCCAGTTTGCGCGCAGTCCGGACCCGGGACCTCTTTGATACCGGCCGAGCGGCATCTATGTATAAGTATAGGGAGACCGATCCAGGCACACGGTAAGGGCTTGGGACATGCCTGACAAAGATCTCGAAAAACTTGCCATAGAGAAGGAGGAGAAGCGGCGGAAAAAGAAGGCGCGCCGGTTGCGGGTGCCTGTGCCCCTGCTCGTTCTCCTGGCCGTGATTCTTGTGGTTCTGGCGGCTGCATGGCTCTATCTCTCCCGGGGAGTACCCGTCCAGACCACGGCAGTCGCCCGGGTATATCCGGCTCAGGTGCTCACCAGGCTCACGGCCAGCGGCTATGTGGTGGCGCAGCGCAGGGCCGATGTGGGCACCAAGGTCACGGGCCAGCTGGTATCGCTCCTGGTGGAAGAGGGGGATGCCGTGGAAGAGGGCCAGGTGCTCGCGCGGCTCGAGAGCGAAGAGGCCGCCGCCATGGTTCGGGAAGCACAGTCGAATCTCACCCTTGCCGAGGCCCGGCTGAGGGAAGCCGGGGCAAACCTGGAAAACGCACAGAGGGATTTCGGGCGGATGGAAAACCTGGCCGAATCGGGTGCGGTATCACGCTCGGAGTATGACGCGGCCCGAACCGCCTATCTTGCCGCCAGGGCTACGCACCAGGCGGCCCAGGCCGCTGTGGAAGCGAGCAGGGCGGCCCTGGAGCGTGCCCGGGTCTCGCTGTCGTACACCGAGATCACGGCCCCGTTCGACGCCGTGGTCCTCACCAAAAACGCGGACGTGGGCGATATCATCACCTCGCTGGGTGCGGCCGCCCAGGCAAAGGGATCCGTGGTCAGCATCGCGGACCTCTCCTCGCTGCAGGTGGAGGCCGATGTCTCAGAGTCCAATATCGGCATGGTGTCGGTGGGCCAGCCCTGCGACATCACCCTGGACGCGCTTCCCCAGGAGCGGTTCAGGGGCGTGGTGGACTCCATCGTGCCCACTGTGGAAAGGGCACAGGCAACGGTGCTCGTGAAGGTGCGTTTCGTGAATCCCGGGTCAGGGATCCTGCCTGAGATGAGCGCCAGGGTGGGGTTCCTCTCACGGCCCTTGGGCCCGGATGAGTGGAGGCCCCGGATCATGGTGAGCAGCCGGACGATCGTACGCTCGGAGGAGGGGTTTTTCGTTTTTCTGGTCGAGGGCGAGCGTGCCCGGAAGACGCCTGTGCAGACCGGCGAGCGATTCGGTGACATGGTAGTCGTGCTCCGGGGCGTGCAACCCGGCGACACGGTGGTAGAAGCACCGCCCGAGGACCTGGGGGACAGCGAGTGGGTCACGATCGTCGAGGAGTGAGGGTGGAGAACGACGCGAACATCGTCGAGGTCAGGAACATCTGCAAGTCATACCAGCGGGGGGAGCACACGATCACGGTGCTCAATGACATCTCGTTCGACATCGCCCGGGGGGAGTTCCTCGCGATCATGGGCCCGTCGGGCTCGGGCAAGAGCACGCTGCTCAACCTCATTGCAGGTATCGACCGGGCCGACAGCGGCTCGATCGTGGTCAACGGCGAAGACATCATCCGGCTTTCCGAGACCGAGCTCGCGGGGTGGCGCGCTGACAACGTGGGGTTTATCTTTCAGTTCTACAATCTCATCCCGGTGCTCACTGCCGCGGAAAACGTGGACCTGCCCCTGCATCTGACCGGGCTCTCGAAAAAGGGCAGACAGGAGCACGTAGAGGCCGCCCTGGGCATGGTGAATCTCACCGACCGTATGGACCACTATCCTTCGCAGCTCTCGGGAGGGGAGCAGCAGCGGGTGGCCATTGCGCGGGCCATCGTCACCGACCCCGCGATCCTGGTGGCGGACGAGCCTACCGGAGATCTGGACCGCAGATCCGCCCAGGACATCCTCGGGCTCATGGAACGCATGAACACCGAGCTGGGCAAGACCATCGTCATGGTGACACACGATCCCCACGCTGCACAGAGCGCCCATCTTACCCGGCACCTCGAAAAGGGCGAGTTCAGCGTATGATCCTCTGGAAGATGATCTTCAAGAACGCCTTCAGGCACAAGCTGCGGACCGCGCTCACCATTCTCGCGGTCGCCATCGCCGTCCTGGCTTTCGGTCTGCTGCGCACCGTGATCAGCACCTGGTATGCGAGCGTGGAGGCGTCATCGGCCACCCGGCTCATCACCCGCAATGCCGTCTCCCTGATCTTTCCGCTGCCCCTGTCCTACTACAACAAGATCCGGCAGGTGGATCACGTGGAGACGGTCTCCTACGGGAGCTGGTTCGGCGGCATCTACATCACCGAAGAAAATTTCTTCGCCAACTTTGCGGTGGATGCCGAGACCTATCTGGATCTGCATCCGGAGTTTGTCATTCCCGGTGACCAGCGGGAAGGATTCCTGCGGGACAGGCGCGGGTTTATCGCCGGCAGGCAGCTGGCCGAGCGCTTCGGGTGGGAGATCGGCGACATCATCACGCTTCAGGGAACCATCTATCCAGGCAACTGGGAGTTCCAGCTCCAAGCCGTCTACCGGGGCCGGGACGAGAGCGTCGACGAGAACCAGTTTTTCTTTCACTGGGAGTATCTCAACGAGACCCTCGAAGAGACCGACCCGGCCATGGCCGATCAGGTGGGTTTTTACCTGGTGGGCGTCACCGATCCCGACCTGGCGGCACAGGTGGCGGAAGAGATCGATGCCATGTTCGAGAACTCGCCGGCCGTAACGATCACCGAGACCGAGGAATCCTTTCTGCTCGGCTTCATCTCCATGACCGAGGCCATCATCCAGGTGATCCGGCTGGTGTCGTTCGTGGTCATCGCGATCATCCTGGCCGTGGTGGCCAACACCATGGCCATGACCACCCGGGAGAGAACCGGTGAGTATGCGGTTCTCAAGACCCTCGGCTATTCCGGCACCCAGATCACGATCCTGATCATGGGCGAGGCGCTGGTGATCTCTCTGTGCGGCGCACTGGTGGGGATCGTGCTCACCTATCCCGCGGCATCCGGCTTCCGGCAGGCTCTCAAGGCCTTCTTCCCCACGTTCAACGTGGAGCCTGCGACCATCCTGCTGGATCTGGGAATCGGCATGTTCGTGGGAATCATCGCATCTCTGGTGCCGGCCCGGCAGGCCGTCCGCATCCGGATCGCCGAGGGGTTGAGGAGGATCGGATAGATGGCGGTTCCGCTCTCCTACAGCATCCGCAGCCTCTGGACCCGGCGGCTCACCACGGTCCTGACCGCAGGCGGCATGGCCCTGGTGGTGTTCGTCTTCGCCACGATCCTCATGCTTGCCGAGGGCCTGGAGCAGACGCTGGTACAGACCGGCTCTCCCGACAACCTGCTGATCCTGAGAAAGGGAGCCACCGGCGAGGTGGACAGTGCCATCGAGCTGGACAGGGCCGCGGTGGTCGAATCCCTGCCCGGCATCGCCGTCGATGACCTGGGCAGGCCCCTTCTGGCCAAAGAGGTGGTGGTGCTCATCACGATGGACAAGAGGGGGGGAGGGTCATCAAATGTCACGGTGAGGGGTATCGGCAGGCAATCGCTCGCCCTGCGGCCCCAGGTGGATATCGTGAGGGGCCGGATGCCACGGTTCGGGGTCCACGAAATGCTGGTGGGGCAGAGCCTGGTGAGGAGGTTCGAGGGGCTGGATGTGGGCGGAAACCTTTCCGGCACGCTGGCAGACTGGAGGGTGGTGGGGATCATGGATGCGGGCAACACGGCCTTCAACTCCGAGATATGGGCCGATGCCGAGCAGGTGATGCAGGCGTTCCGGCGCGAGGCATACTCCCTGGTGATCTTCCGGCTTCAGGAAGACGCCCCTCTGAACGAGGTAAGGGCGATCGTGGAGAACGACCCCCGGCTCACGCTCCAGGCCAGGATCGAATCGAACTTCTACCAGGAACAGTCAGAGATGATGGCAAGATTCCTGCGGATGCTCGGCATCACCCTGACCGTGATCTTCTCGCTGGGCGCAGTGATCGGGGCCATGATCACCATGTATTCGGCAGTGGCGAACCGAACGGCCGAGATCGGCACCCTGAGGGCGCTCGGTTTCCGGCGCAGGGCCATTCTTTTGAGCTTTCTCGCGGAGTCACTTTTTCTGGGTTTCGCGGGCGGGTGCGTGGGGCTCTTCTTCGCCTCGTTCATGCAGTTCATCACCATCTCGACCCTGAACTTCCAGTCGTTCTCCGAATTGGCCTTCCGGTTCACCCTCACCCCGGTCATCCTGACCCAGTCCCTGGCCTTCGCCTTGGTCATGGGCTTCATAGGGGGGGTTCTGCCGGCGTTCAGGGCATCCCGGATGCAGATCGTGGACGCGCTTCGCACGAGCTGAGGAAAGGCCGGGCCCATGCCTTTCCCGATAAGGATGGATTCTCATTGTTTCCGCCCGCCCCCAGATCGTCGTGAGACAGGTTCTCGCCAACCCCCTGCACATTCTTAAGGCTGCTTTTGATCCGGAAAAAGGATGGTCCGGCAGAGTGCGCGCTGTCCGTGGACAGACCGTTCTTCGGCCCCTGATATCATGCCGGCTTGCAGCTTCAGACATGGTGAACCGTCCGATGATGCGTATGGCTCGGGAGAGCCGAAGCTCGTGTTCGTGCACGGCTGAAGCTGCGATGCCCGATACTGGCGGGCACAGGTGCCGTATTTTGCGAAAAGGCATCTCGTTGTCGTTCTCTATCTTGCAGGACATGGCCACTCGGGGAAAACCCGCACGAGATACACCATGGCCGGTTTCGGAGAGGATGTGCGGGCCGTGACGGAAGCGACGGGCGGCGGGCGCGTCATACTGATAGGCCATTCCATGGGGGGGATCGGTTATCGCTGAAGCCGCCCGGCTCATGCCGGATCGTGTTGTCGGTCTCATCGGCGTCGACACCCTGGAAAACATAGAATACCCGCTTGCATAAGACGAGCTCGACAAGATGCTCGCCCCCATGAGGGAGGATTTCCGGGCCGGAAGCAGGCGGTTCGTGGGAGAGAGATGTTTTCACCCCGGACAGATACGCGGCTCCGCGAATGGATCCTTTCCGACATCTTTGCCGCGCCTCCGGCCGTCGCGTTGAGCGCGATAAACGAGATGATGGCGCAGTACGTCACCGGAGAAGCATCCCGGATATTCGAACAGATCCGCATCCCGGTCATAACCGTGAACGGAGACCTGTGGCCCGTCAATTATGAAGGGAACAGAAGGCACATGTTTTCATACCGCGCCATTGTGATAAAGGTGCGGACCATTTCCTGATGATGGCCCGCCCGGAAGAATTCAACCGCGCACTGGAAAAGGCTGTCGGCATGCTTTATAAGGGAAGCGTTTCGAGAGCGAATCAGGATAAACACATTTGCCGGGCGGCTTTCAATCCGCTGCTGCCCCGAAGGCTGGAGGAGGACTCACGATGGATGGAAAACAGAGCAAGTGGCTGACCAGGGAGATCGCCCGGACCTATGTGGAAGGGGTTCGAGGGGCCATTCCCGGCGCGGACCTGCAGATGGAGGTGATCGGTAAGATTGTACGCGCGTGGTGTCCTCAACCTTCCAGGATGATCGACCTGGGTTGCGGAGATGGCGTGCTCGGCCGGATGCTGCTCGATGAATATCCCGACGCCCATGTCGTTTTTGCCGATTTCTCCGAACCCATGCTGGAGAAGGTGCGGAACCGGATCGGCGGCGGCGAACGCGCGACAATGGTCAATATCGACTTCTCGACATCCGAGTGGTGCCGGGGAATCGAGCCGCAAAGGCCTTTCGACGTCATTGTGTCGGGGTTTGCCATCCACCATCAGTCTGATGAAAGGAAAAGGGATCTGTATGCGGAAATCTACGGGCTTCTCGGCGATGGCGGCCTTTTCCTGAACCTCGATCAGGTCAGCTCGGCGACCTCTCCGATCGGCATGCTGTTTGACAGCTTCTTTCTCGACCATATGCGCCGCTTCATCGAACATGCCCGGCCGGGCGTCACCATGCGTGATATCGAGGATGCCTATTATCAGGACAAAAAGGAGAATATTCCCGCTTCTCTCGAAACACAGTGCCGATGGCTCCGTGAGATCGGTTTCGAGGACGTGGACTGTTTCTTCAAGACTTTCGAGCTGGCCCTGTTCGGGGGACGGAAGGTTTCCGGACGCCGTACGCAGGTCAGATGAGGCCCAGGGTGGTGAGCGTCCAGGTGAGGTCCTGCAGGCGGACCGGTTTCGAGACAACCGCGTCCGACAGGGCTCTCACCGCCTCCAGATCGTCTTCCGCGCCGTTGTGGCCGGTGGTCATCACGACCTTGGCCCCCTGCCGGCGGGGAGTTCCCTGCTTCTCTTCGATATCCCTGATCATGACCAGGGCCTCGGGCCCGCCCATCTCGGGCATCATTACATCCAGACATACCAGGTCGAAAGGCTTTCCCCGGTCAAGGGCGGCGGTGAACATCTCCACACCTTCTCTGCCGTTGACGCACTGCTGGACCTCGCCATAGTGTGAGAGGATCTTCTCCAGGATGACCCTGCTCGTGAATTCATCCTCGACAATGAGTATCTTCACCGGCTAATGTCCTTTCGTTTCGATCCATCCTTCTTTTTCGGCCGCAATGCGGAAAAGCTCAAATCGTTTCAGGATTTCCGGCATCAGCGATGCTGCTGAGGCCATGTTCCCCTCTCTGCCTTCCATTTCGATTTTCCGGGCCGTCTCGCTCAATGCAGCGCCTCCGGCATTGGCTGCGGCGCCCTTGATGGTGTGCGCGTGCAGAACCACCTCTGCCGGGTTTGCCTTGGCCAGGGACTCATCGAGCCTGGCGATGGTGTTGGGGATGTGCTCGAAAAAGGTGTTGAGCACGATCACGGCCAGCTCTTGATCACCGTCGAGGCGGTCCATAAGCCCCGCCTTATCGAATGCCGCAGCCTCAAGCGCTTCGTTCTGTCCATCCTGCCCGGAGGGCTCCGCGGCAGGCGTGTCACCGGTGTCCGGCATGTCTCCCCTCTGCCCGTCAGCAACAGACGGCGTGACTCCGGCACGCAACAGCCACTTGGCGAGCATGTTCGCAAGGTCGGCCTGTCGTACGGGCTTGGCCAGGTAATCGTTCATGCCCGCTGCGATACACCGCTCGCGGTCTCCTTTCATGACATAGGCGGTCATGGCGATTATCGGCACGTTGCGGTTCAGCACCCCGGATTCGTGGCCCCGGATGACCCGTGTGGTCTCGAAGCCGTCCATATCGGGCATCTGGCAGTCCATGAGCACGAGGTCGAATTCGGATTTTCTCAGGGCGCTGATCGCATCGGCGCCCCTTTCCACCGAGGTCACCCGATAGCCCAGGTGGTCGAGCATGCCTTGGGCAACCATCTTGTTGGTGCTGTTGTCTTCCACCAGCAGAACGTGTCTGCGCCCGGCTTTTGCCTCGTTGATGGTGTGGCGGGTGACGAGATTCGCCGGTTTCGACCCGTTCGCGTCCGTGTGGTTACGGTACAGGCCCAGCACCGTAGTCAGACACTCGAACAGGTGGGCCTGCCTGACAGGCTTGGTCAGATAGGCCGCAAAACCGGCGTTTTGTGCCTGGGATGCCTCACCGCGCTGGGCGAGCGACGAGAGCATGACCAGGGCGGTGCTCTTCAGGGCAGGGTCGTCCTTGATCATTTTTCCCAAGGCCTCTCCGCTCAGCTCCTTCATGGCAGAGTCAAGGATGACAATGGTGAAGGGGTCTTCCTCCCGGGCCGCTTGGCGCAGGATGTCGAGCACCCGGAATCCCCCGGGCGTCTGCTCGTGCCGGGCACCCCACGATTCCAGCATCAGGGACAGGACCTGACGATTGGTGGCGTTGTCGTCCACCACCAGGATGTGCTGGCCGGCTATCGCCTCAACGCGTTTCGGAAGGGGGGCTGCATCTTCCTGCTGCCTGGCGAGCTCCACGGTGAACGAAAAGGTCGAGCCCTTTCCAAGGGTGCTCTGCACGGTGATCGCGCCGCCCATCATCTCGGTGAGCTTTTTCGAGATCGCCAGGCCGAGGCCGGTTCCGCCGAATTTGCGGGTGCTCGAGGAATCCACCTGGGTGAACGAGGTGAAGAGCTGGGGCAGGCTCTCGGGGGAAATGCCGATGCCGGTGTCGCGGATCGAGAACTTCAAGGTCGTATTCTGCTCCGCCCGGGCGATCTGCTCCACCTTGATGGCCACCTCTCCCCGGTTCGTGAACTTCACGGCATTGCCCGCAAGGTTCACGATAATCTGGCGGAGCCTTCCCGGGTCGCCGTGCAGCAGGGTGGGCACACCGGGCTCGATGAGGCAGGAGATCTCGATGCCCTTCTCCGCGGCCCTCACTGCAAGGAGGTCGGTCAGATCCTCCAGCATGGCCCTGAGATCGAAGTCGGTCATCTCCAGGTCGAGCCGGTCCGCCTCTATCTTGGAGATGTCGAGGATGTCGTTGATGAGTGTGATCAGGGCGTCCCCGCTTTTCATGATGATCCGGGCATACTGGCGCTGTCTGGCCGTGAGCTCGGTGCCGAGGAGCAGCTCGCACATACCGATGACGCCGTTCATGGGGGTGCGTATCTCGTGGCTCATGTTCGCGAGGAACCGGCTCTTTGCCTGGTTGGCTGCACGAGCCTCCTCGGCCATCCGGTTTGCCAGCTCCTCGGCCTCTTTTCTGGCCGTGATGTCCACGAAGCTTTCCAGCAGATAATCCCTGCCGCCGATGCTCACCCGGATAACCGTCTTGAGGATCGGCAGATTCCTTCCTTCCGCGGTGATCAGCATGCGCTCGGAATTTTCCAGGGTCTCGCCGAGGTCGGTAACCGGGCACGAGCCATGTTTCGCCTGGCAGATGTTTCCCCGGCACCCCATGCCCACCATGTCCTCGATCGAGGTGTTACACATCTGAGCTGCCGTCCTGTTGGCGTTCACGATGGTATGGGTTTCCGGATCGATGAGAATAATGCCTGCCTGCACGTTGTCGAACACGGCATGGAGATGCTCCTCGCTTTCCTTGAGGGCCTTCTCGGTCATCTTCCTCTCGGTGATGTCACGGGCAACGGCGTGGAAACCGGTGACGGTATCCCCGTCCAGAATCAATCTCACACTTTGTCCAATCCACATCTCTCGGCCGTCTTTCGTGATGGCGGGACACTCGATATAGATGCTCGGAAGCCTCTTGACGAACTGGATGCCCGTCTTCCTGATGAGCTCGCGGTGATAGTCTTCCCTGACGAAGTGAAGATAATGCTTTCCGACGAACTCCTCGGGCGGGTAGCCGGTGATCCGTTTCCCGGCAGGGTTGACGAACCGGATAATACCCGTGGCATCGGTTTCGTAGATGACATCGTTTGCATTGTCCACGAGTTGGCGGTACTGCTCTTCCTTTTTGCGGAGATCGTCCTCCATGTTCTTGCGCGCGGTGATGTCCGAGAAGGTCCCCACCACACGCACGGGAGTGCCGTGCGCATCCCGTTCGACGATTTTTCCCCGGTCGAGGATATGCCGGTATTCGCCCTCCCGTGTTCTCATCCTGATCTCACATTCATAGGCTGGGGTCTTTCCCTTCAGACAGGCGTCGATGGTTTCCCGGAACCGATCCTGGTCATCGGGATGGATGATGGCCTCGCGGAAGTCCTCCATCATGCGAACGTCCCCCTGGGAATATCCCATCATTGCCACCCAGTGGGGATTGTACTTTATTTTTGAGGTAACGAGGTCCCAGTCCCAGATGCCCTCGCTCGTGGCATCGAGGGCATAGCGCAGGGTCTGCTCCGATGCCCTGATCCTCCAGTGTGATATTCTCGACCTTCGCTGATAAGAGGTGAAAGAGAGTGCCAGAAGCGTAATGATCATGGCGGCCAGGATGGGCTGCATCCGGGCATGGTAAATCTGCTTCAGCCAGTGCATGGCGTTGATGTCGATGCCGAGCACGGCAAGAACGTGTCCATTCTCCGGATCCCTCACCGGAATGGACGCGCTTACCCAGGCCCCCCATTCATCGGTGAGGGGTCCCTCGGTGATCTCGATACCGGGCTCGAAGGTCTGGAGGAAGTCGTCCGTGGTATCCTCCTCGTAAACCTGACCAGGAGGTGAATACCCATCGGAGCCCGGCTCCTCCGAGTCGACGAGAAAGAATACGCACCGGTCTTTTCTGCCCATGAGATAGATGAACCGGTACTGGGGCTCTGCCTTCCGGATGTTCATGAGCTGGTTTTTGATGTGCAGGTAGTCGGGGGAGCCCAGATCTTCGGGCTCGCCCGTGAGCGCACGCACCTCGGAAACATCGATGGCCAGGGCCGCAATGCGCGCCTGGGTGAGAATCTCCTTGCGCAGCGACGCATCCTCCAGCATGCCGATCCATTGGGTGACGCCCCAGCCCGAGATCAGCACGATCGCCAGCACCCAGGTGAACCATTGAACGTCAACGAATCTGCGGGAAGGCATCTCCCTGAATCTGCTGCCGATGGTGGACGTGAATCTCGTAAGAGTGGACGCCAACAGTATGGAAACCGTGGTGATGGCGAGATAGGCCAGAAAGATCAGAACGACAATGGATTCACCCGGGATAAACCGTGAAACGAGAGATGTTCCCGATCCGTGCCCGCAAACGGTGGTCAGGGCCGTGTATGCGGCCAGGCTCGATGCGGCGGCACCGAGCCAGAAACCCGACGATTTTTCCGCCCGGGACTTTCCTTCCCGCACGAGTACCAACGAGGCGATGAACCCGGCGGGCAGCACCAGCACCGCGCGCAGAATGTCCCCGAAGACAGCGGCCCCGGATAGGCCGGCTATGGCAAGCGCTAGGAACAGAACAAGATGGATCCACGGCGTCAGTGCATATCCGTCTTGTGTCCTGATACCCAGACGGGCGAACTCGAGGAGGGGGAAGAACGAGACGGTAAAGACCGTGGAACGGAGAATCTGGAAGGCCACGGGATCGGGAAGGCTCAGGCCGAGCAGAGAAAGAAGCCAGAATCCTCCCTGCAGCAGGCTGAAAGCACACGCCCATATCCAGGAGAGGCGTCCTACCCGGTCATGGTAGAGATAGAAGAATATGACAGCGGCGACGAGAAAAGAAAAGCCGATGAGAAAGAACAGGTAGTCGAGCTGATGCATGAGGTGGGAACTGTCCATTATTCTGTCCTGTCAGGGCCGGTACGGCCGGGGCGGCGTTCCATGGAAGAGATCCGGACAAAAAGGGCCCGAGGCCTTCTCGATTGGTTTCCTGTCATGCATTTTACCGTTCTTTCCTTTTGCGAAGGACGTCGCTCTGCAGCCATCCGCCTCCAGGGATATTACTGCCGGACATCCGTACGAGGTAGTATCGTAATTTCCTGCAGGAAAACTTAACCGGGTGAAAAAGATTTCCGCAATCAGGGCAATGAATTATCCTGAAGATGCAAGGCTCCGGGATTGCCGGATCAGCAACCGTCAGTATTGTCAAGAAGTTGGAAATGCTTTAGAGTAGTACAGTATTTGCATGAGGTGTTGGATCTTGACGTGCGGTTTCTCTTCACCGGCGGAATGCTGTCTTGAGTCGCGGTATTGGACATGAAAATGCCGGGAAGGGAAGAATGTGAAAGAATGTGAGGATATACGGGTACGAGCCCGGGGAGTGAAAAGACAGGTGAAGACCTCTCGATCGTTTTTCTCGCGCAGGTGCAATCCGGTCCCCGACGTGTCCTTCAAGTATGCAGCCTTTCGGAAGCCGGTATGCCCGAGTCCGCCCCGGGGGCGGTATGAAATGAACACATACGCATCAGCAGAGGGTTTTTCTGATGGATGAGGGCCGGAAAATGAGCATGCGACTGCACGGCAGGCCGCGGGGCACACCCGGAAGGGTATTCCATCCGGCCTTCCTGATACTGCTCTGCGCGGCAATGATCCTTTTGTCCCTGTCGTGCACCGAGTCGCGGCAGGATCCGCAGGAAATACCGCCCGCCTCCCTGCCGGGACCCGTATCAGAAGCGCCTGAGCCCCTGGCCGCCGAGATCACGACACCTCGCGGCCCCGTGTCCGTGTATGAGGGCCGCACCCTCTCGTTCAGCGGTCGCGTCCGGGGTGGAGATCCGCCCTACGCCTTCCGGTGGAACTTCAGCGGGGCCTCAAGCCCGGTCGAGCAGGCGGATGCCGGGAAGATCACCTTCGGCAGTCCCGGTGTATACGAAATTACCTTCGAGGTCATCGATGCCCGGGAAGCTGTGGCCCGCGACACGTTTTCCATCGAGGTGATCGAGGACACCGTTCCCGTGGCCCGGATCGATGTTCCCAAAGAGGCTTCGATAACCATACGTGAGGGCGACACGATCGATTTCGCGGGTTCGGCTCTCGGAGGAAACGAGCCAGTGAGCTTTGCCTGGGATTTCGGGCAGGGATCGAGGCCGGCCGCGGGCAGGCGCGTAGAAGGGGTCGCCTTTCCTGATTCGGGCGTATTCACCGTGACCCTCACAGCCCGGGACGACAACGGGGATGAGGGGAAAAGCACGGTGGTGGTGGAGGTGACGAAGAACGTTCCGATAGCCTCGATCATCGAGCCGTCCAGCGTCCGGGAGATCTTCGAAGGCCGGGCGGTTCGCTTTGCCGGGCAGGTGAGGGAAGGCAACGGACCCTATGCTTACTCGTGGGATTTCGGCGGAGGGGCCCCGCCCTCTGCCTCCAGGGAGACCGGGGAGGTGGTGTTCGCGAAGCCCGGATTCTACGAGGTCACGTTCACGGTGACAGATGTCCATGGGGATGCCCATTCCGCCTTTACCACCGTGAACGTGCTCCAGGACACGAAACCCATGGTCGAGATTCTTTCACCGGTCACACCGGTCAGTGTCCTCCAGGGAAGGGGTGCCGAGTTTCTGGCCCGGGTCACGGGTGGAGACGAGCCGGTGGAGGTCCGATGGGACTTCCAGGAAGCGGCCCCGGGCACCTCGCAGCTGAATCCCGGGATCGTGACCTTCCCGGCGCCGGGCACCTATCATGCGTCGTTGAAGGTCATTGATGCATCAGGGGACACGGCTCTGGCGTCGGTAGAGATCATTGTCGTGGAGGACACCGTCCCGCAGGTATCCATCCCGGATCTCCCCGAAGAGATCCTCATTACCGAGCAGGGCAAGGTGCATTTCCGCGGATCGGTTTCAGGCGGAAACGAGCCGGTTTCCTGTCTCTGGCAGTTCGGCGGAGCAGCCCCGGACGTGCAGGGGCAGGATGCGGGAGAGATTGCGTTTACCACTGTAGGCGTCTTTCCGGTCCGCTTCACGGTCACAGACGCAGACGGCGATACGGCCGCCGCATCCGTGACCGTGAAGGTGGCTGAAGACACCAAACCGGTAGCGGGCATGGAAAAACCCGAAGATGACGTGGAGATCTTCGAGGGAGAGGCGGTTGTGTTCAGCGGGTCGGTCAGAGACGGGAACCTTCCCCTTCGATACCATTGGGACTTCAAGGGCGGCGCCGAGAACGTCAAGGTCCGGAATCCGGGCGAGGTGGTTTTCAAAAAGGCCGGGGTGTATGAGGTGGTCTTCACCGTGAGAGATGATAACGGAGACACCGATTCTGTCAGCCGGGTCGTCAGCGTGATCAGATCGTCGTGGGCATTCGTCTCCGGCGGGTGGTCGCATTCTGCAGGGCTGAAGACCGACGGCTCGCTCTGGACGTGGGGGCTCAACTCCTATGGCCAGCTCGGAAACGGAAGCTCGGCAAGCTGCCGCACGCCGGTAATGGTGGGCAGGGGTACGAACTGGGCAAGGGTGGCGGTGGGCGGTGCCCACACCCTGGCGCTCGAGAATGACGGGTTCCTCTGGGCCTGGGGAGCGAACGGAACGGGCCAGCTGGGCAATGGGAGCAACCAGCATGCCTATGCCCCGGTGAAGATCATGCCGGAAAGCAGGTGGAAGGAGATCGCTGCCGGGAAGTCGCATTCCCTGGGCATTCAGGTAGACGGCAGCCTGTGGGCCTGGGGC
>JAHDKO010000154.1 GCA_018436855.1 Deltaproteobacteria bacterium | reverse complement strand
GTGAGCAGCATCAACCTTGAAAACCTCTCGGAGGTCTGTCTGCAGATTCGCATATACTGCGAGCACATACAGCGCATTGCCAGGAAGAGGAACGATCTGTCGCCGGATGCGCGGATCATGATCGAGAATCTGGCAAAGCTGAGCAAGGCCATCGCAGACGTGGGTCTCATTTCGTCACTCGAAATGCCCAGTGCCTGAAGCATTTTCTCAGGGGAGGTGGTAAGGAAAGCCGTCTTCCCCATCCAGTTTTTCTCGGCAGCATCCCTTTCGCGCAGGCGCGTGTAATTCTCCACTTCCGGAATTTTTCCTTCCTGCTCGTCATCCCTTGCGTGCGATTCCGGTGATTCCCTGTTTTTTCCACAGGGCATGATTTGTCTGCAGAGGCCCCGGCCGGAAGGCCGGTGCATCAAGTTTTCTTCAGGTTGTGCCGAGTGGTGTGGCATGACAGCGGTCAGGGAAGAACAGAAAACGAGCGGCCAGAAAACCGCACAGGCCATGCCGGGGGCAGGGCCGGCACATCGCGTACCCTGGCAGCGGTACACACCGGTAAGCGCCGGCAACTTGCCGGCGCGCTGACTCTTAAGGGCGCAAGCGTGGTGATCATCCCCCTCTCCGGAAGAATGAGCCTTCGCAATCCTCCCGTGGCCACCCTGGCCATCATCCTGATCAACTGTGCGGTCTTTTTCTTTTTTCAGTCCTCCGACACCTCCATATACCGGAAGGCCCAGGACTATTACCTGAACTCGGGCCTTGCCGCGCTTGAGGTCGCGGCCTATGAGCAGTACCGGGAATTCGGGGCCGTTGTCGGCCTCACCGCCGCCGAGGTGGACCCCTCTTCCACCGTACGCGCCCAGGAGGAGCTCTTTCCCCTGATGACCGACATGCAGGGCGACGGCGAGTTCATGACCAGACTTCAGGATGACCGTGTCATTACTCCGCAGATGGAAATTTATGCATCCTGGCGCGAGAAACGCAGTCACTTCGACGGGATTCTGGGGTCCACGACGGTCATGCGCTACGGGTTCAGGCCCGCGGACTGGAATGTAAGAAGCGCGTTCGGCCACATGTTTCTCCACGGCGGATTCATGCACCTGCTGGGCAATATGGTCTTTCTCTGGCTGGTAGGGTGCATCCTCGAGATGGCGTGGGGGCGCATGCTCTTCCTGGGGCTCTACATCGCGGGCGGCCTCTGCGCCGTGGCGCTCTTCGGCATCGTGTATCAGGCAAGCGTGATCCCGCTCATCGGCGCGTCCGGCGCCATTGCCGCCTTGATGGGCGCCTATGCGGTGCTCTATGGAAGGCGCAGGATCAAGGTGTTTTATTCGCTCGGGTTCTACTTCAATTATACCATGGTGCCAGGGCTCGTCATCCTCGCCCTGTGGATGGGCAACGAGGTCTTCCAGCTCCTGCTGGGGCCGGAGAGCCGGGTCGCGTACATGGCCCATATCGGCGGCCTGGGGAGCGGCGCCCTCATGGGGCTCGTCCGCCTGAAGATTCGGGGGGAGGACCCCGATGAGGTCCTGGAACAGGGGAACGATCCCGGAAAAAAGACCGCATCGCTCCTCAACGAGGCCCTGAAGCGGGTCGAGAAGCTGGACACACAAGGGGCGCGCGACCTGCTGCAGCAGGTGCTTCAGATCGATCCGAACAACCGGATCGCGCTCACCCAGATGTATCACCTGGACAAGATCGATCCCGGCCGCGATGAATTCCACGACAGCGCCCGCAGGCTCCTCATGCACCTGGCGGATGACCGGCATGCCCACCGGGAGACCCTGGCGGTATATCGGGAATATATCCAAAAGGCCTCCGGACCGAAACTCCCTTCAAGCCTGCTCTTTGCCGTCAGCTCGTACTTCGCCGCCACCGGCCATCTGGAGGAGGCGGAGCGGATCATGGGTTATCTGCTGAAGAAGAAACCCGATCTCGTGAAGATGCCCGAAGGGCTCCTGCACATCGCCCGGGCGTGCATGAAGGACGGACTGAAGGGCAAGGCCAGAAACTATCTCCAGGTGATCTGCATGCGTTACCCCCTCTCCGGGGAGTGCCTCGTTGCCAGACGCCTTCTGGACGATCTCGACGATTGATCAGCCGTGCTGCTCTATGCGGCGCAAAAACTTCTCCGCATACGGGATGATCTCATTGTCAGGGAATTTCCTCATGAGCCTCTTGAGGGTCTTGACGGCTTTCTCCGTGCTGAGCATCTTCTCGTAGAACACGTTCGCCGCCAGGAAGTAGGCCTTGGGAACCAGGGGATCCTCGGGCGAGCTCCGGATGAAGCGGTTGTATGCCTCAAGTGCCGCGCGGGAATTCCCTCCCTCGCTGAACGAGCGGGCAATCTTGAAGAGGATCTGGGCCCTGGGGTTGAACGAAGGATCGGCGGCCACGCATTCCAGATACACATTTCTCGCCGTATCCATACTGCCCGCCCTGGTCAGCAGCTCGAGATAACGCTGTGCGTGTTCGAGCATATCCCGGTCTTTCTGCGTGATCTTCAGGAGCTGATGGTAGCGCTCGGCCAGCTCGGGATTCGTGATGTCCCCGTGCGTCTCCTCCCGGATCAGGTCCGCAGCCTCGCCGTGCTTTCCCTCCTTGATCAGGATGTTCACCGCGTTCAGGACATCTTTGGAAGTTTCATCGAGACGATCCCCCCGGGCAGCGCATACGTTCTGCTCCTCGATATCGACATCAAATCCGATGGCGTCGTGATTCTGAAGGATCACATACCCCATGAGGTGGTGGGCCACGACGGAATAATAGCAGTTTGCCAGGGCCAGGAGAAAGGTCGAGACAAAGCCCGGTGAATAGGGCCTCAGAAAATATCCCAGGGTCCCGGGGGCCAGGTAGAGGAAGAGGAGGAAGAAATTCATGATGAGATACGAGGATCCCATTCGCACCGCCATGCGCAGGGACACGGCCGGGTTGAGCGCGCTCAGGAGACGTCCGTTCGCGGCCAGGACGATCACCACCGCGGGAAAGAGGAGCAGCAGCCCGACAATGCATGCGGCGAAAAGACCTATGCCCGCCGTAAAGCCGATGTCCAGGCTGAGCCGGGTGCAGACGGTGAAGCAGAGCATGCCCGCGGCAACGAACACCGCTCCCAGAAACCAGTATTTGGCCACGATGATGAAATCGTCGACAATGGTGTGCTCGTCGATGTCCGGCGGGTTCATGTTGCCCCTGGCGGTATGCCTGAGCACGGCGAAACAGTACTTGAGCAGCACTCCGAAGAGGAGCATCTGGATGATCCCGCTTATGAGGCCGGGGGCGGAGAAGAGGGTCATAAACAGGGAGAGCACGAGCATGAACATGACCACGGTGGTGGTGAAGGGATAGACAAAGAACCGGGGGAGCCTGTTCCAGAAAGGTTCTATAAGATTCTGAACCGGCAGACTGTCGACGGTGCTCCCGCATTTGGGGCACAGGTACATGGTGCTTTTCCGGGAACCCCCGAGATCGCGTCTGGTGACGCAGTCGGGACAGAACGCGGCGTTGCAGCCCTCGCAGTACCACAATGCCGGTTTAGTGGGGTGATAACTGCAATATGTCTTCTCCATAATATCATCCCTGACATGTCCTGATACGCTTAGGGGTGTATCAGGACAGCGCATTCAATGTGATCATTATCGTCAAACGGGAATATTTTCATAAAGGTAAATTACATGCGTTTCATTGACTTGCATGTGAGGACCCCTATTATGAAAAGAAAGTTCCTTAAAAAGACCATGGTCGGCAGACCTGAAAAAAAGGAGAAGACATGGACGAGAGGCAGCGACTGGATGCGCTGGATGTGGCCCTCAGGAACGAGACGAGCGAACGGGAGTTTTATCTCGAGCATGCCGGGAGAACGAAAAACCCCCTGGGGAAGGCCATGTTTCAGGAGATCGCGGACGACGAGCTCGAACATTATCGCAGGCTCGAGGAGCTGCACAGGAGATGGGAGAGCTCGCAGAAGTGGCCCGAGAGCCTTCCGCTGGAGGTCAGGGGGACCCGCGTGGGGAGGCTTCTGGATGTCGACAGGCTGGTCCGTGAAGCAGGCGGGAGCAGGGGAGACGCGGATGATATCAGTGCCCTGGAAACGGCCGCCCGGTTCGAAGCAAGGGGGTCGGAGTTCTATGCCGGGCTCCGCGACGCGGTATCCGACCCGAAAGAAAAGGCCTTTTTCGACCTGCTCTCCCGGATCGAGCGGGAGCATTACCTCTCGCTGAAGGATGCCGAGGAATACCTCAAGGACCCTGTTTCCTGGCTCAGGAGAACTGAGCGCCATTCCCTCGACGGGGCATAGCCGCCCGCTCGCGCTTCAAGAGAAACAAAAGAAAAAAAGGTCAATCATTCTGTTGACGTGACAGGTATGCCATGGTATTCGCATGTGTGTACGGTGTACTGTTATGCGAGAGGGGTTCCCTTTCTCCCTTTTTACAGGGATGTGCGCGTTGCGTGGAGCTTCATGGAGATACCCGTTTTAAGGGCCTTTCACGGTGAACCCGCCCTCGGATAACAGAGGAGGAAAAGGGTTTTCAACTGATCCATCATCATTTCATGCTGAAGGGAGGTTTGTCATGAGGACTATTGCAGTCATAAACCAGAAAGGCGGGTGCGGGAAGACGACCACGGTCATCAACCTTGCAGCGTGTCTGGCCCGGAAGAATAAAAAGGTGCTCGTCGTGGACATGGACCCCCAGGCCCATGCGACCCTTGGCCTCGGGCTCGGGCTGGGGGGGTACGAGTATACGGTCTATGATCTCCTGCTGGATGCCGGCCGGAAGGAAGTGGGGGCCGGGGACGTGATCGTCGAGGTTTCGCGCGGTCTCGACCTGATCTCCTCCGACGTGATGCTCAGCGCCGCGGAGCCCGCCCTGCTGGGCAGGGACCACCGGGAATACCTGCTTGCCGACGTCCTGAAGTCCGTGGAGAAGGACTATGATTTCTGCATCATCGACTGCCCGCCCAACATCGGGGTCCTGACCTTCAACGCCCTGTTCGCGTGCTCTGAGGCCATCATCCCCATGGAGACCGGGCTGTTCGCCATCCACGGTCTGGCCAAGCTGATGGAGACCATCGAGATCGTCAATGCCAAGCGGAGCTTCGCGATAACCGTGAACGCGCTGCTGACCATGTTCGACCGCAGGACCCGGATCGCCTACGAATCCCTGCACGAGATCCAGAAGCACCTTGGCGGGAAGGTGTTCACCACGGTCGTCAATTTCAACGTCAGGCTCAAGGAGGCTGTGAGCCACGGCAGCCCCGTGATCGACTACGCCCCTGACTCGATCGGGGCCCGGGACTACCTGGACCTGGCCGCCGAGGTCGTCAGGATGAAGGTGAAGAAATCGGTTGTGGCCAGGGATGCGGAGGGTCAGGAAAAGGGCGTGCTGTTCTCCTTTTATGCCCCTCATGCCGAGAAGGTTTGCGTGGTGGCCGACTTCAACGACTGGCAGCCCGGCATGACGCCGCTCGAGCACGTGGACGGGAGCGGGGTCTGGCAGCGCTTCATCCCCCTGAAAAAGGGCGCGTACGAGTACAAGTTTCTGGTGGACGGCACCTGGGTCACTGACAGCACCAACCCGAAAGTCGCCAAGAGCGAGTTTGGAGAGAACTCTCTGATCGAGATCGACTGACCATGGACGAAAAGAGCAGGTTGGGCAGGGGCCTCAAGGACGTGTCCCGGTTCTATCTCTCGGATTCGCCGAGGGAGGAACCGAGGGAGGAACCGGGGGAGGAACCGGGGGAAGAAGTCCGCGGGAAAGAGCCGGACCGGCGGGACCTGCCCCGGCCTCGGCAGTGCCGGGTGATACGGGTCATCTGCCCGGCCTCTGCCCTGATGGGGGCGTTCTTCACGGCCAACTTCTCTCTGGAGCTGGCACGACACCGGCACCGGACGGCTGTCTTCGATCTATCCGGCCGGGACGGAGAGGGGGTGGAGGCCGTGCTCCGGGATGTCGCTCATCCCGATCCCGCTTCCGGCTGCCTGTGGGTGAGGCTCTACGGCCTGCACGATATCCCTGTGCACTGCTCCGGACCGGACGGTGAAGCAGAGCTTCCGGAGCGGCTGAACGAGCCCGATGACCATCAAGGAGATCGATGGGCAGTCGTCAACACCCCGTTCTGCCTGGATTCGCTTGCAAAGAGTCCGGTGGATTTCGATGCCCTGCTCCTGAGCACCCTTGATGAGGCGTCTCTGCTCCAGTGTTATGCATGTACCAGGGTGATCGTGCAGCGCGCCCAGCAGGCCGGGGTTTCCCTGGTGCTCGTCGAGCCGGCCTCCGGCGAGCATGCCCGCGGGGTCTTCGCGCGATTTTCCGCGTTCGCGAAGGAGCGGCTGGGGGTGAGTGTGGGTTATCTCGGGCATCTTCTGCGCGACGAGGCCATGGAGAGGTCCCTGTCCGGGCACCGGCCCCTGGTTCTCGGGTTTGAGCCCTCGCCGGCCCGGGAGAGCCTCGCGGCCGTGAGCCGGGCCTTTCTGGAACAGCTCAGGCTGCCTGTTCCGGGAGACGGGTGCGCTCAATGACCAGAATACTCAAACCGATCTCCGGCAAGGCGGTCGACTATCTCGACCAGATCTGCGCACAATATTTCAAGGAAGTTTGCGGGCTGCGTATCGTGGAACACAACCTGGGCAACGCCTTCACGGGCAGGGTCGACCTCCTGGCCACGGACGATGCCCGTGTCTATCTCGTCACCATCGGAACGGGTGAGTTCGCAGGCTCTCTGCTCCGCTCGTTCATGGGATACCGGTGGTTCCGCGAGAACCGGGAGTTTCTCGGAAGGATCTACGGGGCCGAAGAGATCGACGTGAACCTGCCGCCGTGCCTGATCATCCTCTCCCGGGATATCCCCGTGGAAGCCGCGGCCATGTGCAGGGACGTCTGCACCGTGCCGGTGAACCTCTACCGGTACCGGCTCTTCGGCTCGGAGGAAGACCCGGACATCAGCATCGAGGATATCGCGGAGCCGGACAGAGTGCCTTTGCAGGAATATTCCTTTGACGAGCTGAGAAAAGAGCTTGGCATCGAGCACGCCGGTCTTACGGACCAGGACATCAGAGACTTCCGGGCGGCGATGGGGTTCTAAAGAGACGGTATCCGCAACAATATGATTTTAGGATCTTATTCCGTAGTATCCTGCGCCCTCCGCATCCGATCCCGGGGGAGAGGCCATTGCACAAGAGATGAGATGCGTCGTGCACCCGCAAAGAAATCAGACCAGCCGGGAGGTGTCCTTTTACCGGACTGGATGCCCGGGGACAGGCAGGATCCGATGTTCACTTCTGGGGGGCTCTTCCCGGATGGAGACGGGAACCTATAATAAAAGACAGGGCCACCGGGAAGAATCATGCAGATGCTCTCTTCAGTGCGCTGCCCCTATAGGAGCGGCCCCTTCCCGGCGGGCTCCCCGGATCGCTTGAGATGAAACGGCCGGCCCGGCAGAGAGGAGGATGGTATGAAGGCGGAAGTGGACGAGGCGAAATGCGGGACTATCGGGTTTTGCGTGCAGATCTGTCCGGAGGTCTTCCGGTTCCACCCCGGGAGCAAGAAGGCGTATGCCATGATGCCCGAGGTGCCGCCGCACCTCCAGGCAAAGTGCATCGAGGCGGCCGAGAAATGCCCGAACGATGCCATCATCATTCGTTTCTGAGCAGAGGGGTTCAATCCTCCTTCACGGAAACGGAGCGCGAATCTTGCCAGGGCACTTGACTGGCTGTGTGCCTGTGATAGAATTCCCTGTGTGCACCCGGGTATGAAAACAGGGTGAGCATGCCGGAGGGAATCGTACGGGCGTGGGGAGAGCCTTTCTTGTCACGAGGGCCGCTGGAGAGCGGCAGGGCGGCTCATGGAGCTCAGCCCGGATAGATCCCGGCGGGAAACAGCTTGATAACCACAGGGGTTTCAGGTGTAATTTCGGCTCATTTTCTCACGAACGGATCGCAGGACAATTCAGCCAGCAGACAGGGTACTGCAGGGGAGATGGTCTTTAATGAAGAGATTTTTGACGGGGAGCACCGGGTTTGTTCTGGTGGTATTGTTTCTCTTGAGCGCGTGCGCAGGATCGAAGCCCGGCGAAGAAAGGGTCTTTCATTATTCCGCACCGGTGCTCATGCCGGGGACCATGTCGGTAATGAACTCCCCGGGTTTCTGGATCGGGGCTCACCCCGACCCGGACAGGGTCGTGATCCCGGCGGAGAACATAGCGGGCTTCAACGAGACCATCCGCAGCCGGACCGGGATGATTCAGGACGTTGCCTCGTTTCCGGATGCCATGAAGGGCACGCGGGTCGTGGACGCCGCCCGGGGGAGCCTGAGATTCATCTCCTCGCGGAGGTATTTCCACGAGGACGGCACGCGGGCCGGCGACGCGTTCTTCCGTGAGATGGAAACCCTGATGAACCTCGATGCCGTGCCTGAGGAAGTCCCCGTCCGGCTCGGGATAGTGACCGGCTACACCGATCAGCGCATCCTGCCAACGGACCGGGAGCTGTATTCGAGCATGAAGAGCACCGATATCGACCGGCTCCAGAACAGCGCCTACGACATCGGGACCCCCTTGGCGGTCCTGCACGCCACCGGAGACGGCAGCTGGCTCTACACCATCACCCCCTTGAGCGAGGGATGGATAAAGGCCGCGGACGTGGGCTACTGCACGCGGGAGCAGATGGTGCATTACCTGAACGCCGAGCCCTTTGCGGTCACCACCGAGGCCAAGGTCGACCTGTTCCTGGACCAGGATTTGCGGGGTCACCTGTCCTTTACCCGGATGGGATGCCGCTTCCCGTCCCGGGATTCCGGCGTTCCGGGGGTGATCGAGGTGCTGCTGCCTTTCCGGGACGAAGACGGCGGGTGCGTGTTCAAGGGAGGGTTCGTCATGGCCTCCCAGGTGAGCCGGGGATACCTCCCCTACACGCCCCGGAAGGTCATCCTCCAGGCCTTCAAGCTTCTCCACTCACCCTACGGGTGGGGCGACATGCACGGCGAACAGGACTGCTCGCGGTTCATCCAGGTGATCTTCTCTACCGTGGGCATCCAATTTCCCAGGAACTCCCTGCAGCAGGCAAAGGTAGGGAGGCTCATCGCCGGTTTCACCCGGCAGACCGAGCTCGAGAAGCGGCTGGACCTCCTTTCGGATCCAACCCTCGGGGGGACGAGCATCCTGCACATGAACGGCCACATCATGCTTTTTCTCGGCAGTGTAGGCGGGGTGCCGTACGCGATCCACGACATGCGGGGATACTCGGAGCCGCTGGGCAAGAAAGAGCGCTTCCGGCTGGTGAACCGGGTGGTGGTGTCGAACCTTTACCTCGGTGAAGGCACGAACTCGGGCACCTACCTCCAGCGCCTGCTGACGGTGAGGGCGGTGGAAGACGGCGAGCCCGAACGGCAGGTCGCCTCGCCCTGAGCCGCTAAAAGACTCCCCCATACCCCTGCTCTTTGTCCTTTCTCCCTCAGGCGGAGGACAGGCTGGAGGGAGGAGCCCCGGCTTTTCGCGATTCCGAACCCCTTGATTGCGGCGAGTGTCCGTGCCGGGGTGCTTTTTCTCCGGCAGGAACGTAAATTCCTTCCATCACGGCGATATCCTGTGTTATAGACAAGCCTTGGCGCTCATGAAAACAGCAGGGGCATGAATGTAAAGCCTCCGTGCCGAAGGCTGTCACCATCTGTGGCACATGAGCCGTTGTTTGATGAAATCCTCCTTCGCTTCCGCTTCTTGAGGACTTTGGAGGTGGGGTCACATTCTTCGCTGCTTTCGGGCGAAATAGGATCCAGGGCTTGCCCTGGGGCCCATATTATTGATGAGGAGATAATGAAACATCATTCCCCGCGTCAGCCGCGAGGCGGGCCCGGGCAGAAATGGCGCCCGGTCTCCCCGGCTGACAGGGATGATGGTTCTGGTATTTATACGGGAGCGCGCTCTGCGGAGCCATCCGGCCGCGAGCCCGGTCTCCCGGTGATGGGGAATCGTGCGTCTTTCCGGGAAAGGTGTGTCCGTCGCTTAGCCCCGGATCAGTCCGGAAAACGGGGCCACTGCCGGCAGGGCCGGTTCACCGCTGCAGACAGAGCCGGAACCGGGCCTTCAGCCGGTGCACGCCCCGCCCGCGCGCAGGCCGTACGGAGCGGCCCACTCCATGAATAGACCGCCCGGGGCAGCGACCAGCCCGATTCTCCGGTACCGGTGGCTCCTGCTTTCACTCATCGGCGTGTGCACGGTGGTCCTGGGTCTGAGCGCCCTGAGGCTCAAGGTCAACAACGACCACTCCACCTGGCTCCCCAGGCACGACAAGACCGCACAGCTCCTGCTTAAGGTCGACGAGGAGTTCTCCTCCAACGTCATGGTCTTCACGGTCATCGACTTCTCGGACCAGGGCGTGTTCAACCGTGCGTCCCTGGAGCTCATCCGGGAGATCACCAACGAGCTCGACGGCATGGAAGAGCTGTTCAATGTCACGAGCATCGCCAACATCATCGACATCCGCAAGACCGAAGACGGGATCGAGGTGGGCGATCTCATGACCGACATCCCGGCCACGCCCGAAGAGATGGAGGCCTTCAGGGAGTATGTCCTGGACGAGGAGATGTACGTGAACACGATCGTCTCCGCGGACGGCGCCTTCAGCGCCCTCATGACCAACATCCACAGCTCGTACGACGAGGTGAGCGTCTTCGGGAAGATCGAGAAGGCGGTCAACAGGATAGCTGGAGACCGCGGCCACTACTTCGGGGGCGACCCGGCCGTGCACTTTTACATGAACGAATACATGAACCGCGACATGAGGGTGCTCGTTCCCGTCATGCTGGCGGTCATCGTGTGCGTGCTCTGGTTCGGCCTCAGGCGGTTCACGGGCGTGGTCTTCCCGCTGGTCCTGGTCGGCCTGTCCATTGTCTGGACCTTCGGCCTCATGTCGTTCTTCGATTATCCCATCAATATTCTGAGCCCGCCGGTGGCCGTGCTCCTGCTGGCCCTGGGCTCGGACTATGCCGTGCACTTCTACAATCATTACCTGAAGAGGGGGGACCTCTCATCGTCCTCCTCGGAGATTACCGTCCCTATTATCATGAGCGCCCTTACCACCATTGCCGGGCTCCTCACCTTTGCCACAACCAGGATCGACGTGCTCAAGAACTTCGGCATCGAGATGGCCTTCGGCCTCGGGTCGGCCTGCTTTCTGTCGGTGGTGCTGCTCGCGCTGGGCCTGCACGTGTTCAGGATCAGGCCGGCCACCCCGGAAGAGCAGGGGCAGGGCGCGCACGTCTTTTCCCGCGCCATGGCGGGCCTCGGGGGCTGGGTGCACGATCACGCCCTGACCGTGCTCGCGGTCTCCGGAGCGGGCCTGGTGATCATGGGCTTCGGCATTTTGAACATGAAGACCAACGTGGACTTCATCGGGCAGCTGCCCGAAGACAGCCCCCCGCGACAGGGCTGCACCATTCTCATGGACCACTTCAGCGGCATGTACCCCTTCAGCCTCTATTTCCGGGGAGACCTGGAAGACCCGGCCGTCATGAACCGGATGAACTATCTGGAGAACTACCTGCGGTCCGAGGACACCGTGGGCGGGATCACCTCGATCAACGCGCTCATCGCCGAGGAAAACTGGCTCATGAACGGCATATACGCGATCCCCGAGACCCGCGAGGGAATCGCCAACCTGTGGTTCATGCTCGAGGGCCAGGAGATTCTGAAGACCTTTGTCAAGACCGACCGGCGGCAGGGGCTGGTGAACTCCATCGTGAAAGAGTCGAGCACCCGGGAGATGCGCGTCCTTGCGGGGCGCCTGGAGGAGTTCATGAACCGGGGGGGCTCGGGCAGGATCGTCCAGATAGACCCCGAGGCGTTGAACCGCGAGGGCAGAGCCGCGTTGGAGCGGGTGCGGCTCGCTGAGGCCGCCATGCAGCTCGTCTGGCTCGCCCGGTCCTACGGCGGCGTCGAGGGGCTTGACCCCGTGCGTCTGGAAGAGCGGCTCGCCTGGGGGCTGAACGGCATCGAGGCGGATATCGACTACGGCCCCGTCCTGCGGGAGGCACGGGCATATCTGGAGGAAGAGACCGTCGAAGTGCTGCCCGATGCTCTCATCGGCGCCCTCCTGGATGTTGTCCGGGAGAACCCTGCCCGGGACCCGGCGACGGCCGGCCGGACGCTTGAGGAAATGATCGTGCTGAGCGGCGCCATGGGCAGGGAGGACGCCCGCTTC